>DATHAF010000027.1:0-144771 GCA_035296785.1 Gaiellaceae bacterium
CGACCTTGTCGGTTGTGACGTCGAAGGCGGCGGTGAACTCGACGTCACGGACGTGGTAGCCGCCGAGGTCGACGTGCATCAGCCCGGGGACGAACTGGTTCGGGTCGGCGTCCTTGTAGTACTCGACCCCCTGCACGAGCGAGCTCGCGCAGTTGCCGACGCCGATCAGCGCCACGCGCACCTTGTCGTCGCGACGCGGGGCCTTGCCGTTCCTTGAAGCCATCAGTTCCTCCTGAGTTCTCTGCGGACGTGCAGGATTCGTTGTAGGACGGTGAGCCAGGCGGTTGCGGCGAGGAAGTAGATCGCCCACTGCAGGCCGCCCCAGGGGGCAAACACGAGCCCGGCAGTGATCACGACGACGCGCTCGGCGCGGCTGCCGATGCCGACGTCTCCGCGCAGGCCGAGCAGCTCCGCCTTGGCGCGCGCGTAGGAGACGAGGAAGGAGCCGCCGATCGCGGCGATTGCGAAGGCGAGCGCCATCTCGTTGCCGTGGCGCGCGAAGACGAGGGCGACCGCCGTCAGCACGAAGCCCTCGCTGACGCGGTCCGAAATCGAGTCGACAAAAGCGCCGAAGGGGGTCGCCTTGCCGCCGTGGCGCGCCAGCGCTCCGTCCAGGATGTCGAGGATCGAGCCGACGACGAAGACAATCGCGGCGAGCCAGTAGACGAGCCACTGGTTGTGATCGCCGAACCAGATGAGGACGGCGGCCGCCGCGCACAGGGTGACGCCTGCGGCGGTGAGCGCGTTCGGCGTCACGCGCGTCCGCGCGAGGCCACCCATCCAGCGCGAGGCGAGCCGGCGAGTTCCGTCCGTGTAGCCCTGTTTCACCCAGGCGAGCGTGGCCGTTCGGGTCACGCGAGGCACGCTAGCAGCCTCTTTGCGAACCGGCCTGCGCCCAGTCGGCGGGCGGCAGTTCTAGGCCGCTAAGCGGTTGCCGCAGTCGCCCGGCGGCGTCGAAATGGATTGCGGTAGATCAGCAGGCCGGCGATCGCGGCGACGATCACGCCCGCGACCACGTCGAGCCAGAAGTGGTTGCCCGTGGCCATCACGCTGAACCAAACCCACCCGGGCCAGAGCAGCCAGAGGATCTTGGCGAAGCGCGTGCGGCAGACCGAGAAGAGCACGAGCCCGACGATCAGGGCGTCGGCCGCGTGGAGGCTCGGCATCGCCGCGTACGGGTTGGCGGCAAACTCGACCAGCCCGCTGCCGTGATTCAGCTGACCGAAGTTCTGGAGGGTGTCGTCGAAGCCGAAGTCGGGGAACATCCGCGGTGGCGCGGTCGGCAACAGCACGTAGCCGACCAGTCCGATTACGTTTGCGAGCAGGATCGTGTTGCGAAAGCGCACGAACGCCTCGTTGCGGCGCAGGTAGACCCAGAGGAGCGCAAGACCGAGCACGGTGAACTCGGAGTTCCAGTAGGTCCACGAGGCGAGGGTCGCCAGGACGTGCGAGCCATCGACCAGCCGTTGCAGGCTCAGCTCGAAGAGCGCGTTCGCGTGCCGCTCGATCCCGATCACGTGCAGGCCGTTGTCGAACGCGCGCGGCGGGTTGCGGTCCGCGATCCCGCGGGCGACCTGGTATGCGATCAGGAAGCCGAACCAGATCGCGAGCTGACGCCCGAAGTCCGCCCACCCACGGGGCAGGACTCGACGGCCGGCTGAGACGAGCGCGCTCACGGGGAGGCGTCCATTTTAACCGCCTTGTCTGTCGTGCTCTACTGCGTGGATTGAAACGCCTGGTGGCGCCATCTATTTCCATGCTTGCGCTGCTAGCCGGGGGCTGCGGGGGCGCCTCGTCAGGCGGTGAGACAGCGACGCCGCGTGTTCCTCCGCTGCCCACCGCGCAGGAGGTTGCCTGGTTCCGGACGATGGCCGCCTTTGCGAACGCGGTCAGCAACCTCTCGGAGCAGGCGGCCGCGCCCGAAGGCGCGAAGGCGCTGGCGGCGTTGCGCGACTGCGAGCCGATCTTCCGTTCCTCCGTGGGCGAGGCCCCGACCCGCAGACAGCGCGCCGCGGCTCGGATCGTGCTGCGCGCGTGCTCGGCGTTTCGGCAGGGCGACCTGGCCGCGGGCGACCGCGCGCTGAGCGCCTCCGGCGCTCGGATCTTCCTCCGCAGCGACGGGCGCTCGCTGCCGAGGCGCGGGGGCGCGACGCGGGTGAGTCGGGTCGAGCCGCGGTTCTCTCGGGTAGCCGCGACGCTGAGCGGTGTGCCGGCGACGGTCGTGCGCTGCTGGTCGCGGGCGGACTGGGTCGCGTTGATCGCCGAGCGCAGCGCCTACACCGGAGGAGCCGTCGACCTGAGAGCCGACGGCTTCGTCTCCGAGGCCACGAGGGTCAACCTCGCGCCGCGCATGTGCGAGCGGCTCGTGCGCTTCGTCTACCAAGCGCACCGTCCCGCGCGCGGCAAGGCGAAGCTCCAGCTCGCGAACACCGTGCTCACGCTCGGCCACGAAACGGTGCACGTTGCACCCGGCGGTAACGAGGCGGTCGCGACGTGTTACGGCCTTCAGCGCATGCGCCGGGCCGGCGTCCTGCTCGGCGCGCCGAGAGCGTACGCCGACAGCCTGGCCGAGCTGGCGTGGAGCGGTCTCTACCCGTACGGCCTGGCGAAGTACCACTCGCGCGAGTGCAAGGACGGCGGCCAGCTCGACCTGAACCCGCGATCTTCTAGGTGGCCTTGAACCGGTCGGCTTCAGCCGCCGATCTGAGACATCGACCGCGAGGCGCGCACGAAGCCGGGGTCGTTGATCTTGTGCTTCAGCTCCTTGTGCCGCACCGCGAAGCGGAGCAGGCGCTCCAACTCGGCATCGGGGGCGCCCTCGCGTAGCGGCGTCTTCAGATCCCATTCGCGCCGGGAGAAGAGGCACGTTCGCAGTTGGCCGTCGGCGGTCAGCCGGATCCGGTCGCAGCTCGAGCAGAACGGCTCCGAGACCGGGTTGACGAAGCCGATCTCCCCCGAACCGTCCGCGAAGCGGAAGCGCTGCGCGGTCGAGGACGCCTTCGCGGGAACCTCCTCGAGTGGCCAGCGCTCTTCGATCAGGGCGCGGATCTCGCCGCCGGTGAGCACATCGTCGCCGCGCCACGACTCGTCGGCGTCCAGCGGCATGAATTCGATGAAGCGGACGATGTAGGGCTTCCGCCGCGCCAGCTCGGCCAGCGCCGGCACCTCCTCCTCGGTGAACCCGCGCATCGCGACGCAGTTGACCTTGATCGGCCCGAGCTCCGGGTACCTCTCGGCCTCCTCGAGCCCTGCCAGCACGCGCTCGAGCGCATCCCGGCGCGTGATCTCCGCGAAGCGCACGTGCGAGAGCGAGTCGAGCGAGACGTTCAGCCGCCGCAGCCCCGCCTCGACGAGCGGCCCGGCCAGCTTGTCGAGCAGGACGCCGTTCGTGGTCAGCGAGAGGTCGTTCACGCCGGGGATCTCGGCCAACTGCTGCACGAGTCGCGGCAGATCCCGGCGCACGAGCGGCTCGCCGCCGGTCAGGCGGACCTCCTCGACGCCCATCGCGGCGAGCACGCGCACGATCCGCGCGAGCTCCTCGAAGCTCAGCAGCTCCTCCCGGTCGAGCCACTCCAAGCCTTCCGCCGGCATGCAATAGCGGCAGCGGAAGTTGCACTTGTCCGTGACGGAGACCCGGACGCTCTTGATCTCACGGCCCCAGGAGTCGACGAGCGGCTTCACGTCAGAAGCCTAGCCGAGGTTTGACATGGTCTAGCCCGCGGGAATCCCGCGGAGACACCCGCGCGAGGGCGTCGTTCGCGGCGCCTTCCGCAGCTTCGGAGGGAGGTGAGCAATGAGCGAGCACGAGCAGGAGACAGGGAACGGTGAGGAGCTGATCGACGAGGAAGGCCGAAACCCGACCCAGCGGCAGATCGACGGCGACGAGCCGGGACCCGCGAACACCGAGCTGGAGACGAACGACGAGCCGGCGCAGGGCGAGGGCGGCCAGGACGTAGTCTGAGGGGCTCCTTAGGCTTCGGCGGTGGCGCTCCTCGCCCTCATCGCGGTCACCGTGGTCTGGGGCGTCACCTTCGTCCAGGTCAAGGACGCGGTCGAGGTCTACCCGCTGTTCGCGTTTCTCGCGGTGCGCTACGCGATCGCCGCCGGCGTGCTCGGGGTGGTTGCGATGCCTCGCGTGCGCGCGCTCGGCCGCTCGGGCCTGCTCGCAGGCGGAGTGCTCGGGGTATTGCTCGGGGTCGGCATCGGGCTCCAAACCGCGGGCCTCGAGCGGACGACGGTCTCGAGCACCGGCTTCATCACCGGCCTCTACGTCGTCCTGACCCCGCTCTTCGGGCTCGTGCTCTTCCGGACGCGCGTGGGTCTGGAGGTCTGGCTCGGAGTCGTCCTCTCGGTGACCGGGCTGGCGATGCTCTCGGGGGTGCATGTCGGGTCGACGACCGGCGATCTGCTCGTGCTTGCCTCGACTTCCGCGCAGGCGCTGCAGATCGTGATGGTCGAGCGCTATGCGAACCGCTACGACGCGATCGCGCTCACCTTCGTCGAGATGGCCACTTGCTGCCTGGGATTCTTCGCGATCACCCTCGCGCTCGGCGACCTCTCGGTTCCCCGCGGCTGGACCGTCTGGGGAGCCCTGCTCGTCACCGGGGTCTTCGCGAGCGCGCTTGCCTACCTGATCCAGATTTGGGCGCAAAGGCGGCTCAGCGCGGCCCGGATCGCTCTCGTCTTCGCGCTGGAAACCGTGTTCGCCGGGATCTTCGGCTACTGGCTCTCCGGCGACCGGCTCGGCTGGCTCGGTTGGGGAGGCTGCGGCGCGATCCTGGGCGGAATCGCCCTGGCCGAGCCGGCGGCTGCCTCAGCGTTGCGCCGGCTGGCCGGCCGTCAGCCTGGCGGAGTCGAGACGGCGTAGAGCGGCTCGTCGAACCGGCCGCTGCGAGGCGCACGCGGGAGCACGAGCAGCGCCAGCGCGCGGCCGCCGGTGAAGGTCAACCCGAAATAGTCCCCGACCATCCGCCCCTGCGAGGTGTCGGCCAGCCAGCCGAGACGCATCGGGCTGCTCGTCCACCTTCTGCGCCAGCGCTTGCCGCCCGTCACGGAGGTCGCCAGGCCGGCCACGAGGCGGCACCGTGGGTCGGAGCAGTCGGGGCTCGTGAGCGCGTAGAAGGCCAGGGCTAGTCGGATCTTGAAGCGTGGATCCACGGCGAAGACGGGGAGGACGTAGTCGGTGCTTCGGCCTCGCGGCCCGAGCGGGATCCGCGTCGGCCTGCTCCACACGCCCGGGCGTCTGGAGCGTGAGAGAACGATGTCGTTCCCCGCGCAGAAGCGGCGGAACCGGCAGTCGTACCAGGCGGTGTACACGGTGCCCGTGCGATCGACGGCAACGGTGGGGATCGGCGGTGCGCGCAGGTGCCCGGGGCGTGACGAGTAGACGCGGAACTTGAACGGCGCCACCCGCTCGCGCGGAGCGAAGGTAGCACCTCCGTCGTTCGAGCGCACCGCCTTCACGGTCGTCCGCTCGAAGAAGACGATCACGAGCTCGCCACCGGGCCGCACGATCGGCTCCGGGCCCAGCGTGTCGGTCTCGGAGACGTAGTCGACCGGCAATAGCACGGGCACGCCCCAGGTTCGGCCGCCGTCGGTCGACGTTTGGACGGCCAGGCGAACGGGCTCGTTGAACCCGGCGGCAAACGAGGCATAGGCGAGATAGCAGTGACCGCGGAACGGGCTGGAGGTCCCGTTGTCGCAGGCGAGCCATTGCTTGTCGAGACTCTGGGAGGGGGACGCGATCGCGGTGACCGGCGGCTCCCACGCGACGCCGTCGGGCGAGCCGCTGACGAAGATCACGTTCTGGCCGTTGGCGCCGGCCAGTGAGGCGACGAGCCAACGTCCATGAGCCGCGTCGAAGGCGACGACGGGATCGCTCGCAGTGAGCGACGGGCCGGGCGGCGAGCTGGCCTGCGTGACCGCAGGGAGAATGCCGGAGCGCCAGCTTCGACCGCCGTTCGTCGAGGTCGCGTAGCCGATCGCGCCCGCCCCGCCGCCGAAGTTGCGCCCGACCTGGAACGCGGCCACGGTGCGCAGGCCGGACGAGAAGCTCGAGGGCTCGACGATCGTCGCGTGCTGCCCGAGCGCGCCCGGCGGGAGCGGATCCACCGCGATTCGCGTCACGCGCGGCTTCGGCAGGGCGCCGCTTGCCGCCGCGGCGGCCCCCAACATGAGCAACACGACCCCGATGCGCCTCAAGCCGACAGTCTACGGCGCTGAGACCTGCTACTATGCGACTGAGATTTTCTCAGTCAAACAAAGGAGTATTCAGAATGGCAAAGACGATCGGCATCGACCTCGGCACGACTAACTCCTGTGTTGGCGTGATCGAGGGCGGCGAGCCGGCGGTCGTCCCGAACGCCGAGGGCGGGCGCACGACGCCGTCCGTGGTCGCGTTCACCAACGACGGCCAGCGCCTCGTCGGGGCGCCCGCAAAGCGCCAGCAGGTGACCAACCCCCAGAGCACCATCTTCTCGATCAAGCGCTTCATGGGACGGAAGTTCGGCGAGGTCAACGAGGAGATGAAGATCGTGCCGTACGAGGTCGTGGAGGGCCCGAACGGCGACGTGCGTGTGAAGGCCGGCGACAAGGAGTACGCGCCGCCGGAGATCAGCGCGATGATTCTCCAGAAGCTGAAGGCCGACGCTGAAGCGTATCTTGGCGAGACGGTCACCGACGCGGTGATCACTGTCCCGGCCTACTTCAACAACGCGCAGCGCGAGGCGACCAAGGACGCCGGCAAGATCGCCGGACTCAACGTCGTTCGCATCATCAACGAGCCGACCGCGGCCGCGCTCGCGTACGGCCTCGACAAGGAGGCCTCGGATCACACGATCCTCGTCTTCGACCTCGGCGGCGGCACCTTCGACGTCTCGGTGCTCGAGCTCGGCGAGGGCGTCTTCGAGGTGAAGGCCACGAACGGAGACAACCACCTCGGCGGGGACAACTTCGACAAGGCGATCGTCGACTGGATGGTCGCGGAGTTCAAGCGCGACCAGGGCATCGACCTCTCGCAGGACAAGATGGCCCTGCAGCGCCTCTACGAGGCCGCCGAGAAGGCGAAGATCGAGCTCTCCTCGACGATGACGACGCAGATCAACCTGCCGTTCGTCACCGCCACGGCGGAGGGCCCCAAGCACCTCGACCTCCAGCTCACGCGCGCGAAGCTCGACGAGCTTTCCGCACAGCTGCTCGAGCGCACCGTCGGTCCGACCAAGCAGTGCCTGGCCGACGCGGGCCTCGACGCCTCGAAGATCGAGCACGTCGTGCTCGTCGGCGGCATGACCCGCATGCCCGCGGTGCAGGAGAAGGTCAAGGAGCTGATCGGCTCAGAGCCGCACAAGGGCGTCAATCCGGACGAGGTCGTCGCCGTCGGCGCCGCCATCCAGGGCGGGGTGCTCAAGGGAGAGGTCAAGGACATCCTGCTCCTCGACGTCACGCCCCTCAGCCTCGGAATCGAGACCAAGGGCGGCGTCTTCACGAAGCTGATCGAGCGCAACACGACGATTCCGACCAAGAAGTCGGAGGTCTTCACCACCGCCGAGGACAACCAGCCTTCGGTCGAGGTGCACGTCCTCCAGGGCGAGTCGGAGATGGCCCTCTACAACAAAACCCTCGGCAAGTTCCAGCTCGTCGGCATCCCGCCGGCGCCGCGAGGCATGCCACAGGTCGAGGTGACCTTCGACATCGACGCCAACGGGATCATCAACGTCTCGGCCAAGGATCTCGGCACCGGCAACGAGCAGCAGATCCGCATCGAAGGCGGCTCGGGGCTCGCCGAGAACGAGGTCGAGCAGATGATCAAGGACGCCGAGGCGCACGCCGACGAGGCGCGGAAGCTGCGCGAGCTCGCGGATGCGAAGAACCAGGCGGAGAGCCTGGCCTACGCGACCGAGAAGAGCTTGAAGGAGCACCGCGAGAAGCTCGACGAGTCGGATGCCTCGACGATCGAGGGCCGCGTGATGGAGCTCAAGCAGGTGCTCGAGACGGAGGACCTCGGCGAGATCCGCGCCAAGACGGACGCGCTGCAGGAGGCCTCGCAAAAGCTGGCCGAGGCGGTCTACGCCCAGGCGGCGCAGGCCCAGCAGGCCTCCGGCAACGGCGAAAGCGAGCCCGAGTCCGACGACGAGGTGATCGAGGACGCCGAGGTCGTCGACGAGGAGGCGAAGACCTCGTAATGGCGGAGCATTCGGCTGACGCCCCCAACCACACGGTCGACGAGCGCCTGGCAGCTCTGGAGGCCGAGCGGGACGAGTACCTGAACGACCTCAAGCGGGTTGCGGCCGAGTTCGAGAACTACCGCAAGCGGGTCACGCGCGATCAGGCGAGCCTGGTCGCGCGGGCCCACGAGCGGCTGGTGAAGGAGCTCCTGCCGGTGCTCGACGACCTCGAGCGGGCTCTAGAAGCAGCGCGTGATTCTGAGACGCGTAGCGTTGAGGAGGGCGTGCGCCTCGTGCACCGCGAGCTGAAGGCTGCCCTCGACCGGGAGGGCCTTGCCGAGATCGAGACGAACGGAGTCTTCGACCCGCACGTTCACGAGGCGCTCCTCTCGCAGCCCTCCGAGGCCGAGGAAGGCTCGGTGCTCGAGGTGCTGCAGAAGGGCTACAAGCTCGGCGACCGCGTTCTGCGCCCGGCGCGCGTGGTCGTGGCGGCCCCGAAGGAGGCCGGTGGCAGTTAAGGACCTGTACGAGACGCTCGGCGTCGCCCGCGGAGCCGCTCAGGACGAGATCAAGAAGGCCTACCGCAAGCTCGCGCGCCAGTACCACCCGGACGCGAACCCGGGCGACAATTCTGCGGAGGAGCGCTTCAAGGAGGTGCAGCACGCCTACGACGTGCTCTCCGACCCGGACAAGCGCAAGCAGTACGACGCGTTCGGGTCGGCGAACGGGCGCGGGCCGGCGGGCGGTCCCGGCGGGTTTCGCTTCGACACCGAGGGCTTCGACCTCGGCGACCTGGGCGACATCTTCGGCGGGCTCTTCGGCGCGCGCGGGGGAGCGCAGCGACAGGAGCGCGGCCAGCCGGGGCGCGACCTCGAGGTCGAGGTGCGTCTCTCGTTCGAGGACTCGCTGCGCGGAGTCGAGACGACGATTCCGGTCGAGCTCGAGACCGCCTGCCGCGAGTGCGGCGGCTCGGGCGCGAAGCCCGGAACCGCGCCCAAGCTCTGCCCCGAGTGCGGGGGCCGCGGCGTCAAGGCCGAGAGCCAGGGGCTGTTCGCGCTCTCGCAGCCGTGCCCGCGCTGCCGCGGGAACGGCACCGTGATCGAGGATCCTTGCCCCAACTGCCGCGGCGCCGGCCGCGAACGGCGCACGAAGCGCTACACGGTGAAGATCCCCGCCGGAGTGAAGGACGGTTCGCGGATCCGCCTGCGTGGCAAGGGTGAGGCAGGCTGGGGCGGCGCCGAGGCGGGCGACCTGTTCGTCGTCACACGGGTGGCGCCCTCGAAGCTCTACGCCCGTCGCGGCGACGACCTCGTCGTGGAGGTGCCGGTCACCTATCCCGAGGCCGCCCTGGGCGCGACGGTGGAGGTGCCGACCCCCGAGGGCTCGGTGACGGTCAAGGTGAAGCCGGGCACCGAGGACGGCACGCTGCTGCGCCTGAAGGGCAAGGGCGCGCCGAAGCTGAAGGGCTCCGGCAAGGGCGACCTGCTCGCACGCGTGAAGCTGAGCGTGCCGAAGAAGCTGAGCAAAAGGGAGCGCGAGGCGGTCGAGGCGCTGCAGAAGGCCTCTTGCGAAAATCCGCGCGAGGGGCTGGTCTCGTGAGGCGCTCGTTCCTGCTCGGAATCGCGCTCCTGGTTGGCGGCATCGGCCTCTACGTCGCCTCGGCGCTCGTGGCGCTGAACACCTACGACGGAGAGCCTCGGCCGGGTTGGCTGAACGCGCTCGCGCTCGTAGCCGTCGCCCTGGTCGTCGTCGGGCTGCTGGCCATGAGCTCGGTCGCCGTGCGCGTCTTCCGGGAGCGAGCGTGATGGACGACCGGCCGCGCTACATGATCTCCGTGGCCGCCGAGCTCGTCGGAATGCACCCGCAGACCCTGCGCGTGTACGAGGAGAAAGGCCTCGTGCGCCCCCGGCGCACCGCGGGGAACACGCGCCTCTACTCCGAGGCCGACCTCGAGCGGCTCCGGCTGATCCAGCGCCTCACCAGCGAGCTCGGGCTCAACCTCGCCGGCGTCGAGGCCGTGCTCGAGCTCCAGGCGGAGGTCGGCCGCATGCAAGCGCGGATGCAGCGGCTCGAGCGCGAGATGCGCGACGCGATCGAGCAGGTGCACCGGCAGTACCGGCGCGAGCTCGTGCTCTACGACCCGTCCCCGCTACCCGCACAGAGACGATGGACTTCAACAAGCTGACGCTGAAATCGCAGGAGGCGGTCGCGGCCGCTCAGGAGCTCGCTCGGCGAATGGGCAATCCGGAGCTCTACCCGGAGCACCTGCTGCTCGCGCTGCTCGACCAGGAGCTTCCACAGCAGCTCGTCCCCGACGCGGCCGAGCTGCGCGCGCAGGCAGAGGCGGCCTTGCGCGCCAAGCCCGCAACCCAGGGGGCCCAGCAGCAGCCGCAGGTCAGCGCGGCGCTCTCGCGCGCGCTCGAGCAGGCCTCGGACGAGGCCAAGAAGCTCGAGGACGACTACGTCTCGACCGAGCACCTGCTGCTCGCGCTCGACGTGGTGCCGCGCGACCCGCTCCTGGAGAAGATCGCACAGGTACGCGGCGGCCAGCGAGTCACCTCGCAGGATCCGGAAGGCACCTACCAGGCGCTCGAGAAGTTCGGCCGCGACCTCACCGAGCTCGCCGAGCAGGGGAAGCTGGACCCGGTGATCGGCCGCGACGAGGAGATTCGCCGGGTGATCCAGGTGCTGTCGCGGCGCACGAAGAACAACCCGGTGCTGATCGGCGACCCGGGCGTCGGCAAGACCGCGATCGTCGAGGGGCTCGCGCAGCGCATCGTCGCCGGCGACGTGCCCGAGGGCCTGAAGGGCAAGCGCGTCTGGGCGCTCGACATCGGCGCGATGCTCGCGGGCTCGAAGTACCGCGGCGAGTTCGAGGAACGCCTGAAGGCCGTTCTCACCGAGGTGCAGAACGCCGCTGGCGAGCTGATCCTCTTCATCGACGAGCTACACACCATCGTCGGAGCGGGCGCGGCCGAGGGCGCCGTGGACGCCGCCAACATGCTCAAGCCGATGCTTGCGCGCGGGGAGCTGCGCGCAATCGGGGCGACCACGCTTGACGAGTACCGGAAGCACATCGAGAAGGACGCTGCGCTCGAGCGGCGGTTCCAGCCGGTCGTGATCGGCGAGCCGTCCGTCTCGGACACGATCGCGATCTTGCGCGGCCTGAAGGAGCGCTACGAGGCTCACCACGGCGTGCGCATCCGCGACGCCGCGTTGGTCGCTGCGGCGGTGCTCTCCGACCGCTACATCGCCGACCGCTTCCTGCCCGACAAGGCGATCGACCTCGTGGACGAGGCGGCCTCACGCCTGCGCATGGAGATCGACTCCTCGCCGCTCGAGCTCGACGAAGCGGAGCGTCGCGTGCGCCAGCTCGAGATCGAGCTCGCTGCAATGGCGAAGGAATCGAAGGACGTGCGCGAGCCACTCGAGCGCGAGCTCGCGGAGGCGAAGGAGCGTCGCGACGAGCTGGCCGCCCGCTGGTCGAGCGAGAAGGAGATCCTCGAGCGCGTCAAGGAGATCACGCGCCGGATCGACGAGCTGCGCCAGGAGGCGGAGCGCGCCGAGCGCAACGGCGACCTCCAGCGCGTCGCCGAGATCCGTTACGGCGAGTTGCCGGCGCTCGAGCAGGAGCTGGCGGAGCGCGAACGAGTTGCCGACTTCGAGCCGATGGTCAAGGAAGAAGTGGACGAGGACGACGTCGCCGGAGTGGTCGCACGCTGGACCGGCGTCCCGGTCGACCGCCTGCTCGAGGGTGAGACGGAGAAGCTGATCCACATGGAGGAGCGGCTTCACGCGCGAGTCGTGGGCCAGGACGCGGCCGTCTCGGCGGTCGCGAACGCGCTCCGCCGCGCCCGTTCCGGCCTGCAGGACCCCGACCGCCCGATCGGTTCCTTCGTCTTTCTCGGCCCGACCGGCGTCGGCAAGACCGAGCTGGCGCGGGCGCTCGCGGAGTTCATGTTCGACGACGAGCGCGCAATGGTCCGAATCGACATGTCGGAGTACATGGAGAAGCACTCGGTCTCGCGGCTCGTCGGCGCCCCGCCCGGCTATGTCGGCTATGACGAGGGCGGCCAGCTGACCGAAGCCGTTCGCCGGCGGCCTTATTCGGTGGTGCTGCTCGACGAGATCGAGAAGGCTCACCCCGACGTCTTCAACATCCTGTTGCAGATCCTCGACGACGGGCGGCTCACCGACGGCCAGGGGCGAACCGTGGACTTCCGCAACACCGTCCTGATCATGACCTCGAACGTGCGCTCGGCCGAGGCGATGACCGAGATCTTCCGACCCGAGTTCCTCAACCGGATCGACGAGATCGTCGAGTTCCACCCGCTGAGCAAGGAGCAAATCGGCGAGATCGTCGAGCTCCAGCTGCGGCGCGTCGAGGCACGGCTCGCCGAACGCGGCTTGCGGCTCGAGCTGACCGAAGCCGCGAAGGAGCTGCTCGCAGAGGGCGGCTGGGACCCGACCTACGGTGCCCGCCCGCTCAAGCGGGCGATCCAGCGCCTGCTCGAGAACCCGCTTGCACTCCGGCTGCTCGAGGGCGAGTTCGCGGAGGGCGACACCGTTCGTGTTGATGCGAACGGCGGCGAGCTCAGCTTCGAGAAGGCCGCCGCAGCAGAGCCCGCCGCGGCCTAGGCCGCGCTACCGTAGCGCCGTGGCCAGGAAGCCCAAGGAGGCGCTGCCGCCTCCCTTGCCGCCCGAGACGCGGACGGTTGGGCAGGTCGTGGCCGAGGCAATCCGTCTCTATGGTCGCCGGTTCTGGCCCTCGTTCGCGCTGGGCGCGCCGATCGGGATCTTTGGCGCGCTGCTGCCCGCGCTCGACGGCGAGGCGCGAACGCTCGTCAGCCTGGGCGTCGGCGTTCCGCTCGTGACCCTCTCGTTCGTGGGCGCATCGGCGGTCGTGGCCGGGCGAAGCGTGGAGCCTGCCAGGTTGATCAGGGCCTTCCTCGTCGGCGTGATCGTCTTCTTGCCGATTCCGGTGCTCATCTATGCCTACATCCTGCCCGCGATCGCCTGGCTGGCGCTCGCCGGCCTCGCCGTGCCCGCGGCCGTGATCGAGGGTGGCGGAATCATCGATTCGCTCAGGCGCGGTTTCCGGCTGGGGCGGGCGGACTACGTCCACGCGCTTGGCTCGATGGCGACGCTCGGGATCACCTTCTACCTGAGCACGCGGGTGATGGCGGTGGCGATCAACGCCGGGAGCGGCCAGGCCGCAGACATCGCGCGACCGCTCGCGGAAGGAGTTCTGTGGCCGGTCGTCGTGCTCGGGTCGAGCCTCCTCTACTTCGACCAGGCAGCGCGGTTAGAGTCGGGCCCCCGACCCAGAAGGAGCCGCGATGCCGACCTACATCATGCTCACGAGCCTGACCGCCCAGGGCGTGCAGACGCTGAAGGCGAACCCCGACCGGCTACGGGAGGTCAATCGTGACGTCGAGGAGCTCGGCGCGAAAGTCCTGCACCAGTGGGCGACCCTCGGCCCGTTCGACTTCGTCAACGTGGTCGAGGCTCCCGACGCGCAGACGATCGCCAGGGTCTCCGTGGCTCTCGGCGCGCGCGGCAGCGCGAAGCTCCAGACGTTGACCGCGCTCTCGATCGACGAGTTCCTCGGCTCGGTCAGCTAGCCACTGAAGGAGACCGCGACCTCGGACGCCAGGGCCGCGTTCGCGACGATCAGGTCGCGGTTGACAGCGAGGGCCCGGCCGCCGCTGCGCTCCTGGAGGAATGAGAGCACGAACGGTGTCACGTCCTGGCCTGCGATACCTCGATCGTGGGCGGCCTCCAGGGCTTGCTCGATCAGCTCCTCCGCGTTCGGAAGGGTCTCGCCGGGGGGTCGACCGAGTAGGAGCGCGGCGCCGCCGAGCTCCCAGTGCGCCGCGGCGATTCGCGCCGCGTCGGCCGCGGAGTCCACCCGCGCCGAGACGGGCGGCCCGCCACCGGTGCTGTAGAAGAGCGGCAGCTCGTCGGTGCGGTAGCCGAGCGCCGGCACGCCGAGAGTCTCGAGCAACTCGGCGGTGGCGGGTACGTCCAGCAGCGACTTGATCCCGGAGGAGACGACGAGCGCCGGCGCGCGCGCCAGCTCGGCGAGGTCGGCGGAGACGTCGGGCCGCGCGGCGAAGCCCCGGTGGACGCCGCCGATCCCGCCGGTGCCCAGGAATCGGATCTTGGACAGCCGGCAGGCGGCGAGCGTCCCACCGACCGTGGTCGCACCGACGGCGCCCTGGACGGCGCAGGCGGCCAGGTCGCGGGGACCAAGCTTGCGAGCGTCTGCACCGGCCTCGCCGAAACGGTCGATCTCCGCTTCGGTCAGGCCGACGACGACCGAGCCATCGAGGACACCGACCGTCGCGGGCACGGCTCCGGCGGACCTGACCTGCGCCTCCGCCTCGAGCCCCACCTCCACCCCCACTCCGGGAGGGAACCCTTGAGCGATCAGGGTTGTCTCGAGGGCGACGACCGGGCCGCCCTCACGCAGCGTTTGCTCCACTTCCGGCGCGACTCGGAGCCACTCCGTCACGGCACCGCACCCATCTGAGCCACGCAGCGCGCCGCGGCCTGCAGGCCGAGGTCGATCCCCTCGACGAGAAAGCCCGCCGCGAGCGCGTCGCCGGCTCCGGTGGAGTCCACGGCCTCGGCGGCGGGCGGCTCGTATTCGGAGATTCCGGTTGCGGACCGCACCTCGACGCCGCGCGAGCCGCGCTTGACGACGGCCGTCTCCGCCAGTGCGTAGGCGCCGCCGACCATCTCCCACTCGGGCTCGTTCGCGAAGACCACGTCCGGCGAGAGCGCGTCGAGGTTGGCCCGAAACGCCTCAGGCCCGTAGTCCCGGATCGAGCTCCACGAGGAGAGGTCGACGCTGACAGAGGCTCCGCGCGCCCGCGCAAGGCGGCCGGCCGCGAGCGCAGCCTCCGCGATCGGCTCAGCGAGCAGGCTGTAGCCGGAGACGTGCAGCCAGGCGACGTCGTCGAACCATGCGGAGTCGAGCTCGCCGGGCGCCAGCTCGGGCGAGACGCCGCGATCGGTCGCCATCGAACGCTCGCCGTCAGCGCTCACGAGCGCGACGACGACACCGGTCCTGCCTTCGACCACTGGGCCGACGAGCTCGACACCCCGCTGCTCCAGCAGCGAGCGGGCGAGCACTCCGGCCGGGTCGCGGGCCCGCTTGGCCACGCAGCGCACCGCAGAGCCGAGCGCCACGACCCACGAGGCGACGTTGGCGGCCTGGCCGCCCGTTGCGAGTCGCGTCTCGACCGGGCTGTCGGCGCCCGCAGCGAGCGGCTTCGTCGTTCGGACGACGACGTCCAAGAGTACGTCTCCAAGCGTGCAGATCACAGGCGCCTACAATCGTGGCATGGACAGGGAACCGCAGTCCGGGCGGTTGCGCTCGTTTCTGATCGGCGGGCTCGTCGGCGCCTCCGCGGTGCTCGCGGCGGCGCGCCGCAAGCGCCCTCGCCGGCGCCAGACTCCACCCGGGCTCGCGGCCTTCGAGGACGCGCCCTGTTACCGGGAAACCGTGGAGCGCGAGCGGGGTTCCTAGCCACCCTCGTCGCTATCCTCCGTTCACAAAGGCGTATCCCATGAAACCAGTTGGTTCGATCGGTCATTTCAGGCGTCCATGCAGGCGGAGCCCGCAGGTCCTGACGACGGCACCGCGAGCGGCGCCGTAATGCCTATCTACGAGTACCGGTGCCCGAACGGGCACGTGTTCGAGCTTTTTCAGCGCATGACCGACCCTCAGCCCGAGGAGTGCCAGCTTTGCGGCGAAGGCCCTGTCGAGCGGGTGCTCTATCCGGTAGCCGTCCACTACAAGGGCTCGGGCTTCTACTCGACGGACTACGGCCGCGGGGGGCGCAAGAAGGAGAGCCTGTCGAAGGACGGCGCGAGCCCCGACGGCGACGGCGGCGAGAAGAAGGAAAAGAAGAAGGACAAGAAAGAGGCCGCCGAGGCCTAACCGCCCTGAGCCGGGCTGCCGAGCAGGCACCCCGGCGGGTACGTATCGCCACTCGGAGCCGGCGGCTGCACGGCGGAGCGGCCGAGCACCATCAGGATCACCTTCGCGTTGTCCTCGCTAGGGGTGATGTCACCGCCGGTCGAGGTGCCGCCGAGCCGGCAGTGGATGGTGCGGCCCGCGCGGAACTTGACCCAGCCGAGCGCGAGGAACTGGTTTGCGGAGAGGTCGGTCGCAAGGGGCTTCAGCAGGTCGCCGCCGATCAGCGGCATGCGCATGAAGGTGCTGAAGCTCGCGAGCTTGCTCATCAGCGCCTGGAGCACCTGCTGGTTGCGCTCTCCCCGCGTGATGTCGCTTTCCGCCGGGTTGAGCAGGTTCTTGCGCACGCGCGAGTAAATGAGAGCCCGGCGGCCGTCGAGGTGCTGGTTGCCCTTGGCGAAGCGCCAGCCCGGCCAGCGGGCGCAGCGGGTCTCGGTGCCGTAGGGGCAGTCGAACTTGGAGAGGATCGGGCCGCCGACGGTGACGTTGATGCCGCCGATCTTGTCGATCAGATCCTTGAACTCGGCGAAGTTCACGACGACCAGGTGGTTGACCGGAATGTCGATGTAGGAGGCGACGGTGCGCGCGGCGAGCCGCGGCCCTCCGACCTGGAAGGCGGTGTTGATCTTGCTCGCGCCGTAGCCCGGGATCTCGACGCGCAAATCGCGCGGAATCGACAGGTAGTAGAGCCGCCCGTGGTCCGGGTCGGTGCGCAGGAGCGTGATCGAGTCCGAGTGCCGGTCGCCGCTCCGCGACGCGGCGAGCGAGTGGTCGGTGCCGAGCAGCAGGATCGAGCTCGGGTTCGAGAGCAGAGCGCCCTGGTCCGGCGTCAGTACGGACTTGGCGGTTCTCGGCAGCCGCTTGTTCGCAGCTGCGACCCCGCTGCGGAAGGCGAGGTAGCCGACCACGCCCCAGACGATGAAGAAGAGGACGATCAGGACGAGCGCGATTCCCAGCTCGCGGCTCCAGCGAATCTTGTGCGGCCGCCGCGCCATGGGCTTCGGTCCCGGGCCGCGGTAGCGGCTCTTCCCGTCGCGCTCGGGCCGGACACGCGGTGTGTCTTTCGTCGGCCTGCCCGGGCTCGGCACCCGTCCCTTGACGCGACCGCCGCGGTAGAGGCGATATGGCTTCTCTCCGCCGGGCGAGGCCATCCGGCGGCGTATGGTACCGGCGGGCTTTGGAGCGGCTGCGCGTCATCGGTGTGGACGTGGGGGGGACGAAGACCCTCTCCGCCGTCTTGACGCGCGAGGGAGAGATCGAGGCTCGCGTGGAGCGACACACGGTCGTCACGGCGCAAGAGGCGTTGCTCGCGGAGCTCGACAACGCCATAGACGAGCTCAGGGCGGAGCACCCGGACGCGGCGGCAATCGGTTTCGGCATCCCGTCGCGGATCGACCAGCGCAGCGGGCGGGCGATCGCCTCGGTCAACATCCCCCTCGCAGACCTCGATTTTCGCGAACGCATGCGCGAGCGCCATGGGCTGCCGGTCGCACTCGACAACGACGGCAATGCCGCGGCAATCGCGGAGTGGAAGACGGGCGCCGGCCGCGGCGCCACCGACGTCGTGGTGCTCACGCTCGGCACGGGCGTCGGCGGCGGCCTGATCCTGGCGGGTCGCCCGTATCGCGGCGCAACCGGCTCCGGGGCCGAGCTCGGACACATCGTCGTCGACTTCGACGGGGCCCCCTGCGGGTGCGGGGGGCGCGGGCACCTCGAGGCGGTCGCCTCGGGGAAGGCGGCGAGCGAGGTGGCACGGGAGCTCTACGGCCCAGAGGCCGACTCGCACGAGCTCGTGCGGCGCGCGGAGGCCGGCGAGAGCCAGGCGATCGAGGCGCTTGGGCGGATTGGTCGGTTTCTCGGTGCCGGCCTCGCGACCTTCGTCAACGTCTTCGAGCCGGAGCTGATCGTGATCGGCGGCGGCTTCGGCAGGGAGAGCGAGCTGCTGCTCGGCCCCGCGCGCGAGGTGCTGGCTCGCGACGGCCTTGTGCCCGCGAGCGAGACGGTCGAGATCGTTGAGGCGCAGCTGGGGGCCGACGCGGGCGTAATCGGTGCCGGGATGATCGCCTTCGAGGCTCTCGACTCCGGGAGCTGAGCCGTGCCGCTCGCGGTCTGCGCGACCCCGATCGGAAATCTCGAGGACGTGACGCTGCGGGTGCTGAGCGAGCTTGCCGAAGCCGAGCTCGTCCTCTGCGAGGACACCAGGCATACGCGGGGGCTGCTCGCGCGCCATGGGATCAAGGCGCGCTTGCTCTCCTACCACGAGCACAACGAGGCGAAGCGCACGGCCGAGATGCTGCCGCGGCTGGAGGCCGGCGAGCGCGTGGCGCTGGTCAGCGACGCGGGCCTGCCCGGGATCAACGACCCGGGTGCGCGCCTGATCGAGGCCGCGCGCAGGGGGGGCGTGCCGGTGACGGTGCTACCCGGGCCCTCGGCGATCGAGACGGCACTCGTAGCGAGCGGGCTCGTGTCCGCGCGGTACCAGTTCCTCGGGTACCTGCCCCGTGGCGAGGGCGCGTTGCGGGAGCTGGGCGAGGAGCTGGCCCGGTGGCCCTGGGCAGTCGTTGCGTTCGAGTCGCCACAGCGGCTCCCGCGTTCTCTGCGAGCCCTCGAGCGCGTGATCCGCGAGCGCCCGGCTGCGGTCTGCCGCGAGCTGACGAAGCACTTCGAGGAGGTCGCCGTCGGGACGGTGGCCGAGCTCGCAGCGCGGTTCGCCGAGGCGCCGAAGGGCGAGGTGACGGTGGTCCTAGGCGCGGCGCCCGTGGCCGGCGCGGACGAGAGCGCCGCAACGAACGCGGTCGCCGAGCTGGTCGCCGCCGGCCTCTCCCGGCGGCAGGCGGCCGAGGTGATCTCCGGTGCAACCGGCGTAGCGCGCAACAGGCTCTACCGCACCTCGCTGTAATCAGATTTGACAACGAGCGCTCGGCCCTGCTACCGTTGGCGTAGTTTCCATATCTGACAACGGAGGAGGTTTCGGGTGACTGTCCGACTGCTGGTCTGCGCTGTGGTCGCGGCTGCGCTCGCCGTGCCCGCGTCCGCTCTGGGATGGGCCTGGCCGGTGCAGGGTCCGGTTCTGCGGCCCTTCCTGCTCGGCAACGATCCGTATGCCGCGGGCCAGCACCGCGGGATCGACATCGGCGCTCCGACGGGAACTTCCGTGGTCGCCCCGGCGGCCGGGGTAGTTTCCTTCGCCGGAACCGTCCCGGTGGGCGGCCGGACGGTCTCGATTCAGACGAAGGACGGGTATTCGGTCACGCTCCTGCATCTCGGCTCGGTCGTCGTGCGGCGCGGGACGGCCCTTGCGGAGGGCGACGTCGTGGGAACCGTGGGTCCGAGCGGCGTGGTGGAGCTGCCGGTGCCCTACCTCTATCTCGGCGTGCGGCAAAGCTCGGAGCCGAACGGGTACCTGGATCCGCTCCTGTTCCTGCCCGGCCCCGAGGTTCAGCCGATCGGGCCATCTGCGACCGGCGAAGAGTCTCCGCCTGCGAGCTCGGCTCCTCTCGTCGCTCCCGCGTCGCCGGCGGCCGTTGTCCCCCGCCCGGAGCTGGAGCCGCTGGAGGTGAAGACAGGTGTGGCGAGTGCTTTGGCCGCTCCCGTCGCCGAGGTGGTGCCGAAGGCTGCGCCACACGCACCGGTCGAAGCGGAGCAGCGGCGAGAGCTCGGTGACCGTGGGTCGGTCTCGGTTCCCGGTCCGCGTCACCCGGCGATGCCCGCCCGACCGCGTGAACGCCGGCCGGCGACTCCACGGGAACGTGCTCGACCGCGGCCGCACGTGTTGCGCGCGAGGGTGGCCCGAGCGCCTCTGGCGGGGGGCGCGGCTCGGCGTGGGTGGATTTCGCGACCGGCCGTCGCGCGGCCGACCCGGAGCGAAGGCGTCAACGGCGGCTTCCCGGCCACGCAGGCCTCCGCGGTGCTCGTGTCGGCGGTGCTCGTCCTCGCCTTCTGCCTGCGTCTGCGTGCGCGTCGCCTGGCCGCGGCCGCCGCCGCTGGGAGCCCGAGGCGGGCTCGTATCATTGACCCAGATGAGCTTCTACCTGACGACTCCCATCTACTACGTCAACGCGACGCCTCACATCGGGCACGCGTACACCACGATCGCGGCCGATGTGCTCGTGCGGCACTATCGCCAGCGCGGCCAGGAGACGTTCTTTCTCACCGGCACGGACGAGAACGCCTCCAAGGTATACCGCGTCGCGGAAGAGCAGGGCCTCGACCCGAAGACGTACGTCGACGAGATCGTCGAGCACTGGCGAGAGCTGCCTAGGAAGGTCAATGCCCACGCCGACTTCTTCATCCGTACGACCGACGAGGGTCACAAGCGGTTCGTCCAAGAGTTCCTGCAGCGGATCTACGACGCCGGCGACATCTACCAGGACGTCTATTCGGGGCTGTACTGCGTGGGCTGCGAGGAGTTCAAGAGTGAAGCCGATCTCGTCGACGGCCTCTGCCCGGAGCATGGCATCGCACCGGAGCGGATCGAGGAGAAGAACTACTTCTTCCGCCTCTCCGCCTACCAGGACAAGCTGCTCGAGCTCTACGACGCCCGTCCCGACTTCGTGCTTCCGGCCCACCGCTACAACGAGGCCCGCAGCTTCATCGAGGGCGGGCTGGAGGACTTCAGTGTCAGCCGAGCCGGGCAGCCGTGGGGCATCCCGATCCCCTGGGACGAAGCGCAGGTCACGTATGTCTGGGTAGACGCCCTCATCAACTACCTGAGCGCGCTCAGCTACGCACGCGACGGTGAGGACCTACGCGGGCGGTTCTGGCCGCACGCCCACCACCTGTTGGGCAAGGACATCCTCCGGTTCCATTGCATCTACTGGCCGGCACTGCTTTTCGCCGCGGGCTACGAGGTGCCGCAGCAGCTGTTCGTTCACGGCTGGCTCCTGCTCGACGATCGCAAGATCTCGAAGTCGCTCGGCAACGCGATCGATCCCCTCGACCTCGTGGACGTCTACGGCGCCGACGCCGTACGCTTCTGGGCGCTGCGCTCGGTGTCGTTCGGCCAGGACGGGACGGCGTCGCTCGACAGCCTCCATGAGCGCTACGAGCGGGAGCTCGCCAACGATCTCGGCAATCTCGTCTCGCGGACGACGGCGATGATCTCCCGCTATCGCGAGGGACGGGTCGAGCCGGGGGAGGCCAACGAGGAGCTGGCCGGTCTTCTGGACGCTCTGCGGGTGAGGCTGGTCGAGCGCTTCGACGCCTATGACCTGACCGGCGCTCTCGAGGACGTCTGGGAGATCGTGCGCTGGCTGAACCGTCATGTCGAGGCAACGGCGCCCTGGCAGCTCGCCAAGAACGAAGCGCAGGCCACCGAGCTCGACCGCGTCCTCTACGACCTCGTCGATGGGGTGCGCGCTGTCGCGGTGGCGCTCGCGCCCTACCTCCCGAAGACGACGCCCCTGATTCTCGGTGCGCTCGGGCAGCCGCTCGAGCTCGAGCTCGCGCGGGTCGCAGCGGGTGTCACGCCCGAGACCGAGGGGATCGCGCCAGCAGCCCCGCTGTTCCCGCGCGTGGACCTGCCGACCGCCGCGGCTTGACCGACACGCACGCGCACCTCGACGCGTGCGCCGAGCCGGCAGACGTCCTCGTGGCCCGGGCGCGGACGGCCGGCGTGGGGCGGATTGTCTCGATCGGCTCGGGTCTCGACTCCTGCCGCGAGACCCTCGCCATCGCGGCGCGCGAGCAAGGAGTCTTCGCCGCGCTTGGGGTCCATCCCCATCAGGCTGCCGAGGAGGACGCGGAGCACCTCGACGAGCTCCGCGAGCTCCTCGGCCACGAGTGCGCCGTCGCGGTCGGCGAGACCGGGCTCGACTTCTACCGCGACTACGCGCCGCATGACCGCCAGCGCGAGCTCTTCGAGCGCCACCTCGAGCTGGCGGCCGAGCTCGGCAAAGCCGTCGTCGTTCATACGCGCGCGGCCTCGAACGAGACGGCGGAGGCGCTCGAAGGCTTCGAGGGCACCGTCGTCCTGCACTGCTTCTCCGCGCCTGAGCTCCTGCCGGTCGCGCTCGACCGCGGCTACTACGTTTCGTTCGCCGGCAACGTCACCTACCCGAGCGCGGAGGAGCTCCGCAAGGTCGCTCGCCAGGTCCCCGGCGACCGCCTGCTCGTCGAGACCGACAGCCCTTACCTCTCGCCCCAGCCGCGGCGAGGGCGCTCGAATGAGCCCGCCCACGTCGTCCACACCGCCGCAGCGCTGGCCGATGCGCGCGGGGAGCACGGCGAGGAGCTCGCCGCCCGTCTCGACGCCAACGCGACCGCGGCGTTCTCTCTGCCATGAGACCCGTGGCGAAGAAAGAGCTCGGTCAGCACTTCCTCGTCGATGAGAACCTGCTCGGAGTGATCGGGCGGCTCGCCGAGCTCGATCCCGACGACGTCGTGCTCGAGGTCGGGCCGGGCCTCGGCGTTCTTACCCGGTACCTCGCCGACCAGACTCGTTACGTGCACGCGGTCGAACTCGACCGCTCGCTCGAGCCGCGCCTTCGTATGGGCCTCGCTGGCCATGACAACGTCGAGCTCCACTTCGGCGACGCGCTCCAACTGGATCTTGCCGCGCTTCAGCCGCCGCCGACGAAGCTCGTCTCGAACCTGCCGTACAACATCGCCACGCCGCTCGTGGTCGAGAGTCTCGATGGCCTGCCGAGCCTCGGTCATTGGACCGTGATGGTGCAGCGCGAGGTCGCGGACCGTTTCTTCGCGCAGCCCTCGACGAAGGCCTACGGCGCAGTCTCGGTGCTCCTTCAACTCGCAGCGGAGCGCACGGGCTTTCACCCGGTCTCACGGACGGTCTTCCGGCCGCAGCCAAACGTCGACTCCGCGCTTGTCGCGTTTCGCAGCCTCGGACTGCCCCAGTCGTACCCGCAGGTGAAGCAGGTCGTCGCCGCCGCCTTCGCGCACCGGCGAAAGCGCCTCCCGAACTCGCTGGAGCTGGCCGGAGCCGCCACGCGCGAACAGGCGGCCGCCGCTCTCGAGGCGATCGGCCGCAAGCCGACCGCGCGCGCGGAGGAGCTGGCTCCGCCGGAGTTCGTCGCGCTCGCCGAAGCGCTCGATCGATGAGACGCGCAGCAGCGACCGCCAAGCTGAACCTCGCCCTGGTCGTCGGTCCGCGTCGCGACGACGGGCGGCACGAGGTGATGACCGTGCTCCAGCGGCTCGACCTGGCCGACCGTATCTCGGTCGAGCCTGCACCGCAGCTTCGGGTGGAGGGCTTTCCGGACGACACGCTCGTCAGGAGCGCGCTCGAGCGCCTCGCTACCGCGGCCGAAACCGAGGTCCGGTGGGAGGCAAGGATCTGGAAGCACGTCCCCGTCGCGGCGGGCCTGGGCGGCGGCAGCTCGGATGCGGCCACCGCGCTGCGCCTTGCCAACGAGACGCTGACTAAGCCGCTCCCGGTCGAGATCCTTGCCGAGCTCGCAGCGGGCCTGGGCTCCGACGTTCCCTTCTTCCTCACTTCCGGCCCGCAGCTGGCCACCGGCACCGGCACCGATCTGGCGCCGCTCGAGCTCCCTCAGGACTACTGGGTCGTGCTCGTCCTCCCTCACGGCGAGCGCAAGGCCTCGACGGCCGCCGTTTACCAGGCGTTCGACCGGCGCGGCGGCGGCCAGGGCTTCGAGGAGCGACGCGCGCTGCTCGATCAGATCCTGCCGCAGGTTCGCCGCCCCCACGACCTCGGAGCGCTACCGACGAATGACCTCGTCGCCTCTTCGCTCACGGGCAAACTGCTCGAGCTGGGCGCTTTCAGGGCCGACGTGAGCGGCGCCGGGCCGGTCGTCTACGGCCTCTTCCTCCACCGTGATGCTGCCGTCGCGGCCGAGCGCGAGCTGCGTCGCCGCGGACGAACCTGGCTCACCGTGCCGACTTGGTACGGTTGACACATGGCCTCGGAGAACTCGCTGCAGCAGGGGCGTGTGATCGAGCACCGGTCGACCCGGGCAGGTCGGTGGCTGCGGTCCCGGAGAGTGAGGATCGCGCTTTGGATCGCGGTCATCGAAGGCCTGGTCGTCGCTTTCGAAAAGGATTTTTCACGCTGGACGGTGATCATCGTGGCGCTGCCGCTGCTCGCGCTCTACCTGGTCTGGGGACGCGCCGCGGGCTCGGACACCGTTCGGCAGATCTCGTGGATCGCGGCCGCCTCGCAGTCGCTGGCGGTGGTGGTCGTCGTCCTGTCGTTCGTGATCGCCTGGCTCGCCCTCGTGATCGCCGGCATCTTCGCCGTGATCGCCCTTCTGTTCCTGCTCGGCGACCGAGGCTAAGCTGGCGCCCACATGGTGGGCGTAGCCAAGTGCCGTCTTACGCCCGGTGTCGGGTTACAAGACGTGACGGTGGGGCGTAGCCAAGTGGTAAGGCAGCGGGTTTTGGTCCCGCGATCCCAGGTTCGAATCCTGGCGCCCCAGCCATCTTCTGAGCGGTGACCAGGCCGAAGCTCGCAGCCGTCGTCCTCGCCGCGGGGCTGGGCACTCGCATGCGCTCCGAGACGCCGAAGCACCTGCACCCGCTGCTCGGACGCCGCCTCGTCGACTGGGTCGTCGAGGCCGCCCGTGAGCTTGCTCCGGAGCCGCTCGTGGTGGTCACCTCGCCGGGCTCGGAGGATGCCTTCGAAGGCGTGGAGGTTGCGGTGCAAGCCGAGCCGCGAGGGACCGGCGACGCCGCCAACGCTGCCCGGGAGGCGCTCGCGGGCTTCGAAGGCGACGTGCTCGTGGTCACCGGAGACGCCGCCGCGATCAGTGGTGATGTGCTCGGCCGGCTGCTCGAGACTCACCGCGGCGAAGGCGCAGCCGCGACCGTACTCTCATTCGAGCCCGGAGACCCCGGCGCCTACGGCCGCATCGTCCGCAATGGAGACGGCGCCCTAGAGGCGATCGTGGAAGCCGGCGACGCGAGCGAGGATGAACTCGCTCTGCGCGAGGTCAACTCCTCGATCTACGTTTTCGCCTCCGACAAGCTCTGGCCGGCGCTCGAGCGGCTCCGCCCCGATAACGCGCAGGGCGAGCTCTACCTCACCGACACGGTTCGCGACCTCGCGGCGGCCGGCGAGCGCGTCGCGGTCCACAGCGCGGAGGACCCCGCCGACGTCGAAGGCGTCAACACCCGCGCCGAGCTCGCGGCGGCGGCGGCCGTGCTGCGCGATCGCATCAACCTCGCGCACATGCTCGCGGGTGCGACGATCGTCGATCCGACGTGCACCTGGATCGACCCGAGCGTCGAGCTCGAGCCGGACTCGACGATCCACCCGTTCACCGTGCTGAGAGGGCAGACGAGGGTAGCGCGCGGTGCCGAAGTCGGGCCTCACGCGGTCGCGGTCGACGCCGAGATCGGCCCCGGCGCGCTGGTCGGCCCCTTCTGTTACCTTCGCCCCGGAACCGTGCTGGAGGCGGGCTCGAAGGCGGGCGCATTCGTAGAGATCAAGAACTCGCGCATCGGCGAGCGGACGAAAGTGCCGCACCAATCGTACATCGGGGACGCTGAGATCGGCGAGGACACGAACATCGCGGCCGGCAACATCACCGTCAACTTCCCCCACGCGCCCGGAAAGCCGAAGGGGCGGACGAAAATCGGCCGCAACGTCAGGACCGGTGTCCACAATGCGTTCGTTGCACCCGTGGAGATCGGCGACGATGCGTGGATCGCGGCCGGATCGGTCATCGACGAGGATGTGCCTCCGGAGTCGCTCGCGATCGCGCGCGCGCGCCAAGAGAACAAGGAAGGCTACGTCCGAAGGAAGCGGGAGGAATGAGTGAGGCCACACTCCCAGGGCTCGAAACCGTCGAGCCGGTTCTGCCTGTGAACGCTCGCACGCCCTGGATCGAACGCGGGCCGCAGAAGCGACTGATGCTGTTCTCGGGTCGCTCGAATCCGGAGCTGGCGGAGCGAATCGCCGACAAGCTCGGTGTCACGCTCGGCGAGGTCGAGCTGAAGACCTTCGCCAACGGCGAGACCTACGTCCGCTACGACGACTCGATCCGAGGTAGCGACGCTTTCATCATCCAGTCGGGCAACCCGCCGGTGAACGACCACCTGGTCGAGCTGCTGATCATGATCCAGGCCGCGAAGCTTGCCTCTGCCAAGCGAATCACCGCGGTCGTGCCGTGGTACGCGTACTCGCGGCAGGACAAGAAGTCGCGACCACGCGAGCCGATCACCGCCCGCCTCGTCGCCGATTTTCTGGAAGCCGCGGGCGTCGACCGGGTCCTCACGATGGACCTCCACGCGGGCCAGATCCAGGGTTTCTTCAACGTGCCGGTCGACCACATGACCGCGTTGCCCCTCTTCGCAACCTTCTACCGCGACAAGGGCCTCTACGGAGACAAGGTCGTCGCGGTCTCGCCCGATCCCGGCCGCGCGAAGATGGCGCGCCGCTTCGGGCAGATGCTGGAGGCCGACCTGGCGATCATGAACAAGGTCCGCCCCGAGCACGACACCGCCGAGGTGACCGAGGTGATCGGCAGCGTCGAGGGCAAGGTCGCGATCCTGAGCGACGACATGATTGTCACCGGTGGCACCCTGATCGCAGGGGCGGACGCGCTCAAGCAGGCCGGCGCGACCGAGGTCTACGCCTGTGCCACCCACGGCCTCTTTCCCGGCAACTCGTTCGAGAAGATCGCGGCGAGCTCGCTCGCCGAGGTGACGGTGACTGACACGGTGCCGATCGACAAGCTCAACCAGCCGGACAAGATCAACGTGATCTCGGTCTCGAAGCTGCTGGCCGAGACGATCCTGAACGTCTTCGCCGACGACTCGGTCTCCGCGATCTTCGCGGGCGAGAACCAGCTGTTCTGACGGGAACCGCCTACGGGCGGTTTCTGTCTTTTTTCTACTGGAAGTTTCTACGGTTTGCTCGGTGACGCGGGACGTTCATCGGGAGCGCGAAGGCTCAATAGCCATCTCGCCGGGGTCAGTCCCCGAGACATTACGCCATGACTGCCAGGTGATCCGAAAGATGACGAGCGCCTTTTGCCTCGATTTTCCATAGGAACCGATCCGCCCAGCTTCCAGATCGATCATTACCTCTTTACAACGGTCAAATTCTGACGACAATCAGAAGGACGGACTACGAGGCGTCTTGCGGCCCGCCTGGATGAGGAGGGCTTATGAATCTCGTACCGAAGAGCAGCACCAGATGAGCGCGTGGATGTGGCTAGTTGCCGGAATCGGTGCGCTCTTTCTGGTCCTTTCGATCGTTGTCTCGCTGGTGGTAGCGGCGATTCTCGGTCAGATTGGCCGTGACGTCAGCGATCTTCTCGAGGGTGCGCCCTCGGCCGCTGCCGAAGTCGATGAGTCCGAGTTTGGGGCCTCTGCTCCGCTTGGTCGGGAGGCGCTTGCAAGTCAGCGACGCTCATTGGCGGCAGGCAAAGAACTTACGGGGAGAGCTGTACCGAAAATGCGAGTTCCGTAGCTGCGCCGAGCGAGGCCTCGATGCCTCCACCACGCAGCGGGTCGGCACCTCGAGCTCGATCAGGCCCAGAATGTCACTAGGAGCGCGCTGATGGTGGCGAGCAGCACCGCCACGGCAGTCCACGCGAGCGTGTCGCGTTGGCGCCAGGCCGCCCAGACGCCGGCCCTGGCGCGACTTGAGGACTCGTCAACCCCCACGGTTGCAAAACGCAGCAGCAGGCGCGTTCCGGCCAGTCCTGCCAGGGCGACGCGTTGAGCGGCGACGAGGAGCACAACGGCAAGCCTCGTTGACGTTCGCACGAGCCCCTCTCTCGTACGGGGCAGCCAACTACGGCGGCGGATCCCGATGAACAGGGAGAGCGCGGCGAGCACGACGGCTACGCCTGCGACCGTCGTCCAGGTGGAGCTCTGACCGGCTCCCCTCGGCTCTTCCCGCTGCGCTTCAGGAATCGTAGGGCGTCGAATCGGCGCAATGCCTGCACGTGTCGGATGGCGGAGCGCCCAGACCTCGTATGCGACCCCGCGCGAGCGTAGCCAGTGGCTGAATTGGGCCAAATCGACGAACGTGCGGCCGGCCCAGACGATCCCCTTCGCCTGCGGCTGAGGTGGCTGCGGGCGGCTGTCGAAGAATTGCGCCCCCAGATACACGACCCCGACCATGGTCACCGCGCAACACGCGAGGGCGATCACGATCTCCACGCGCACGAGCCTGCCCCCCGAACGTTTGGTGCGCCAACGACCCGCCCGCGGCGCATCGTCGTCCGCCGAACGCTCGCCAGCAAGAGCAGACGGATTGATGCTTCGGAGTTCCACCCCCCAGTAACGTCCTCCAAACGGGGAAAAAGGTCAAGTGGCCCGCCGCGCAGGAGGGCCGGCCGAAGCCGGCCCTCCTGGCGCGTGCTAGGAGGAGAGCACGCAGTAGGCGTAGACGGTGAGGCTGACGCTCTGCTGAGCGTTCCCCTGCGTCTTCGCCTTCGCGGCCCAGCCGGCCAGGGCCGGTGTCGCGTGGCTCTCGATCACGCTCGGCGACGTCGCGCCGGTCTCGAGGAAACCGCCCGAGATGGCGATGTGGCTGGCCGGGCAGGTCGCCGTGGCGCTCACGACAGCGTTTGCGTCCACCACGGTCGAGGTGTCGGTGGCAGTGACCACCGATGAGCCGTTCAGCCCGTCGGACCCTGCGGGGCCTTGTGGGCCCGTCGCGCCGGTCGCGCCGGCGGGGCCGGTCGCGCCGGCGGGGCCGATCGAACCGGCAGGGCCGGTAGCGCCGCTTGCTCCGTCGGCTCCAGCCGCGCCGTCCTGACCATCGGTGCCGTTCACTCCCGGGTCGCCCTTGAGACCCTGCGCGCCGGTTGCTCCGGTCGCACCGTCAGCACCGTCAGCGCCGGTTGCACCGGTTGCACCCTCAGCACCCTGGTTTCCCGTGGGGCCCATCGGGCCGATGTCGCCCCGAGGACCGGAAGGCCCGATCAGGCCTTGCAGGCCCATGAAGCCTTGCGGGCCCTGAGCGCCGACGGCACCCTGAGCTCCCTGAGGCCCCGCAGCACCAGCCGGCCCGGCGGGTCCCTGCGGCCCAGCGGTACCTCTGGCGCCCCTCATCCCCTTGCCGAAGATGTCAGAGACCTTGTACCGCTTCCAGCCGCTCGCGCAGCGGTTGTGCTGTCTCCGCGAGATGACCTTGATGAGCCCGTCGTGGAGATTCACGCATACGTAGGAGTTCTGGAAACGCGGCTTTGCCGCGACCGAACCTGCGAGTGCGCTGGAGCTGGCCAGTAGAACCAGAAGGCCGACAAGCGTCACCCACCATCTGCCGTTCACTTTCATGTCCTCCCCCTTCGGAGTCCCGCCATTTGCGTTGAGTCGGTGTATCCCGAACCGAAGCCGCTTCCCCAAGCGGCCAGACGGCCGATCACCGTTAGTCCTGAGCGTCGTCGCGGTTTGCGTCGGTGGCCACCCCGAGGAAGGCTAGGTTCCATAGGACGATGGTGTAGCTCGCCGCTCAGGCGAACAGGCGTCCGGGGACTGGGCAGGTGCGGTGGAGGGCAGGCCCCTCGCGCGGCCTGGGCCAAACGATTCCCGGTGGGAGCCGGAGCCGCCGAGGCCACGTCCGCGCAACCGGGTGTGGGTTGCGGTTGCCGCCTCTGCGGGTAGGAGTCGCGCGTGCGCAGGTTTCCGTCCCTTTTCGTGCTCGTGTACCTAGGCGTCGGTGTTGCGGTCGCCGCCGAGCGCAACTACTTCGAGAACATTCACGGCTTCAGAGGCGTGATCGCGGCAGTGCTCGCGATCCTGCTCTGGCCGCTGCTTCTGCTCGATCTGATCGCGATCAAGCGGCGCTGAGGCGCCGACTCGGCGGCGGCACTGAGGCGCCGACTCGGCGGCGGCAACATGGAGGCCGCGCGGGCTCTGCCCGTGCGGCCGCTGAGATCGGTTCCGGCTAGACTTTCGCGCCGATGGCCGGCGAACGAGTGAAGCTGCAGGTCTCGGAGCGCGACAGTCGCGGCTCCGCCGAATCGCGCCGCCTGCGCAAGCAGGGGCTGATCCCCGGCGTCCTTTACGGGCGCGGCAAGGAGCCGCACGCGATCTCCGTCCCGGAGCGCGAGCTGCGGCGCGTGCTCACGGGCGACGCCGGCCTGCATGCGATCCTCGACGTGACGCTCGAAGGCCAGAAGACGACGCATCCATCGATCCTCAAGGACTACCAGCAGCACCCCGTGCGCGGCGGGATCATTCATGTGGATCTTCAGGAGGTGCGCCTCGACCAGCCGATCCAGGCGCAGGTGGTCGTGGAGCTCGTCGGTGAGCCCGTCGGCGTGACCGAGGGTGGCGTGCTCTCGCAGGTCAGCCGCGAGATCACGGTCGAGGCCCTGCCGATGGAGATTCCCGAGCACCTCGAGCTGGACGTGAGCGCGATGGCGATCGGCGACACGCTGCGCCTGGTCGATCTCGACTCGCCGCCCGAGGGCGTCACCTACCTGGACGACCCGGAGGAGACGGTGCTCGCGACTGTCACGATGCCGACGCGCTTCGTCGAGCCCGAGCCCGAAGAGATCGAGGGCGAGGAGCTCGAGGAGGGCGAGCTGCCCGAGGGCGAGGTTGCCGAGGGCGAAGAGGGCGCCGAGGGCGAGGCTCGCCCCGCGGGCGACGGTGGGGGCGAGGGCGAAGCGCCCTCCGGCTCCGGCGAGACCGACGAGGGCTAGTCGTGCGCTTCTTCCGTCGGGGCCATGGAGCCTCGACGCTCGACCTGCTGGTCGCCGGGCTGGGCAACCCTGGGCGTGAGTACGAGCGTACGCGCCACAACCTCGGTTGGCTCGTGCTCGACGAGCTCGCACGGCGGCACGGCGCCTCGTGGCGCTCGAAGTTCTCGGGCTCCTTCGCGGAGATGCGCGTGGGCGACCTGCGGCTTGGGCTGCTGAAGCCGGAGACGTTCATGAACGAGTCGGGCCGGGCGGTGGGCGAGGCGGCACGCTTCTACAAGGTCGAGCCCGAAGGGCTGCTCGTGGTGCACGACGACGTCGACCTCGAGCCGGGCCGGCTGCAGGCACGTGCAGGCGGTGGGCTCGCCGGCCACAACGGCCTGCGCTCGCTCTCCCGGCACCTCGGCTCGCAGGAGTTCGAACGGCTGAGGATCGGTGTGGGGCGGCCCGGCCGCGGCGACCGGCGCTCGGTCTCCGATTGGGTGCTCTCGGGATTCGCGCCGGAGGACGATGTCGAGGGGCTGATCTCCAAGGCGGCGGATGCCGTCGAGTCGATCGCCAGTGAAGGGCTCGAGACGGCGCAAGCACATTTCAACTAGCCAGGCCGGAGCTAGCATTGAGCGCGCGGAACCGCCCGTTCCGTCGTTCGTCATGGACCACACGACCACCACCAGGCCCGTGCTGCACCCGCTCGTGGAGCAGCTACTCGCGGACGAGCGCCTCGCCGCCTACGCCGAGGCGCTTCCGGCCCCTGCGCGCGTCTCCGAGCCCGCTCTGCCGCTGTTGCTCGCGGCGCTCTTCGAGCAACGGGAGGGGCCGCTCGTCTGCCTGCTTCCAGAAGACGCCGATGCGCGTGACGCGGCCGAGGGCGCTCGCTGGTTCCTCGGCGACGAGCGGGTCGCGCTGCTGCCGAGCCGCGGCGTCCACTGGGGCTCCGGGCTCGAGCCGCCGCCGCACCTCGTGGGCGAGCGCGCGCGCGCGCTCGATGTGCTCGCGGCGGGCGGGCTCGTCTGCGCCTCCGCGGCCGCGGTTGCAGAGGCGATGCCCCCGCCGCGGGCGCGGCCCGAGCCGCTCCTGCTCGGGCCGGCCGATGCGCCCGGGCTCGACGCGGTCGCCGAGCATCTGGCGCTGGCCGGCTACGAGCGGGTCGACCGCGTCCAGGAGCGTGGCCATTTCGCCGTGCGCGGCGGCCTCGTCGACGTCTTCCCGACCACCGGTCGCGACCCGATCAGGATCGAGTTCTTCGGCGACGAAATCGAGGCGATCCGCGCCTTCTCCCCGTTCACGCAGCGGGCGCTGCACGACGTCGAGAGCGCCGTCGTCTACGCCGCCGCGGAGCGCCGGCTCGACCTGCAGGAGCCACGGCTCACCGCCGAGGGCGAGACCGCGGCGGTCCCGGGTGACCTCGTGCCGCCGCTCGACCGCGCACCCGAACTCGTCTGGGAGGCCGAGCAGGTGCGCGAGGTCTGGGCCGAGGAGTTCCAGACGAAGCTCTCGCTGAAGGGAGCCGCCGAGCTCGACCCATTCCCGCGCGGCCAGGACTTCGCCTTCGAGGCGCAACGGCCGGCCCTTGCGGCGCGGGGGCTCGCCGAAGCGGAGACCGAGCTGGCCGGCTTCATCAACGCAGGGAACCGGGTCATCGTCGCGTTCCCGCACCGCGGTGAGGCGCTCCGCACGGCCAATCTGCTGCGCCGGGTCGAGCCGCGCCTGCTCGAGCCCGGCGAGCCGCTCCCGGATGACCCGGAGCTTCTCTTCGCGGTCTCACCTGCCCGGCGCGGCTTCGTCTGGCGTGACTTAGCGCTCGTCCTGCTCCCCGATACCCAGGTCTTCCGCAGGCGCACGCCGAGCCGGGCCGCGCCGGCGGGCCGCGCCCTTCAGTCGTTCGCCGACCTCCGCACGGGGGACTTCGTCGTCCACGAGGACCACGGGATCGGCAAGCTGCTCGGCTTCGAGACGAAGACCGTGGCCGAGGTGACGCGCGACTACCTCTTCCTCGGCTTCCGCGGCGACGACCGGCTCTACGTCCCGCACGAGCAGATCGGCAAGGTCTCGAAGTACATCGGCGCCGACGCGACGGCTCCGGCGCTGTCCAAGCTCGGCGGCAAGGCGTGGCAGAACCTGAAGAGCAGGGCGCGCAGCGCCCTGCGCGAGCTCGCCGGCGACCTGCTTGCCCTCTACGCGCGCCGCCAGCAGGCGCCCGGCCTGGCCTACGACCTCTCTTCGGAGTGGTTGGAGCGGCTCGAGGCCGAGTTCCCCTACCGCGAGACCGATGACCAGCGCACGGCGATCGAGGCGGTCAAGGAAGACCTCGAGGCACCGCGTCCGATGGACCGGCTGGTCTGCGGGGACGTGGGCTTCGGCAAGACCGAGGTAGCTGTGCGCGCAGCGTTCGCCGCGGCCGTCAACGGCAAGCAGACGCTGATGCTCGTGCCAACGACGGTGCTGGCCGAGCAGCATTGGAACACCTTCCGCGAGCGCTATCGCGACTTCCCGGTGAACGTCGAGATGATCTCGCGCTTCCGGCGGCCAGTCGAACAGAAGCGGGTGCTGGCCGACTTCGCCGCGGGCAAGGTAGACGTCTTGATCGGCACCCACCGCGTGCTCAGCCGCGACGTGATCCCGAAGGACCTCGGCCTGGTCGTCGTCGACGAGGAGCAGCGCTTCGGCGTGGCGCAGAAGGAGCTGCTGAGGGCACTTCGGCTCGAGGTCGACGTGCTCTCGTTGACTGCCACGCCGATCCCGCGCACGCTGCACATGTCGCTCTCCGGCCTGCGCGACATCTCGGTGATCGAGACGCCGCCGGAGGGCCGGCGCCCGATCCGCACCTACGTGGGCGAGTTCGACGAGGAGCTCGTGAAGGCAGCGTTGGAGCGCGAGCACGAGCGCGGGGGCCAGTCGTTCTTCTTGCACAACCGCGTCGAGTCGATCGACGAGGCTGCCGCGAAGATCGAGCAGCTCGTTCCGGGACTGCGGGTGCTCGTCGCGCACGGGCAGATGCGGGAGCGCGAGCTCGAGGAGCGGATGCACGCGTTCCTGCGCGGCGACGCAGACGTGCTCGTCTCGACGACCATCATCGAGTCGGGCCTGGACATCCCTGAGGCGAACACGCTGATCGTGGAGCGCGCCGACGCTCTCGGTCTCGCTCAGCTCTACCAGATCCGCGGCCGCGTGGGCCGCTCCGACGTGCTCGCCCACGCGTACCTCTTCTACCCGGACTCACGCGAGCTGACCCCGGAGGCACGGGCCCGGCTGGCAACGCTCGCCGACCACACCGAGCTCGGGGCGGGCTTCGCGATCGCCAGGCGCGACCTCGAGATCCGCGGTGCCGGCGACCTGCTCGGCGCGGAGCAGTCCGGGCACGTGGCCGCCCTCGGCTTCGAGCTCTACGTCGAGCTGCTGGGCGAAGCGGTCGCTGAGCTCTCGGGAGAGCGGCGCGCGGTCGTTCGGCCGGTGCGCGTGGATGCGACCGTGGACGCCTACGTGCCGGCTGCCTACATCGAGGCGGAGGCGCTCAAGATCGACCTCCACCGGCGCCTCGCGTTGACCGAGTCGGAGGACGAGCTGCGCGAGCTGCGGGCGGCCACCGAGGACCGCTATGGCCCAGTGCCCGAGCCGGTCGAGAACCTCTTCGCGATCCAGGAGGCGAAGGTCAAGCTCGCGCGCGTGGGAGCGGACTACCTGGTCTTTCGCGGCGGCAAGACGACGGTCGGGCCGCTGCTGCTCGGATCGGAAGAGCTGCGCGCCCTGCGGAGTGAGGTCGACACGGCGGTCTACACGACCACCCGCCGGGAGGTTTCGCTGCGTGGCGAGGACTTTTCGGCAGCGACTCGGTTGGTCGATGCTATACTCGATGCGCGCCAAGCAGCCTGAGGAAAATTGCTGCATTTGGCGCATTTTCCATGAGACGACTCCCTCTGATTCTTTCTTTCGCGGCGCTCGTTCTGCTGGTCGCGGCCTGCGGTAGCGGGGGAGGCCCGAAGAAGGTCCCGAGCGACGCGGTCGCGGTGGTCGGTGACAAGTCGATCTCGAAGGCCGATTGGGACGCGCTGCTCACGCAAACGCGCCGGAACTTCGAAGCGACGAAGCGCAAGTTCCCTGCGCCGGGCACCGTGGAGCTCGCGAATCTGAAGACCAATGCGACCCAGTTCCTGATCCAGAGCAGCGAGTACCAGCAGGAGGCCGACAAGCTCGGCGTCGAGGTCAGTGACGAGGACGTCGACGACCGGCTCGCGCAGATCAAGAACCAGTACTACGGCAATCCGCCCGGTCAGCCCAAGGCGAGCGCCAAGGAGATGGAGAAGCGCTACGAGGCGGCGCTGAAGCAGCAGGGCTTCACCGACGAGGAGGTCCGCGCAGGAATCAAGCTCCAGCTCATCCGCGAGAAGGTCTTCAAAGAGGTGACCAAGGACGTCAAGGTCTCCGACAACGACATCAAGGCCTACTACGACAAGCACAAGGCGCAGTACGAGACGCCCGCGCAGCCGGAGAGCCGCGACGTGCGCCACATCCTCGTCAAGAAGAAGGCGCTCGCCGACAGGATCTATTCGCAGCTGAAGGCGAACCCGGGCAAGTTCAAGCAGCTGGCCCAGAAGTACTCGGCCGACACCTCTTCCAAGGCCGCCGGCGGCAGGCTTCCCGGCGGCGCCATCAAGGGCCGCACGGTGCCGCCGTTCGACAAGGCCGCCTTCTCGATCAAGACGAAGGTGATCTCCAAGCCGGTGCACACTCGGTTCGGCTGGCACATCATCGAGGCTCTCGGCCCGATCAAGAAGGGGACTCCCGCCAAGCCGACGCCCCTGGCTCAGGTGAGGGAGAACATCAAGCAGACGCTGCTCTCGACGAAGAAGAACGACGAGATGAACAGGTGGCTCGAGGACATGAAGGCCTCGTACTGCAAGCGGATCGGTTACCAGGTCGGCTACAAGCCGACTCCGGCCCAGGATCCGTGCAAGAAGAAGAGTACAAGCAGCACGACGTCGACCACGGGCTAATCCAGTGGCCCTGGCCGAGACGCTGCTGGAGCTTCAGCAGCTGACCGAGCGCCTACGTCGCGACTGCCCCTGGGACCGGGAGCAGACTGCGCTGACGATCGTCCCGCACACGGTCGAGGAGGCCTACGAGGTCGCTGACGCGGCGCGTACGGGCGATCGCGCCAAGCTGCTCGACGAGCTCGGCGACCTGCTCTTCCAGGTCTACTTTCTCTCGCTCCTGCTCCAGGAGGAGGGCGCCGGCGACCTCGAGCAGGTGGCGCAGCAGGTGCACGAGAAGCTCGTTCGCAGGCACCCCCACGTCTTCGGCGACCTCGACGCGCCGACGGCCGGCCGCGTGCGCGAGAACTGGGAGCGGATCAAGTCCGGAGAAGACGGACGGGAAGGCATCTTCCACGACGTGCCCGAGTCGCTTCCGGCGCTGCTCCAGGCGCGCAAGGTACAGCGGCGCGCGCGCGACGTCGGGTTCGAGTACCCGGACCTGGCCGGCGCGCTCGCCGACCTCGAGTCGGAGCTGGCCGAGCTGAAGACCGAGCTTGCGGAGGAGCCGGCGCCGGAGACCGAGGCCGATCCTCGCCACGTCGAGGAGCTCGGCGACCTGCTCTTTGCGGTCGTCAACGTCGGGCGTCGGCTGAACGTCGATCCCGAGCTGGCGCTTCGGGCCGCGACAGGCCGTTTCAGGTCGAGGGTCGAGCGGGCCGAGCAGCTGGCAGCCGCGGACGGCAGCGCCTGGGCGGAGCTCGCCCTCGAGGAGCAGGACCGCTACTACGACCGGGCGAAGGAGGCCTTGCGCTGACGGCTATCTCGGCGGTTCACGCCCGGCAGATCCTCGATTCGCGCGGCAACCCGACAGTCGAGGTCGATGTCGTTCTCGAGTCGGGCGCGCTCGGCCGGGCGGGAGTGCCTTCCGGGGCATCGACCGGCGTCCACGAGGCGCTCGAGCTGCGCGACGGCGGCGAGAGCTGGGGCGGGAAGGGTGTCTCGCAGGCGGTCTCGAACGTCCACGGCGAGATCGCGGCGGCTGTACATGGGCACGAAGCCGGCGACCAGCGAGGGCTCGACGAGCGGCTCGTCGAGCTCGACGGCACTCCCAACAAGGGCCGCTTGGGCGCGAACGCGATTCTCGGCGTCTCATTGGCGGCCGCAAAGGCGGCCGCTGCCGACGCCGGGGCCTCGCTGTTCCGGCACCTCGGCGGCGAGGAGGCGCGCACGCTGCCGGTACCGATGCTGAACGTGATCAACGGGGGCGCCCACGCCGACAATTCGATCGACCTGCAGGAATTCATGCTGGTTCCCGGGGGCGCGGACAGCTTCGCGGAGGGGCTCCGGATAGGCGTCGAGGTCTTCCACTCCCTCAAGGCGCTGCTGCACGAGCGCGGGCTCTCGACGGCGGTCGGGGATGAAGGCGGCTTCGCTCCCGATCTCGGCTCGAGCGAGGATGCGATCGAGGCGGTGCTCGAGGCCGCCGAACGCGCGGGCCATCGCGAACGCGTGGCGATCGCCCTGGATCCCGCCGCAACGGAGCTCTACCGCGACGGCCGCTACGTGTTCGAGGGCCGCGACGAGGACGGCGAGGGCATGGTGCGCTTCTACGAGGAGCTGGCCGAGCGGCACCCGATCGTCTCGATCGAAGACGGCCTCGCCGAGGACGACTGGGCCACCTGGCGCGCCCTCACGGAGGGCCTGGGCGGCCGGCTCCAGCTCGTCGGCGACGACCTCTTCGTCACGAATGTGGACCGCCTGCAGCGCGGCATCGACGAGGGAGTCGCCAACGCGATCCTGATCAAGGTAAACCAGATCGGGACGTTGACCGAGACCTTCGACGCGATCGAACTCGCCCGCGCCAACGGCTACGCAGCCGTGATCTCCCACCGCTCCGGGGAGACCGAAGACGCCACCATCGCGGACCTCGCGGTCGCGACGAACAGCGGTCAGCTCAAGACGGGCGCCCCTTCGCGAGGAGAGCGCACCGCGAAGTACAACCAGCTTCTGCGCATCGAGGAGGAGCTCGGCGAGCGGGCGCGCTATCCCGGCTGGGACGCCTTTCCGAGACTCCGACGACCGTAACCCGGCTAGCTACATTGAGCGGGTGCCCGTAGTTCCGCGGAGAACGAAGATCGTCGCCACGATCGGGCCCGCCTCGGCCGATCCAGCCATCTTGGCCGAGCTTGCCCGGGCGGGCATGGATGGAGCCCGGCTCAACCTCTCGCACGGCACGCACGAAGAGCACCGGGATCGAGCACGCCTCCTGCGGGCGACCGAGGCCGAGCTCGAGCGGCCGATCGCGCTGATCGCCGACCTGCAGGGGCCGAAACTGCGGATCGGCGACCTCGACGCGCCGGTCACACTCGTGCGCGACCAGGAAATCGTCATTGCTGCGGCCGAGGCCGCCTCCGACGGTGAGCTTCCGGTCAGCCCGGCGGTGATCAGCGAAGTGCTGCAGCCCGGCCACGAGGTGCTGATCGACGACGGCCTCGTACGCCTGCGTGTGGACGAGGTCGAGCATGGCCGCGCGCGGGCAGCCGTGCTCGTCGGAGGCATCGTCCAGGCGCACAAGGGCGTGAATCTGCCCGGCGTGCCGATCCCGATTCCCTCGCTGACCCGCAAGGACCTGGACGACCTGGATTTCGTGCTCAGCCTCGGGGTGGACTTCGTGGCGCTGTCCTTCGTCCGCTCCGCGGCGGACGTGCGCGACCTGCGCGCGCTGATCGAGCACGCCGGGTCACCCGCCCACGTGATCGCGAAGATCGAGAAGTCGGAGGCCGTGGATTCCCTCCAGGCGATCCTTGCCGAGTCCGACGCTGTCATGGTCGCCCGCGGCGACCTCGGCGTCGAAATCGGCCCGGCGCTCGTGCCGCTCGTCCAGAAGCGCGTCATCCTCGCCGCCCTGGAGCGCGGAAAGCCGGTGATAACGGCCACCCAGATGCTGGAGTCGATGATCCATCAGGCCGAGCCGACCCGGGCCGAGGCGAGCGACGTTGCCAATGCGATCCTCGACGGCAGCTCCGCGCTGATGCTCTCCGGCGAGACCGCCGTGGGAGAGTACCCGGTCGAGTCGGTCGCGTATATGGGCCGAATCGCTCAGGCAATCGAGCCGAGCCTCGGCTACCGCCATCAGCTCCCGGAGGCCAGCGAGGAGCCTACGGTCGGGCAGGCGATGTCCAACGCCGCCTGCGACCTGGCGGAGGCGCTCGGGGCGAAGGCGATCCTCGTCCCCACGTACACCGGTCGGACGGCGTCGGTCGTGGCCCGGCTGCGGCCGCGGCGGCCGATCATCGCGCTCACCCACCACGACTACGCGCTGCGGCAGATGGCGCTGGAGTGGGGGGTGACGCCGTTCCTGATCCCGGAGTGCGACGACGTGGACGCGCTACTCGCCCAGTCGCTCAAGGCCGCCAGGGCGAGCCGGCTCGTCGACGAGGGCGACCGGGTCGTGATCACGGCCGGGACCGCGGTCAACCTGCCAGGCACGACGAACCTGATCAAGGTCGACGTGGTCTGAGCGCGGGGGAACACCTGGTTCCCCCGCCAGCCCGCTCCTTGCCCATGAAGGCGGAACTCCTGCGTTTCAGAGCTGCCTGAGCGTTGCGTTCGGGCAACCGGTTCGTTCGTGGTGAGCTTCCCGCCGGGCAATGCCCGGCTCCGGCGGCAACTGCCGCTTCTTTCGGACGGCTTATGGGCGCTGCGACATACTGCGCGCGGTGCAAACGCCCGATCCCTTCTCTCCGCCTGAGGCGGACGAGCCCTACTTCGAGCCGGACGAGGATGCATTCGTTCGCCCGGCGACCGGGTTCTGGGCGCTCGGTAGCCGGCTGACCTGGATCTCGGCACTCGTGTTGACGATTGCGCCCTTCACCGACTGGTACGCCGGCCCCGACACGACCGGGCCGACCCTCGCGGTGATCGGGTGGCACACTGGCGTGCTCGGCAAGCTCGTGTTCTTCATCGGGTTGGCGTTGCTTGCGCTGGTGATCTTGGGCGAGCTCGGTTTCGAGCTTCCGCCCACGATCCCGGAAAGCCTGGTCGTGATCGCGCTCGGTTCGCTCGCCACGATCTTCGTCCTGATCAGGCTGATCTCGATACCCGACTCGATTCCGCCGCCCGCCGGCCGCGGGATCGGGATCTGGATCAGCCTGCTCGCGTCTCTCGGCGTGATCGTGGCGGGTTTGCTGCGAGCCTCAGAAGAGCTGTAGCGACCAGCATCCCGAGCAGCGCACCGCCCAGAACGTCGAGCGGCCAGTGCACGCCTACGTAGATGCGCGACCAGGCGATCGCCGCCGCCAGCACGAACGCGGGGATCCGCAGCCGCGGCGAGGCCCAGGCGAGCACCGTCGCGCAGGCGAAGGCCGACGACGCGTGGCCGGAGGGAAAGGCCGCGGTGTGCGGGACGTCGACTAGCGGTTTCGGTTCCGAGTAGACGAGCGGCGGGCGGTCCCGGCCGAGCGCCTGCCGCAGCGCAAGTGACAGGCCGTCGGCGACGAAGTCGGAGGCGAGCAGCAAGACGAGAAGCCATGGCCGCCGCCAGATCAGCGCCAGGACGGCGGCCACCACGACGAACACGAGCCCCTGCGTGCCTATCCGCGAGAGGTCGACGAACAGCCAGTTCAGCCAGCCGACCCGGTGCTGGACGACCCAGCGCTCCAGGTGCCGGTCGAATGCGATCAGGTCGGTAGCAGCTGCTTGGTCTGGTCGATCAGTTCTTGCGGGTTGAACGGCTTGCCAATGAAGCCCTGCGCGCCACGAGAAGTAGCCTCCTCCGCTGCGCGTTCGTCGATCTTCCCGCTGAACATGATCACCGGGATCGCACCGACCCCGTGGCGCTCCTGCACCCGGCGGAGCATCTCCCAACCGTCAACCTCGGGCATCATCACGTCGAGGAGCACGAGGTCGGGTGTGGACTCGTCGAGCACGCCTAGCCCCTCGTCCGCGCTCGCGGCTTCCTTCACCGAGTAGCCTTCCATCTCAAGATTGACGCGGACGTATTCGCGCAACTTGGGGTCGTCGTCGACGATCAGGACCGTCGGCCCGCTCCCGCTGCTCAGGCCGGAGCGCTCGAGGAAGTTGTCGAGGTCGCCGCGCCGGTAGCGCCGGTGGCCGCCCGGGGTGTAAAAGGCGGGGACGCGGCCGTGGTCCGACCACTTGCGGATCGTACTCTGGGCAACACCGAGGTACTTGGCGGCCTGGCCGAGGGTGAGCCAGTCCGGCTCGCTGGAGTGGGCGAGGCGAGTTGAAGTCACTTCGCGCGCCATGCGGGCCGAACCTACCCAAAGCTTTCGTTTCCTAACATCAGTGGTCAGGGGGTTGTCACGGTGACCGTGGACGATTCGGGGAGGAGCGTGAAGGTTCGTTCCTGCGTCGTCGTCGAACCGGGTTGCGGGTTGTCGTTCAGTGCTTCGCCGAGCGCGACCCCGATCGCGAAGACGAGCGCGAGCACGAGAGCCCAGACGACGATCCTGCGCCGACTCGGTGCCGGGTCGTGCCGGCGACGGCGGTCGCGGCTGCTCATGGCCGATAGTCGTTCGCGCCGCGGGAGTAGAGATGGAACGCGGCATCCTGCACCGTCGCAAGCCGCATCGGCCAGCCGGGGCCGGGCTCTCTCTCGGCGAGAGCCTCCTGGGCCCAGCGATCGGCATCGGCGTAGGCGGCAGCAAGCTCTTTCAGCGTAAAGGTCTGGCCGACCCGCCGGCGCAGCTCCTCGAGGACGACGTCCACCTCCTCGAGCAGCCGCTCGTAGCGAGCGCGATCGTCCGCCGCGGCCTGGAGCCGGCGATGGCCTTCCTGCCACTCGTGACGCGTGGTTTCGAGCACCGTCGGCATCGGGGTCGATGCTACTGGGGGTCGTAGCAGCACTGCGAGGGCCAGAGTGGCTCGATCTCGGCCAGGATCCGCTCGCCCAGCTCGTAGCCGGGGCGCGCGAGCGCGAAGGCGGCGTGCGCGTGCAGGCACTTGAGCCCGCCGGTGCGCGTCTGGCCTCCGATCCCGCCCGGCAGCTCGGGCCGGAGCCTGCGCTGTTCCTCGTGGCCGCGCTCGGCGCTCTCCCGCAACTTCGGCTCGTCGCGGGCGAGCCGGCTCCAGCGCTCGACCCCGCCGGCGGCCTCGAGCCGGGCGATCGCAGCGACGAGGTGTCGGCAGGTGAGGTAGTAGGTCGTCGGGAAAGGCTCGCCCGAATCGTCGAATGCGGCCTGCTCGGTTACGGCTGGGCGGCCGAACGGACAGCGCACGACGACGCGCCGGAACGCGCGAGGCGCCCGGCCGATCTGCCGTTCGACGATTGCGCGATCATCTTCCACCGCCGTCGATCGTAGCCTTGCCTCGTAGCCACGCGGGGACGCCCTTGACTATGAAGAGCCGCTCGCCGGGCCGCACCAGGCCGAGCCGCCGCGCCTGCCGGGTCAGGGCCTCCGAGCTCGTCGACTCGGCGAGCCGGTGCTGGAGCGCGCGCCGCTGGGCCTTGAGCGTGCGCACGTCGGTCGCCCGGGTGGCCAGGTCGTGCTTTGCGTCCAGGTAGCTCCGCAGCGGGCGAGCATAGAGCAAGCCGAGCAGGACGATCGCGCCGATCGCGAGCCAGCGCAGGACGAGGCGTGAGCGCGGGGGCCTGCGTGTGCGTTTGGCCACGCGGGCGGGTTCGCCGCGCCGATCGTCGCTCCTCCAGCCGAGTTAAAGGCCGAACAGGCGCTGGATCTGGTTCCAGACCACGAGCGCGAGGCCGATGCTGGTGCCGATTACGGCGGTGAGCGCGAGCCAGAAGCGCAACCGCGCGAGGTTCTTCTCGTAGGCTCGGTCTTCTAGGACGCGCCGCTTGATCCGCTGGCGCCGGTAGTTCCGGTGCACCGCTGTCGGGTCGAGCAATTCATCCTCGACCTGCTTCCGCTCCGGCAGGGCCATACGGGGAGTCTAGAGGGCCTGTGGCCCGCCGGCCCGGGTGTCGCCATACTTGCGCCGAAGGGGGCAGACATGGCCGTGGTGAGGGGTACCAGCGGAGCCGCCAGGCTCGACGAAGCGCTGGCTGAGATAGTGGAACGGGCCGCCGGGCTGACTGAGGCGGACCTGGTCGTGGCCCGGCTCGGCGACGAGGCGGGCGGGCTGACCGCGCGGGCCGTCTATGCATCCTCGCCTGCACTGCAGGCGGAGCTCGAGGGCTCCAGGATCAGCGTGGGCTCCGTGCCCATCGTCGAGCGCGACGAGCTCCTGCAGCTTCCGGGGCGGCTGCGGCGCGTGGCGGAGCAGCTCGGCGCAACTGCAGTGCTGCAGCTCCCCGTGCGCGCAGGGCAAGCCGTGGTCGGCTCCCTGGAGCTGATGCGCCGCCGCGGAGCCTTCGACGAGCGTGAACGCGGGCTGGCACGCACGGCGGCCGAGCAGGTCGCGCTCGCCCGACAAGCCTACGGCGATGGTGACGGTACGAATCCGGTCTCGCCGGACCTGCTCGAGCTCGCCGGCGACGCGCTCGCGGCCGGGTCCGACGAGGCCCGGGCGGCCGACCAGGTGGCGGCGCTCGCGTGCGAGGCCACAAGATCGAGGGCCTGCCTCCTGTGGCGCTATGAGCCCCAAGGACCGGTGTTGGCCGCTCTGGCCGGCCCCGCGGGAACAGCCGCACCCGCCGTTGCGCTCGAGGCGGTGCTGCGCGCTCAGGCCTCCGCCGGACCGATCGTGGTCGAAGAGCCGGCGGCGGATGGCAGCACGCTGGCGACCCTGCAGCTCGGCCAGCCGCCGCTCGGCGCGCTCCAGCTCGTCTTCGGCGTGGAGCGCGAGCCGGACGATCCGTTGCTCGCTCGGCTCGGAACGTTTGCGGTGCGAGCGGCGCACGCCCTTCGCGCGAGCGAGCGGCGACGGACGCTCACGGTCGAGCTCGAGCGCACGCGCGCGCTGTTGGCCATCGTGGGCCAGGCGATTGCCCAGCTCTCGCTCGCGCACACGCTCGAGACCGCCGTCGAGCGCATCTGTGAGCTGCTCGGGGCCGACCGGCTGGCGGTCTACCTCGCGGAGGAGGAAGACGGGCGGCTCGAGCCCGCAGCTTCCCGCGGCCTTGCCGGCCCGCACGTGCGCGTGGGCGAACGGCTGCTCGAGCTCGCGCTGGGCCCGGCCCGGGGGCGCGGGCTCGTGTTCGTCCCGGACACGGCCGAGGACGAGCGCCTCCGCGGGGTCCAAGATGCCCTCCAGGAGGTCGGGCTCGAGGCGGCAGTGGCCGTTCGCCTGCAGGTGCGCGATGAGCTCGTCGGCCTACTCGCCGTCTATCCCGAGCGCGGGTGGGTCCTATCCGAGAACGAGGAGTCGCTCCTCCGGGCGCTGGCCGCCCAGCTCGCCGTGGCGGTGCAGAACGCGCGCCTGCACGAGGAGACGAAGCGGCTCGGGACCCAGCGCACCGAGGCGCTCGAGGCCGAGCGTGAGGCCTCCAAGAGGCTGCGCGCGCTGTACGAGATCTCACGCTCGTTCACGGAGAGCCTTTCGCTTGACGCAACGCTGGAGGCGGTCACCCGCACGATCGTCGACTCGCTCGGTGTTGATGCGGCAGCGCTACGGATGCCCGACGAGCGCGGCAGCGGGCTGGTGCCTGTCGCGGTGCACGTGCGGGAGGAGCGGTTGATGGAACCGCTCAAAACGATCCTCTCGCTGCCACAGCCGCTCTCACCGCTTCTCCCGAGCGTGTTCCGCAGCGGCGAGGCGCTCGTGCTCGACGCGGAGAGCGCAGCGGGGCTCGGCCCGGCGCACGAGCCGCTGATCCCTTTCCTCGAGAAGGGCTCCTCCGTTGCAGTTATCCCACTCTCGACGCAGGTCGAGATCCTCGGGACGCTGACGCTGATCTCGCTCGACTCGCACAACCCGATCGCGGGAAATACGCTCGAGGCGGCCATCTCGATCGCCGGGCAGGCGGCGCTCGCGCTCGACAACGCGCGCCTCTACCAACAGCAGAAGCGCTTCGCCGACACGATGCAGCGCTCGCTTCTCCCGCGCACGCGGCCGCAGCTCGAAGAGCTCGAGATCGGCGACGTCTACGATCCTTCGGCGCGCGTGGACGTGGGCGGCGACGTCTACGACTACCTCGAGCTCACCGACGGGCGGCTAGCAGTCGTCCTCGGGGACGTCACGGGGCACGGGATCGACGCGACGGCCGACATGGCGATGGCAAAGTTCGTCTTCCGCTCGCTCGCGCGGGAGCATTCCGAGCCGGGCGACTTTCTCTCCGCGGCCAACGAGATCGTGCTTGAGGAGATCGGGGCCGGGAAGTTCATCACGCTCCTCTACCTGACGGTGGACGGTCGCGCGGGCGAGCTTGCATGCGCGAGCGCCGGCCATCCCCCGCCGAGGCTGCTGCGGGCCGGCGAGAGGCCGGAACCCCTTGTCGTCGGCGGCCTGGCGCTGGGGATCGACGGCGACCAGCGCTACGAGGCGGCGCATGTGCGGCTCGAGCCAGGAGACGCGATCGTGCTCTACACCGACGGATTGCTCGAGGCGAGGCGTGAGGGCGAGCTCTACGGCGAGCAGCGGCTGGACGCGGCTCTTGCGGCGAACGGCCATCTTCCCGCACAGGAGCTGGCGAACATGCTGCTGGCCGACTGCAAGGCCTTCGGCGGCGAGCTCGGGGACGATTGCGCGATCGTGGTTCTCAAGCGCAAGTGATCGACCTCGGCCGGCGCGACGGCCGGATGCTGCGAATCGGACACCGCGGTGCTGCGGCCCTCGCGCCCGAGAACACGATCGAGTCGCTGCGCCTGGCGCTCGAGCTCGGCTGCGATCTGGTCGAGTTCGACGTGCACGACCTCGACGGAGCGCTCGTGCTCGTGCACGACCGGCCGGCCGAGCCCGCGCCCGGGCTGCCCACGCTGGACGAAGCGCTCGCCTTCCTGGCCGGAACCCGCGCAGGCGTACACCTCGACCTGAAGGCCTCCGGAGCCGAAGAGGCGGTCGCGGACGCCTTGCGGCGGCACGGCCTGGTCGAGCGAACCGTCGTCAGCTCGTTTCGGCCCGACACGCTGTGGGCGCTCGCCGCCGTGGAGCCGAGCGTCCGGCTGGGCCTCACCTATCCCGAGGACCGGCGTGGCCTCGGGCAGCGGCAAGCGGTCGCGCCGTTCGTCGGCCCGGCGCTGGCGGCGATGCGGGCCGCCCTGCCCTTCCGGCTCTCGCGCCTCCTCGCCGGAGCGGGCGCGAGCGCGGCCATGCTGCACTTCGCGGTCGTCAGCAGTGCCGCGGTCGAGCGCTGCCATTCGCTCGGTGCTCCCGTGCTCGTCTGGACGGTGGACGAACGCGCCTGGATGGCCAGGCTCGACGCGCTGGGCGTCGACGGCGTGATCACGAACAATCCCCGTATCTTCGACGTCTAGACTTTCCGCGGGATGAGACGAGCCGGTCTCGCGTTGCTGTTCGTGCTCGGTTTCGGCGCTGCCGGCGGGCTGTCGGCGGGCGTGGTCGCCGCGACGACCTCCGGCACAACCACGGGCACGACCACGACCGCCCCGCGGACGATTGCGCCGGGCGTGTCGATCGGCGGCATCGACGTGGGCGATCTGACCGCTGACGAGGCGATCGCCGAGGTGAACGCCGCCTTCGCGGAGCCGCTCGTGCTCGTCGCGCCACGGAGCCGCCTGGCCGTGAAGCCGAAACGGCTCGGCGCCGTCGCAGCCGTGCGCGCCGCGGTCACCCGCTCTCTAACCGCGCCCGCTGGAACCGCGATCAAGCTGCGGGTCTCGCTCAGCCGGGCTCGAACCTCGAGCTATCTGGCCATCGTCGCGCGGAGGTTCGACCGCTCCGCCGCAGACGCCCAGCTCTCTCTCCGCCATCTCCGGCCGTGGGTGAGCAAGCAACGCACCGGGCGCGCGCTGCGCCGTGAGCGCGCGATGGCGAGCATCTTCACGGCCTTGGCGGCCAACGAGCGGTTTCCGCTTCGGCTCGAGTTCCGTGTGCTCGAGCCGCGCGTCACCCGCTCGTCGATCGGCCCGGTGATCGTGATCCGCCGCGGCTCGAACCGGCTCTACCTCTACAAGGGCATGCGCTTCCAGCGCGTCTTCGGCGTGGCCACGGGCCAGTCGAGCTACCCGACGCCGCTGGGCCGCTGGTCGGTCGTGGTCAAGTGGCGCAACCCCTGGTGGTACCCGCCCGACTCAGACTGGGCGAAGGACGAGAAGCCGGTCCCGCCGGGGCCGGGCAACCCTCTCGGCACGCGCTGGATGGGCCTCTCGGCCTCCGGCGTTGGCATCCACGGCACGCCCGACGACGCGTCGATCGGGTACTCCGCCTCCCACGGCTGCATCCGCATGCACATCAGCGACGCCGAATGGCTCTTCAACCACGTGAACATCGGCACTACGGTCTTCGTAGTCCCGTCCTGAGGTGGTCGCACGGCTGAAGCTCGGCGCGCAGGCACTTGCGGTCGCGCTGGTCGCCGGGCTGCTCGCGCTGCTGATCTGGAAGATCGCGCAGGGCTCGCAGAAGGAGGCAGGGATCGGCAAGGTGGCTCCCGACTTCACGCTCGGCCGGCTCGACCGAGCCGGATCACTACAGCTCTCGTCGCTGCGCGGGAAGGTCGTGGTGGTCAACTTCTGGGCCTCGTGGTGCCACCCGTGCAGGGAGGAGGCGCCGGCGCTCGAGGCTGCCTCCAAGCAGTTCGGCGACAAGGCCGTCGTTGTCGGCGTCGACGTGCGCGATGCCCGCGGCGCAGCCCGGAGCTTCCTGCGCAGGTACGACCTCACCTATCCGGCCGTGCACGACAACCGCGATCTGACCTGGCCGAAGTACGGTCTGACCGGCTTGCCCGAAACCTTCTTCCTCGATCGGCGCGGGCGCGTCGTCCAGCATGTGATCAGCCGGGTGACCGCCGCCGACATCCGCGCGGGGATCATGGACGCGCTGGACGCATGAGGCTCCTGGTCGTTCTCGGTGCGGCATTGTTCCTGGCGGCGCCCGCGGCGGCGAGTGAGCAGCATCCGACGCTCGCCGACCTCGAGGACGAGGTCCTGTGCCCGGTCTGCTACCCGGAGACGCTTGCGCAGTCCGACTCGCCGGCCGCGCAACAAGTGGAACGCTTCATCGTCCGGCGCATCGCCGCGGGCGACACCAAGAGCGAGATCAAGCGGAGGCTCGTGGCCGACTACGGCCCGCAGATTCTCGCCTCGCCCTCCAAGCACGGGTTCGACCTCCTCGCCTGGGCACTGCCGCTGGTCGGCGTTCTCGGCGGCGCGGGGATTCTCGGGCTCCTCGCCTGGCGCTGGACGCGGGTACGCGAGCCGGAGCCCGAGCCGCAACCGTGGGCCCTGAACGGGCACCCGCTCGCGCCGGAGGAAGAGCGCCGTCTCGACGAGGAGCTCGCCCGCTTCGATGGGTGAGCGCATAGCCGCCGCCTTCGCCGCCGGGCTGGTTTCCATCGCCTTTCCTTGCGTGCTCCCCCTTGTACCCGGCTACCTGTCGGCGATCTCCGCAGTAGAGGTCGAGCGGCTCGGAGAGCGGGGGGTGGCAAGCCGGATCGTGTCGGCAAGCGTGCCCTTCGCTATCGGGTTCACAGTTGTATTCGTCGTGCTCGGCGCCGGGGCGGCCGCTCTCGGCGGCTGGGTCGACCAGGAAACGCGGGTCAAGATCGCAGGCTTCGTCCTCGTCGTACTCGGCCTCGCCCTGGCCGGCCTGTTGCCCTGGCCGGAGCGCATGCTGGCGCCGGGCGCGATCGGCCGGGCGCGGGCAAGCGGCTCGAGGGCGCTGCTCGGGGCGGCCTTCGCCGTCTGCGCAGCTCCGTGCGTCGGCGTCGTGCTCGGATCGATCCTCGTGCTCGCCGCCGACTCCCGCACCGTCGCGCGCGGCTGCGTCCTGCTAGCCGCGTATTCGCTGGGCCTGACCGTTGCCTTCGTCCTGATCGGGATCGCGTTCGGGCACGCGATGGCGGCGTTCCGCTGGGTGAGAAACCACTATGACTGGATCCGCCTGGCGAGCGGCCTCACGCTCGTTGCCCTCGGCCTGCTGCTCTTCTTCAACCGCGACTGGTGGCTGAACGTGCTCCTGAGCCGCGCCCTGGACGCGATCGGGCTCGATCAGCTCTAGACCCTCACCGGCCGGAGCTCGAGCGACCCGCCGGCGACGATCTCCCTCGCCTCCTCGACCTGCGCCAGCACAGAGCCGACGTTCACGCCCCGGTGTTCCGGTGCGTACGCGCCAAGCCTCCGAGCCGCCTTCTCCAGCTGACGCTCGCAGCCGACGCGGTTGCCGCGACCGGCCTGGTACCAGGCAACGGCGACGTGGACGAGCCCCTGGAGGAAGTCGCGCTCCGCAGCCTCGGCGGCGCGCCAGGCGTCCTCGAGCTCTTCGTGGGCCGCAAAGAACTCGCCGCTGCGGATCAGATCGAGCCCTGTTACGAGCTTGGTCACGGCATTGGAGACTAGGCGCAACGGTGCTACGTTTGCCGCGATGGCGACGATCCTGCTGGTGGGGGTCGATCTCTTCTTCCGGGGAAAGCTGGAGGGGATTCTGGCTGGGCACCGTCTCATCACGGTGGACAGCGTCGAGCCGCCGGACTGCGTCATCTGCGACATCGCGCGGATCGAGCCGGAGGACGTTGCCGACGCCTATCCGGACATCCCGATCCTCGGTTTCGCGAACCACACGGACACCGCGGGATTGCGCCGCGCGCACACCGCGGGCTTCGATCAGGTGGTGGTGAAAGCGGCGCTCGACGAGCGCGCAAAGGAGATCGTCGAGGAGCTGACCGCGCCAGTAGACTGAGGCGCCGTGACGTACATCATCGCGGAGCCCTGTATCGACATCAAAGATCTGTCCTGCGTCGACGTCTGCCCGGTCGATTGCATCCACGAATTCGAGCGCATCCTCGTGATCGACCCCGAGGAATGCATCGATTGCGGCGCCTGCGAGCCGGAGTGCCCGGTCGAGGCGATCTTCCCCGAGGACGCGCTGCCGCAGAAGTGGGAGCCGTTCGTGAAGATCAACTACGCCTACAGCGAGGGCGCGGACGTGATCAACAACCTGGTCGACGAGTACGCCACCGAGCACAACGTCCAGAACCCGCCGCTCGAGACCTAGGCATAAAAAACGCGCTCCCGGGCACGCTCGTCGCACACGACCGAGGAGGGATCGCATGCCTCAGAGAGCCTGGAGCAACAAGCGCGAGCGGCAGTACGAGCACGTCAAGGAGAGCGTCAAGAAGCAGGGCGCCTCGACAAACAAGGCCAAGGAGATCGCGGCGCGAACCGTGAACAAGGAGCGGGCGCGCAGCGGTGAGGCGAGGGAGTCCTCCCAGACGTCGCGGCAGGACATCTCATCGGGCCGCCGAGGAGGGCTGCGCTCCGGTACGAATCGCCCGCGCGGCCGCACCAAAGAGCAGCTCTACAACGAGGCTCGGCAGATGAACATCCGCGGGCGCTCGAAGATGAACAAGCGGCAGCTCCAGCGCGCGGTCGACCGCAGGAAGTAATCGCTGGCTATCCTGCCGCGGTGACTCCGGAGACGCTTGACCACGTCGCCCTCTGGGTGGCGGACCGGGATCCCATCGCCGACTTCCTCACGAGTCGCGTTGGCATGCACGTCGTCGACCGGACGGATGCCTTCACGCTCGTCGGCTCGCATGCGCGACGCGGCAAGCTGACACTCTTCGCGGCCGAGGGGCCGCGCGAGCAGGGGGCGCTCAAGCACGTTGCGCTCCGGGTGTCGAGCCTGGATGAAGCGCTGTCCGAGCTCGGCGACGCGGACGTCGAGCGGCCCGGGGACGGCGAGGCATACCTCGACGTGACCGAGGGGCTGCGCTTGGGGCTCGTCGAGGCGCCCGCGGAGGTCGAGTACGACCTCGATCACGTCGCGCTCTGGTCGGATTCGCCGCAGGAGACCGCGCGGGAGTACGAGCGGCTCGGATTCGCGGCTGCGGGGGCCGGGCCTTCGGGAGTCCCGCGCGTGGAGGCCGGGGGCGCGTTCGTCGACTTCCACGAGGGCGAGCCCGGGGACCCTGAGCGGCCCCTGCTCAATCACCTCGCGGTGAAGGTCGACTCGGCGGAGGAGCACATCGCCGAGGCGCGTGAGCTCGGCCTGGAGATCGCAGACATCGTGGATGCACCGAACACCTACGCAGTCTTCGTCTGGGGCCCGGAGCGCGTCAAGATCGAGTACGTCGAGCACAAGCCTTCGTTCTCGCTCACATAGATGCTGATCGCCGGGGCGGGGATGGCCGGCCTCTGCGCGGCCGCGCGCGCGCGGGAACTCGGTGCCGTGCCCGTCGTGCTCGAGAAGGGCTCCCGGCCCGGGGGCTCGATGCTCCTCTCCAGCGGCGTCGTCTGGCGTTACCGCTCGATCGACGAGTTCCGGACCCAGTGCCCCGGCGGCGATCCGCGGCTACAGGAGCTCGTGCACGGGCGACTGGACGAGGGGCTCGAGTGGCTCGAAGCGATCGGCGCGCCGGTCGTGGCTCGTGAGACGGGCAACCCACTGACCACCGGCGTCCGGTTCGATCCGCAGGGTCTGACGGAAGCACTGACCCGAGCCGCCGGAGAGGTCCGTTTCGGCCGACCGGGGACACGCCCTGGGAATGTCCCTGACGATTCGCTCGTGCTAGCGACCGGCGGATTTCAGGGCGATCCCGAGCTCGTCGAGCGGTTCGTTGGGCCCGCGAGGCCGCTGCGGTTGCGCGCGAACCCCTGGAGCACGGGCGACGGGCTCCGACACGGCCTCGAGCACGGCGCCGGGCTCTCGGAGGGGCTCGACGAGTTCTACGGTCGCAACATGGCCGACGTCGACTTCGGCGAGCCGGACTTCGTGCCGCTGGCGCAGGTCTACGGCCGCTTCGCTCGGATCTTCAACGACCTCGGCGAGGAGTTCGTCGACCACAACGAAGTCTCGTGGTCGGAGATCGACCTGGTCCAGGCGACCGCCCACCAGCCCAAAGCGAGAGCCTGGTACGTGCTCGACGAGGAGGCGTTGGGCGAGCGCGTCCGCGAGCGCGCGGTCCGCGAGATCGTTGCCGAGACACCGACCCGCACCGAGCCTGCCGATCTCCCGTTCACGGCCCCGGAACGTGCGGTAGTCGCGGTGCGCGTCGCCGCCGCGATCACGCACACGATTGGTGGGCTCCGCGTCGACCCGCAGGCCCGCGTGCTCGACGACGGGGGCGAACCGATAGACGGCCTCTACGCGGCCGGAGCCGACACGGGCGGCATCTCCGTTGGCGGCTACGCGAGCGGGTTGGCCTCGGCGCTCGTGCTCGGCCGCGCCGCTGCCGAAAGTGCGGCTAGCTGACCGGCTGCAGGTAGGCGCAGCGGCGCATGTCCCCCGGAAGCGGTGAGGGCGCGACCTTCGTTACGTAGAGCCGCGCGTCGTCCTCCTCGACCTCTTCGCCCAACCCGGGCACGTCGCCCTCGCGCTCACGCAGCTCGTAGCCGGTCGTCTTCCAGACGAAGCGCAGGTGCGTCGAGTGCCGCTGTCCGTTCTCCACGGCCAAATGCTAACTGTGGGCGACGTAGGGCGGCAGCACGATGCGAACCGCGGTGCCCCCGTCGTCGCCGGCCTCGACCTCGAGGCGTCCGCTCAGCGTCCGCGCCCGCTCCTCGATGTCGTCGTAGCTCGACCGCCGGCGCTCACCCGCGCCGTCGTCGGCGATCACCGTCTCGACGCTGCCGTCGGCCTTGACGGCGATCTGGACGGAGATTCGCGTTGGTGGCCCACGCCGCAGCGCCTGGTTCACCGCGTCGCGGATGATCTGGTAGAGCGCCACGCGGGCGTTCTCCGCCAGACCCTCGGCAGCCTCCACGTCGAGATCGACCTGGATCCGGTTCGACAGGCCGATGTGCTGTGCGAACGCCTCTACCGCGGGAGCAAAGCCCTGGTCTCTCAGGACGACCGGCTCGATGTTGAAGGAGAGGTCGCGCAGCGATCGGATCGTGTCCCGGTGACGATCGAGCGCCGATTGCGTCACGCGGGTGGCTTCTTCCAACCGGTTCTCGCCGATCGAGGCGATCGCGGCGTCCAGCATCAGGCTGATCCCGGCGAGGGATTGCACCGGTCCATCGTGGAGAAAGAGAGCGAGCCGTCGGCGCTCCTCTTGCTCGGCGGTGATCAGCTGGTCGGTGAGCCTGGCTCGTTCGGCCTCGCGAACCTGAGCCTCCGCGAGCAGGCGTGCGTTCTCGACCGCCCTCGACGCGAAGTCGGCGAGCAGCGTCGCCCGCGCGAGCTCCTCCCGGTCGAGCGGCCGCGCGCGCACCAGCCTCAGCGCGCCGATCTCCTCCCCCCGGATCCGCAGTGGGAGCACGACCGCGTTCTCCGCCGAGTCGGAGGGCGCGGTCTCCCCCGGAGCAAGCAGCGACGCCTTCGCACCGAACAGCTCCTTCGCCTCGCGCCGGGTCTGCTCGAGCACCTGCTGCGGCGCGAGCGTGGCGGCGATCGAGCCCATCGACTCGATCAGGGCCTCGAGGAAGCTCGACTTGTCGGTGAGCTCTTCCTCGACGACCTCGTGCCGGCGCCGCTCGGTCACGATCAGGTGGAGCGCGAATGCGGCGGCGCCGATGATCGCCGCGCCGAGACCCACGAAGGCGATCCGGCTCGAGCCGACCGCGAGACCGACCACCGAGACGATCGCCGCGGCGCCGACCGCCAGAACGAGGAGCGCGGCTTTAGTCGATGACCGCGTCACGAAGGGCAATCGCGACGGCGTGCGTGCGCGTGTCGGCCTCGAGCTTCGTGAGGATGTGGCGCACGTGGCTCTTCACGGTCTCCTGGCTGATGAACAGGCGCCCGGCGACGTCCGCGTTCGACATTCCGTCGGCGAGTAGCTGCAGGATCTCGCGCTCGCGGGCGGTGAGCATGCCCTCGCGATCGCCGGAAAGGAACGCCGGCATCAGCGCCGGGTCGACGAAGCCCTCGCCGGCCACGACCTTGTCGATCGCCTTGAGCAGCGTCTGATGCGGCGCCTCCTTGAGGATGTACCCCTTCGCGCCCGACTCGAGCCCCCGGCCGAGGAGGCTGCGCTCGCTGTAGGCGGTGAAGATCAGCACGGCCGTGTCCGGCACCTTCTGCGTCAGGATCTTCGTCGCCTCGAGCCCGTCCATGCCGGGCATGCGCACGTCCATTATCACGACGTCGGGCTTGCGGCGCTCCGCGAGTGCCACTGCGGTTGCGCCGTCCGCCGCCTCGCCGACCACCCGGATGTGCGGCGCGCGCGAGAGCGAGAGCCGCAGCCCCTCGCGGACGACCTCGTGGTCGTCGACGATGAGACAGGTGATCTCCCCCTCGGTGCGCTCTGGCGCAGACTGATCGCTCAAGGCAAGCGGATTGTATGTCGCGTATCGGCTACGGCCTGAACGGCGGAATCGAGGATCTCGGCATGCTCGCTTTCGGGCGGAGCGCCGTAGGCATAGACGAGGAGCTCCTCCTCGCCGTGGTTCGCCGTCTGCAGCTCGGTTCCCGGCTCCACGTGAATGAGCCCGGGAGCGCGCACGTCCTGGCGCTCCGGCGGCTCGCCGAGGTACATGGACAGCGTCCCCGCGAGAACGACGAACGTCTCTTCCTGAATCGGGTGCCTGTGACGGCGGCCGTTGGCTCCGGGCTCGTAGCGCCAGAGGTTCGCGCGGGTGTGGGCGAAGCCGGCCTGTTCGCTCAGCTCGGCGATGTGCCGCGGAGCCTCGTCGGGCTCGTGCGGCCGAGTCGTCCACTCGAGCTGGTCGAACCGGATCGCGTGAAAGGCCACGCCCGCAGCCTAGCCACTGACTAAATCGCGAGGCTGAGCTGCTCCGGCTCCGGGACGGGAGCCAGACGAGTCCGCCTGCGATCGCGGATCCCGTGCTTGCGGGCGAGCTCGGCGACCTGGGCACGAACCGGCTTCGTCTCGGCCGCACTGAGATAGGCGCGGCGGGCGTAAAGCCGCTCGTACTCGGGGAGCTGCTCCGGGTAGTCCTTGGCGAGCGCTCCGAGGAAGTGCTCGCGGGTCCCCGGGCGCAGGTTGAGCAGGTTTGCCCAGACGCCGCAGGCGCCGGCCTCGCGCGCCTCGCGCACGACCTGCTCCATCAGCTCGGGCCGATCGGAGATTCCTGGCAGGATCGGCGCCATCCCGACGCTCGCGCTCACGCCTTCCTCGACAAGCGTCTTCAGGGCTCGGAGCCGCTGGCGGGGGTGCGCGGTGCCGGGCTCGGTCTTGCGCCAGACCTCGTCGTCGAGGGTCGGCACCGAGAAGGTGACGGAGACCTTGGCGCGTCTGGACGCCTCCGCGAGCACGTCGGCGTCGCGCACGATCAGCGGCCCGCGCGTGATGATGCTGAATGGATTGGCTGCCGCGCCCAACGCCTCGATGCAGCCGCGCGTCAGTCGGTAGCGCCCCTCGGCGGGCTGGTACGGGTCGGTCGCCGCGCCTATCGCGACCGACTCCTGCTGCCAGCTCGCTCGGGCAAGCTGGGCGCGCAGGGCCTCGACGATGTTCGTTTTCACGCGGATCGACTGCCCGTAGCGGTCGTCGTACGGGCGGTCGGCACGCAGTTCGAAGGCGCGGACGTAGCAGAACGTGCATTGGTGGACGCAGCCCATGTACGGGTTCAGCGACCACTTGAAGGCCATCCCCTTGACGCGGTTGAGCGCGACCTTGCAGGGCTCTTCTCGATATTCGGCCCGCACGCAGGAAGTATAGAACGCGTGTTCGTGCTTAGGCGGCGAGATCCCGCACGCGTACCTGCTCGGTGAGCAGACGGCGGAAGCGCTCGGGGTCGCCCGCCACGTACGAGCGGCAGAGCTCTCGTCCGGCCGAGTAGTTCATCACGTAGGTCCGCGAGGTCGGCTCGTGGAGGAACCGGACGACGTGAGCGGCGAGCTCTGGAGTAATCAGGGCCCAGCGCTCCAGATACGCATTTGCCTCGGCCTCGCTCGCTCCGGAATCGTGCAGCATCAAGGCCGCGTTCACCTCCGCCCACCGGAGCGGTTCGCCGGCGCGCCGAACAGCGAGAGCGTGGGAGAGATCCAGATCGAGGCCGGCGTCGTGGACGACTGCGGCCAGCGCGGCACCTCCCTCACCTTCCAGGAGCAGGTGCGGCGCGAGCTCCGCGATCCCCTCAGAGACGAGCGACTGCGGAGTCGGCACCATGACGAGCGTCTCCTCGAGCAGCCCTCGGCCACGCACCAGCAGGTGCTCCTTGCAGCTCCGCTCCACGTGGTGGCCGGGATACGTCTCATGGATCGTGAGATGGACCAGCTCGATAGCCGACAGCGGCAGGTCGGCATTGACGGCAATCCCGCTGCGGAGGTCGCCGAGGTAGTGGCAATACGCCATCCAAGCCTCGCCGCGGACGATCTCGAGAGCGACTCCCTCGCCGGCCGGCAGCTCGACGAGAGGTCGGGTCCAGGCGCGCGCCTCCTCGATGACGGCCGTCACGGTGCGCTCGAGGTGCTCGGTCGGCACGAGGGTCGAGTCTCGCCAGCGTTGGTAACGCTCGACCAGTGGTCCTTCGCCGGGGAGCAGCCCCTCGAGCCGTTCGTGCGCGGCCGTGAACACGGCTTCGTCGGTGAAGGTTGGCCGTACGCCGTAGCACCCCTCCACCTCGTCGGCGTACGAGCCCGACTCGCCTGCCAGCACGCCGGCGTAGGTGCGCAGCCCGACCTGGTCGCGCAGCCAGCCATCCTCGAGCTCGTCCAGCAGAGTCTCTGCGGCGGAGACGAGCGCCCGCGGGTCGACCGGGGGCGCGGCGGCGACCGCTGCGGCCAGTTCGGGCGGGCCGAAGTAGGCGTCGACGATCCCGTCGACGTGGCGGCCGAGCCGCAGCCCGAGCAGGAGGTATCGCTCTTCGGCGGACTTGGTCACGCGGCGAGCCTACGGCGTTTCCAGCTTGGATACGTTCATGGACGCCCTTCCGCACGGGATCCGTCGCCTCACCTTCCCGCTGCCCATGGGGATTCGGCACGTGCACTGCTACCTGCTGCCGGGCTCCGACGGCTGGACGCTCGTGGATACCGGTCTCGGCCTTCCCGAGGCAGTCGAGCGCTGGGAGCCGGTGCTCGCCGAGCTCGACGCACCTGTGATCCGCATCGTCGTCACGCACTTTCACCCAGACCACGCCGGCGGTGGCGAGGACGCGCAGGCGTTGACGGGCGCGCGCGTCTACCAGGGCGCCCGCGACTACGAGCAGTGCGAGAGTGTTTGGGGCCGCGAGGATTGGTCAAAGCATCTCGCCGGCTACCTCCGAGGCCACGGCCTCCCGGAGCCGGTGGCCGACGAGTTGCGGCAGGAGGCGCGCATCTTCGCCCCGTTCATCCGCTTCGCGCACGATCCCGAGCGGCTTCGGGAGGACGACGAGGTGGACGGGTGGCAGGTGCTCGAGCTGCCCGGTCACGCTGACGGGCATATCTGCCTCCTGCGCGACGGTGTGCTGGTGGCCGGCGACCACCTGCTGGAGAAGGTCACGCCGACGATCGGCCTCTATCCCGACTCGCGGCCCGATCCGCTGGGCGACTATCTCACCTCGCTCGAGCGCACGCTCCTGCTCGCACCCCGCCTGGCGCTGCCAGGCCATAACGACCTCGTTTTCGACCCCGCCGGACGGGCGCGAGAGATCATCGAGCATCACCGGCGACGGCTCGGCGAAACCATCGCGGCGCTCGGCTCCGAGCCTCGCACCGCCTACGAGGTTTCGCTCGCGCTCTTCGGCGCCGACCTCGATGCGAGCGGGCGGCGTTTTGCCCTCGCCGAGACGCTGGCGCACCTCGAGCGGCTTGTCCAGGAGGGCCGGGCCGCGCGCGGAAGTGATGGCAGCGCCTTTTCCTATACTGCGACATAGATCCAGTTGGACGAAAAACCCCCTAGTACCCGCGCCCCGGAGAGCGGGGCGTGATCCTCCTCCAGGTCATCGCGGTTTTCCTGCTCGTAGCGGGGAACGCCTTCTTCGTCGCGGCGGAGTACGCCCTCGTGACGGCGCGGCGCTCGCGCCTCAACGAGCTGGCGGAGCAGGGAAACCGCCGCGCGAGGATCGCGCTGCGGATCATGGACAGCCCAGTGCGCTTTATCGGTACCGTCCAGCTCGGGATCACGGCGTTCTCGATCGCACTCGGTGCCGTCGGCGAGCCCATCGTCGAAAGCTTGTTCCATGACGCGCTCCTCTCGAGCGGTGTGGCCTTCATCGTCGCCTTCGGCTTGGTCACCTACCTGCACGTCACACTGGGCGAGCTCGTACCGAAGGCAATCTCGCTGAGCAAGAACGAGGCGACGGCGCTGTGGGTCGCGCTGCCGATCGAAGCGGTCTACATCGTCTGCTACCCGATCGTCTGGTTTCTGCAGGCCTCCTCGAACGCGTTCACACGGATGTTCGGGATCCAGCCTGCGCCGGCGGGCGTAATCGCTCACACCGAGGAGGACATTCGCATGATCGTGGCCCAGGCCGAGGACACCGGGGTGATCAAGGAGGCGGAGGAGGAGATGCTCTACAAGGTCTTCGACTTCGCCGACAAGGAGGTTGCGGATGTCATGGTTACGCGGCCGGACGTGGTTGCCCTCTCGATCGACCTACCGCCCGAGGAGTGCTTCGCCGCCGTGATCGAGTCGCCGTACACGCGCTACCCGGTCTACCGAGGCTCGCTCGAAGAGGTCGTAGGGATCCTGCACGTGCGTGACCTCTTCTCCGCGATGAACGAATATGGGCTCGCGAACGTGCATGTGCAAGAGATCCTGCGGGCGGCGCCGTTCGTGCCCGAGACGAAGGACCTCGCTGCCATGCTGGCGGAGTTTCGTCGAGCGAACCAGCACATGGCGATCGTGGTGGACGAGTACGGGACGATGGTCGGGATCGTGACGCTCGAGGACCTGCTCGAGGAGATCGTCGGTGAAATCGAGGACGAGTTCGACCTTCCGGACGAGTCGGTCGAGACGCTCGAGGACGGGCGAATGCGCATCCACGGGACTTTCCCGATCGACGACTTCAATGAGCAGTTCAACCGGTCTCTGCCCATCGAGGACTACCACACGATTGGTGGGTTCGTCTTCGGGATGCTGGGCCGTGCGCCCGAGCCTGGCGACGAGGTCGAGTACGACGGCGTTCACTTCAAGGTGCTCGAAATCGAGGGCTCGCGGATCGAGCGTCTCGAGGTCGAGCTCATCCCGGAAGAGCCGGGGGAGCGGAGGCTCGAAGAGGCGTCCTAGCCAGGTATTCTCGGGGGGACGGGGTCCACAACCTGAGGAGATTCATGAAGCGCATTGTTTCCCTGCTCCTGGCGGCCGCGGTGGCCGCAGTCACGCTGTTCGTCGTCGCTCCGTTTGCCGTCGCTAGCTCGACCGCCACGGCGGTGAAGGTCATAGCGAAGGACTTCAGATTCACGCTCTCGCGCAAGACCGCGCCGCACGGCAAGGTCGTCTTCAACCTCGTGAACAGGGGCCCATCGCCGCACGATTTCAAGATTGCGGGCAAGAAGACGAAGGTCATCAAGAAGGGCAAGACGGCGACGCTCACCGTCACCCTGATCAAGGGCAAGACCTACACGTACATCTGCACCGTGCCCGGCCATGCCCGCCTGGGCATGAAGGGCAAGTTCAAGGCGACCTAAGTCGTCAGTTCGACGGGTGAGGCCTCGCCGCCGGCAATCCGCCAGGCGGCAAGCTCACCGGTCGCGAGCGACAGGATCAGGTAGGGCCGGCCCTCCCAGAGGCCAATGTTCTCGACGTCCGTTCGCGACGGGTGTGGGGGCGACGAGAGGTGCGAGTGGAAGACCGCCAGTTCGTAGCCCTCGTCCTCGAGGAACCAGTTCTCAGGGTCGGTCTCGAGCTCGAAGCGGTACGGGCTGGCTGCCGCGTTGGTCGCGGCGATGAAGCGTTCGGCCACGCCGTCGCGCAGGGCGACGAGCCCACACGCCTCATTGGGATCCTCCACGCGAGCATGTTCTTCGAGCTGCGCGCGGATCGCCGCCGGGATCACCACCAGACCGACTCCTCCATCTCGGTTTCCACGTCCTCGCTGTCCCAGAAGTCAGCCGACAGGTACTTCCAGCCGGCGTCGGCGAGGATTGCGACTACGACGCCCTCCTCGAGCTCCGCGGCCAGCTTGCGCGCGACGTGGATGACCGCCCCTGCGGAGACGCCGGCGAAGACGCCCTCGCAGTCGAGCAGAGCGCGGAGGCCCGCGACGGCCTCGGCGTTCGAGACGAGCAGCTTCCGGTCGAGCTCGGCAACGTCGAGGATCGGCGGCACATAGCCGTCCTCCAGCGAGCGCAGGCCCATCACCGGGTCGCCTGCGAGCGGCTCGGCCGCGGCGACGACGAGGTTCGGGAACGACTCGCGCAGTCGCCGGCCCGCCCCCATGAGCGTGCCGCCGGTGCCGAGCCCGGCGACGAGCACGTCTACCCGCTCGAGAGCCTCGGCGATCTCGGCGCCGGTGCCCGCGTAATGGGCGGCGGGATTGGCAGCGTTCGCGTACTGGAAGAGCATCCGGAAGCGCGGCTCGCGCCCGGCCAGCTCGAGCGCGAGGCGGACGGCGCCGTTGGAGCCTTCCGCGCCCGGGGACTCGACGATCTCCGTGCCGTAGAGCCGCAGGAGCCGCCGCCGCTCCTCGGTCACGTTCTCCGGCATCACGCAGGTCAGGCGGTAGCCCTTGAGCCGGGCTACGAGCGCGAGCGAGATGCCGGTGTTGCCGCTCGTCGGCTCGAGCAGCTCCTGGCCGGGCTCGAGCTCTCCCGCGCGCTCGGCGGCCTCGACCATCGCGAGCGCGATGCGGTCCTTGATCGAGCCGGTCGGATTCTGGCCCTCGAGCTTCGCGTAGAGGCCGACGTCGGGCTTCGGACTCAGGTGGGAGAGCTCGACGAGGGGGGTGTTTCCAACGAGATCGAGCAGGCTCGCGGCCGGGGCCGCTCCGCTCATGCCTGCTTCGGACAGGGCCGGGGACTGTCCCCGGCCATGGCCCCTCCGGCCATGGCCGGAAGCAAAACAATCTGTGACCTTTCGTCCACAGGTGTGTCCAGCCCGTCCTTGGTGCGCACGTCCTCGCCCCCGACGTAGACGTTGACGAACGGCGCCAGCTCCTCGTCCTCCAGCAGCTGGCCGCGCAGCGCCGGGAAGCGGACCATCAGGTCGTCGAGCAGCTCGCGGACCGTGCCGCCCCTCGCCTCCACCTCGCGCGCGCCCTGGGTCTCGCTCCGGAGCGTCGGTGGGATCCGCACGCGGCTCAATGCCCCACACCCGAGCAGAACTCGACGTAATCGACGTAGTCCGTGATGGATGGGTTCTCGCTGCAGACGGGGCACGCCTGGTCGCGCCTCAGCTTCATTTCGTCGAACTCACCCGAGAGCGCGTCGTAGAGCAGCAGCCGGCCGACGAGCGGCTCCCCGATCCCGAGTGCGAGCTTCAGGGCCTCGGCGGCCTGGATAGAGCCGATCACTCCGGGCAGAACGCCCAGTACGCCGCCCTCGGCGCAGCTAGGCGCCAGCTCGGGTGGCGGCGGCTGTGGGAAGAGGCACCGATAGCAGGGGCCAGAGCCCGGCTCGAAGACCGTCACCTGCCCCTCGAAGCGGAAGATCGAGCCGTGCACGACGGGGATGTCGTGCCAGACCGAGGCGTCGTTGACCAGGTAGCGGGTCGGGAAGTTGTCCGCGCCGTCCACGATCACGTCCCAGCCGGGCTCGAGGATTCGCTCGATGTTCGCCGAGGTGAGTCGCTCGCGGAACGGGACGACCTCGACGTCCGGATTGAGCGACTCGATGCGCCGGCGCGCCGAATCGGTCTTCGGCTCGCCGAGCGAGTCGGTCGAGTGCGCGATCTGGCGCTGGAGATTCGTCTCGTCGACGACGTCCGCGTCCACGATCCCGATCCGGCCGACGCCCGCAGCCGCGAGGTAGAGCGCCGCGGGGGAGCCGAGGCCGCCCGCGCCGACGAGCAGGATGCTCGAGTCGAGCAGACGCAACTGTCCCTCCTCGCCGACCTCGGGGATCAGCAGGTGCCGGCTGTAGCGCGTGCTGCGGGCAGGCCCAAGCGTGCGCGGAAGGTCGGTCGGCAGCCCCGAGCGCTGCCAGTCGATGTAGCCGCCGGCGAGTGAGATCGGCCGCTCGTAGCCCAGGTCGGCCAGGGTCTTCGCGGCGAAGGCTGAACGGTTGCCGGCCGAGCAGTAGAGGAGCACGGGGCGCGAGCGGTCCGGTGCCGCGGCCTCGATCTTCGACTCCAAATGGCCGCGCGGAACGTGCACCGCGCCTGCGATGCGGCCTTGCTCCCATTCGTCGCGCTCGCGCACGTCCACGAGCACGGGCGCGTCCTCGGCGCCGAGCAGCTCCTGAGCGCCAGTCGCATCCACCTCTTCGATCGACTCGCGGGCGGCTCGCAGCAGTTCGCGGTAGCTGGTCACGCTTTCAATTGTATAGCGGGGAGCCGGGGTGGCCGCGAAGGCGACGGCTATGGTCGCGCCGTGACGCCGCGGCGCCGAATCGTCTTCCTCGTCGCGCTTGCGACGGTCGCCGCCGCGGGTGTGGTGGTGCTCGGCGTCGTCGCCACTCGGGATCACGTCGCCGCGCCGCCGAAGGCGCGCGCCGGCCACCCGCCGCTCGCGCTCGACCTCGGCGTCCGCAGCGATTTGGAGGCCCGCGCCCTCCAGCAGGCACAGCAGCTCTACAAGGACGACCACGCGGCCCGAGCGGCAAAGATCTTCGGCCGCTACCGCTCTCTCGAGGCCCGCGTCGGCGCGGCGCTCGCTGCCTGGCCCGACGACAGCGTCGAGACGCTGCGGGCGCTCGCGGCCGAGCACCCACGAAGCGCGCTCCTGGCCCTTCATCTCGGGCTTGCGTTCTACTGGTCGCGCCGCGACGGGCAGGCCGTGACCGCCTGGCGGGCGGCGCGGCGGCTCGAGCCGGACACCTTCTACGCGGTGCGCGCCAACGACTTGCTGCACCCGCAGTACGCGCCCGGCCTGCCCGGCTTCGTGCCGTCGTTCCCGATGCCCCTGCGGATCCGCGTGCTCCCGCCGGCGCGGAAGCTCGCGGCGCTGAGACGGGCGGCCGCGGGCGGCGGCGCCCGCGCGAAGATTCTCTACGGCACGGCGCTGCAGCAGCTCGGCCATCCGGTCTCGGCCGAGCGGCAGTTCGCCGCGGCCGCGAGCCTCGCGCCGAACGACCCGGACGCGCGTACCGCCGCCGCCGTCGGGCTCTTCGACAAGGGCGACCCTTCACGTGCGTTCGGGCGCCTGGGCCCGCTCGTCCGTGTCTTCCCGCACGCGCAGACCGTCCGCTTCCATCTCGGGCTGATGCTGGTCTGGTCGGGGCAGGTGGAGGCCGCCCGGAAGCAGCTCCGGCTGGCCCGAGCGGAGGCACCAACATCGCTCCTGGGCACGCAGGCGTCGAGGTACTTGGCTGTGCTGCGTGATGTTGGGACCCCCTGACCGAAATTAGGGCCGTTCGGCCTATGGCGTCCGTCCGGTCGCCATGCGAGAGTGCCGCATCCGCTACGCCGCGTGCGAAATGTCACAAGCCCAGGGAGGGAGCCGCAGTGAGTAAGCAGGGGGAGAAGGTCAGGCCATCCACCATCGCCGAGGTACTGGAGACGGACGAGGCCAAGGGGCTCCTGGAAACCGGTCGCGAGGCAGGGTCGTTGAGCACCGAGGAGATTGCGCTTGCGCTGAACGAGTTTGAGCTCGAAGCCACGCAGATGGACGACTTCTACCACGCGCTGGAGGAGCTGCACATCGAGGTCGTCGAGAGCCGTGAGGAGGAAGAGCGCGAGGTCGTGCCCCAGCCGCGCGAGGTCACGACGGACTCGCTGCAGCTCTTCCTGAAGGACATCGGCAAGGTCGACCTGCTCACCGCCGCACAGGAGGTCGAGCTGGCCAAGCGCATCGAGCGCGGGGAGCATCGCGCGAAGCAGGAGATGGTCGAGGCGAACCTACGGCTAGTCGTCTCGATCGCCAAGAAGTACCGCAACCAGGGGCTGCCTTTCCTCGATCTGATCCAGGAGGGGACGATCGGGCTCGTCCGCGCGGCAGAGAAGTTCGACCACCGCAAGGGCTTCAAGTTCTCCACCTACGCCACGTGGTGGATCCGCCAGGCGGTCGCCCGTGCGCTCGCGGACAAGGCGCGCACGATCCGAATGCCCGTGCACATCGTCGAGAAGCTGAACAAGATCGTCCGCTCGGAGCGCAAGTTGCGCGCCGAGCTCGGGCGCGAGCCGAGCTCGTGGGAGATCGCGATCGACGTCGAGCTTGGGCCCGACGAAGTCGAGCAGATCCGCCGGAGCTCGCAGGCGCCGGTGTCGCTCGAGAAGCCCGTCGGCGACGACGAGGAGTCCGAGTTCGGACACTTCCTCACCGACGAGACCGAGCCGCTGCCTGACGAAATGGCCGAGGTCGAGCTGCGCAAGGCCACGCTGCAACGCGTGCTCGGCACGCTGAGCGCGCGCGAGCGGCGTGTCCTCGAGCTGCGCTACGGCCTCAACGGGGAGCACCCGCGGACGCTTGACGAGGTCGGCCGCACGTTCAACGTCACGCGCGAGCGGATCCGGCAGATCGAGAACCAGAGCCTGAAGAAACTGCGGGCACTGGCGGATTCGGTCGCGCTCCGCGACGTTGCCTAGCGTCACTTAGAGTCCCGCGCCATGGCCGAGGCCTGGTTCGACGAGCTTTCGGAGCTGGTGCGCATCCCCAGCGTCAGCGCCGATCCGACGCGTGCCGGGGACGTGCGCGACGCCGCCGAGTGGCTGGCGGCATTCGTGCGCGCCGCCGGCGGCGACGCCGACGTCGTCGAGACCGACACGCACCCGCTGATCGTCGGCGAGCTCGCCGCTTCGAACGGGGCCGCGGCCCCGACGGTGCTCGTCTACGGGCACGTTGACGTGCAGCCACCGGACCCACTCGAGCTCTGGCAGACCGACCCCTTCACCCTCGAGCAGCGCGGCGAGTGGCTCTACGGCCGCGGCGTCGCCGACGACAAGGGCCAGCTGTACATGCTCGCCAAGGCGGCCACCGAGCTCGCTGCGGCCGGCGAGCTGCCTGTCAACGTTCGTTTCGCCTGCGACAGCGAGGAGGAGACGGGGGGACACCAGATCGTGGACTTCCTCGCAGCCGACGATCGTGGGGCGGAGGCGGCGCTCATCTTCGACTCGGGCATGACCAAGCGCGGCGTGCCGGAGTTCGCCGTCGCGACGCGCGGGCTCGTCTACTTCCACGTCACCATCCGCACCGGCGAGCGCGACCTCCACTCTGGCATCTTCGGCGGCGCCGCCCTCAACGCCATGCACGCGCTCACGCAGGTCCTGGCCGCCGTGCAGCCGCGCGAGGGTCGGCTGCCGGAGCCGCTGCGAGCCGGGATCGCGCCGCTGACCGAGGAGGAGCTGGCGGCCTGGACCGAGCTCGTCCCCGGGCCGGAGATGCTTGCGGACGCGGCGGCGCGCCCGATCGACCCGTCCGCCGCCGAGGAGTTCTACCTGCGCACCACCGCCGAGCCGTCTCTGGACGTGAACGGAATCGTCGGCGGCTCGCCACTGCTCCAGAAGACGGTCCTGCCGGTCTTCGCAGAGGCCAACGTCTCGATTCGGCTCGCGCCGGGCCAGGACGTCGAGACGATCGGCGGCGCCGTCGAACGCCTCTTGCGCGAGGCCGCGCCTGAGGGCGCAGAGCTGGACGTCACGCGCCTCTCGGCGGCGCCTGCAGGGCTCGTACCCTCCGATGCGCGAGCGGTCCAGATCGGCCTCGAGGTCTTCGAGCAGGCGATGGGCACCAGGCCACTGCTCGTGCGCTCAGGCGGAACCTTGCCGATCGTCCCGGCGCTCGCCGACAAGAGCATCCCCACGATCATCAGCGGCTTTGCGCTGCCGGAGAGCAACATCCACTCGCCAAACGAGCGCCTCCTCGCCGAGTACCTCCCCCTCGGGATCGAGGTCTCGCGCGAACTCTTCCGCGGCCTCGCGCGGCTCTAGCTACAGCGTCGCGGGCTCGTCCTCGACAAGCCAGGCGTGGCCGAAGCGCCGCATCTCCTCGATGATGGGCAGGAGGTCCTCGCCCTTGGCGGTCAGCTCGTATTCGACCCGCGGCGGCGACTCCGCATAGCTGCGGCGGACGACGATGCCCTCGGTCTCGAGCGCCCGCAGGCGCTCCGAAAGCGTCCGCGGGCTGATCCCCGGGCACGAGTGCTCGAGCTCGGTGAAGCGGCGCGCTCCCTCGGAGAGGTCGTGCACGAGCACCGCCGTCCACTTCGCGCCGAGGATCTCCGCGCAGGCCGCGACCGAGCAGGTCGAGTCGTGGATCGGGTTCATCGTGCGCACTCGGTACGAATCGTAACGGGCTGAGGCCGGAAGGAGTAGTCTCGGGCCCGGTGTCGCAGCTCGACAAGGAGCTCCAAGAGCGCATCGACGAGCCGGTTTCGGAGGAAGCCGAGCGGGAGACGCGCCTCACGCCCGGCGAGGCGACCGCGCACATGCGGATCACGGTCCCGGCGCAGCGGAACGCGAAGTTGCGCACGCTGCTCGAGCGAGTGAACGCCGACGACGGCCTGAAGGCCTGGTGGCACGTCGCCAACGTGAATGCGATCAAGCGGCTCGGGATCAACGACCACTCGTGGGTGCACATCCAGATCGTGGCCAACATCGGCTTGCGGCTGCTGCGGATCCTGACCAAGCGGGGCGTCGAGCCGGCGATGGTGGCCGACTACGGCATGAAGCGCGAGGACGCCGAGGTCGTGGTCGTGCTCGGCGCGCTCCTGCACTGCATCGGCATGGCCGTACACCGAGACCGCCACGAGGACTGGAGCCTCTTCCTGGCCGAGCCGAAGATGCGCGAGCTGCTCGCGGGGATCTACGACGAGCCGGAGCTGACCGTCGTCTCCTCCGAGGTGCTGCAGGCGATCACGAGCCACCGCGAGTCGGGCAGACCGCTGACGATCGAGGCCGGGGTCGTCCGGGTGGCCGACGCGCTCGACATCGAGGAGGGCCGCTCGCGGATCCCGTTCGAGCGCGGCAGCGTCTCGATCCACTCGATCTCGGCCGCCGCGATCGACGAGGTGATCATCAACGAGGGCAAGGAGCGGGCAGTGGGCGTGGAGATCAAGATGAACAACTCGGCCGGGCTCTACCAGGTGGACGAACTGCTGAAGGCGAAGCTGCACGGCTCGGGGCTGGAGCCCTACGTCGAGGTCGTCGCGCGGATCGAGAACGAGGCCGAGAAGAGCCTCGTACCCCTCTACCACCTGGAATAACTACTTGGCCACCGGCTCGAGCTTGTAGCCGACGCCGTAGCGCGTGTGGATGAACGTGTGCTTCGACGCCGGCTTGTCGATCTTCTCGCGCAGGCGGCGGACGCAGACGTCCACCGTGCGGTCGCGGTGCGTCGCGCGGCGTCCCCAGATGCGCTGCAGTAGCTCGTCGCGGCTCGCAACCCGGCCCCGATCGAGGGCGAGGGCGTGCAGGAGCCGGAACTCGGTGGGGGTCAGACCAGCGTTGGCGCCGTCCACGAAGGCCTGTACGGAGCGGGGATCGATCACGAGCTCCTCGATTACGAGCTTCTCGCCCCGGTCCTCCGGGACTCCGCGCACCCCTCTTCTGGCGGACGCCTGCACCCGCGCGACCAGCTCCTTCATCGAGAAGGGCTTGACGAGGTAGTCGTCTGCCCCGATCTGGAGGGCGTGCACGCGGTCGTGCTCGGTGCCGCGGGCGCTGACGACGATGATCGGCGTGCCGATTCCCTCCGCCCGCGCCCTCTCGATCAGGCTCCAGCCGTCGAGCCCGGGCAGCATCAGGTCGAGCACGAGGACGTCGGGCCGCTCGTGGCGCAGGCGCGCCAGGCCGACCTCGCCCGCGCCGACACGGACGGGATCGAGCCCGGCGGCTGTGAGGTGCTGCGCCATGCCTTCGGCGATCAGCTCGTCGTCCTCGACGATCAGGACCTTGGTCACGCGATACTCAGCCTATTGTCATGACGCCTCGCTCCGAGTACGACGAGCTGCGCGCCGGCTTCACGGCCGCTGTCTCCCACGAGCTGCGCACGCCGCTCGCGCGGCTGCTGGCGCTCTTGGAGTCGGCGGAGCTGCCCGGCGCCGACCTGCAGGCCCTGCTGGGGCAGGCACACGGCGAGGTTGCGGAGATGCGGGAACTCGTGGACGACATCCTCTTTCTGAGCGAGCTCGAGCAGCAGCGCGAGGTTGTCTCGCTCGGCGACACCGGGGCCGCGCCGGTCCTGCGCGAGCTCGTGGCCGAGTTCTCCGAGCGGGCCGAGCTCGCCGGCCTCACGGTTGACCTTCGAATCGAGGACGAGAGCCTGCACGTGCCCCTGCGACGCCGGATGCTGCGGCTCGTCGCCGAGAACCTCGTCGTGAACGCGATCAGGTACGCCGGCGAGGGTGCGACGTGCACTGTCTCGCTCAGGCGCGATGGCGACGCGATCGTGCTCGAGGTCGCCGACGACGGCGCCGGCGTCCCCGAGGAAGACGTGCCGCGGCTCTTCGAGCGCTTCTTCCGCTCGGACCGGGCTCGCACCACGCGCGGCAGTGGGCTCGGCCTCGCGATCGTCAAGCACGTGATCGAGGCCGCGGGGGGAAACGTCGAAGCCCGCGGGGGGCAGGGCCACGGGCTCGACGTTCGGTGCAGCCTTCCGGGGTGAGCTAGGTATGGATCCGAGCCAGGGTCGTGCGGCTCTGCTTCTTGACCGCATCCGGGAGCGGGACGAACAGGAGCTTCGGCCCGAATGACTGCCCTTTGGTCAGTGCCCAGTCGATAAACCTCTTCAACTCGGGCGCCTTGCTCGTCTTGAGCGGGACGATCGCCCAGGTGAAGGTGCAGATTGGGTAGGCCTTCGGCGCGCGGGGATTCGGGTCGACCGCCGTGAACGCGTTCTGGCTGTTCCTGAGCTTGACGATCGAATTCGCCGCCGCCTGGATCTGCCTTAAGCCCGGGAGCTGGTACTTCCCAGCGCGGTTCTTCAGCTTCGCGATCTTGAACTTGTTCTTCAGCGAGTAGGCGACGTCCACGTAGGTGATGCCCCCAGAAGTGCTGCTCAGCTTCGCGGCCACGCCTGAGCTGCCGCGCGCGCCCACGCCCGTCGGGAAGCTCGGCTGCGTGCCCTTGCCGATCTTGTTCTTCCACTCCTTGCTGACGTGGGAGAGGTAGTCGGTGAGGTTGTAGCTCGTGCCGCTTCCGTCGCTGCGGTAGATCGGCGTAATGTCTTCCCCCGGGAGCTTGACGCCCGGGTTGATCGCCTTGATCCGGCTGTCGTTCCACTTCTTGATCTTGCCGAGGTAGATGTTCGCCAGGATCGGGCCGGTGAGCTTGAGCCCGTAACCGACGCCGCTCACGTTGTAGGGGATCGACGTGGCCGAGAACGCCCAGGGGATCTGGACGCAGCCCTTGCAGGCCGAGAACTGATTCGTCGTCATAGGCGCATCGCTCGCGCCGAAGTCGACCGTCCGGGCGGTGATCGCCGCAATGCCGCCGCCGCTACCGATGCCGCTGTAGTTGACCTGTGAGGCGTGGTAGTTGCTCGTCCACTGCGAAACCAGGGGCACGACGAACGTGCTCCCCGCGCCCGTCAGTGACGCGCTCTGCCTCGCCGTCGAGACCCCGGCGAAGCTCGCCGCGAGCGCGAGCACGACGATGATTGCCGCTGAAGTTCGTTTCCTGTTCACGGGTTTTCTCCTCTTCGCTGAACTGCACCGCTTACAAGGTGCTTCGCATCGAGGGCCGCGTGGGCTGACAGGCGGTGTGCGTCTGGTAACGGTCCGGTGACAGGCGCAGGGACAGGCCGATGAGGGCGTTAGCGTGCGCGTCTCAATGGGCGTCGTTCCCGCCACGCAAGAGCTCACCGAGGGCCGCCGGGTTCGCGACTGGCTCGGCGATCGGATCATGTTCGGCCTGACGCTCGTTGCCGCCCTGGCCACGGTGGCGATCATGGTTGCGGTCGCCTACAAGGTCGTTCGCGGGGCCGACCTCTCCTTCCAGGCCTTCGGCCTCTCATTCGTCTCCGATTCGGTCTGGGACACGAACAAAGAGGTCTACGGCGCGGCGCAGTTCCTCTTCGGAACCGCGGTCACCTCGCTGATCGCACTGCTGATCGCGACCCCCCTGGCGATTGCGATCGCGCTCTTCCTGAGCGAGCTCGCGCCCCGTGGCGTGCGGGGGACCGTGGGCGCGCTCGTCGAGCTGCTCGCGGCCATCCCTAGCGTCGTGCTGGGCCTCTGGGGGATCCTCGTGCTCGGCCCGTTCGTCGCGAACCACATCGAGCCGTCGCTCCATCGCTCGCTCGGCTTCCTGCCCATCTTCAGCGGCAAGCCCGGCTCGAGCGGGATCTTCGTCGCCTCGCTCGTGCTCGCGATCATGGTCGTCCCGATCGTCGCCAGCATCTGCCGCGAGCTATTCCTGAGCGTGCCGAGCGAGCTGGAGGAGGCCGCGCTGGCGCTCGGCTCGACTCGCTGGGAGATGGTGCGGGGCGTCGTGCTCTCCTCGTCGAAGGCCGGGATCGGGGCGGCGGTGATCCTCGGCCTCGGGCGGGCGATCGGCGAGGCGATCGCGGTGACGCAGGTGATCGGGGCCGGCAACAGCGGCATCCACGCATCCGTGTTCGCGACCGGTGACACCTTGGCCAGCCGGATCGCCGGCCAGTTCATCGGCGCCACCTCGAAGCTGCAGATCTCGTCCCTGTTCTACCTCGCGGCGATCCTGCTCGTAATCGGGCTCCTGACGAATCTGCTCGCACAGGTGATCGTGCGCCGCTTCGAGTTCCAGCGGGTGGGCGCCGACTGATGTCCGCGGTCCAGCCCGCCCTCACGATGCGCGGCGACTCGCGCGTCCGCCGCCGCCGGATCGTCAACCGGCTGGCCGAATCCGCCGCGACGATCGCGGCGCTCGCAGCGGTCGCCGTGCTCGGGATCGTGATCTTCTCGGTCGCCAAGCGCGCCGGCGGCGAGCTGAGCTGGGGCTTCCTGACCGAGGACCTGCCCACGTTCGGCCAGACGGGCGGTGGAATCGCACCGCTGATCGTCGGCTCGGGGATCCTCGTGGGGATTGCCACGGCAATCGCGCTACCGCTCGGCGTCCTGACCGCGCTGTTCCTGAGCGAATTCGCTCCGAGGCGGCTCTCGGCTGCGATCCAGCTGACGATCGACCTGATGAACGGCCTGCCGTCGGTGATCATCGGGATCTTCGCCTTCGGCCTGCTCGTCTACGGACACACCCAGAGCGCCTACGCCGGCGGCTTTGCCCTCTCGATCGTGATGCTGCCGCTGATCGCGCGGTCCACGCAGGAGGTGCTCCGGCTCGTGCCGCGCAGCCAGCGCGAAGGCGCGCTCGCCCTCGGCGTCAGCCGCTGGCGGATCGTGGTCGGCATCGTGCTGCCGAGCGCGCTCGGCGGGATCCTGACCGGCACCGTGCTGGCGATCGCGCGCGCGGCCGGCGAGACGGCTCCGCTCCTCTTCACGACCTCGATCTTCGTCAACCAGCTCACCACCGACCCCCGACACGCGATGCCGAACATCCCCGTTCAGATCTTCATCTGGTCGGAGTCGGCCGATCCGGAGGACCACAAGCGCGCCTGGGCCTCGGCGCTGGTTCTGATCGTGTTCGTGCTCTTGACGAGCCTGCTGGCGCGTCTTGCGCTGGCCCGCACCCGCAGGAAGCTCAGCCGATGACGCAGGTTACGATGCCCCCGATGAGGCCGGTCGACGTCGCCGAGCGCCGAGAGGCGTCGCCCGAAACGCGTGAGCCGGTCTTCGAGATCAGGGGGCTGACTGCCCGCTACGGCACCAACGTCGCGATCAAGGACGTCAACCTCGAGATCTCACGGAATCTGATCACGGCGGTGATCGGCCCCTCGGGCTGCGGCAAGAGCACATTCATTCGCTGCCTGAACCGCATGAACGACGAGATCGGAAGCTTCGACCACGACGGGCAGATCCTCTATCACGGGATCGACCTCTACGGTGACGGCGTCGACCCCGTGGAGGTGCGCCGCCGGATCGGAATGGTCTTCCAGAAGCCGAACCCGTTCCCGAAGACGATCTACGACAACGTCGCCTGGGCGCCGCGCGTGCTCGGGCTGAAGCAGGGTCTCGACGAGCGGGTCGAGCGGGCGCTGAAGGGCGCGGCGCTCTGGGACGAGGTCAAAGACCGGCTCAAGCGCAGCGCGCTCTCGCTCTCGGGCGGCCAGCAGCAGCGACTCTGCATTGCACGGGCGATCGCGATCGAGCCGGAGGTTCTGCTGCTCGACGAGCCCGCCTCAGCCCTGGATCCGATCGCTACCGCAAGCATCGAGGAGCTGATGCACAGCCTCAAGGAGGACTACACGCTCGTGATCGTCACGCACAACATGCAGCAGGCCGCGCGCGTCGCCGACCGGACTGCCTTCTTCAGCCTCGACGTGGACGAGTCGGGCCGGGCGGGTGTTCTGGTCGAGTACGACGAGACGACGAAGATCTTCACGGCGCCGTCGGACAAGCGCACCGAGGACTACGTTACGGGTCGGTTTGGCTAGGAGCGAAAACGTGAGGGTCACCTTTCAGGAGGAGCTCGACCAGCTCGAAGCGAGCCTCCAGGAGGAGGGCGCGCTCGTCCTGCGAGTCCTCCGCGGGGCGCTGAACGCGCTCGCCCAGCGGGACGTCGAGCTCGCCGACGAAGTGATCTCCTTCGACGACGACGTCGATCGTCTCTATCTTCAGATCGAGCAGGAGATCGAGTCGCTGCTCGCGCGGCAGACCCCGGTGGCGACCGACCTACGGCTGGTGCTCGCGATGTTGCACGTGAACCTGCACCTCGAGCGGATGGCCGACTACTCGGTGACGATCGCGAAGCTGACGAAGCTCGTTGCCGACGTCGAGCCGGATCCGATGCTGCTGCTGAGCCTCCAGGAGATGGGCGAGCGGGCCGAGGAGATGATTCGCGTCGCGCTCGACTCGCTCGCGAACCGCGACCTGCACGCGGCCGAGTCGCTCGTCGATCTGGACGAGCTGATCGATCGCTCGAACCGCCGCTTCGTCGAGCGCGTGGTGGAGATCGTTGCCGAGCCCGGTCTGCGCGAATGGGTGCTCAGGATGGTGCTCGTCTCGAGGACGCTGGAGCGGATCGGCGATCACGCCGTGGACATCGGCGAACAGGTCGCCTACCTGCTCACGGCCGAGTTCCGCGAGTTCACGGACGCCTCGCACCCCGAAAACAACGCCTAGTGCGCACATGCTGATCGCGCAGCTCTCCGAGGTTCACGTCGGACTTGACGGGAGGCGGAGGGCCGGTTCTGGGGCCGGCCCTCCGTCGACTGAACGGCGACCGCACCCGATCGGGGGAGAGGGGCGGTCGCGTCTTGCGCCTTGTCCCGACTCGGACGGCGCGAGCGCACGGCAGTTAGCACCCTTTACGGAAAGTTCACCAGGGCGGCGGGTCGTGCGTCCACGCGCCGCCGAGCATCGTTGCCACGACTCGCGTCTCGGCGAGCTCCTCCGGCTCGCAGGTGAGGGGGTCGCGGTCGAGCACCACGAGGTCGGCGAAGAAGCCCGGCACGAGCTTTCCGCGGCGGCGCTCGTCCCGCGCGAGCCAGGCTGGCGCGACGGTGCCCGCGATCAGCGCCTCCTCGACCGTCACCGCCTGTTCCGGGCGCCACGCCTCACGTTCGTCCAGCGTTCGCAGCACTCCGGCGCGGAGGCCCTCGAGCGGGTCGAGCTCCTCGATCGGGGCGTCCGAGCCGTTGACCAGCGTCGCGCCGGAGTCGAGCAGCGAGCGGTAGGCGTAGGGGAGGCTCGTCGTGCCGCTCCAGATGCGGTCGGCGAGGTCGCGGTCGGAGGGCGCGTGGCTGAACTGCACCGACGCGGTGATCCCGAGCTGCGCGAAGCGCTGCACGTCCTCGGGCGCGAGGAGCTGTGCGTGCTCGATGCGCTGTCGCAAGCCCAGCGGCTGCCAGGCCTCGCGCGTAGCTTCGAAGGCGTCGAGGGCCTCGCGGTTGGCGAGGTCGCCGATCGCATGCACGCCGATCGGAAAGCCTGCCTGTGCGGCGCGAAGGATGTAGTCCTCGAGCTCTTCCCGGCTTGTGATCTGCACGCCCGAGCCGTCGAGCAGGCGTGCAGTCGCCGAGCCGAGAGTGCCGTCCATGAACGCCTTGAGGTAGCCGACCTTCAGCAGCGCGTTGCCGAAGCCGCCCCGCACGTCCACCTCCGCCAGCTCGTCCGCCTTCACCTCGGGGAGCGATTGCCAGACGCGCAGGGTGAGCACGCCGTCGTCGGCAAGGCGCTGCCAGAACCGCAGCGCACCAAGCCACCCGTCCTTGTCGTGCACCGCGGTCACGCCGCGGGAGGCCGCGAGCTTGATCCCCGTGCGCATCGCCTCGACGTATTCGTCGTCGGTCGTGTCTATGTAGCGGTCGCGGAAGTGCCAGCACGATTCTTCCCGCAGCACGCCGGTCGGCTCGCCGTGCTCGTCGAGCTCGACCACGCCGCCGGGCACCTGCAGGTCGCCGCTCGCGTGGGCCAGGGCGGCGGAGTTCAGCCAGACCGAGTGAGAGTCGCGGGCCATCAGCGCAACCGGGCGGTCGGGGGCGATCGCGTCGAGCGCCTCCTTCGTCGGCTCGGCGGGCGACGTCCAGTCGCCGCTGCGCCAGCCGCGGCCGCGCAGCCAGCCCGACGCCCGCTCCGTCGTCGCCAGCGCGTCGCGCACGCGCGCGATCGCTTCGTCCATCGAGGCCGTGCCCTCGAGCCGCACCTCGTGCTGCGCCATCGCCCACGTGGGGAAGTGCACGTGCGAGTCGGTGAACCCGGGCAGCACGCAGCGGCCGCCGAGATCGATCCGCTCCGGCCCGGGGAGCGCGGTCTCGTGGGTGCCGACGCCGCCGGCGATCTTGTCGCCCACGATCGCGAGGCTGCGCGCCAGCGGCAGCGAAGGCTCCATCGTCCGAATCACGCCGTTCTCGAGGATCATGTTGACCGGGATCGTACGGCGGCGCATGATCCCGCGATGAGCGTTCTGGCTCTGCGCCGCTCGGCGCGATTCGTGTGGAGCGCCGCTCTCCTGCTCGCCGCCGGGCTCGTCGCCTGGATCGTGGCCGTCGACCGGATGCGCGGGATGGACGCCGGACCGGGCACCGACCTCGGCGGCCTCGCCTGGTTCCTCGGCATCTGGGTGACGATGATGGCGGCGATGATGCTGCCCTCGGCGGCTCCGATGACGCTGATGTTCGCCCGTGTCTCACGCAAGTCGCAGACGTCGGTCTTCGTCGTTGGCTACCTAGCGGTGTGGGCTGCCTACGGGCTCGCGGCTTACGGCGCGGATCGGCTCGTGACGGCTGCGGGCACCGAGTGGCTCGCCTGGGACCGCGCCGGGCCCTACGTGGCCGGCGGAGCGATCGCGGCGGCCGGTCTCTACCAGCTCTCGCCGCTGAAAGAGCTGTGTCTACGCCATTGCCGGGGCCCCTTCCACTACGTCGTCCACGGCTGGCGGGAGGGCCGGCTCGGCGCGCTGCGTATTGGAGCCGAGCATGGCGCGTACTGCATCGGCTGCTGCTGGGGGCTGATGGCCGTCCTGTTCGCGCTCGGCGTGATGAGCCTGTTCTGGATGGCGGCCGTGGCCGGGGTCATCTTCGCGGAGAAGGTGCTGCCCCAGGGCCTGCGCCTCTCCCACATGTTTGCGCTCGTCCTCGTCGCTCTCGGGATCTGGGTCGCCGTTGCGCCGGGGCAGGTGCCGGGCCTGACCGATCCGAGCTCGTCGCCGACTGAGATGGAGATGAGATCGTGAGTCCGCGCGAGGCGTTCGTCGACCACCTGACTCTCCGTGTGCGTGATCTCGAGGCGAGCCGCCGCTTCTACGCTGCCGCACTCGAGCCTTGGGGAAGTCACGAGACGCAGGATGACTGGGGTATCTCCTTCGGCCCACCCGGAAGTGAGGACGTTGCCATCGCCGAGGGCGAGCCCTCCGGGCCGATCCACCTCGCGCTGAGCGCCCCCGACCGCGAGACGGTGGAGCGCTTCTACGAGGCGGCCCTGGCGGTCGGCGGCCGCGACAACGGCCCGCCCGGGAAACGTCGGCAGTACCACGCGGGCTACTACGCCGCCTACGTGCTCGACCCGGACGGGAACAATGTGGAAGCCGTCTTCCACGACTTCGAGGAGGCCGAATGATCGACCACGTCAGCCTGCAAGTCAGCAACTACGCGCGCAGCAAGAACTTCTACGTCGCTGCGCTTGCGCCCCTCGGGTTCGAGCTGCTGAGGGAGTTCGAGGGCAAGGTCGGAGGCTTCGGCCGCGAGGGCAAGCCCTCCTTCTGGATCCGCGAGGGCCAGCGGTCGGGCCCGATCCACATCGCCTTCGAGGCCGCCGACCATGGAGCCGTCGAGGCGTTCTATGCAGCGGCGCTCGCGGCCGGGGGGACCGACAACGGACCGCCGGGCCTTCGCACGATCTACCACCCCGACTACTACGCCGCCTACGTGCTCGACCCGGACGAGAACAACGCCGAGGCGGTGCACCACGGCTGACTGGCGCGTCGCCGGCTCCTATCTCGAGTCGTGCAACTGCGAGGCGATCTGTCCATGCCGGCGGATCGACGGGGTGATGGGCGGGCGCTCGACCTACGGCATCTGCCTCGGGGCGCTCTCCTGGCGAGTCGAAGAGGGACACGCCGACGGTCTCGACCTAGCCGGTCTGGCCGTCGTCCTCGCGACCCGCTACAGCGACGACGAGGAGGGCTCGCCCTGGAGCTTCGTGGTCTACGTCGACGAGCGCGGCGACAAGCGCCAGCGGGAGGCCCTCGCCACGATCTTCAGTGGTGCGGTGCCCGGCACGCAGGTCGAGCACTTTCCGTGGGCCTGGAAGACGAGCAAGCTGATCGCGGTCCGTCCGGCCCGCATCGAGATCGAGCACACGCCCGGCCGCGGCTGGTTCCGCGTCGGCGGTTTCGTCGAGGTGCGCGCGTCGAAACCCGTCGCGAGCGGCGAGACGGTCACCTGCGTGATTCCCGGCCACGAGCGGAGCGGGCGCGAGCTGATCGCCGAGAGCCTCGAGGTCAGCGACCGGGAGCTCGACTTCTCGTTCCGCGGCAACTGCGCGTACGAGAGCGACTTCGACTACCGGGGCGCGTAGCCCTCGCTACGTGGTGGGCGAGGGCTCGAGCCGGTCGGCCAGGCCGCGGAGTGCCGCCGCCGAGGTGGAGCGGAGCACCGCCCGCCTGGGACGCACTGCGTTGCGCGTCTTCATTCGGGCCGCCTTCGGCGTCTGGGAATCCTTCATGCGCCGACGTACTGCGTCGCTTGCTACGAGTAGATCAAGCACTGCATCTCCTTTCGGTGAACCGATTCATTAATCACATTACCTGAAACGGTTCATTCCGGCGTAGTATTCCCGCTGTGCCGCACGACGAGCACAAGCGAGTCCGGCTTCGGGACGTCGCCGAGAAGGCGGGCGTCTCCGTCGGCAGCGCCTCGCAGGCCTTCGGACGGCCCGAGCTCGTCTCCGAGCACGTACGCAGGCGCGTGCTCGACGCAGCCGACGCGCTGGGCTATCCGGGGCCTGACCCGGCCGCGCGCCGGCTCCGCCTCGGGCGGGCAGGCGCGATCGGCCTGATCTTCGCCGAGCGGCTCGGCTATGCCTTCACCGATCCCGCCCAGGCGCCATTCCTGCGAGGGGTCGCCAGCGCGATGGAGGAGGCGCCGAACGGGTTGCTGCTGCTCCCCGACTCACGCTTCCGCGAGGAGGCCGCACGGACGGTACGAGAGGCTGCGGTCGACGGCTTCATCGTCTACTCGGCGCCGCAGAACGATCCTCGCGTCGAAGCGGCCATCGCCCGGCGACTCCCGGTGGTCACCGTCGACCAGCCGCGGGGCGCGGTAACGCCCTTCGTCGGGATCGACGACCGCGCGGGAGCACGCAGCGCGGCCGCTCACCTTCGGAAGCTCGGACACGAGCGTGTGGCGGTGCTCACGTTCACCAAGGCACTCGATCCGCATGGCAAGCTCGAGCTCGATCTGAGCGTCGAGCGCCTTGGGGGGTACCAGGAGGGACTGGGCGAGGTCTGGAATCCGAGCCTCGTCCGCGTGTGCCGACCCAATGCTCCCGAGCCCGCCCGCCTGGCAACGCTGGAGCTGCTCGGGGAACCGGAGCCGCCGACGGCGATCCTCGCCATGACCGACACGCTCGCCGTAGGCGCCTTGCAGGCGGCGGCCGAGCTCGGCGTCTCGGTTCCGGCCGACCTTTCCGTGGTCGGGTTCGACGACAGCCCTGTTGCCGAGCACACGACGCCTCCCTTGACGACAGTTGCACAGCCTCAGGAGGAGAAGGGTTGGCTTGCGGCGCAGTGGCTCATCGAGGACATCGAGCGCGGCGAAGGCCCTCGGGGGAGAGACCGGCAGACGATCCTCCCGACAGAGCTCCTGGTGCGCGAGTCGACCGCTTCACCCCGGGGCTAGACTCCGGCCGTGCCGAGCGACCCGCTGAGCGACGAGCAGCGCGAGATCCGGGCGCTCGTGCGCGACCTGGCACGCGAGCGGGTGGCGCCTAGGGCGGCCGAGATCGACAAGTCGGCTGAGTTCCCCTGGGACATGGTCGAGCTGCTCCGCGAACACGACCTCTTCGGGCTGCCGTTCGAGGAGGAGCACGGCGGCACCGGCACCGGAGCGCTGATGGTGCTGGTCGCGATCGAGGAGCTCTCGAAGGTCTGTGCGACCACGGGCCTGCTGCTGGCGGTGCAGGAGCTCGGCTCGCTCGGGCTGAAGCTCGCCGGCACCGACGAGCAGAAGTCCCGCTGGCTGCCGCGGCTCGCGAGCGGAGAATGGCTCCCGGCCTACGCGCTGACGGAGCCGGGCTCGGGCTCCGACTCGGCCGCGATGCGAACCGAGGCCAGCCGGGAGGGGGGCGAGTACGTCCTGAACGGCGCGAAGCGTTTCATCACCAACGCGGGAGTCGCGGAGCTCTACACCGTGTTCGCCAAGACCGACCCCGCCGCGGGGCACGCCGGGATCTCGGCCTTCGTCGTCGAGGCGAGCGCGCCGGGGTTCGAGGTCGGCCGGATCGAGCCCAAGATGGGCATCAAGGGCTCCACCACCGGCGAGATCTTCTTCAACGACTGCCGCGTTTCGGCCGACAACCTGCTCGGCGAGGAGGGCGAGGGCTTCCGCCTCGCGATGCGGATCCTCGACCGGTCGCGCCCGGGGATCGGCGCGCAGGGCCTGGGCCTCGCGCAGGGGGCGACCGACTACGCCCTCGAGTACGCGAAGTCGCGCGAGACGATGGGCAAGCCGATTGCCGAGCACCAGCTGATCGCCGCCACGCTCGCCGACATGGAGACGAAGTGCGAGGCGGCCCGCGGGCTGCTCTACAAGTGCGGGCAGGTGATCGACGAGGGCGGCGACGGGGCCGACCTGACAAAGATCTCCGCGATGGCCAAGCTCTACTGCACCGACGTCGCGATGGAGGTCACGACCGACGCCGTCCAGATCCTGGGCGGCTACGGCTACATCCAGGAGTACCCGGTCGAGCGGATGATGCGCGACGCCAAGATCACGCAGATCTACGAGGGCACGAACCAGATCCAGCGCCTCGTGATCGCCCGCGAGATGCTCAAGGAGCAGCGCGCTTCGCTGCTCGCCGGCGTTGGCTGACCGACAGGCGCCTCCCGACGCCCTCGGGTGCTCGGCGCGGGGGTACGAGCTCGGCCTGACGCGCGTGCTCTTTCGGCGCTTCGAGCGCGTGCTCCTGGTCGACGAGTGGATCGCGAAGATGCTCTCCGTGAGCTCGACCGTCCGCCAGCCGGACGAGGATCGCGCTGGGTTCTCCGCCCGCCTGCGCGAGCTGATCCCACCGCGCGGGGTCAGGCACCGTTTTCGCACCATCGCCTACTGGACGCCCCGTGCCTGAGCTGGCACGGAGCTTCGGGCGGATCGCGTCCGAGTACGACGGGATCAGGCCGGACTACGCGCCGGAGGCGCTCCGTCGTGCGGAGGAGGCGCTCTGCCTCACCGCCAGCTCGCGCATTGCCGACCTGGCCGCGGGGTCGGGAAAGCTCACCCGTGCGCTAGCGGGTCGGTTCGCCGAGGTCGTCGCCGTCGAGCCCGATGACGAGATGCGTGCAGTCCTGGCGCGCCGTTCGGCCGGGGTCGAGGTGCTCGCCGGCACGGCGGAGGAGATTCCGCTTGCGGATGAATCCGTGGATGCGGTCTTCGTCGGCGACGCGTTCCACTGGTTCGACGGGGAGGCCGCTGTTGCCGAGCTCGCACGCGTGTTGCGCCCGCGCGGCGGACTTGCGCTGCTCTGGAATCACTGGTGGAGCGACGGCGACGACGGGACGACGAGTTCCCTCGACCCGCCGCTCCCGGCCGAAGCACAAGCGCTGCTCGACGACATCTACGTCAGGTCCGGCCGGGCGGCGGCACGAGCGGAGATGGCCGATCCCCTGGTCGCGTTCGCGAGAGGGCCCTTCGAGTCGATCCACGAAGAGGAGTTTGCGCGCTCTCGCCGGCTCTCGGGCTCCGAGGTCGTCGACCTCTACACCACTGTCAGTTCGGTCGCCTCGCTCCCGCCTCGAGAGCGCGAGGAGCTGAAGCGCGCGCTCCTCTCGCTCGTCGGCCCTTCCTACCTGCTCGAGATCGCGACGGTGCTCCACTGGGCGCGCCGTGCCTGACTTCGAGCTCCACACCGGCCGGCGCCGCGTGCGGATTACCCACCCGGAGCGCGTCCTCTTCCCGGACGACGGCGTCACGAAGGGCGATCTAGCCGAGTACTACGTCGAGATCGGCGAGGCGATCGTGCCGCACCTGCGCAACCGGCCGTTCACGCTCAAGCGCTACCCCGACGGCATTCACGGGCGGCCGTACTTCCACAAGCAGGCGCCGAAGGGAAAGCCGGCGTGGATCCCGACCCGGCAGTTCCGCACCTGGCCGCGGGAGGGGGGCTCGCGGCTGGTCGACTTCACGCTCGTCAACGAGCCTGCCGCGCTCGCCTGGATGGTGCAGATGAACTGCATCGACATGAACGCCTGGTACTCGCGGGTCGACAAGCCGGAGCGGCCCGACTACGTCGTCTTCGATCTCGACCCGCCGGAGTCGCGCAACGGCTTCGCGCAGGCGATCCGGGTTGCCCACCTCGTGCGCGAGGCGCTGGAGCGGCTCGAGCTGGACTCGTACGTCAAGACGAGTGGCGCGGACGGGATCCACGTGCTCGTGCCGATCACGCGCCGCTCGACCTACCCGGATACCTACGAGTTCGCCGAGCGTGTGTCGCGCGCGCTCGAAGGGGAGAACCCGGGTCTCGTGACCACGGAGTGGCTGAAGAAGAAGCGGCGCGGAGTGCTCGTCGACCATCGCCAGAACGGGCGCGGCAAGACGATCGCCTCTCCCTACTCCGTGCGACCCAAGAAGGGCGCGCCCGTTTCGACGCCGCTGCGTTGGGAGGAGCTCGGCGAGAAGGTGCGCCCACGCGACTTCGGCCTGCGCGAGGCGCTCGCGCGGGTCGAGGAGCACGGCGACCTCTTCGAGCCAGTCCTGCATGGCGGCCAGACTCTCGGGCCTGCGCTACGTCAGCTGCGCACGTGACACGCGCCCTCGTGATCGGGTCGGGCCCGAACGGGCTCTCGGCGGCAATCACCCTCCTGCAGCACGGGGTGGAGGTCGAGGTGCGCGAGGCGGCCGGCCATCTCGGCGGTGGACTGCACACCGAGGAGTTGACGCTGCCGGGGTACCTGCACGACATCTGCGCCACGGTGCAGCCGCTCGCTGCGGGGTCGCCGTTCTTCAGGAGCCTCGACCTCGGTGTCGAATGGGTCCATCCGGGCGCGCCGGCAGCTCACCCCCTCGACGACGGGACGGCGGTCATGCTCGAGCGTGGGATCGCCGAGACCGCCGACGCGCTCGGCCGGGACGGCCTGCCGTACCGGCGGCTCGTGGAGCCCCTTGTCGAGGCCTGGGACGAGCTGGCGCCTGTTCTGCTCGGGCGGCTGCCTCCTCCGCCGCGGCGAACCTTGCGAGCCGCGCGAGCGGCCGGTCTCGGGCCGCTGGCCACGGGTGCCCGAGCCGCGCTCGGCGACGCGCGCTCGGTGGCGGAGTCGCTGTTCGAAACCGAGCGGGCGCGGGCCTGGTTCGCGGGCCATTGCGCGCACGCGATGCTTCCGCTCGAGCGCCGCCCGAGCGCGGGCTTCGGGCTGGGATTGGCCGTGCTGGGACATGCGGTCGGCTGGCCGTTTGCTCGTGGCGGCTCGTCGCGCCTTGCGGATGGGCTTTCGGCCCACGTCCGCGAGCTCGGCGGCTCGCTGGCCACCGACTCGTCCGTGGACGAGCTTCCGCAGGACAGGCTGGTGCTTGCAGACGTCGTCCCGCGCGAGCTCGTCAGGCTCGCACGCGGCCGCTTGCCCGACCGTTACGAACGGCGGTTGCGGAGCTTCCGACACGGGCCTGGCGCGTTCAAGGTGGACTGGGCGCTCGACGGGCCGATTCCTTGGAGCGCTCCGGAGTGTGGCCGTGCGGGCACGGTGCACCTCGGCGGCACGCTCGACGAGATCTCGCAATCGGAGTGGGCGGCATGGAGCGGACGCCCGGCCGTGCGCCCGTTCGTGCTGCTCGTCCAGCAGACGGTGTTCGACGGCACCCGGGCTCCCGCCGGCAAGCACAGCGCGTGGGCGTACTGCCACGTCCCTAACGGCTCGACGTTCGACATGACCGAGCGGATCGAGGCCCAGGTCGAGCGCTTCGCGCCCGGCTTCAGCGAAATCGTGCTCGCCCGCCACACGATCGGACCGGCCGAGTTCGAGGCCCGCAACCGCAACCTCGTCGGCGGTGATTTGAACGGCGGTGCGATGGACCTCGGCCAGCTTCTCTTCCGGCCGGTCCGGCGGCTCGTGCCCTATCGGACGCCGCTCGAAGGCGTCTACCTCTGCTCCTCCTCGACCCCGCCGGGAGGCGGCGTCCACGGAATGTGCGGCTACTGGGCGGCGCAGGCCGCCCTGCACCTCAAGGCCGCAACGAGCTCGTCTCGACGACCTCGAAGCTCGAGCCCTTGACCTGCCCGAGCGTGTGCAGCTGCTCGTTCGACCAGCCGCGGTTCGGCGCGCCGCTGATGTACCAGTCCGAGCCGTTGTCGGCGACGATCATCCCGTAGCGTTTGAGCGCCACCAGGACGATCCGCGCCTGTCGTGGAAACTGGCGCACGTCGAAGCTCGCCTTCAGTCGCACCCGCAGGCCCATCGGGGGGAGGCTCGGCGAGGTGAGATCACTCGCGTAGTGCCGCGCCGGATAGACGTACGCGCGCCGTGTGCGCCGCACGGTGAAGCGCAGGGCGTGGTCGATCACGCCGCGGCGAACCTCGTCGTAGCGGGCGAGGCCAGGGAGGATCGGCAAGCCTGCAGCATCGGCCGACGTCCAACCGGCCGGACGGACGCGGTTCGAGCGCAAGCTCCAGGTGGCTCCCGCCCAGGCGTGCCAGCGACGCTGGCGGCGCTCGAGCCCGGCCAGCTCGTAGAGGCGACAGGCGCTCTTGTCGAGCAGCAGCGCGTGGTGGTCGCTGCCGCCCTCGACGTGGACGCCCTTCGGGATCGGGTAGCCGACGTGGTCGCTTTCGTCGTCGTAGTCGAAGGCCACCCGGGCGCGCGGTGTCGAGCGGGACACGACGTCGAAGGGGATCCCGATCGGCGAGCCCGCCCAGAGCCCCGAGCCGAAGTCGGCGTGGAGGCCGGCGCCGGCGCCGATCGAGCTGATGATCGCACCCGAGCTCTGCGCGACCGGAAGCCGGTCTACTCGCTGGTTCCACGGGTTGGAGGCGGGGAAGACGGGACAGCGGGGGGCATCCGGGACGCGCAGCGCCTGGGCTGCCCCACCTAGGCAGGCGAGGCCGAGCAGAACGAGGGCGGCGGCAGCGCGGGTCACGGGCCCAGTATCGGCCCTGCTACGAGCGGCCTCGAGCCCGACTTCGCCTAGGTCTTCGCCGCGCGCATCGAGGCCTTGTGAGCCCGCTTCTTCGCCTGGTAGGCCTCCAGCGCCTCGATCGAGTCCACGTCGCCCAACGTGGGGTGGGTCGGCGCGAGTTCCTGCGCGGCTTCGACGTCGAAGCGCTTCGCCAGCACCGCGCCAAACGCCTTGACCTTCATCTCGCCGAAGCCGGGTAGCGCCGAGATTCGCTTGCGCAGGTCGGCGCCGTCAGCCGCCTCGCTCCAGATGCGCTCGGCGTCTCCGTCGTACTCCTCTGCGACCACCGCGGCCAGGTCCTGCACGCGCCGTGCCATGTTGCCCGGGAAGCGGTGAATCGCCGGCTTCTCGCGAAACACCTCGTCGAGCCGCGCTGGCTCGGCCACCGCGATCTGCGCGGGCTCGATCGTGCCCAGCCGTTGCTTCAGCTTGAGCGGGCCCGCGAACGCCGTCTGCACCGGAACCTGCTGATCGAGGGCGAACCCGACGAGCAGGGCGAAGGGCTCGCGCGCCAGCAGCGTGTCGGCTTCGTCGTTGCCCGTGAAGTGGAGCCGGTCCGGCCGAGTCGTCGCCATTGGGCCGATCCTACAACCGGCGTACACTCGGGCCATGGCCGCTTGTGCCAGCTGTGGCCGCCAGAACCCCGCTGAGGCGCGTTTCTGCTCCGCCTGCGCCGCGCCGCTCGCCTCGGAGCGGCAGACGGCGGGCGAGTTGCGCAAGACCGTGACCGTGGTCTTCTCCGACATCGCGAACTCGACGCGGCTGGGCGAACGGCTCGATCCCGAGTCGCACCGGCGCGTGATGGGGCGGTACTTCGAGGCGATGCACAACGCACTCGAGAATCACGGCGGCACCGTCGAGAAGTTCATCGGCGATGCGGTCATGGCCGTCTTCGGCATCCCGGTCCTGCACGAGGACGATGCTCTGCGCGCGGTCCGGGCAGCCGTCGAGATGCGGACCGCGCTGGCCGAGGTGAACAACGACCTTCGCCGCCAGTGGGAGCTGGAGATAGCCGTCCGCACCGGAATCAATACGGGGGAGGTGGTTGCCGGGGCGCCTGGCACGCCTCAGACGCTGATCACGGGCGACGCGGTCGTAGTGGCGAAGCGCCTCGAGGAATCCGCCGCAGCCGACGAGATCCTGCTCGGCCAGAGCACGTATCGGCTCGTGCGTGAGGCCGTCGCCGCTGAGCCGCTCGGCTCGATCGAGGCCAAAGGGAAGTCGAAGCTCCCGGCCTGGCGGTTGCTCGAGGTGCACGGCGGGGACGCGATCGCCCTGCGGCTCGACTCGCCGCTCGTGGGCAGGGCCGACGACCTGCGATCGCTCGAGAGGTCGTTCGAGCTCGCCGAGGAGGAGCGGGCCTGCCGCCTCTTCACCGTCCTCGGCCCGGCCGGGATCGGCAAGTCCCGACTGGTCCACGAGTTCATCTCCTGGGTCGGCGAGCGCGCGACCGTCCTCCAGGGCCGCTGCCTGCCCTATGGCGATGGGATCACGTTCTGGCCGCTCGTCGAGGTCGTCAGGGAGGCGGCGGGGCTCAACGACCACGACTCCGCGGCTGAGGCGCGCCGCAAGATCGGCGCACTCCTGCCCCCGGGCGAGGACGCTGAGGTCGTCTGCGAGCGTGTCGCCGCCGCGATCGGTCGCGGCGAGGCGGCCACAGCGAGGCCCGACGAGACCTTCTGGGCGGTTCGCCGCCTCTTCGAGGCTCTTGCGCGCGAGCGGCCGCTCGTCGTCGTGATCGACGATGTGCAGTGGGCCGAGAGCACGCTGCTGGATTTGATCGAGTACATCGCCGGCTGGACGAGGCGCGCACCCCTCCTGCTCTGCTGCCTCGCTCGGCCGGACCTGCTCGAGCTGCGGCCCTCCTGGGGCGTGCCGAAGCCGAACGCGGCCACGATCCTCCTGAAGCCGTTGCGCGAGCACGAGACCGACGAGCTGATCGCGAACCTGCTCGGGAAGCTGCCGGCGCAGCCGCGGGCCGGCATAGCGGCGGTCGCCGAGGGCAACCCGCTCTTCGTCGAGGAGTTGCTGCGGATGCTGGTCGACGAAAGCCTGCTCCGGCGCGAGAACGGTGGCTGGGTGGCCGCGGGCGACCTCGGTCGACTGGCCGTCCCACCCACGATCCACGCTCTCCTGTCCGCGCGACTCGACCGGCTCGCGCCCGAGGAACGGGCCGTGATCCAGCGCGCGGCGGTCGTCGGCCAGGTCTTCTGGTGGGGTGCGGTCGCCGATCTCTCGCCCGCGGCCGAGCGGCCCGAGGTGGGCGCGCACCTCCAGTCGCTCGTGCACAAGGAGCTGATCCGGCACGAGCGCTCGAACTTCGCGGCCGAAGACGCCTTCCGCTTCGAGCACATCCTGATCCGCGACGCCGCGTACGCAGCGCTTCCGAAGGAGGCCCGCGCCAACCTGCACGAGGAGCTCGCGGGCTGGCTCGAGCGCAGAGCCGGCGAACGCGCCGCCGAGTACGAGGAGATTGCCGGCTACCACCTCGAGCAGGCGGTGCGCTACCGTCGCGAGCTCGGTCGGCGCCAGGAGGAGACGGCCGCGCTGGCCCAGGAAGCCGGGTGGCGCCTGGCCGCTGCGGGCCGTCGTGCCGTCGCGCGTGCTGACGCGCCTGCTGCCACGAGCCTGTTCGGTCGAGCCGCCGGCCTCATGTCGCACGACGCGCCCGAGCGTGGCGGGCTGCTGGTCGACCTCGCCGAGGCACTGCATGAGACCGGCGAGCTCCAGCGAGCACGGGAGATCCTGCAGCAGGCGCTCGAAGGCTCAGCCACATCCGGCGACGACGCGGTCGGGGCCCGGGCGCGCCTGGAGCTCGCGAACCTCCGGCCCCTGTTCGATCCCGGCGCAGACTCGCTCGAGGAGCTCCAGCTCGCGGGCGAGCACGCGGCCGCGGTCTTCGAGCGCCTCGGGGACGACAGCCGGCTCGCACACGCCTTGCTGCGCATCGCAGACGCACACTGGCTCCGCTGCCGCGTCACGCCGGGGGAACCGCTGCTCGAGCGGGCCCACGGGTTAGCGTCCCGTTCGGGGGACGCGCGCGAGCTCTCGCAGATCCGTTTCGCCTTGGCGCGAGCGGCGGCGCTCGGGCCGATGCCCGCGGAGGCCGCTATCGGCCGCTGCCGCGAGATCCTGGCGGTGTCGACGGGAGACCGTTACGCCGAGGGAGTCACCGCGAATGCCCTCGCCTATCTCGAGGGAATGCGAGGCTCGTTCGACGAGGCGCGCGAGCTGGCCGCTCAGAGCCGGACGATCCTCGAGGACCTCGGCCTGGTCTTGGCTGCCTCGGTGCTGGACGTCTGGACCGGGCAGATCGAGCTGCTGGCCGGAGACCCGGCCGCCGCCGAGCGGATCTGGCGCGCGTCCTACGAGACGCTGGAGCAGCTGGGAGAACGCGGGAACCTCTCGACGATCGCGGCCTTTCTCGCTGAGGCCCTGTACGAGCAGGAAGCCGACGGCGAGGCGCAGCGCCTGACCGAGATGAGCGAGGAGGCCGCCTCCGACGACGACGCCACCTCACAGATCGCCTGGCGCATCACGCGCGCGAAGCTGCTCGCCCGGAGCGGCGAGCTCGATCGGGCCGAGGAGCTCGCCCGCGAGGCGGTGGCCCGGGCGGACCAGACCGAGTGGCCGAACCTTCGCGGCTCTGCCCGCACGAGCCTAGCCGCGGTGCTCGTCCTGGCCGGGCGGCCCGAGGAGGCCGCGGCGGCCGCGGAGGATGCGGTCGCGATCTTCGAGCTGAAGGGGAACGTCGCCGCCGCCGCGCAGGCCCGCGACCTCGTCAGCGCGGGGACAGCCCCAGACGGTCGAGCATCGTAGGGTCGGTCTCCGGCTCGTTCGCCGGCGGTACCACGAGCGTCATCCCCGCCGTCAGTTTCGCCTCCGTGAGCCCGCTCAGCGGCACGCGCTCGACGAGGGGCGTGGTCAGGGGAAACGGGGAGGCCTCGTACCCAATCACCTCGTGCTCATTCGGGTAGAAGGCCTCGAGGCACTCGACGAGCACCGGCAGTCGTGACCAGTCCGGCTGCTCCAAATGCGTCGGCTGGCCGACGACGCCGATCTGGAGGAGCAGCAGCAGCGCAGTCGTGTCCGGCACCGTGCCGCGCAGTACGAAGTCTGTCGCGAGGTGGATCTGGCAGCCCGTTGCGGCGGGGTCGAGGCCGAGGTCGGCAAAGAGGCAGTCGAGCGAGGAGATGCCGGGAAACATCCGGGCCCGAAAACCTTCGCCGCGCGCGCGCTCGAGCGCAACCTGCCCCGGATAGACGAAGACGCCTGGGTGGCCGTAGAAGGCGGCGCAGACATCGCGGCCCGCACGCACCGGGGCGAGGATCGCGCCGACCATCTCCTCGTACGTTTCGAGCCGGGCCTTGCCCTCTGCGTAGAGCTCGTGCAGCGAGCGGGCACGCGGATTGAGTCGCTCGAGCAGGCGGACGGCGACCGAGTCGCCGACGAGGTAAAACGCCTCGTCGGCCGCAGCGAATGCCGCTCTCGCCTGCGGTGTCAATTGCCCGCCGGCGTCGATCCCGGTCCCGACGACCGTCAGCGAGTAGGCAGCTCCGCTTGCGGCTCTCAAGGGTGGACGATCGGCGGATTCCCCGGGTGCACGATGTAGAGGACCGATTCGGCCAGGTCGTCTCGGCCTTCCTCCTGGAGCTTCGCGTCGAACGCGTCGCCGTCCCCGCTCAGGACGACGTTCCGGTCTTCCTCCGAGAGACCTTGTTGCGTCATCGTCCGCTCGGGGTTCTTCAGAAACTTCTTCAGGTGATTGGCATCGGTCAGCCAGTCCAGGAATTCGCCCAGCGTCATGTTGTCCCCTTTCATCCGTCAACCTCCGTCGTGGGGGTGCTTGAGCGATCATCCCCCCGCCGTCGTCTTGGTGCAAGACCGGCAGCCGGCTCCTGCTCGCCGAGCCAGCGGTTCGCGTCGCCGACGGACTGCAGGTGTACGAGCCTCCGGTCGCTCCCGAACCGCTGCAGCCAGTCTCGCCGGTGGCGAAAATGGCCGCGAACCATCCACCAGAAGAGCGAATCCCAGCCCCAAAGGGAATTGCGCCAGGTCTCGCGGTTGCCGTTCCAGAGCTCGACGTCGTTGCGGATTCGATGCCGCGTCCGCCTCCAGATCCGTCGGAGCTTCAGCCACAGAGGCAGGTCGAGCCACACGATCATGTCCGCCTCTGCGAGAACGGTCTCGCCGAGCTTCGCCTCGTAGTTGCCGTCGATCACCCAGCCGTGGGGGGCGGCGGCCATCGCTTCGCGCACGCGCGCACGAAATTCCTCGTCCGTGGGCTCGCTCCAGTTCGGGCCATGGTGGAGCGCGTCAAGCTCGACGTAGGGCAGCTCGAGCCGCCGCGCGAGCTCCATCGCGAAGGTCGTCTTTCCGGCGCCGGACGTACCCTTTACGTTGATCCGGCGGGCCACATCAGCAGGGTACTCTGGCTCCGTGGATCCGCTGTCCGTCTTCAGCGCGGAAACCCGCGCCTGGTTCGAGCAGGCCTTCGCCGGAGCGACCCCTGCGCAGGAGCGCGGTTGGCCTGCGATCGCCCGCGGTGGCAACACGCTGATCCAGGCTCCGACCGGCTCGGGCAAGACGCTCGCCGCCTTCCTCTACGGCATCGACCGGCTGAACGCGGAGCCCGGCGAGGGCATGCGCCTGCTCTACGTCTCTCCGCTCAAGGCCTTGAACTACGACATCGAGCGCAACCTGCGCGGGCCGCTGGCTGGACTTCGCTCCGAGCTGCGCGTCGGCGTTCGCACGGGCGACACGCCGCAGAAGGAGCGTGCCGCGATGGTGCGCAAACCGCCCGACATCCTGATCACCACTCCCGAGTCGCTCTTCCTGCTGCTCACCTCTCGCGCGCGGGAGACCTTGCGTTCGGTCGAGACCGTGATCGTGGACGAGGTGCACGCGGTCGCGGGCACCAAGCGGGGCGCGCACCTTGCGCTCTCGCTGGAGCGGCTCGACCGGCTCGTGGGCACGCCGGTGCAGCGCATCGGCCTCTCGGCGACGCAGCGGCCGCTGGAGGAGATCGGCCGGTTCGTCTCGGGCGGCCCCGAGATCGAGCTCGTAGACGCCGGCCGCGCCAAGGAGCTCGACCTGAAGGTGGTCGTCCCGCTCGATGACATGCGCGAGCCCGAGGAGCAGCAGTCGATCTGGCCCTCGATCTACCCCGAGATCCTCGACCTCCTCCGGGCTCACCGCTCGACCATCGTGTTCGTGAACAACCGCCGCCTCGCGGAGCGCCTGGCGCTGCGCCTGAACGAGCTGGCTTCGATGAACGGCGACAGCGGCGAAGCCGGCGCCGCCTCGTCAACGGCATCGCGAGCGATGCCGAGCGAGATCGCGCGGGCCCACCACGGCTCGCTTGCCCGCGAGCAGCGCGTCGAGGTCGAAGAGCTCCTCAAGCTCGGGAAGATCCCATGCCTCGTCGCCACCTCGTCGCTCGAGCTCGGGATCGACATGGGCGCGGTCGACCTCGTGATCCAGGTGGAATCGCCGAAGTCCGTCGCGCGCGGGCTGCAGAGGATCGGCCGCGCCGGGCACGAGCTCGGCGCCGTCTCGAAGGGGCGCATCTTCCCGAAGTTCCGCGCCGACCTGCTCGAGTCGGCGGTCGTCGCCCGGCGGATGCGCGACGGGGCGATCGAGGAGACGAAGATCCCGCGCAACCCGCTCGACGTGCTGGCGCAGCAGATCGTTGCGATCTGCGCCGACGAGGAAATCGCGGTCGACGAGCTGCATTCGCTCGTGCGCGGCGCCTATCCGTTCGCCGACCTCTCGCGGGTGCAGCTCGAAAACGTGCTCGACATGCTCGACGGGCGCTACCCCTCGGATGAGTTCGTCGAGCTGCGGGCGCGCGTGATCTGGGATCGCACCGGTGGCGTCGTCCGTGGACGGCAGGGCGCGCGGCGGCTTGCGGTCACCAACGCGGGCACGATCCCCGACCGCGGGCTCTTCGGTGTCTACCTCGTCGAGGGGGGCGGCCGAGTCGGCGAGCTCGACGAGGAGATGGTCTACGAGGCGCGCGCCGGGCAGACGTTCCTGCTCGGCGCCTCCACCTGGCGGATCGAGGAGATCACGCGTGACCGCGTACTCGTCTCGCCGGCCCCGGGGGTTCCGGGTGCCGTGCCGTTCTGGAAAGGCGAGGGTGTCGGCCGCCCATACGAGCTCGGTGAGGCTATCGGGGTCACCTCACGCGAACTGGTTGCGCTTTCCGACGAACAGGCCCTCGCGAAGCTCCGAGACGAGCATTCGCTCGACGATCGTGCCGCGCAGAACCTGATCGCGTTCCTCGGCGAGCAGCAGGCCGCGACGGGCGCCGTGCCCTCCGATCGGACGATCGTGGTCGAGCGCTTCCGCGACGAGATCGGCGACTGGCGACTCTGCATCCTGACCCCGTTCGGCGGCCGGGTGCATGCGCCGTGGGCGCTCGCGCTCGGCGCCCGGCTGCGCGAGTCGCTCGGGCTCGAGGCGCAGGCGATCTGGTCGGACGACGGGATCGCGATCCACTTGCCCGACTCCGACGCTGCACCCCCGATCGACGACGTCTTGCTCGACCCCGACCAGGTCGAGGAGCTGGTGACCCAGGAGCTCGGCGACACCGCACTCTTCGGTGCGCGCTTCCGCGAGAATGCGGGGCGGTCGCTGTTGATCCCGCGGCGTCGGCCCGGCGAGCGCACCCCGCTCTGGCAGCAACGCTTGAAGGCGCAGTCGCTGCTCCAGGTCGCCCGTCGGTACCCGGCTTTCCCGGTGGTGCTCGAGACCTACCGCGAGTGTCTCCAGGACGTCTTCGACCTGCCCTCGCTGAAGAAGCTCCTGCGGGGCTTGCGCACGCGGCAGATCGACCTCGTGGACGTCGAGACGGCGTCGGCCTCGCCCTACGCGGCTTCGCTGCTGTTCGACTACGTCGCCAACTACATGTACGAGGACGACACGCCGGCCGCCGAGCGGCGGGCGCAGGCGCTGTCGCTCGACCGCGACCTGCTGCGTGAGCTTCTCGGCCAGGAGGAGCTGCGCGACCTGATCGACCCGGGTGCGCTCACCGAGGTCGAAGACCAGCTGCGCGGAGCTCCGCGCAGCGCCGACGAGCTGCACGACCTGCTGCGGCGGCGGGGCGATTTGCGCGACGACGAGTACGCCCCTGAGCTGGCCGAGCCGCTGCTGGCGGAGCGCCGCGCGGTGCACGTGCGCGTGGCCGGAGAGCAACGGCTGATCGCCGCCGAGGATGCGGGCCGGTACCGCGACGCGCTCGGGGCGATGCCTCCGGGCGGCTTGCCTGAGGCCTTCCTCGAGGCCGACCCGGAGCCTCTGCACTCGCTGCTGCGCCGCTTTGCGCGTACGCGCGGCCCTTTTACCACCGCCCAGGCGAACGAGCGCTTCGGCCTCGACGTGGAGCCGATCCTGCGGGAGCTCGAGCGGGCCGACCAGCTCGTGCGCGGCGAGCTGCGACCGGGCGGAAGCGAGCGCGAGTGGTGTGAGCCCGAGGTTCTGCGACGCCTGCGCCGTGCTTCACTGGCTGCGCTTCGGCGTGAGGTCGAGCCGGCCGAGCACGCGGCGTTCGGCCGCTTCCTGCCGAGCTGGCAAGGCGTCGACCGGCGCGCGACCCTGCGCGAGGCGCTCGTGCCGCTGCAGGGGCTCGCGCTTCCGGTCGCGCTCTGGGAGTCGGAGGTGCTGCCGCGCCGCGTGCCCGGCTACCGGCCGGAACAGCTCGATGCGCTCTGCGCCTCGGGCGAGGTCGTCTGGGTGGGCGCGGGCCTCGACCGCGTCGCCGTCTACTTCCGCGGGGACGCGCCGCTGCTCGGGCCGCCGCCGGCTGCCGACCGGCCGGAGCGCGAGGTGCACGAGCGCCTGCGCGCGGCGCTCGGCCGGAGCGCGCTCTTCTGGTACGACCTGCTCGCGGACACGGGTCTCGAAGCAGAGGAGGCGCTACCCGCGCTCTGGGATCTCGTCTGGGCGGGCGAGGTCACAAACGACGCGTGGACGCCGCTGCGGGCGGGCCGCCGCTACCAGGCGCAGGGCCAGCGGCAGCGTCCGCCGCGACGCTTCTCGCGCCGCCGCGCAGGCGAGATCACGGCGACCCAGGGCCGCTGGTCGCTCACCGGCCGCCTCTTCACCGGCCGCCCCGACCGGCGCGCGCTCGCGGAGTTGATGCTCGAGCGTCAGGGCATCGTCGTTCGCGACGGCGTTCGCGCCGAAGGCGTCCCGGGCGGCTACGGCGCGGTCTACGGCGAGTTGAAGGCGCTCGAGACGCTCGGCCTCTGCCGTCGCGGCTACTTCGTCGCCGGGCTCGGCGGCGCGCAGTTCGCTCTCGGTGGCGCTGTCGAGCGGCTGCGGGAGCTGAAGCCGAGGGATGGCGAGATCACAGAGCCGCTCGTGCTCGCGGCGGCCGATCCGGCGCAGCCCTACGGCGCGGCGCTGCCGTGGCCGAAGCGGGCCGGCGCGCGAGCCGCGCGAGTCGCGGGTGCGCACGTGGTTCTGCTCGGCGGTGAGCCGGCGCTCTACGTCGAGCGCGGCGGCCGTTCGCTCGTCCCGCTGCGGGAGCCCGAGGAGGAGTGGCTGCGCGAGGCGCTGACCGCGCTCGTCGCCCACATCAAGGGGGGCCGCCGGAAACGGCTCGCGGTCGAGCGCTTCGACAGTAAGCCCGTCGGGGACACGGAGATCATGCCCCTGCTGCTCGAAGCGGGTTTCGTAGCGGGTCCGCGCCGCGCCGTCCTGCGGCCGTGAGCTGATGCCAGAGGGCGACTCCCTCCACCGTGCGGCCCGCAAGCTCCAGGTTCTGGTGGGCGAACGGCTCGACGTCGATACGCCGCACCCGCGGGCCGCCGTGAGGCGGGTCGCGGAGCGGCTGGACGGTCGCAAGCTTCTCGACGTCGAGGCGATCGGCAAGAACCTGCTCCTGCGCTTCGAGGGCGGGCTCGTCCTGCGCAGCCATCTGCGCATGACCGGTCGCTGGCAGCTCGTGAAGGAGGGAACGCGGCGCGTGGGCAGCCCCTGGCTCGTCCTCCGGGGCGGAGGCCACGAGGCGGTGCTCTGGAACGGGCCGGTGCTCGAGCTCTCGGCGCGCGGGACGCATCGGCTCGGTCCGGACATCCTCGCCGACCCGCCCGACCTCGACCGGATGGTCGCGAACCTGCGCGGCGAGCATCGGACCCGCGAGCTCGGCGATGCACTGCTCGATCAGCGCATCGTCGCGGGGATCGGAAACGTCTGGAAGGCGGAGTCGCTCTGGCACGCGCAGATCTCGCCGTGGAGACGACTCGGCGAGGTGGCGGACGAGGAGCTCAGGAATGTCCTCGACGAGGCGGCGAGGCTGATGCGCGCATCGCTGGAGCAGCGGAGCGACGGGCGAGCGGTCTACCGCCGAGCGGGTCGACCGTGCCCACGCTGCGCCACGCCGATCCGCTCCCGCGGTCAGGGCGATGACAACCGCACGGCCTACTGGTGCCCCCGCTGTCAAAGAGGAGAGGAGCGGCCGAAGACGTAAAGCGCTTCGTGGTGACTTCGAACCGTTCGACCGGTCGTTTCAGACGGTTACGTGGGCAGAGCCCACGCAACCTGACGACGGCACCGCGCGCGGTGCGGTAGGGACAGCCGTGGCCGTGCGCGCTCCGCATCTCTACCGTTCCCTTCGCTGCTTCTGCCTCGCCGGCTTCTCGCTGCTGGCGGCAGACGTCGAGGGCGGAGCCGAGATTCCGTTTTCCTTCGAGGAGCACGCCGCGCGCGGGAACGCATCGCTGTACGAGTACCGCCCCCTCGTCCGCTCCTACGTGGACGCACGGGCCGAGCGGCTCGGCGCGCTTGCCGATGCGAACATCGTGCTCGAGGAGCTGCGGCGCGAGCCGGCGGCCGCCATCTACGCCGCCGCCCATTCCGGCAGGGGCGAGAGCTCCCTCCTGCGGACGATCGCGCTGCCGCTCCTGGCCGACGTCGCCGAGGCCTGCGGCGGGCTTGATTGGAGCGACGAGGCGTTCGACCGAGCCTACATCGAGCTCGAGCGCACGCTGCTGGGCGAGCGCCGCACCTACGCAGCCGTGGCGCCGCTCGTCGGGATCTCGGCTGGGGCGCAGATCGAGCTGGCGGAGGGTCTACGCGTTCGCCTCGCTGCAACGGGCGAGCTCGCGGCGCACTGGCCCGAGGCCTCGGGACTCTTGCCGGCCGAGTTCGGGCGCGCGCCGGACCGGCTCTGCGTGCTCGAGCTGGAGCGCACGCTCGCGCCCAACGTGCCCGAGCCCCCCGATGCGCCGGGCGAGTTGGCCGACGCGGTCAGCGCCTTGCGCCTGGCAACCGCGGGCCCGATTGCCGCTGGTCCGGTGCTCTTCGAGCGACTTGACTGGCGCCCGTTCGCAGTGAGGCCCGTGCTGCCGATCGCCGCTGCGGAGCCCCACGGGGAGCCAACGCGGCTCGATGCCTTCCGGGCCCGGCTGGCTTCGGACCTGCTCGTGAGCCTCGGCCGTGCCGAGGAGGATCCGGAGCTCGCCGAGGCGCTCGACCGCTGGGAGCTCTCGCTCTTCGCGGACGAGCCGTTCCGCTCCGAGCAGCTGCGGGAGGCGCTGGCCGCGTTGCTGGGTCGTGCAGATGGGCTCTGGGCTGCGGCCGTGCGGGCGGCGGTGCTGGTGGGTGAAACGGGACCGGACCGGGCCGAGCAGCTCGAGCGGCTACGGGCTCTGGCGCGCGGCGAGCCCGCCGGGCACGCGGCGGCAGACGCGATCCGCAAGGCGCTGGTGGAGGCGCTGGCCCACGGCGACCGTGCGGCGCTCGTGGACTCGCTCGACGACGCATTGATCGGCGTGCGACCGCGGCCGGCGGGCTACTTCGCCGCTCTGGCTTCCTAGATACCGGTCTGGGTTTCCGCAGCGGGCTCGGGCAGCACCGTCGTCCCGGGACATGGGGTCGCCTTCGAGACTCGTACGACGAGGGTGCCCCCGCCGTCCAGTTGCTGATAGCCGTCGTGGACGCGTACCGGTAGGCAGGCATCGTCGCGGCCCGCGCTCGCCACGTGGAACAGGTCGACCAACTCCTCCGCGGCGACGTCTGTCTCCGTCTCCTGTCCGGGCTCGAGGTCCCGGTCGAGCCAGGTCTCATCGCACGAGCGGGCGAAGCAGCCGCGAACGGTGACCGTCTGCGGCGTGTCGTTCAGGAGGCGAAGGGTGACCGTCTTCGTGTCGGACTCGAAGAACCACGGCAGGACGAACACGGCCACCAGAAGCGCGGTGGCGAGCACGACGCCGGTGGCGATCGCGACCCTGACGCTGCGGGTCAGGACGAGGCCCGTGTGCTCCGTCGGAGCCTGGAGCTCGGGATACGGGTCGGTCCAGGTCTCCTTGCGCTCCTGAGCCTGGCGCCTGCTCTCTTGCCGGAGGTTCTGCTTCACGGCGTACTGCAGGTTTTCGCGTCCGATGCGCGCCGGGTCGTTGGCGGCGTCGACTAGCCGGGCCATGTGGAGCACGTGGTCGAGACCCTCGGAGTCGCGTTGCTTGATATAGCCGCGGCGGGCTCGGTCGAGGTGTTTGAGGGCGGCTAGTGAGTCGCCGCGGTCGATGGCGGCTCGGGCTTCGCCGAGCTCGCGGTCGGGATTCGGGGCCACGGCGCGGAAGAACCGTACCGCTTCCGTCGGGATTCGGACACACACGCGCGCGGAAGTCCTGGCTAGCGTCGAGGCATGGACGAAGCACGCGCCGTCTTGCGGCGACTGGGCCGGATCGAGGCGCTCGAGCGCGAGGGCGCTCCTCCGCGTTCCCTGCTCGCGGAGGTGCACGCGTTGCTCGAAGAAGCCGAGGCCTGGGTGGCCTCCGAGCGGGGCGAAGTCGACGACGCGGAAGCGGCCCTCGAGCGCTGCCGCGATGCCCTTGCCGCGCCTGCGGCGGCGCTCTGAAGAGGTCGGTGAAGGGCATGATAAAGCGTGTCCTCGTTCGTCTCGCGGTACCGGGACGGCGCTCGCGCAGCCCTCGCGGTCGCGGCGACGGTCTGGTTTTTCGGCGCCTCGTTCGGGCTGGTCGCGCGTGGTGCGGAAATGGGCGTGGTTGCGCCGCTCGTCATGTCGGCCACGACCTTCGCCGGCTCGGCGCAGTTCGCGGTCACCTCGATTCTCGGTGCGAGCGGCGGCGCGGCAGCGGCGATCGCGGCGGCCGTGCTGCTGAACGCGCGTTACGCGCCGATCTCGATCTCGGTCGGGCCGCTCTTCCACGGGCGCCTCCTGCGTCGCCTGCTCGAGTCACAACTGATCGTGGACGAGTCCTGGGCGCTGGCGAGCCGTGGGGCCGGGCGCTTCGACAGGCGCATCTTGCTCGCGGCCGGCCTCCTCCTTTACCTCTCGTGGATCAGCGGGACGGCGGTGGGGGTCCTGGCAGGCGATGCGCTCGGCGACCCTGAGGACCTCGGCCTCGACGGCGCGTTCCCCGCCCTGTTCCTGGCGTTGCTCACACCGCAGTTGCGGGGGCCTCGTGCCGGGCTGGCGGCGGCGGTGGGGGCGCTCATCGCTTTGGCCCTGATCCCGGTGACGCCACCAGGGACGCCGATCGTGGCCGCGAGTGCCGCCTGCCTGCTCGGACTGCGGCGGAAGCCGTGAGCACGGTCTGGCTGGTCGTGCTCGTGGTGGGCGCGTCGACGGTCGCGTTCAAGGCGACCGGCCCGGTGCTACTCGGCGGCCGGACCCTGCCCCAGGCCATCGGGGGGATAGTCGTGCTGCTCGCGCCGGTCCTGTTGGCCGCGCTCGTCGTGACGCAGACGGTCGGCGGAGACAACGAGCTCGCCCTCGATGCCAGGCTCGCCGGAGTCGGCGCCGGTACCGTCGCGATCGCGGCGCGAGCGCCCCTGCCCATGGTCGTCGTGATCGCGGCTGCTGCGACCGCTCTCGCACGCCTCTTCACGTAGTCGGAGCCGTTGGCGACGCCTGCCTGTGCCTCGGGCCTCTGCTCGCCCAAGGCCGCGTCCTCAGCCGCACCGTAGCCTCCGGCTGCGAGCACTGCGTCCTTGACTCGGAACGATCAGCGCACATCGTGGACGAGCGGGACTCCGCCAGGGTCGTCCTACGCCGCTCGTACATTCCGTAGGCGAAGCGAGGCCCAAAACGAGAGCGCGGAAATCGAACAGGTTTCCGCAGAGGTATAGCTAGCATGAGAGCGAAGAAAGGGGCTCGATGGGGCTTGCACGCCTGCTTCCGCGACCGGGCATCCGGACTGAAACGGCCAAAGGGGCGCCGGTGGGTCGCGTGATCTCGTTTGCCAACCAGAAGGGCGGCGTCGCCAAGACGACGACTACGCTCAACCTCGGCGTCGCGCTCTCGGAGAAGGGCTTCAAGGTGCTGCTCGTCGACCTCGATCCGCAGGGCAACCTGACCATGAGCCAGGGGCTCAATCCGGACGCGATCGAGCGCTCCATGTTCGACGTGCTCGTGCATCGCCTGCCCATCGACGAGGTGATCCATCATCAAGAAGTCGACCTTGCGGTTTCCTCGATCGACCTCGCCGGAGCCGAGCTAGCGCTTTCGAGCATGATCGGACGCGAGCGCGCGCTCGAAAAGGCGATCGCGCCGGTCAAGGACACCTACGACTACATCCTGGTCGACACGCCGCCGTCGCTTGGGCTGCTCACGATCAACGCCCTCGTCGCCTCGAACGGCGTGATCGTCCCGGTCCAGTGCGAGTATCTCTCGCTGCGCGGGCTCGTCCAGCTGGAGAACACGCTCGCGATGATTCGCGAGAACCTGAATCCCGAAGTCGGCATCGAAGGGATCCTCCCGACGATGTACGACAGCCGGACGCTGCATGCGCGCGAGGCGGTAGAGATTCTCCAGGAGAATTTCGGCGACCTCGTCTTCAACACGAAGATCCGCAAGACCGTGCGCTACGCGGAGGCCCCGGTGAAGGGCAATTCCGTCCTCAAGTACGACCCCAGCGGCGCCGCCGCCGAGGCGTACCGAGACCTCGCAAAGGAGGTGCTCGATGCCGCGAAGGCGCGCGAGCATGCGTGAGGGTCCCCTCGCAGAGTTGTTTCGGGCAACCGAAGCGGCACAGCGACAGGCCGAGAAGGAAGGCAAGCCCGAAGAGCCGGCAGCTCGGGTCGACGAGGCCAAGGCCGCGCCGACTCCGGTAGAGCCGCCCGAGAAGACCGTTGAGCACGTCCCCGACTGGCAGGAAGAGGCGGCTCCGACGCCGCCTCCACCGCCCTCCGAACCCGTCCGCCTGCCCGAGCGCGCACCAGAGCCCGAGCGCGAGCGCCCGCTACCCAGGCTCGAGCCGCTGCCCGAGCCGCCGCCGCGGCTGCACCGCGTGCCGGAGCCGGGCGCCTACATCGCGGTGATCCGAGTCGTCGGAGTCGGCGGGGCCGGCCTGAACGCGGTCAACCGCATGATCGACGCCGACATCTCGCAGGTCGAGTTCGTCTCGGTCAACACGGACATCCAGCAGCTCCAGACGAGCGATGCGCCGGTCAAGATCCACATCGGCCGGGAGCTGACGGAGGGCCTCGGCTCCGGCGCCGATCCCGACCTCGGCCGCCGCGCCGCCGAGGAGTCCTACGACCAGATCAAGCGTGCGCTACGCGGCTCCGACATGGTGTTCGTCACAGCAGGCGAAGGCGGCGGCACCGGTTCGGGAGCCGCACCCGTCGTGGCCCGGATCGCGAGAGAGCTCGGCGCCCTGACCGTCGGGATCGTAACGACCCCGTTCAAGTTCGAAGGCACCCGGAGGCTGCGCCAGGCCACCGACGGCGTCGACACGCTTCGAAGCAACTGCGACACGGTGATCGTCGTCCCGAACGAGAAGCTGCTCGAGGTGCTCGACCGGGAGACCTCGATGCTGGACGCGTTCCGCATCGCCGACGACGTCCTGCGCCAGGGCGTCCAGGGAATCTGCGACCTGATCACGCTTCCCGGCCTGATCAACCTCGATTTCGCCGACGTGCGCACGATCATGAAAGACGCCGGAACCGCGCTCATGGGCATCGGCTTCTCCGCGAGCGGGGAGAACCGCGCCCGCGACGCGGCTGAGCGCGCGCTGCGCTCGCCGCTGATCGAGACCGACGTCGGCGGTGCGAAGGGCATCCTGCTCTCGATCGCAGGCGGCGACGACCTTTCGCTCTACGAGGTCAACGAGGCCGCCGAAGTGGTGCGCAGTGCGGCGACCGACGACACGAACATCATCTTCGGCGCCACGATCGACGATCGTCTCACGGGTCAGGTCTGGGTGACCGTGGTCGCGACCGGCTTCGGTTCCCGCGGCGCGCAGCGCCGCATCACGATGCGGGCGGAGGCGGACAACGGCGAAGGGTCACTCGAGCCGCCGAGCTTCCTACAGAGCTAGTCCCCGGCACGGCTAATCGAGGTCGCAGACCCGGGAGCGCTCGCCGACCACCGCGGCCGCGAGGGCGCTCGCCGGGTGCACCTTGAACGCGAGCTCGAGCCGTCCGGGCTCCCGCGCCGCGATCGTGGTCATCCCGTCCTCGCGCCGGATCAGGCAGGCGCCGTTGGCGTCCCAGTACGGCGAGTAGCGCACCGCGAGGCGGTAGCTCCCCGCGCGGGGCAGGTCGACGACGATGCGCGTCCCGGTCAATCGCAGCACGCGGGCGGGTGCAGGCCCGGTCAGGATCGGCCGCGGCCTCGGCACCTCGAGCACGGTCAGGTTCTTCGTGCGGAGCACCGGCTGCAATCCGGAGCGGCCGCTTCGCAGGAGCGCTGCCTCGTCGCGGGCGCTGTAGTCGGGCGGCGCCTTCGTGAGCACGACGTAGCGCACGCCGAGGCCGCGGAGCCACCCTAGGTAGCCCGCCGGAGCGAGCTCATCGTAGAGCAGCGCGTTCTGCGGGAAGTCGCTCTGGCGGAAGTCGCCTCGCGCCAGCGGGATCTCGGCCTCCGCGAGATACACGGCCGCCCAGTGGCCGGTCGTGTCCACCGCCTCCACGCGGTACGACGGCTCCAGGTGCGCGTGCAGGTAGGCAACCGCTGGCGCCCAGTAGGCCGGGTTCGAAGCCGGATCCCCGTGGCCCTTGATGATGCTGCCTGCGATCGGCGTGAGGTTCCAGGCGACGGCGAGGCAGAGCGCGGCGAGGCACACGGGAAGCGGCTTCCAGCGGCGCAGCGAAAGCATCAGCACCGCGAGAGGCACCGCGGCGTAGCGGAGCCGGGCGACGTTCTCGCCGATCGCCGACGGGATGAAATAACAAGCAAGGCAGGCGACGAAGTAGACGACGAAGATCCAGCGCAGCGACTGCGCCCGCTCCACACGCCAGGTGAGCGCGGCGCCGAGCACGCAGAACGTCAACACGGTCGTCAACTCCTGCCACGAGAACGGGAAACGCCCCGGGTCGGGGAACGCGCGCGACAGCAGCACCTCGACGACGCCGAAGCCGACGACAGTCAGCGCGGGGGCGAGCAGTGCGCGGCGGTCGCCCCAGCGGGAGATCCCGAAGCCGGCCAGGAGCAGTGTGAGCAACAGGAAGGCCAGCGGGCTCGCAGCGAGCGTGAGGGCCGCCAGCAGCACGAAACGGCCATGCCTGCGGGCCTGAAGCGACCAGAGCGCGAGCAGAGCCAGCGCGGCCCCGAGCGCGAACGGAAATGCCGCCGAGAAGACGATCCCGGCCCACACCACCGCGAAGGTGCGACTCGACCAGCGCGTGGACGCGCCCCACTCCCGCCAGAGCAGGACGGCGAAGGCAAGCGCGGCGGTCGAGACTGTCGCAACCGCGAGCAGCCGGATCCCGAGCAGCGCTGCAAGCGGGTAGTACAGGAGGCTGTAGGTGACGAAGCTGTAGTGGCCCGCGTACCAGAAGTTGTTCCAGAGCGCGAAGCCGTGATCGAGGAACAGCGTGCGCTGATACGCATGCGCCGCGAGGTCTGCTCCGGGCGGCCCAAGCCAGACGAGGACGGCCGCAAGCGCCCCAGCCCCGCCGGCGGAGAGGGCGGCTTCGCGGACGAGCGGGCTGGCCTTGGTCATCCCGGTCGAGGAGACTACTCCTGCGGGCCGAGTAGCCTTCGCCCATGCGAGGCGCGGTTGCAGCAGGCCATCCGCTCACCGCGGAGGCGGGGGCGAGGGTGCTCGCCGACGGTGGGAACGCCGTCGACGCATGCATTGCGGCCGCGTTCGTCTCCTGGGTCACGGAGAGCCCGCTGACGGGGCCGGGTGCCGGCGGGTTCATGCTCGTCCACCGGGCCGCCGACGACTCGACCCGGGTGCTGGATCACTTTGTCGGGGTTCCGGGCCTCGGGCGGCGGCGGCGCGGACAGACGGAGATGGACTCCGTGGACGTCGACTTCACCCCCGAGTCGTCGCAGGTCTTTCGCATCGGCGCGGCCTCCTGTGCGGTGCCGGGCGCCGTTGCCGGACTCGGGGAGGCGCACAGCCAGTTCGCGTCGCTGCCCTGGCCCGATCTGCTCGAGCCGGCGATCGAGCTGGCGCGGGAGGGCGTGGAGATGACGAAGTCGCAGGCCTACTTGCACGCGATCCTCGACCTCATCCTCCGGCACACCGAGGAGGGACGCGTGATCTACAGCCGCGACGGTAATCGGCTCGTCGCGGGCGACCGCCTCGTGATGGCCGACCTGGCCCAGACGCTCGAGCGCCTGGCTGAGGGAGGCGTTGACGACTTCTACCGAGGAGAGCTCGCGCGAGCCGTCGTGCAACACGTGCGCGAGCAAGGTGGGGATTTCACAGCCCGTGATTTCGCCGAGTACCGGGTGATCCGGCGCAGGCCGATTCGAGCGAGCTTCCTGGGCCATGACTTCGAGTCGAACCCGCCGCCCTCGACCGGGGGCGTGCTCATCGGCCTCGGCGTGAGCTTGCTCGCTGGGCTCGACGGCCCGGCCGGCCCGCCCGGAAGCGCCGAGGCAATGGCCCAGCTCGTCGAGATCATGCGCGAGCAGGAAGCGGCCCGCGGCGGGCCCTTCGCGCGCGAGCTCTACCGGGGCGGCCTCGCTCGTCGGCTCTTCGATGACCGCGGCCTCCAGGCTACGGCCCGCCGAATGCGCCGTCGGCGGCCGGAGGTGCAGCGGGGGACGACCCACATCTCCGTTGTCGACGGCAAAGGGAACGCGGCCTCGTTGACCGCCTCCACCGGCTCCGGGTCCGGCGTGATCGTGCCCGGCACCGGGATCCAGCTGAACAACATGCTCGGCGAGTTCGACCTGGCCGCCACAGGCGGCATCCCGCAGCCGGGGGTTCGCTTCACGAGCGGGATGGCGCCGACCATCGTCCTGCGCGACCGGCGGCCTCGCCTCGTCGTCGGCAGCGCCGGCTCGCTGCGCCTGCGCGGCGCGATCTTCCAGATCATCGTCAACGTCGTCGCCCACGGCCTTGGCGTCGAGGAGGCGATCGACCGGCCTCGAGTCCACCTCGACGAGAGTCACGTGCACTGCGAGGGTGGCCACGATCCGGTCGAGCTCGACCGGCTCGAGTCCTTTGGCTACGAGCTCGCTCGCTGGCGCCGACGCAATCTGTTCTTCGGCGGCGCGTCCGGAGTCGAGTTTCGCGCGGATGGAACGCTCGCGGCCGCCGGAGACCCTCGCCGCGGTGGTCACGGCGTCGTGATCGAGTGAGCGCGGTGAAGATCCGGCCCGCCCTCGCCGCGGACGCCGCGGGCCTGGTCGCCCTCGCGCGTGAGGTCGGCGCCGAGCCTGAGGGGTGGTTGATCACGACCGACGAGTGGCGCAGCGCGGCCGACGAGCGCCGCTACCTGCGTGCCACCCGGCGCACACCGCACGCCGCCGTCTTCGTGGCAGAGGCGCCGGAAGGGGTCGTGGGCAGGCTTTCGATCGCGCGCGACCCGCACCCGGCGAGCTTTCACGTCGCCGACCTCGGCTTGATGGTGGCGGCGAGCCACCGCCGCCACGGGGTCGGCCGCGCGCTGCTCGAGGCTGCGACGGACTGGGCTCGCGAGACCGGGGTGACGAAGCTCGAGCTGCACGTCTTCCCCTACAACCGGCCTGCGATTGCGCTGTACGAGCGCTTCGGCTTCGTCAAGGAGGGCTACCGGCGGCGTCATTACCGGCGTGGAGACGAGCTTGTCGACGCCGTCCTGATGGCCTACGAGGTCGAACCTACACTGGAGCGATGAACAGCCTCGGTGCTGGTGAACGGAGCCCGGAGAGAGAGAGTCGTCGTGAGCCGGAGGGTGCTCGTGCTGGCTGCGGCGCTCGGAGCCGCGGCTCTTCCGGGGGCGCAGGCGGTGCGGCAACCCGTGCCCTCTTTCGAGCACGTGGTCGTGATCGTCTTCGAGAACAAGGCACGTGGCTCGATCCTCGGCAGGTCGGTCGCGCCGACCTTCAACTCACTCGCCTCTCGTCATGCGGTGCTGGCCGGGTACCGCGGCGTGACGCATCCGAGTCTCCCGAACTACCTCGCGCTGGTGTCGGGCTCGACCCAGGGGATCACGAACAGCTGCACGAGCTGCACGACCGGTGGCCGGAGCCTGGCCGACACGCTCGAGACAAAGGGACGCACCTGGAAGGCGTACGCGGAGGGCCTCCCGCGAGCGGGCTGGACCGGCGCAGCCTCGGGCCGCTACGTCAAGCGCCACGTCCCGTTTCTCTACTTCCGCCGCGTCCTGTCCCGGCCCGAACGGGTGGCGAGCGTCGTGCCGCTGGCGGCGCTCTCGCGGGACCTCGCGGCGAAACGCCTGCCCGACTTCGTGCTCGTCGTGCCGGACATGTGCCACGACATGCACGACTGCCCCGTCTCGACCGGGGACGCCTGGCTCGGGCGATTCCTGCCTCCGCTGCTGCGAAGCCGTCAGCTTGCCAACAGCGCGGTGTTCGTCATCTTCGACGAGTCCGACTCGATCGATTCCCGGGTAGCGGCGCTGGCGCTCGGGCCTCTCGTCCGGCCGGGCTCGAGCTTCGCGCCGGCCATGTCGCACTACGGGCTCCTGCGGACGATCGAGGATGCTTGGGGGCTGCCGCGGCTCGGTCGCTCGGCGCGCGTCGGCCCGATCACCGGCATCTGGCGCTGAAGTCTCCTCTCACCCGAAAGAGGGATCTGCGCGCCGACCTTGAATTTCCGCATTCGTGGCGATGCTGTCGATGCTCAGCCGGGCGATCGAGGCCCGTGACCCGTACACGCGGGGCCACTCGACGCGCGTGACCGAGCTGGCAGAGGCCGTTGCCCGCCGGCTCGGCTGGAGCGAGAAGCAGATCGCGACCCTGCGAGTTGGTGGGCCGCTGCACGACATCGGCAAGCTCGCAGTGTCGGACGACGTGCTCTGCAAGGTAGGCCGCCTCGACAACGCCGAGCTGGCGCAGATCCGGGAGCACCCGAAGATCGGGGCGAAGCTGTTGCTTCGACTAACCGCTCTCCGTGAGGCGATTCCGTACGTGCTCTACCACCACGAGCGCTGGGACGGATCCGGGTACCCCTCCGGCAAGGCAGGCGAGGAGATCCCGGTCGGAGCGCGCGTGTTGGCGATCGCGGACGCGTTCGACGCGATGACGAGCGACCGGCCCTACCGGAGCGCGCTCACGCACGAGGAGGCGCTTGCGGAAGTCGAGCGCTGCGCCGGGACGCAGTTCGACCCGAGGATCGCCGGCGTGTTCCTCGAGGTCTTCCGGGAAGCCGAGCTTCCCGCCGCGGCTGCTTCCTAGAGCGCGGAAGTCACCTCCGATCGGTTCGACCCGTTGGCTCAGAGGACACGCCGGCCGCCGGCCTGTTCCGACGAGGCAACGCATGACGCCTCAGAGCGTCTCCCAGACCTCGAGCTTCGAGCGGGTCCGGCGGATGACCTCGTCGGTGAACTCGGTCGAGCCCGCGTGACCGCCCAGGTCGGCCGTGCGCACGCCGTCGGCGACCGCCTCGAGGCATGCCTCCCGGATAGCCCGCGCAACCTGCTGAGCCTCCTCCCCCGAGTAGGCGAGCACCGCGGCGCCGGCGAGGATCATCGCCATCGGGTTGGCCACGTTCTTCCCCTCGAGCGACGGAGCCGTGCCGTGCGCCGCCTCGGCCAGCACCACGGTCGGCACGTAGTCGTCTCCGAAGCCGACCACGAGCGACTCTGAGCCCGCGATCGAGCCGAACAACGGCAGCACCAGGTCGGAGAGGATGTCGCCGTCGCGGTTCAGCGCCGGGATCACGAGCTGGTCGCCGCTGGAGGCGATGAGCAGCGCAAAGGTGGCGTCGATCAGCTGCGGCTCATACGGCACGTCGGGGTGCCCGAGCGCGGCGGCGTCCATTTCCTCCTTGAGCATCCCCTCGTACACAGGACTGACCGTGAACTTGGGGCCGCCGAAGACCTTCGCGTCGGTGTCTTCGGCCAGGCGGAAGGCGAACTCGGCCACCGAGCGGCAGATTCGTCGCTCGATCCTCTCAGTCCGGAACGCGGCCTCGTCTTCGCCTTCGCCCTCACGCCATTCCTTCGCGCCGTAGGCGTCGCCCACGGCCATACGGACGACCGAGATCGGCGCGTGCACGCCGCCGAACGGGGCGATCCCCGGGATGCGCCGGCCGGTGCGCACGATCACGCGTCCGCCGATCTCCTCGCGCAGGATCCGGTTGGGCGAGCCCACGTCCTCTGCGCCCTCGGGCGTGACCGTCGCCGCCTTCAGGCCGAGCCCCGCATCACTCACCGCGGCCGCAGCCTCGTGCACGATCGCGTTCTTCGTCGCGCGGCGCGCCTCGAGCGAGAGGTCGTAGCGGGGGAAGCTCAACTCGAGCGCGGTCACATCGGGCGCCAGCACCCGTAAGGCCTCCTCGAGCAGTTCCTGCCCGGTCTCGTCGCCTTCCAGGACCACGATCGTCTTTTCTGCCATCGGCCTCCTCCCGTGGATTAGGACCGCGCGCCCGCGGCTACACCCGAAACTCTATGGCCCGGAGAGGAGGATGGAAGCGACTCGGTTCGCGCGGACGATTCCGCTACGAGGACTCGCGCGGGAAGCGGATCACGGATGCGGACGCCCTCGCCCGGATCGACTCGCTGGCAATTCCGCCTGCCTGGCGCGACGTCTGGATCTCGCCGCGCGCGAAAGCCAAGCTCCAGGCGACCGGCCTCGACAAGGCCGGTCGGCGACAGTACCTCTACCACCCGGACTTCCGCGCGCGCCAGGAGCAGGCGAAGTTCGACAAGCTCGTCAGCTTCGCTGAGAAGCTGCCCGACCTGCGCGCCGCGATGGCCGAGCACATCGAACAGGAGCCGCTCAGCTTCGAGTGGACCGCGGCGGTGGCGGTGCGACTGATCAACCTCGGCTGGTTCCGGGTCGGAGACGAGCGGTACGCGCGGAAGTTCCGCACGTTCGGGATCACGACCTTGCGCAAGAGCCACGTTCGGGTTCGCGGCAGCCGGATCGCCTTTCGCTTCCGCGCCAAGCACCGGATCCTCGTGCACACAGCCTTGATCGACTCCGAGCTCGCAGCGGCGATGAAGGAGTTGCTCGCGGCGCCCGGTGGGCGCAGCCTCTTCCGGTACCGCCACAACGACAAGCTCGTCGGCCTGAGCGCGCGCCGGCTGAACGACTACATCCGCGAGCACATGGGCGAGGACTTCACCGCCAAGGACTTCCGCACGTGGGGCGGCACGCTGCTCGCCTCGGTCGCGCTCGCCGAGCGTGGGCCGGCCGAGACGCAGACCGAGCAAAAGCGCGCCGTCGCCGCGGTCATGCGGACGGTCGGCGAGCAACTCGGAAACACGCCCGCCGTTGCGCGCGCCTCGTATGTCAGCCCCGCGGTGGTCGAGCAGTATCTCGACGGCCGAACGGTGGACGACTTTCGACCTCGGCATCTACGCGTCGTCGGAGCCCGGGACCTGGGCCTCGATCTGGAGGAGCAAGCATTGCTCAGCCTGTTGCGTTCCTGGCGAATTCGTCGCGCGCGCCAGGCTGCATAGAGCCGCCTGGGGCATAAACGGCAGGCCGGAACCGTCGTGCCGCAGGGCTAGGATGGGTCGGTGCCACTCAGCCTGCTGGCAGGGCCTGCGAACGCGGGGAAGGTCGCGCTCCTGCTCGACCGCTATCTCGGCTCGCTCGAGTCCGACCCGATCCTGATCGTGCCGAACCGGCCGGACGTCGACCGGGCCGAGCGCGAGCTGCTGGCCCGGACGGGAGCGCTGGTCGGCGGCTCGATCGGCACCTTCGACGACTTCTTCGAGCGGATCGCCAGGGGGAACGGCTCGCATTGCCCCGTGGTGACCGAGGCTCAGCGTTCGCTGCTCTTGCGGCGGGTGGTGGCGCGCGCCTCCGGTTCCTTGGGTCGTTCCGCTCGCTTCGGCGGCTTCGCGGACGCGCTGGGGACGACCGTCGCCGAGCTCGAGTCCGCGCTGCTCGAGCCGGGCGAGCTCGACGGCGAGCTCGCCGAGCTCTACGCGGCGTATCGCGACGAGCTCGCCCGGCTCGGCCTCTGGGATCGCGAGCTCGAGCGGCGTTACGCCGCCGAGCGTGTGGGCGGTGACCTCGAGGCCTGGAGCCCTCGGCCCGTGTTCGCGTACGGCTTCGAGGACCTGACCGGCGCGGAGTGGGCGCTACTGGAGGCGCTTGCCGCCCGGGCGCACGTGACCGTGTCGCTGCCCTACGAGCCCGGTCGCGCTGCGTTCGCTTCGCTCCAACGCACCTCCGACGACCTGAACGCGCTCGCGAAGAACCGCGAGGAGCTGCCGGCGAACCCGGGTGCGCGCTCGGTGCCGCTCGCACATCTCGAGCGCGCGCTCTTCGGAGAGCAGGCCGACGCACCGGAGCTCGACGGCTCGATCCGCTTCCTCGAGGGCGCGGGCCTGCGTGGAACGCTCGAGCTCGTCGCCGAAGAGGTGCTCACGCTCCTGCGCTCCGGCAGGGACGCCGGCGAGATCGCGATCGTCTGTCCATCGCTCGAGCGCTGGCGCGCGCCGCTCGACACCGCCTTCACGACCCTCGGTGTCCCCTACGCGCTCGAAGGCCGCCTGCGTCTCGGCCAGACGCCGTTTGGGCAGGCGCTGCTCGCGCTGCTGCGCTACGCGTGGCTGGACGGCGAGCGGCGCGACCTGTTCTCCTTCCTGCGCTCGCCGTATTCAGGGCTCGCACGCCATCACGTGGACTTTCTCGAGGGTCGGCTGCGTGGGCGCGGCGTCACCGCCGCAGCGCGCGTCGAGGAGGAGGTCGGCAAGCTTCGAGGACAGCCACTGCCGCACCTCGAGGCCGTGCGCAGCAGCTCCGACCCGCTCGCGACGGTCAGGGAGCTCGCGCGGGCGATGGCGCGGACCGCGCACGGGCTCGAGTCGCCGCCGATCGGCGAGCCCGCCCGGCTCGACCTGCGAGCGCACGAGAAGGTGGCGAGGCTCGTCTCCGAGCTCGAAGGCTGGCGAGACCTCGGCGGCGAGGTGACGCGTGAGGAGGCGTTCGCCCTGCTCGACGACGCGCCCGTGCGGCTCGCGAGTGCAGGCGAGGCCGGCCGCGTGGCCGTGCTCGACTTACTGCGGGCCCGGACCCGCCGGTTCGAGGTCATCTTCGTGCTCGGGCTGGAGGAAGGGCGCCTGCCGCGCCGCGCGCTCGGCTCGCCGTTCCTGGACGAGGAGCAGAAGGCCGAACTCGAGCGCTCGTCCCGCTCGGGGCGGCTCCTGCGCACCGACCCCGTTTCGCGCGACCGCTATCTCTTCTATACGGCGTGCACGCGGCCGACGAGGCGGCTCTATCTCGTCCGCGAGGCCGCTAGCGACGAGGGCTCCCCGCGCGAGCCGAGCCCGTTCTGGGACGAGGCGCAGAGTCTCTTCGCCGCCGACGAGGTCGAGCGCTGGACGCGCCGTCGGCCTCTTTCCGCACTGACCTGGCCGCTCGAGGCCGCTCCCAGCGAGCGCGAACGCCTGCGCGCGCTGGCCGCACTCGCCTCCGCCGAGCGCCTGCCTGCGACCGCTCTCGCGCGCGCGAACGGGTGGGAGCGGAGGTTGGAGCGGGCACTGGGCGCCTTCGACCGCCCGACCCGCCTGACGCACTCGGTCGTGCTCGAGGATCTGCGCCAGAAGGCGAGCTTCTCCGTCACGGATCTCGAACGCTTCGCCGACTGCTCGTCGATGTGGCTCTTCGAGCGCGTCGTCTCTCCGCGCAGCATCGACGCGGAGGTGGATGCGCGTCTCCGCGGCACGGTCGCCCACCAGGCGCTGTTCTCGTTCTTCAAGGGCCTGCCCAAGCGCAGCGGCGCCGAGCGCGTGCAACCGGACAATCTCGACGACGCCCTGATCTTCCTGCGCGAGTGCCTGGCCGACGCGATGAAGGCGCACGTGCGCGTGGACGTGCCGGAGCTCGAGCGCAGCGAGCTCGAGGAGGGCCTCGCGCGAGACCTCGAGGAGCTCGTCCGCCGCGAGGCCGAGTCCGAGTCGCCGCTCCTTCCGAGCCGGTTCGAGGTCTCGTTCGGTTCCGAGCGCTCGGCTCCGGAGCTCCAGCGCGGGCTCGACCTGGGCGGCTTCACGGTCTCGGGCAAGATCGACCGGATCGACCGCGACCCGTTCGGCGCGCGCGGGATCGTCGTCGACTACAAGTCGGGCAGGACCGCGCACTCGGCAGCAGAGATCGAGCGCGCCCACCTGCTGCAGATCCCGCTCTACATGCTCGTCCTGCGCGACCTCGTCGGAATCGAGCCGCTCGGCGGTGTCTATCGGGCTCTCGCCGGCGACGGCAAGGCGCGCGGGCTCCTGCGCGCCGAGCTGCGTGAGGACGGGGTGCCCGGCTTCCAGAGGAACGACTACCTCGACGAGGACGCGTTCTGGAGCCAGGTCGAGGGGGCGCAGGAGCGGGCCCGCACCGCGGTCGCGCGGATCCGCGAGGGTGATGTGAGGCACGACCCGAAGGGCGGGTTCCCGTGCCCGACGTGGTGCAGCCTGTGGACGATGTGCCGGGTGAAGCGCTCGTGAGCGGCCGTCGGCGCCGCTGGCCGGGTGCGCCTGGATCGGAGTGCGAACGATGATCGTGGAGGCGCCCAACCGCGAGCAGCTCCGCGCGATCGAGGAGCCCGGCATCGTCTTCGTCTCGGCCGGCGCCGGCACCGGCAAGACGACGGTCATCGTCGAGCGGTTCTGCCGCGCAGTCTGCGAGCGCGGCCTCGACGTGGACTCGATCCTCGTGATCACGTACACCGAGCGGGCGGCCGGCGAGCTGCGTGGCCGCATCCGGCGCCGCCTGCACGAGCTCGAGCGACACGACCTGGCGCGCGATCTCGACGCCGCCTGGATCTCGACGATCCACGGCTTCTGCCACCGGCTCCTGAAGGCCCACCCGTTCGCGGCCGGGATCGACCCGCGTTTCCGCGTGCTCGACGACAGCCAGGGGCGGGTGTTGCGCGGTGAGGCCTTCCGCGAGGCGCTGGAGGATTTCTGCGAGGGCGGCAACGTGCAGCGGCTGCGGCTGCTCGCCTCCTACGGCGGGAAGCGGCTGCGCCGGATGCTCACGGGTGTCCACGAGACGTTGCGCTCTTCAGGCCTCGACCTGCAGCTAGAGGCCCCGGGCGACCCGCAGCTCGAGACGCGGATCAAGGAGCTGCGCATCGCCGCCGGCGGGCTCCAGAGCGAGCAGGCGGTGCAGGCCTTGCGGCTGCTCGAGCCTTCGCCGAGCCCGGAAACGCTGCTCGACCTGGCCGAGCTGAGCGACCGCAGCGAGGCCGCCGAGGCCTACGAGGACGCAAGGCTCGCGGTCGAGCAGGCAGCGCTCGAGGCGCTCGCCGCCCGTGACCGCGAGCAGCTCCAGGAGCTCCTGCTCGCCTACGACCGTGCGTACCGGGCCGCGAAGGACCGCGAGTCGGCGCTCGACTTCGAGGATCTCCAGCTGCTGGCGCGCGAGCTCCTGCGCGACCACGAGGAGATCCGCGAGCGCGAGAGCTGGCGCTTCAGGTCGATCATGGTCGACGAGTTCCAGGACACCAACCGCCTCCAATGCGAGCTCGTCGACCTGCTCTCTCATCCCTGGCCGGCGACACCTCCCGCCGGGCGAAGCCCGGCTCCGCCGCCTGACGCCGCCGGCGGCACGGAGCTCTCCGGGCCCGCGCCTCTGAGCACTGTGCCCTCCGGCTCCGCACCGCCAGCGGCGCCCCAGGGATCCGAGAGCCTCCAGCCACGGACGGAGCTCTTCTTCGTCGGGGACGAGTTCCAGTCGATCTACCGCTTTCGGCACGCGGACGTCGAGGTCTTTCGCGAGCGGCGAGAGCAGGTGGGCGGCGTGCTCGCCCTGACCCAGAACTACCGGTCACGGCCCGAAGTCCTCGACGTGATCAACCACCTCTTCGCGGCGGACTTCGGTGAGAGCTTCCAGCCGCTCGACGCCGCGGGACGATTCTCCGACCCGGCCTTCGGGGCCGCCGTCGAGCTGCTCGTCACCGACAAGGCGAGCTACGCGGAGACGGGCACGCACTGGCGCCAGGCCGAGGCGCGGCACATCGCCGCCCGCGTGCGCGACCTGGTCGACACGGGGGAGGCTGCTCCTGGGGAGATCGTGCTCCTGTTCGCCGCCGGCACCGACGCGAGGCTCTACGAGGAGGAGCTGCGGGCGCTGGGTTTGCCGACCTTCCGCGCGACCGGCCGCGACTACTACCACCAGCAGCAGGTGGTCGACCTGCTCGCGTACCTGCGGCTGCTCCACAACCGCTACGACGACGAGGCGCTGGTGACGGTGCTGGCCTCGCCGTTCGTCGGCGTCTCCAACGACGCGCTCGTGCTGCTGCGCCGCGCGGCCCCGAAGCGGCCGCTCTTCGCGGGGTTGGAGAAGGGCATGACTGCCTCCGGCCTGTCTTCACACGATCTCAGGCTCTTCCAGGCGTTCAAGCAGCGCTTCGACCGCCTGGCCGCGCAGGCCCCGACGCTGACGCTCGAGCGGCTCTGCGAGCAGATCGTCTGCGCGCACGATTACGACCTCGCGGTGCTCGCCCAGTGGGATGGGCGCCGCCGCTACGCCAACGTACGCAAGCTTGCGCGACTCGCGCGCTCCTACGAGGAGCTGCGCGGACCCGACGTTCAGGGCTTCGTGCGCTTCGTGGCCGAGCAGGACGCCGTCGGCGCCTCGGAGCTCGAGGCGGTCGCCGAGGAGGAGGGCACCGACGTGATCCGGCTGCTGACGATCCACTCGGCCAAGGGGCTCGAGTTCAAGGTCGTGGTGGTCGCCGACGCAGGCCGCGACCGCGGGCGCCACGACGCGGACGAGATCCTGTGCCTGCCGGACGGTCGGCTCGGCTTCCGCGTAGCCGAGCCTTCGTCGGGCAAGCGCCTCTCGACGTCCGAGTACGAATCCGTCAAGACCGCGGAGCAGGATGCCGAGGGCGCCGAGCGGCTGCGCCTCTACTACGTAGCCATGACCCGTGCGATCGACCGGCTGATCGTCTCCGGCGCGATCGACCAGGACCGGAAGGCCGATGCCAACACGCCGATCGGCTGGGTGCTCGACCGGCTCGACGCGAACGAGCTCGACGATGCAGGGGACGCGCCGCTGGAAATCGAGCGCGCGGGAGCGCGGCTGCTGATCCGCCTCGACCGGCACGCTCCGGAGGCCGTTGTAGAGACGGCGTCGGCAGACGTCGTGCAGCTCGAGCTCTTCGAGGTGAGCGAGAACGGAGGCGCCGCGGCCGAGCCCGCCGTCGCGCTGGCGCCGCTCGTGGAGGTTCCCGCGCCGCCGCTCCACCGGGTGCGGCGGCTCTCGTACAGCGCGCTCTCGCTCTTCGAGCGCTGCTCGTACCGGTACTTCGCCGAACGGGTCGTCGGACTGCGACCCGCCGACGCGTCAGGCTCGGTGCCGGGCCAGACGGGTCTTGCCGCGACCGAGATCGGCGATGCCGTGCACGCGCTGCTCGAGCGAATCGATCTGACCGCACCGGATCTGCCCGAGGATCTGGTGGAGGTCGTCCGGGCTCGCTACCCGGCCGCGACGGACGAGGAGCTCGAGCGCATCCGCGGCTTCGTCGCGTCCTACTGCGGCTCGGAGCTCGGCGTCCGGATTGCCGCGCTGGAGGGAGCGGCGCCCGAGCTCCCGTTCGCGTTCGAGCACGAGGGCGTCCTGCTGCACGGGCGCATCGACGTCCTGCACCGCGAGGGGACGAGCGCACTCGTCCTCGACTACAAGACGAACTCGCTGGCCGAGGGTACGCCCGAAGAAATCGTCGAGCGGGACTACAACCTCCAGCGGCTGGTCTATGCGCTCGCCTGCTTCCGCGCCGGAGCCGAGCAGGTCGAGGTCGTCTACCACTTCCTCGAGCGGCCGGATGCGGTGGTCGCGACGACCTTCACCCCGGAAAGCATCCCTGCTCTGGAGGCCGAGCTCTCTGGCGCGATCGCCCGGATCCAGGCGAACGACTTCCGCCCGACGCCGGACGAGTTCGTCTGCGCCGACTGTCCCGCGCTGAACCTCGTCTGCGCCGGCCCGCGGCTGCGTCACATCGCCTGATGGCCCGCAGCTACGTCGCCGACGCGCGGCGGCGCGTCGGGCCGAAGCGCGAGCGGATCGCTCCGATCATCGAGCGCCTGCTCGCCGAGTACCCCGAGGCGACGATCGCGCTGCGCTTCCGCAACGACCTCGAGCTGCTCGTCTCGGTGATGCTGTCTGCGCAGACGACCGACGTGAACGTCAACCGCGTCACCGAGCGGATCTTCCAAAAGTACCGCCGGCCCGAGGACTACCTGGCTGTGCCGCCGGAGGAGCTCGAGGACGACATCCGTTCGACCGGGTTCTTCCGGCAGAAGACCAAGGCGATCCGCGGCACGATGAAGTTGCTGCTCGAGCGGCACGACGGCCAGGTTCCTGCCCGCCTGGACGAGCTCCTCCAACTTCCGGGTGTCGCCCGCAAGACGGCCAACGTCGTCGTTGCCGAGCGCGGCGAGGCCGAGGGGATCGTCGTCGACACACACGTGCGCCGCCTCTCGCAGCGTCTGGGCCTGACCAGGCACGACGACCCCGTCAAGATAGAACGCGACCTGATGCGGCTGGTGGCGCGCCGGTACTGGAACGTCCTCCCGCACCTGCTGATCCAGCACGGGCGGCGGGTCTGCCTCGCCCGCTCCCCCCGCTGCGAGCTCTGCGTTCTGAACGACGTCTGCCCTGCGAGTCGGTTCGAGGTCGGCGCGGTTGCGTCTCACGCCGGTGCCTAGGCTGAAGCGATGCGCGCCGTCGAGCTAGCAGCCCAGGCGGACGCGCTTGTCGGCGAGGCGGCGAGCCTCTCGGCGCGGGCCGAGAGTGCGCGGTGGTTCAACGAGTGACGCGATGTCCGATCCAGATCCGCGGAAAGTGCGCAGCACTTCCGCGGTGACTAGCGCGGCGTGAGCCCGACGAGCAGCCCGCCGTCGTCGTCATAGGCAGGGAAGAAGTCGGCGGTCACCGGCTTCTCGTGCCCGATTCGCGAGCGCAGCACGAGCTGCTCCCCGAGCCGGCGAACCCCCCATTCCAGCGCGACCTTCGCCGGGCTCTCGCCTTCGAATCCTGAGAGCCCGAACGCCTCGACCACCTCGCGCCCCATCAGCTCCTGCTCGCTGAAGCCGGAGAGCTCGAACACATCTCGCCCGCACGCGAGGATGCGGGCGTTGCGATCGCAGACGACGAAGCCCGTTCCCGGTGCCGGGTAGTAGTCCTCGAGCAACTCGAACAGGAAGCCGAACCCGCAGCGCTGGCACGAGACCGCCTGCTGGCTCAGCCCCTCGCGGCGGTCGTGATCGACCGAGCGCTGCTTGCAGTTGGGGCAGATGAAGAAGGGCACGCCGTCATCGTAGAGACGGAGGTCAGGCCTAGAGCCAGCCCCTCCGTCGGAAGTACACGATCTGGGCGACCGTCGTCACGATGATTAGGCCCCAGGACCACTCGTAGCCGTGGGCCCACCGCAACTCGGGCATGCTGCGGATGAAGTTCTGGCCGTACAAGCCGACGATGAACGTCGGCACGAGCAGGATCGAGGCGATCGCAGTCAGTCGCTTCACCACCTCGTTTTGGTCGTTGGCGATCTTGGCTTGGCTGTAGTCGCGCACGCCGGCGAGGAGATCGCGCGAGAAGTCGACGCCCTCGCTGGCACGCAGGAGCTTGTCGTAGGCGTCCGCGAAGTGGAGCTCGACCTCGTGCGGAAAGAGCTCCTGCCCGTCGAGCTCGATCCGGCCGTCCACGACCCCGTGAATCGCGTCGCGCGTCGGCGCAAGCGTCCGTCGGATGTGCAGGAGGGCGTGTCGGAGCTCGGAGATCCGTCCGCGGACTTGCTCGGCCGGCCACTCCTCGACGTGGTCGTCGAGCTCGTCGATCTTGTCGTTCAACGTGTCGATCAAATCGAGGTAGTGCTCGGCGACCTCGTCCACGAGGTGGTACGCCACCATGCCGGGGTCCTCGATGCCGCCTCGCGTGCACGTCTCATGGACATCCGCCGTGTCGAACGGCTCGCCATGCGGGGGCGTCTTGCGTGCGGTCAACACGAGTTCGCGTGTGAGCACCAGGTCGATCTCCTGGTAGTAGACGCGGTTCTCGTCGGGCGACGCCACCGGCACGAGGAAGACGCCGAAGACATAGTCGCCGTGCCCCTCGAGGGTCGGCCGAGGCTCGTCCTCGTGCTCCGCCGGCGCGAGCAGCCGGTCGAGGGCGCGCGCATGCAGGCGTTTCGGCGCCTGCATGCGCAGCTCGGCTTCGTCGGGATCGACGAGGTCGACCCACTTGGACGCCATGGGCCGCTCCTAGACCTCGGCCGCTTCGGGCCTCGGCGCTGTGAGCGCCGTTCCCGGATGCCCCTCGCGGCCGGCCAGCCAGCGCTCCGAGTCGAGTGCGGCCATCGCGCCCGTGCCCGCCGCGGTGACGGCCTGGCGGTAGGTGTGATCGACGACGTCCCCGGCTGCGAAGACACCATCGATGTTGGTTGCTGTCGAGCCGGGCTTGGTCAGGAGGTACCCGGCCTCGTCGTGGTCGAGCTGGTCGAGGAACAGCTTCGTGTTCGGGTCATGTCCGACCGCCACGAATAGGCCCTGTGCCGTCACATCGCGCAGCTCGCCGGTGTCGAGGTCGCGGAGGCGGACTGCACTCGTCTGCCCGTTCTCGCTCAGTACCTCCTCGACCACGGTCGGCGTCACGAACTCGATCTTGTCGTTGGCGCGGGCGCGGTCGATCATGATCTGCGAGGCACGGAACTCGTGGCGTCGGTGGACGAGGCTGACCTTGGTGGCGAACTTCGTCAGGAAGATCGCCTCCTCCATCGCCGAGTCGCCGCCCCCGACGACCACGACCTCCTTCTCGCGGAAGAAGGCCGCGTCGCAGACCGCGCAGTAGGAGACGCCGCGGCCCTGCAGCGTGCGCTCGGACTCGAGCCCGAGTTGGCGCGCGCTGGCGCCGGTGGCGACGATCACGCTTTCGGCCTTGTGCTCCTTGTCGCCGACCCAGACGCGGAACGGGTGCTCGGTGAAGTCCACCTTCGTCACATCGTCGGTCACGAACTCCGCGCCGAAGCGCTCCGCTTGGCGGCGGAAGTCCTGCATCATCTCCGGGCCCATGATCCCGTCGGGGTAGCCCGGATAGTTCTCGACGTCGCTCGTGATCATCAGCTGTCCGCCCCAGGCGAAGCCCTCGATCACGAAAGGTTGTAGGTTGCCGCGCGCCGCGTACAGCGCGGCGGTGTAGCCGGCGGGGCCGCCGCCGATAATGATCAGTTCTCTGGTCTCGTCAGTCATATCTCTCACTGAAGTATTAAACGCTTTGGGTCGGTCGAAACTTCCTCGTCGCTCTTCGCGAAACGCGAGCGCCACGGGTTGAACACAGGCCTGCACGCACGCGACCGACGTGCTTCCGTAGAATCGCCGCCTTCCGGCGAAGGGACACTCGACATGGCCTCGACAGTCACGTGGGACCGCCTCCGCGAGCTTGCGCGGTTCCGGGCGCAGAACGGGTGCGCGATCAGCCTGTACCTCGACCTCGATCCGACCGTGACCCCGACGCCTGGCGACGCCGCGACCCGCGTGAACGCGCTGATCGACGAGATCGAGCGCTCCGAGGCGGCCCGCCGACCCGAGCTCACGCATGAGCAGAAGGAAGGTCTGCGCAAAGACGTCGAGCGCCTCCGCACGTTCTTCGAGAACGAGTTCGACCGGGAGGGCTCTCACGGCTATGCGGTCTTCTCCGCGCACCTCGACAACCTCTGGCGTCCGCTGGCGCTGAGCGAGCGCGTGCCGGACGTCGTCAAGGTCGGGCGGAGCCTGTACCTCGCGCCGCTCGTACCGCTGGTCGGCCGGGGCGAGGGCGCCCTGGTCGCCGTGGTCAGCCGAGAGCGCGGCGATGTGTATCGCCTTCGTGCCAGTCGGCTCGAAGAGGTAGCCGAGCGCTTCCACGACCAGCCGGGACGTCACGACCAGGGCGGCTGGTCGCAGGCGCGTTACCAGCGTCACATCGAGAAGCTCGTGCACGACCACCTGAAGGACGTCGCGGAGACGCTCGACCGGCAGGTTCGGGAGCTCGGCGGCCCGCCGCTCGTGGTCGTCGCTGCGGAGGAGACTCGCGCGGAGCTCGAAGAGACGCTCTCACACGAGGTCAAGAAGGCGATCGTCGGGTGGACGAGCGCCGACGCCCACGCGGGTCCGGCCGAGCTGCTCGAGGACGTCCAGCCGCTGCTCGAGTCTCAGCACGGCGAGCAGGAGACCGAGCTGGTCGAGCGCTGGAAGGAGGAGGCGGGCCGCAACGGCCGCGCGTCCGCCGGCTGGGGCTCGACGCTCGAGGCAGCCTCCGACGGGCGCGTCGAGCTGCTCCTGTTCCAGAACGGAACCGACCGGCCGGCGTGGGAGTGCCCCGCCTGCGGCCGGGTCGCGAGCGAGGGCGGCGCCTGTCCGCTCGACGGCACCCAGATGGAAGAGCGGGGAGAGGGTCTCGACCTCGCCGTGCACCAGACACTTGCTCACGGAGGCACCGTCTTGGCGCTACGGCAACGCCAGGATCTCGAGCCCGTCGAGGGCATCGGCGCGCTTCTGCGCTTCTGATCCGAGGGAACCGCGCCGGGCCGGCTCGCTTCAGGAATACTGCTTCCAATGGCCTCTCTCGCGCACACGATCCTCGAAAACCACCTCGAGCGCGGCGAGCTCGTCCCCGGGCAGGAGATTGCCTTGCGGGTCGACCAGACGCTCGCCCAGGACGCGACGGGGACGATGGCGATGATGCAGTTCGAGACGTTCGGCCTCGACCGCGTCCAGGTCGAGACCGCTGTGGTCTACGTCGACCACAACATCCTCCAGATCGACTTCAAGAACCCCGACGATCATCGATTCCTGCAGGCGATGTCGGCCCGTTACGGCGCCTGGTTCTCGCGGCCCGGCAACGGCATCTGCCACTACGTCCATTGCGAGCGGTTCGCCGCGCCGGGCAAGACACTCGTCGGAGCCGACAGCCACACGACGCAATCGGGCTCGTGCGCGATGATCGCGATCGGCGCCGGTGGCCTCGACGTGGCCGTCTGCATGGCCGGCCACGCGTTCGAGCTGCCGTGCCCGAAGATCGTCGGCGTCTTCCTCGAGAACGAGCTCCAGCGCCCCTGGATCCAGGCCAAGGACGTGATCCTCGAGCTCCTGCGCCGGCGAGGCGTGCGCGGCGGCCGCGGCGCGATCTTCGAGTTCACGGGCCCGGGTGTCGCGAGCCTCAGCTACACCGAGCGAGGCACGATCGCGAACATGATCGCCGAGCTCGGAGCGACGGGCGCAGTGTTCCCGGCCGACGACGAGACGCGCGCGTGGATGACCGAGCAGCAGCGTGCGGGCGAATTCATGGAGCTCGACACCGGCGACACCGGCGACTTCGACGAGGAGGAGCACATCGATCTTGCCGAGCTCGTCCCGCTCCTGGCGAAGCCGTCCTCGCCCGGCAACGTCGTGCCGGTGGAGGAGGTCGCCGGCACCGAGCTGACCCAGGTCTGCATCGGCTCGTCGGTGAACTCCTCGTATGCCGACCTCGCCCTCTGCGGGGCGGTGATGCGTGGGAGCCAGATCTCGGAGAAACTCGTCTCCGCCACGGCGACGCCCGGGTCGCGGCAGATCCTCGACCAGCTCACGCGCTCAGGCACCTACGTCGACCTGCTCATGGCCGGCCTCCGCATGCTCGAGCCCGCCTGCGGCCCCTGCGTCGGTATGGGGCAGGCTCCGCCCTCTGGCTCGAACTCGCTCCGCACCTTCAACCGCAACTTCCCGGGGCGCAGCGGCACCGCCGACGACCGAGTCTTCTTGTGCTCGCCCGCGGTCGCGGCTGCCTCGATGCTGACCGGCGTGATCTCCGATCCGCGCGAGCTGCCGGCGGTCGACATTCCCGAACGCCCGGCTGCCCGGGCCGAGGTCGTGCAGGCCCACATTTTGGAGCCGGTGCCTACCGACGAGGCGAGCTCGATCGAGATCCCGCGCGGGCCCAACATCAAGCCGCCGCCCGAGGCGCAGAGGCTGCCGGAGGAGCTGAACATGCGCGTCCTGATCAAAGCCCCCGACGACATCTCGACGGGCGATCTCTCACCCGATGGCGCGACCGTGATGGCCTACCGCTCGAACGTGCCCGCAATCGCCGAATTCACCTTCCAGCTCCGTGACCCGGAGTTCCCGCGCCGCGCGCACGAGTGGGGCGGAGGCTTCATCGTCGCCGGACATAACTATGGCCAGGGCTCGAGCCGTGAGCACGCGGCGCTGGCACCTCTGCAGCTCGGCGTTCGCGTCGTGATCGCCAAGAGCTTCGCGCGTATCCACCGGCGAAACCTGATCGCCCAGGGAATCGTGCCGTTGCTCTTCCGGGACGAGAACGACTACGACGAGGCCGGCCTCGGCCAGACCTGGCGCATAACCGGCCTGCAGGGGATCGCGGACGGCGACGACGAGCTCGAGACCGAGATCGAGGGCGCCGAGGCGTCGATCATTCTGACGCACGACCTCCTGCCGCGGGAACGCGAGATCGTCGTCGCCGGTGGACTGATCCGCTACCTGCGCGAGCAACAGCCGACGCCTGCGTAAGACCTAGGCGGCGTCAACAGCGCGGGGCAGCTCGTGCGTCTCGGTCGCCGGCTCGACCGCGTCCTGCCAGTCGGCGGCTCGCTCGAGCCGGTTGCCGAACCGATCCAACCGGCGGTCGGCCTCCCCGTACTTCGACTGCGCGTTCTGGATGTGCTTGCCCACGACCTCGAAGTCTGCCCGGAACCGCTCGAACTCCTGTCCGAGCTGGCCGCAGTACGCCATTACTTCCTGCGCGTGCTGCTCGATCTGCAGGCCCTTCAGGCCCAGCGTGATCACGAGCAGGTAGGCATGCAGGGTCGTCGGCGAGACGGGGAAGACGCGCTTGCCCAGGGCGTAGCCATAGACGTTCCCCGTCCCGCAGACGAGCTCGTAGTAGACCGACTCGGCCGGCAAGTACATGAGCGCGAAGTCGTAGGTGTTCTCCGCCGGGAGGATGTACTTCGAGGCGATCGCGTCCACGTGCTGCTTCACGTCCCGGTCGAAGGCCTTCTGGTGCAGAGCCTTCTCTCCGTCGTCGCCGGCGGTGGCGAGCCGCTCGAAGTTGTCGAGCGGGAACTTCGCGTCCACCGGGACGAGCTTGTCCACCCTGATCACTGCGTCGACCCGTTCGCCGGTCCGGAACGTGTGCTGGAGGTGGTAGGCGTCCGGAGGGAGCGAGTCGCGCAGGAGGTTGCCGAGCAGGATCTCGCCTACTCCACCGCGGGCCTTGGGCGGACGTAGCGCCTGCTCGAGTCGAGCGAGGTCGTTCGCGCGCGAGAGCATCTGGGCCGCCGCGCCGTCGAGCTTGCCGAGCCGCTCGACGAGGTCGGTCGCAGCCCTGCCGGCGCTTTGCTGGGTCGATAGCAGCCTGCCGTCGAGCCCCTCGAGGCGCCGGTCGACCTTCGTTTCGAGCTCGGCGAAGCGCCGGTCGATCGTCTCCGCGACCCCGCCGAGGGCGCGCGAGGTGGCGCCGCCGTGGTCGCCCAGCCGCCGGTTCAGCCACACGGCCAGCCCAGCGGCGCCGGCGACCACGACGAGAAGTGTCAACACGAGGGTCACGAGCCGACGAACGGTAGAGACACTGTCGGACGGCACTGCTCGAGAACGAACGAGGGCGGCTCTCGCCGCCCTCGTAAACCCGTGGGACTGCGCCCTATGGCGTGTCCGTGCGCTCCGCGTGGTGCTCAGCGGCGCGCTCGCGCTCCTTCTGAGCCACGTCCTCGGCGCTCTCGGCGCGCTCCGAGGCCACGCCCTCCTGTTCCTGGTGCACGCCCTCGCGCCTCATCGAGCTGTCGCCCGTGAGATCGCCCGCCGCCTTCTTGCCGCGGCCCATCAGCTTGTCCAACCAGCTCATTGCAGCCTCCCTTGCGTGGTGTAATCACCGAGTATCGCGCAATGGCCACAAAAAACGCCAGATCCGGAGAACCTTTCGGCTTTCCGGATCTGACGCGAGGACACTAACCTGCCATCCGGCGGCCGTCAAGGGCCTTGCTAGCATCGCCGCCCGATGGCGAGAAAGCCCCGCACCCCCACGCCTCCGCGCAAGGTCCAAGCGCCACAGCGGCGCTCGGATCCGAAGCGTCCTCGCTCGCCGGAGGATCGTCGCTTTCTGATCGTCTCGATGGCGTTCGCGGCCTCGGGCGTGATCGCTGTCGCGATCGCACTTCTCTTCTTTTTCGTCTTCAGCGGCGACGACAAGGCGGCCGTGAAAATCCCGGACGACAGGAACCTCGCCGGTCTCCAGACCGGTCCCGCACCGTGGAACCCCGGACTCGACACGCTCCCTGATCGGCTCCAGCCACTCGGCCTGAACGACCTCACCACCGAAGGCCAGGTCGTGCACATCCACCAGCACCTGGACATTTTCGTGAACGGCAAGAAAGAGCCGGTGCCGCCTAACATCGGCATCTACGACGGGCAGTTCCTGACCGAGCTGCACACGCATGACGAGAGCGGGATCATGCACGTCGAATCACCGACCAAGCGCACGTTCGACCTCGCCCAGTTCTTCGGCGTCTGGGGCGTTCGCCTCACTCCCAACTGCGTCGGCGGCTACTGCAAGGAGCTCACGCCGTGGCGGTTGTACGTCAACGGAGTCCAGTATCGAGGAGACCCGCGCACGCTCGTGCTGAAGGCCCACCAGGAGATCGCGTTCGTGATCGGCACGCCACCCGCGAAGATCCCCTCGAGCTACAAGTTCGCCCCGGGGGTCTAGTAGGGCGTCCGGCTATTCTTCGGCGCGCCGGGGTGGCGAAACTGGCGATACGCGCCTGACTTAAAATCAGGTGTCCCCTCACGGGGGCGTGAGGGTTCGACTCCCTCCCCCGGCATCGCTCACGCGCTGGGTAGAGCCAAAGCACGGCCACTTAGCGCATTACCGCATGCCTCGCTGACAAGAGCCGGTGCAACGCAGCGGCAACAGCGGTCGGTCGGGGGCGACTTGTCCTCCCGAGGAACTGAGTCCGTCTAGCGCGGTGGGCTTTCTGGCTTCTCGACCTCCAACGTTTACGGAGGCGGGGGTTGGTTCCTGGGCGAGCCGATTGCTCACGCTTTTTTGCAGGTGTGTGCAAGTCATTCTGATTCTCCCCACCTACCACATCTGCAGGACTCACTAGCTTGGCCTTTTCGTGGCGGAGGAGAACGGGCGGCCCTCGGGCAGCGGGGAGGAAAAGGATGAGACGCTCGGCCTGACATGGCCGCACAAGGACAGCGCCTCATCTACGACCACGACCCGAGCGGTACGTAGCCGATCGTGGCCGAGCGCTCCTACAACTGGGAGTTGATGCACCTGATCGAGCGCCAGCAGGAGGAGGGGGCCCCGGGTTGGTTCGACTTCTGCTTCTTCGACGGCGGCCACACCTGGGAGACCGACGGGTTCGCCTTATTGCTGGTCGACAAGCTCTGCGGCCCGACCGCTGGATCCTGTTCGACGATCTGCACTGGACGCAGGAGCTGAGTCCGAACCTGTCGCCCGACGAGGCGAAGACGATTCCGGAGGAGAGCGCCGGACGCCGCAGATGCTCAAGGTCTTCGATCTGCTCGGGCGCCGCGACCACCCGTCCTATACGGACTTCCGCATGATGGTAGCTACGGTTGGGCGTACAAGAGCGGCGAGGACGGCGAGCGACTCTATCGAGGCGACGTTGACGAGGCGACGCACCCCGACTGCTCCGAGAGCTCGTCTTCGGCGGTCTTGAGCGTGCCGACGTTGGGCTGAACGTCCCTACCTAGAGCCCTGGTGTGCCTGCGCCCCTGTGGGCTGCCCCGCGGCGCCTGCACTCCCTGACGGAACGGTAAAGGCGCCCAAGACGGACGCCGGGAACCGAACCGCCCCGATCGTTCCTGCGCTACGCCGCCTGCTTGTCGCAGCGAGCCCGCGGACGCCTCGACCCTGCGACCTGGACTGCGCGGCGTTCTTCTCCGACGTGAACTGAAAACGCTCCGGTCAATAAAGAGCACCACCGCCATGTCGCCAAGATCGGTGGGGAGGCCGTCGCGCACGATGTTGCGCGACGGCCTCGATCCAGAGGAGCCCTTAGCGGAGGGCGCCGAGCTCCGCCTCGCTCTCGCTCCAGCGTGCGGTCAGCGCGTACAGCACGATCACGTTCAGGGCCATCACCGTCAGTGACCAGAGCGGATACTGGCTGTTGCCGAGGAAGCCGAGCTGGGCGATGAAGTTCAGGGACACGACCATGATCGCAAACCAGCGAGCCCACCCCTGCCCGGCGAGTAGTCCGAGGCCTGCGAGAACGAGCAGCACGCCCCAGATCAACATGATCCAGCCCCACGCCGTCAGGTCGACAGCGAGGAAGCCAGACGGCGTGACAACGAAGTACTCGTCTTCGAACAGAGCGATGAGGCCCTGAAAGAAGTCGATCGAGCCGACGATCAGCATCAGAATGCCGGCAAAGCCGATCCAACCTGCCATGCTCTTGGAGTTCATCCCTACCTCCTGTTGAATGTCACAAGCAGCGTCGAAAGGGAGTTCACGCTGCCTCCGCGCCTGTACGCCGACAGCATTGTTCTCGGGTGGGAGTCGCCGCATCATCCAAACGGTGTGATTCATCCGGTCAGGGTGATGCGTCTCGCATGACACGGCGCTTCCATTGAGCGACCGACAACGGGGGGGCCCCATGACGGACCCAACAACAGAGTTCTTCAAAGACCTAGACGCACGCGGCCACGAGCCGCTGCTCGAGAAAGCAACCGGCACCTTGCGAATCGACCTCTCGAACGGCAAGCGCAGGCCCCGCTGGCTCGTGACGGTCAAGAAGGGTGACGTAACTGTGTCTCACGCCAACGCGAAGGCCGACTGTGTCGTCCGTATGGATCAGGCGCTCTTCGAACAGATCGTCACCGGGAAAGAGAACGCAACTGCGGCCATGCTGCGGGGGCTGGTCGCTGTCGAGGGCAACTCGCAGCTGCTCGTGCTCTTTCAGCGCCTCTTCCCAGGACCGCCGAACGGAAGGAAGCAGTCGTGAACGGGCTCGTTCAGATCCTCGACGGCAACACCTTCGTGGTCAGCGACGCGCGCGGCGACATCGAGGCATCGCTGACGGATCCGACCGGCCTCTTCTCGTTCGACAGCCGCTTCCTCTCGACGTGGATCCTGACCGTGGACGGCGAGCGGCTGAATCCGCTCTCGGTCGACGACCTGCAGTACTTCGAATCGCGCTTCTTCCTTGTGCCAGGCACCGGAACGGTCTACGTCGACGCCAAGACCTCGGTCATTCGCCGGCGCGCGGTCGGCGACGGGTTCCACGAAGAGCTCACGATCCTGAATCACGACGATAAGCCGGTCGACCTCAAGGTGCGCCTCGACGCCGCGAGTGATTTCGCCGACCTGTTCGAGGTCAAGGATGCGCTCGAGAAGAAAGGGCACTACTCCACGGAGGTCCGGGAGGGTCGCCTCCTGCTGTCGTATGACCGCGGGTCGTACGTGCGCCAGACCGCGATCTCGGCGACCGCACCGGCCAAGCTCGACAAGAAGGGCTTGAGTTTCGCGGTTCACCTCGAGCCTCAGGGTGAGTGGACGACAGATCTCGACGTCGTCACCGCGTCGGGAGCGGGTGGAACCTACACCCGCCCGAAGTACCAGCGAGGCCAGCGGAAGGCACAACCAAACATGGAGCGGGGCCTCGATCACTGGCTCAGCGCGGCACCGCGCCTCGAAACCGACTTGGACTCCCTGAAGGCGACCTATCGACGCAGCCTCGTCGACCTCGCCGCGCTCCGCTTTTCTCCGCCGGTTGCCGGAGGGCGGAGCCTTCCCGCTGCCGGCCTGCCGTGGTTCATGACCATGTTCGGCCGCGACAGCATCTTCACGAGCCTGCAGGCGCTGCCCTTCACGCCGGAGCTCGCGGCAACGACGATCCAGGTCCTCGGGGACTGGCAGGGGAGTCGCGTCGACGACTTTCGCGACGAGGATCCGGGCCGAATCCTCCACGAAATGCGCTACGGCGAGATGACCGCGTTCGAGGAGCGACCGCACTCGCCTTACTACGGCGCCGCAGACGCCACGCCGCTCTACGTCGTGCTGCTCGACGAGTACGAGCGCTGGACCGGCGACCGGCGCCTCGTTCGCGCCTTCGAACGCGAGGCCAGGGCGGCGCTCGCCTGGATCGACGACTACGCCGACCTGATGGACAACGGGTACATCTCGTACCAGCGCCGCAACGAGGACACCGGCCTCGAGAACCAGTGCTGGAAGGACTCCTGGGATTCGATCTCCTACCGCGACGGCCGCATCCCGGGCTTCCCGCGTGCGACCTGCGAGCTCCAGGGCTACGCCTACGACGCGAAGATGCGCGGCGCCCGCCTTGCACGAGACATCTGGAAGGATCCCGCGTTTGCCGACGAGCTGGAGCAGCAGGCGGCTGACCTCAAGCGGCGTTTCAATCGTGACTTCTGGGTCGAGGACGGCGAGTATTTCGCGCTGGGCCTCGACAACGAGGGGAAGCAGATCGACGCTCTGGCCTCGAACAACGGCCATCTGCTGTGGAGCGGCATCGTGGACAAGTCCAAAGCGAAGAGGGTCGCCCGGCACCTCATGGGACCGAGGCTCTTCTCCGGCTGGGGCGTGCGCACACTGGCAGAGGGCCAGGGTCGCTACAACCCGATCGGGTACCACGTCGGCACGGTCTGGCCCTTCGACTGCTCGTTCATCGCCTGGGGCTTGCGCCGCTACGGCTTCAAGGACGAGGCCGCCGTAATCGCCGCCGGCATCCTCGACGCGGCCGAGTTCTTCGACGGAAGGCTGCCGGAGGCGTTCGGCGGTTACGAGCGGGGCGTCACGAAGTACCCGGTGCAGTACCCCACGGCGTGCAGCCCACAGGCCTGGTCGACCGGAACACCACTGCTCCTCCTCCGCACGATGCTTGGCCTCGAGCCACAGGGCGACCACCTCATCGTCGATCCGGCACTGGCCGAGAACATCGGGCTCCTGGCCTTGCTCGACATTCCTGGGCGCTGGGGGCGGGTCGACGCCTTCGCGCGGGGGCGGGTCGAAGTCGCGCCCGAGCTGCGGCGCCGGGCGCGGGCCTGACCGGGCGTCTAGTCGCACGGAGAGGGGCGCGGCAGCTGAACGAGCATCCCTGGGCGATTCCGCCCAGGGACCCAGCATTCCGATGGTGATGTCGCGTGACTGAGAATTCGATCGCGTCGGGCCAGCTCCTGACACCGGAGCGTCCGGTCGTTTCTGCGCGGAAGTTGATCCTTCCTCTCGCGCTCGCCCAGTTCATCTGCAGCTTTGCGGGCTCGAACATGAACGTGATGATCAACGACATCAGCGAGGACCTGGACACGACCGTCAAGGGCGTGCAAACCGTGATCACGTTGTTCCTGCTGATCATGGCCGTCCTGATGATCCCGTGCAGCAAGCTGACCGACCGTTGGGGTCGCAAGCGGTGTTTCACCCTCGGCCTCACGCTGTACGGCATCGGCGCTCTGATCAGCGCGATCTCGCCGAACCTCGGGGTGCTGATCCTCGGCAACTCGGTGTTCGAGGGCGTCGGCACCGCGCTGCTGATTCCGCCGGTCTACATCCTCGCGACGTTGTGGTTCACCGACCTCACCTCGCGTGCGTGGGCTTTCGGCGTGATCAGCGGGCTTGGCGGCATCGGTGCGGCGGCAGGGCCGCTGATCGGAGGCTTGATCACCTCGGGGATCAGTTGGCGCGCCGCGTTCGTTTTCCAGGCCGTCGTAGTTGCCGTGATCGTGCTGTTCAGCCGCCGCCTCGAAGATCCGCTCGAGGCCGATCCGACCCGCCCATTCGACGCGATCGGGGCGGTGCTGTCGGCGGTCGGCATGTTCTGCATCGTTTTCGGGATCCTTCAAGCCGGCAGCAACAACGCCCTCCTGGCGATCTTCCTTGTGGTCGGAGCGGCCTTCCTGCTGGCGTTCTTCCTCTTCATCCGCTCCCGGGAGCGGATGGGGAAGGAGGCGCTGCTCTCGACCGGGCTGTTCAAGAACCGAACGTGCAACCTCGCGCTGGTCACCCAGAACATCCAGTGGCTGCTGCTCCTGGGGACCTCGTTTGTCGTCTCGGTCTTCCTGCAGGAGGTTCGCGGCTACAGCGCGATCAAGACGGGCGTCGTCTTCACCGCGGCGACGCTCGGCATCCTCGCCTCGTCCCTCGCGGCCAAGCGCCTCGCCGAGCGGTTCCCGCAGAAGACGCTGATCGTCGCCGGCTTCGTCGTCACCCTGGCCGGGCTCGTGCTCCTGCTCGGCCTCGTCCGTGCCTCGGACAGCGTCTGGGCCTTCGTGCCGGGGCTGCTGCTGATCGGCCTCGGCGTGGGCGCGATGCTGACTCCCTCCGTGAACGTCGTGCAGTCGAGCTTCCCCGAGGAGCTGCAAGGCGAGATCTCGGGGCTCTCGCGGAGCATCTCCAACCTCGGCTCGTCGTTCGGCACCGCGATCGCCGGCACCATCCTCGTCTCAGTCGTCGCCACCGGGAACGACGCGTACGCCTGGGCTCTGGCGGCGCTCGTCGTGATCGGACTCATCGGACTTGCGGCGGCGCTCCTCCTTCCTGCCAAACCGGAGCCGCGGACCAGTTGACGGATGTCGAGCAGAGAGCACCCGCCGTCTTGGCGCGGGCCGAACGAGGAGACGAATGACAGAATCGGCTCGCACGCACTTCGCCCCGCAACGGAACTTGCGATGAGCGAGGAGGCCGCTGATGACAGCGGGGGTCCGCCACTCCCGCAGTGCGTCAATTCAGATCGGACGCACTTCTTGCCGAGGCCGATGGGCGAACACGGAAACGTGTCGGGCCGGCACTTAAGTGCTGCAAACCAGCGCTAATCCGGTCCTGCCCTTCGCCTGGTCGTCCTTAGCCCTCCGACCCGTACATCGCCATTAAGGCCGGCGCCTGTATCGACGTCGCTCGCGAACTGGCTCAGCGCGGAGCTGATACTCCGCTCCACGATCTCTCGACCTCCTTCATCCGGATCGGACGATGCTCGCAGGGCTGGCCGTCGGAACACTGCGGCGACCACGGCCCGCTTGCTGTTGGATCGATAGGAGGAGCGCAATGGCAACAGATGCATCGCAGACGTCTCGTCCGGGTGTCAGCATCGGCCCGACGACCGAGTTCAGTCTCTTCTTCCACGTCAAGCCAGGCCGCGGTGACGATTTGCGCGCCGCTCTCCAAGACCTGCAAAACCACCCTGGATACCGCCCTGGCGAGTATCACATGGCGATCGCGACGATCCACGAGGCGAGGTTCGTGCTCTTCGACGACGACACACGCCTCCTCTTCGCGACGAGCTTCGACGGCCCGTGGGACGCTTACATGGACGACTTCTTCACGTCGGGCCCGACGCTGGCGCTGTTCGACGCGATCTTCCAGTACGCCGAGGGGTACGAAGGCCTCCCGGACGTCGCGGCTGTGCAGACGTTCGTCCTCGGCGCGCAGCAGACCGCGGCCGCGTACGCGCGAAATTACGGCGGCACCGTGAAGGAGATTCGGAAGGCCGGACGCGTCAGCAAGGCGTTTCAGCAAGTGCTGGACGATCCGGAAGCCGGGGCGGCGCTGCAGCATCCCGCGCTCAAACCACTGCTCGACGAGGCTGCCGACTAACGCCGGCGGCCGGGGACGATGTCCGATCACATTTCGGGGCCGCGGGCGCTGGCCGAGCCAATCGCAGACATCACCGACGTCTACGCGTTTCCGAGCCCGGAGTGCCCGGGCTGGCTCGTCTTTGTGATGAACACGCTGCCCTTCGCCCAGCCCTCCGACTGGTTCTCGGACGGGCTTGTCTACCGCTTCCGGATCCGACCTCTGACGCGGGCCGCATCCGACGGGCGCGCGCCGTTCGCCGCGACCGAGGACGAGTTCGGGTTCGAGTGCGTCTTCGCTGAGCCCGATGGCGACGCCGCACAACAGGGGACGTGCACGACTCCGGCGGGTGAAACGGTCACGTTCGGCGTCGCCGACGAGCGCGGCGGCTCTGGAAATGGCGTCCGTGTCTTCGCCGGGCAGCGCTGGGACCCGTTCATTATGGACGCGCCGGCGGCGCTGAAGACGATCGCGACCGGCGAGCTCGCGTTCACCGACTCCGGCAAGATCTACCTGGACGGCAAGAACGTCCTCAGCCTCGTGCTCGAGGTCGATTGTGGACGGGTATTCCCTGGCATCGAGCTTGTCGGGGTGGTCGCGGAGACCTTGACACGAGGCAGGCTCAACGTCCGGATCGAGCGAGTCGGCAGACCCGAGGTGAAGAACTTGATGCTCGCGCCGAAGCAATTCGACCCGGTGAACCGCGACCTGGAGATCCGCGACCTCTACAACATGGAGGACGCCTTCCACCTCGCCGACGGCTACCTCGGCGCCTACCGGGCGCGGCTGAACGCCAATCTCGCCTTCTGGGACTCCCTCGACGGGAACATGGACTGGCCGATCGACAACGACGGCGTGCACCCGCTGACCGAGCTCGTCCTCGCGGACTACCTTGTCGTCGACGTCACGAAGCCGTACGTCGAACAGGGCTCCTTCCTGGAGATCGAGCGCGCGCACCGCGAAGGGCGTGCACACGAGACCTGCGGCGGGCGGGCCCCGAACGACGACGTCATGGACACGCTGTTCACGCTGCTCGTGAACGCAGGCAACGGTCCGGTCGTTCGCGACGGCGTCGACCAGTCGTCGCGGCCAGCGTCGCATGGCTTTCCCTATCTGTCGGCTCCTAACCCGGACCCTCCCGAGCTCCCCGAGCACCACTAGCATGGACACGCAGACCGCCGGAGACGAGATCACCCTCGAGCTCGACGACATCCAGAGCGGAGCGCTGCACGAGCGGCCGGCTCCGTATGTCGGCAGCTACCTTCTCTTCCGGATCGACGACCGCAACGCGGGCCGGGAGCTCGTGCGGCGGCTGCCCGACGTGGTCGACTTCGGCCGGATCTCGTCCGAGCCCGCGGGCGACGCATGGGTCACCGCTGCCTTCACCTATCAAGGCCTGAAGGCGCTCGGCGTGCCGCAGGAGTCCTTGGACAGCTTCGCGCCGGAGTTCAAAGAGGGGATGGCAGCGCGCGCCGCCGAGCTCGGTGACGTCGGTGAGAGCGGCGCGGAGAACTGGGAGGAGCCGCTTGGCACGCCGGACGTCCACGTCGCGCTGGCCGCGCTGTCGCCGGACGCGGCTCGGCTGGACGCGATTCTCGAGCGCGCGATGCGAACGCAGGAAGGGCTCTCCGGCGTGGAGCTGATTTGGCGCCAGGACTGCTACCAGCTCCCGACCGGACGGACCTCGTTCGGATTCAAGGACGGGATCGGCCAGCCAGCGGTCGAGGGAAGCGGCATTCAAGGCTCGAACCCGGGTGAGCCACCGCTCAAGGCCGGCGAGATCCTGCTCGGCTACCCGGACGAGACTGGCAGCCTGCCGCCGATGCCGACTCCGGAGGTGCTCGGTCGGAACGGCACCTACGTCGTCTTCCGCAAGCTGCACACGCGCGTGGCCGCGTACCGGCGGTACCTTCGCGAGAAGGCCGCCAGCCGTGAAGAGGAAGCGCTGCTCGGCGCCAAGATGATCGGGCGCTGGCAAAGCGGAGCGCCGCTCGCGCTCACGCCTGACGAGGACGACCCCGACCTCGGCGCCGATCCGAAGCGCAACAACGCCTTCGGCTTCAAGGACGATCTGCGCGGCTTCAAGTGCCCGGTGGGCGCCCACGCGCGCCGCGCGAACCCGCGCGATGCACTCGACGACGAGGGCAGCGTCGACGTCCGCCTCCACCGGATGATCCGCCGCGGCACGAGCTATGGCCCGATGCTGCCCGAAGGCGTGCTCCAGGACGACGGTGCCGACCGCGGCATCATCTTCGTGTTCGCGGGCGCGCACCCGAAGCGCCAGTTCGAGTTCGTCAAGACCCAGTGGCTGAACGACGGCATCTTCATCGGGGCTCCGGCCGAGAAGGACCCGCTCGTCGGGACGAACGACGGGACCGGGAGGTTCACGATCCCGCAACGGCCCATCCGGCGACGGCTCCAGTCTCTGCCGCCGTTCGTGGTCACCCGCGGCGGCGAGTACTGCTTTGCGCCGGGGCTGCAGGCCCTTCGCTGGTTGGCGGAGCTCGACACCTGAGCGATCGAAGGAGGACGACATGGCCAGCACCCCCACAAGCACCGACCGCTGGAAGGCGCTCGACTTTGGCCCGCCGCCGTCGGATCTCGCGGAACCCGAGCAGCCGGTGCTGGTCGAGTACGCGATCGACGGGCGCGTGGTGCTCATAACCCTGAACCGGCCGCAGGCGGACAACGCCATCACGACCGAGATGGGCGCGCGCCTGACCGAGATCCTCGAGACGATCGCGGTCCGGCCGACGATCCGCGCCGCCGTCATCACCGGCGCGGGCGACCGCGCCTTCTCGGTCGGCAGCGACCTGCGCCAGCGCAAGAACATGACCAAGGAGGATTGGCTGCGCCAGCGCCAGGACTTCGATCGAACCCTCTACACGCTGCGACAACTGCGCAAGCCGATATTCGCCGCCGTCAACGGGGTCGCCTACGGCGGCGGTTCCGAGATCGCCCAGAGCACCGACTTCATCATCGCCTCCGAGAACGCCACTTTCGGCCAGCCCGAGGCCATGATCGGGCTCTCTGCCGGCGGAGGGTCGCCGGTCTTCCTGCCCAGGGTCCTGCCACCGGGGAAGGCGCTCCAGATGCTGATGACCGGCGACCCGATCACCGCGCAGGAGGCACATCGGCTAGGGATGGTGAACGAGATCCATCCACAGAGCGAGCTGATGGCTGCGGCTCGGGGGATCGCGGAGAAGATCGCCGGTAACTCCCCGACCGCCGTGCAAGCGGTCAAGGGCGCCGTTCGTATGGGCCAAGGGCAGCCGGTCGAGCAGGCGATCGCGATCATGATGGAGGCCCACTGGCGCTCGGCTGTCCATCCCGACCGGATCGAGGGGATCGGCGCCTTCAACGAGGACCGGGACCCGACCTTCCACGACTCCGACTACTGAGGAGGCGAGACGATGGCAGAGGCAGACGAGCTCGAACAGGCGCGTGCCGCGCTCATCATGATCAACCCGGCGCCCTACAACGCCGAGGCCCCGCCGGAGGCGCTCTCAGAAGAGATCACGCCGACGGAGCTGCACTACGTGCGAAGCAACTTTGCGGTGCCCGAGCACGATGGCACCCTCGAGGTCGGCGGAGCGGTGATCAGCCCGATGACGCTCACGCTTGACGATCTGCGCGCCATGCCGGCGATCGAGCGGGCCGTCACCCTCGAGTGTGCGGGGAACGGTCGTCTGGCGATGAAGCCGTTGCCGGTAGGCGAACCGTGGGGCGACTACGCCGTTTCGACAGCGCGCTGGAAGGGCGCTTCCTTGAGCGATGTGCTCGAGCGGGCGCGACCGTCGGCCGAGGGCGTCGAGGTTCGCTTCGACGGCGCCGACCACGGCGCCTACCACTTGCTGCCGGTCCTGACCGAGACCAACCGCGAGGACCTCACCTTCGTGCGCTCATTGCCGATCGGCCTCGCTACTGACCCGGCCTCGGAGATCCTGATTGCCTACGAGATGAACGGCGAGCCCCTGGGCCCGGACCATGGACGGCCCTTTCGCCTCATCGTGCCGCACTGGTACGCCGTCGCCTCCGTGAAGTGGCTGAAGCGGATCGAGGTCCTAACCGAGCCCTACGCCGGCGAGTTCCAAACGGGCCACTACATGTACGAGTGGTCGGATGGAGCCCCGGAGCCCGTCGACTTGATGCGCGTCCGCGCGCGCATCACCGATCCCGCTCCCGGCACGACGCTCCCCGCTGGGACCTACACCGTGCGCGGCAAGGCGTGGTCGGGTACCGGACCGATCACGGCCGTCGACGTCGGCCTGACCGGTGAAGGCGAGTGGCAGTCCGCTGAGCTCGATCGCCCGAAGGGGCCATATCAGTGGCAGGACTGGTCCTTCGATTGGAGGGCAACGGTTGTCGGACGGCACAGCCTGCGCGCGCGCGCGACCGATGCCGCCGGGAACGTGCAGCCTGAGGTCCCGCCGTGGAACCGGCTGGGCTACGGAAACAACGCGACCGAAGTGATCTACGTGGACATTCGCTGACCACACCGGGCCTTCGTCCGGCGCCCGGCGTCGTGATCGTGACTCGCACATCCGGGTCGAGACGCGAGCACACATCAGCTAGTTCGACGCGCAGCGGGCCCTAGATGGTGGCCACGCCCGCTCGCCGCTGAGGTAAGGCTCGTGCAGGCGCTTCGCGACAACGCCCTCCAGCTCGTGCTCGCAGACCGCGGCCCAGAGCGCGCGTCGCCGTCTTCGGAGGCCTCCGGCACTCGCCAGTGCGGCCACCGAGGTGCAGCTCGTCAAGGATCTCCCCGCGCCGGCGATACGGCTCCCCCGAAGTTCGACTCCCTCCCCCGGCATCTGGCGCCGCGGCAGCAGTTCCCGACTGACCCCTACACTCCGATCGTGGCCGAGGTGCAGGAGGTTTCGCCCGAGCACGGGCAACTGGAATGGGAGACCGCGCTCTACCGAACCGCGCTCGCGCAGTACGAGCAGGCCCTTCCCCACGCAGACGTCCAGGAGTTCGTGGCGGAGCGGCTCCGCTACCCGGAGCGCTCGCTCGTCGTCAGCGTCCCGGTGCAACTGGACTCGGGCCGCTGGACGGTTTTCCCCGGCTATCGCGTCCAGCACTCGACCGTGCTGGGCCCGACGAAGGGGGGCATCCGCTACGACTCGGAGGTCTCGCTCGGCGAGTGCGCCGCGCTTGCGATGTGGATGACCTGGAAGTGCGCGCTCCTGCGGCTGCCCTACGGAGGCGCGAAGGGCGGTGTGCGCTGCAGCCCGCGTGAGCTCTCGCAGAACGAGCTCCAGAAGATCACGCGCCGTTTCACCTCAGAGCTGCTGCCGATCATCGGCCCGCAGAAGGACATCCCGGCCCCCGACATGGCCACGAACGAGCAGACGATGGCGTGGATGATGGACACCTACTCGATGGAGATCGGGTACGCCGTGCCGGAGGTCGTCACGGGCAAGCCGATCTCGCTCGGCGGCTCGCTCTTCAGGCACGAGGCGACGGGCGCGGGGGTGGTGATGGTGATCGAGCGCGCGTGCGCGAAGCTCGGCTCGGACCTGGCCGAGCAGCGCTGCGTCGTCCAGGGCTTCGGCAACGTGGGGGGGATCGCCGCCGCCGAGCTCGACGCCAAGGGCGCGACGGTTACGGCCGTCTCCGACGTCTCGGGCGGCGTCTATGACCCGGGTGGGCTGGACATCGAGGCGTTGCGGCGCTTTGCGGAGGTCCACGGCTCGCTCGCGGACTGGATCGAGGGTGACCGGATCACGAACGAGGAGCTGCTCGAGCTTCCCTGCAACATCCTCGTCCTGGCCGCGCGGGAGGACCAGGTGACCGGCGAGAACGCGCACCGGATCCAGGCAAGAATGATCGCCGAGGGCGCGAACGGGCCGACCTCGCTCGAGGCCGACGCGATCCTTGCCGAACGCGGGACCCTGATCCTGCCCGACGTGCTGACCAATGCGGGCGGCGTCACCGTGTCCTACTTCGAGTGGGTGCAGGACCTCGGTCGGCTCTTCTGGGACCGCAGGGAGATTCGGGCGAAGCTGGCGGAGCAGCTCGGCGATGCCTTCGAGCGCGTCTGGAAGCTGGCCGAGGAGCGCGAGCTCTCACTGAGGAGCGCGGCGCTCGTCGCCGGAATTCGCGAGGTGGCGGGCGCGCTCACCGCGCGGGGGATCTACCCGTGAGCGACAGAGTCCGCGACGCGATGATTCCCGACCCGCAGACCCTCGAGGCAAGGGCGTCGGCCCAGGAGGCGGGGCAGCACCTCGTCTCGCCCGAGGTGCGCGCGGTCTACGTCTCCGAGGACGGACGCTTCGTCGGCGTTGTCACCCGCAAGACGCTGGTGCGAGAGGTTGTCGCGGCCGGCCGGAATCCCGGCGAGACGGCGATCGGGCAGATCGCCGAGCCGGCGCATTGGACGATCGACCCGGACGTGCGGCTCGACGAGGCGTTCCGCCTGCTCGAGGAGCACGACGCCGAGCGCGTGCCCGTGCTCGAGGAAGGGCGCCTGGTCGGCGTGCTTTCGCGCAGCGTCCTGCAGCGGCGCCTCGCCGAGGACGAGCCGCCGCACCAGCTCGACGTCCTGGAGCTTTAAGCGGGCTTTAGCCTCTTGACCTGAGCCTCGGCCATGGCCTCGAAGTTCGTCCAGAGCGCAGGCGAAGCTTCGCGCATGGCCACGAGGATCGGTCCGAGGCGCTCCCACACGCCTGCTGCGTAGAGCCAGTCGAACAGCAACTCCTCGTCGATCAAGCCGTGCTTCCAGAGCGTTCCGATCGTCTCGTACCACGCGGCGACTCCGCCCACGTAGTCCCACTCCCGGGTTCCTGGCGGGTACTTCTCGAAGAATCCCTTTGCATCTGCGACGAAGCTGTCGCCCCAGATGAACCCGCGCGCCTTCGGATCGGCCATCTGCGATCCGAGCTGCGCGATCTGCACGACGAGCTGCGCGTCTTCCTTGGTGGCGGCCATGCTCGCTCCCTTCAGCAGCAGGTGTAGGCGCCGGGCGGGGCGTCCCCCTCTTCCGCCGGCGGCAGCGCGGCGGCCTCGAGCGCTGCGCCGTGGAGGATGTCACGCTCGCTGGCCTCGAGCGTCCCGAGCCCGTAGCGGTCCAGGACCTCGCGGACGATGATCGCCCCGGCGACGATCACCGGCGCTCGCTCGGGCTCGAGGCCCGGGAGCTCCCGACGCTGCGCGAGTGGGAGTGACGCGAGGCGCTCGAGTTGGGCCTCGACGGCCTCGCGAGAGATCCGGTGGCCGTGAACCCGCTCGGGGTCGTACTCGCCGAGCTCGAGCGAGGCGAGCGTCGTGACCGTTCCGGCGACGCCGACCACCTGTGTCGGCTCGAAGTCTGGGAGGGCGTCACGGACGGCGCTCGAGGCAGCCTCGACCTCCTCCCGCGTGGGCGGATCGGAGTGGAGGAAGCGTTCGGTCACACGGACGCAGCCCAGATCGAGGCTCACGCGGGAGCGGTCGATTGTCAGCTCGGTCGAGCCGCCGCCGACGTCTAGCACGAGCGTGCCTGGTTCGAGCTCGCGCCCGCCGGCGACGCCGCGGCGTGTGAGCTCGCCTTCATCCTCGCCGGAGAGCAGACGGGTCGTGAAGCCGTAGCTCCACTCGATCTCGCCGAGAAAGGCCTGGCCGTTCTCCGCATCGCGGATCGCGCTGGTGCCGATGGCGAGCGTCCGTTCGGCACCCAGCTCCTCGACCTCGCGGCGGTAGTCGGCGAGCACGTTGCGCACGCGCGCGATCGGGAGCGGCAGGAGCTTGCGCCGCTCGTCGACGCCCTCGCCCAGCCTGGTTATCGCCGTGCGGCGTGCCACCTCCTCGGTCCGCCCGTCGTCCACGTCCGCCACCAGCAAGCGGGTCGAGTTGGTGCCGAGATCGACAACGGCCACACGCATCGTCGTTCGATGCTAGCCGTCGGTGGTGCGCTCGCTCCCGCGGCGAGGTAGGCTCGGCTGTGCATATTCTCATGGAGACTAGTGGCGACCGACTGACCACCACCGAGTACGGCGTCCTCGGCCTGCTCGCCTTCGGCGAGAGCTCGGGGTACGACCTCGCCCGCGCTGCGGCGCGCAGCATCGGCTACATGTGGGCGCCCTCCCGGAGCCAGATCTACAAGGTGCTGCCGAGGTTGGTGGCGGCGGGCTACGCGGAGGGTCGCGAGGTCGAGCAGCACGGCCGGCCCGACAAAGCCATCTACCGGATTACCCCGGCCGGGATGGCCGCGCTACGCCTCTGGGTCGAGAACGTCGAGGAAGCATCGCCCGGGATCTTCGTGATGAAGCTTTTCTTCGCGTGGACCGCGTCCCCGCAAGCCGCTCAGGAGCAGCTTGCCCTCTACCGAAGCCAGGTTGAGCGGCATCTCGCCGCGTTTGAGGAGATGGAGCGCACGCTCTCGAGCCGTGACGAGCCGGTGCACTCACGCGTTGCATTGCGTCACGGGATCTTGCGCGCCCGGGCCACGCTCGAGTGGGCGAAGCAGGCGGATGCAATGCTCGAAAGCGCGGCCGAGGGCTGGAGTCCCGAGCGTCTCAGTGGCCGGCGACGAAGCCCTCGATGAGCCGCCGCGCGGCGAGGCTCGTGCCCACGAGCTGTGTACCGTGCTCACCCCGGAGGAGGATTTTGAGGGTCTTCTCGTCCGAGGCGGTCGAGTCGTAGAGACGCTGCGCCTCGCGGGCGAACTCGACGTCGTATTTCCCCGCCAGGAACAACACCGGCGCGTGCAGCCGCGGCACGGACTCGATGGCCTTCGCGAGGTCGGCGGCACCCGAGACGCTGACCACGCCGTCGACCTGAGGCCGCACGGTGGCACCGCCAGCGAGCACGGCGGATCCACCGAGCGATGCGCCGACCAGGAAGACCTTCTTCGCTCCCAGCCGGCGAACGAGGTTGACCGCCGCGGCAACATCGACCCCGGGGCCTTCTCCGGACCGGTAGCGGCGCGTCTGCGACTGGCCGTAGTTGCGGAGGTCGAAGGGGAAGGCGAGGTAGCCGAGCCCGGCGAGCCGTTTGCTGTAGCTGCGCCATTGACAGAGATTCCCGTTCGTCTGGTGAGCGAGCACGATTGCCGTTCGCCCGCGGCCGAAGCGGTGGCCGACGAGCCGCGTTCCGTCGGCGGCACGAAACCGAAGGTCGCCGGAACGCGCGGTACAGCCGTCCCAGGCCCTGCCGGCGGTCACGGAGCCGGCCGCGAAGGCGACGAGCGTCACGGTCACGATGAGCAGACCGAATGTGAGGCGCCGCATGCGGCCATCATAGTCTCGGCGAGACCATGATGGCGGCGTAGAGAGCTAGGTCAGGCGGCGGCGCTGTAGTCGTGCGTCGGGTCGTGGCTGACGACGTTCGCGAGGACGGACTTCAGCTGGGCGAGCTCGTGTCGCCGCACCTCAAGCTCCCTCTCGTCTGCACCGTCGCCCTCGAGTTGCTGGGTCTCCGCGACGAGCGATCGGATCCTCTCCAGCAGCGGGTCGATCTCGTGCAATGCCATCAGGCGGCCTCCTCGATCGGAACTGCTTCGAAGTCGGCTTCCACCACAGGAGCCGACGCGTGTGACTCGATCAACACCGCGCCGAGCACGGCGGCGAGCGCAGCCAGGCCGGTCAGGACGTAGAAGGCGATGTCGAATCCGTGGGTCAGAGCCGCGGCTCCAAGGGGAGACGATCCCGGGTGGGCGTCCACGTAGCGAGTGGTGAAGGTTGTGGCGATCGTCGACACCGCGGCGAGCCCGATCGCCCCGCCGATCTGCTGGCTCGTGTTCAGCAGGCCCGAGGCAACGCCGGCGTCGGCATGCTCGACGCCCATCAGCGCCGCGATTGTCATGGGGATGAACGTGAAGGCGAGACCGACCGCGCTCACCAGGAAGGCGGGGAAGAGGTCGAAGAAGTAATGGCCGTCGGCCGGGAGCTGGGTGAGTAGGAGGAGCCCAGCGGTGGCCAACGCGAGCCCGACGGGCAGAACGCGGCGGACGCCGACGCGCGTCACGAGATTCTGAGAGAGGCTCGCGAGGACGATGATCGTCAACGTCAGGGGTAGGTAGGCAACGCCCGTCTCGATCGCCGAGAAGTGCAAGACCTGCTGCATGTACAGGGTTCCGAGGAAGAACTGCGAGAAAACGGAGGTGCCCAGGAGGAAGGCGGTTACGTTTGCGCCGGTGAGCGTGCGCAGCCGGAAGATCCGCATCGGCAGGAGCGGCGCCTTCGAGCGCAGCTCGATCACGATGAAGGCGGCGATCAGGGCCGTCGAGCCCGCGAGGAGCCCGATCGTCTCGGTCGTGCTCCAGCCGATCTCGGTCGCGCGCGTCATCGCGTAGACGAGGAACATCAAGCCGCCCGTGACGGTTACGGCGCCTGCGACGTCGAAGTGCCGGTGGTCGAGGTCAGCGCGGCTCTCGCGCAGGAGGAACGGACCGAGCGCAACCACGGCGAGACCGACGGGAACGTTGATGAAGAAGATCCAGGACCAGTCGAGCGAGCTCGTGAGCAGGCCGCCGAGCAGCACGCCGGCAGCCGCTCCGCTGCCCGAGACCGCGCCCCAGACGCCGAGCGCGATGTTGCGCTCGCGCCCCTCGGCGAACATGGTGGTCAGGATCGACAGGGCCGCAGGAGCGAGCAGCGCCCCGCCGAGCCCTTGAGTGGCGCGGAAGGCGATCAGGGAGCCCTCGGACCAGGCGAACCCGGCGAGCAGTGAGCTGACGGTGAAGAGGATCACCCCCGCGATGAACAGCCTGCGACGGCCGAGCAGGTCGGCCATCCGGCCGCCGAGCAACAGGACGCCGCCGAACATCAGCGCGTAGGCGGTGACCACCCACTGCAGGCTTTCCTGCGTGAAATGCAGGTCGGTCTTGATCGAGGGCAGCGCGACGTTCACGATCGCAACGTCCAGCACGACCATGAACTGGGCGGCCACGAGCACGGCGAGAGCGATCCAGCGCCGGTCGGGGGCGGTTTGACTTCGTAGCAACATGGAAATCACTCTCCTTCGGAAATGCTTGCTGTGTGCAATTCGTTTTCTACCGCAGACGATCTCCGCTTGTCAAATATTTATTATTTGCTAGGGTTTAGACATGGCAACGACCGAGCTCACCGATAACGAAGCACGCAAGCTCGTGCTGCGCTACCCACCGAGCGCGGGAATGCTGCTCGTGAAGATCGGCCGTGCCGCAGAGCGCTGGTTCACCGAGGAGCTCAAGCCCACAGGGCTGACGCCGAAGCACATGGGTGTGTTGTTCGAGGTGGACGCCCATCCGACGAGCCAGCAGGCGTTGATCGATTCAATCGGGGTCGACCCGAGCAAGCTGGTCGGCCTCCTCAACGACCTCGAGGAGGACGGCTTGATCCTCCGCCGCCGCGACCCTGACGACCGCAGGCGACACATCGTCGAGCTCTCGAAGGAGGGCCGGACATCGCTAGCTGCCGCCAAGCAGGCCGCGAGCAGGGTGGAGGACAGGCTCTTCGTGGGACTCGATGCCAAGCAGCGGAAACAGCTTCACGGGGTTCTCGCGCAGGTAGCAGACTCCAGCGGCGTCCTCGAGGGCTGCGTCGATCTACTCAAGCTTTCGCACTGACGCCTGCGAAAAGGGTTGGTAAACTGGCTGCCAGCGACGCGGGGTGGAGCAGTCAGGTAGCTCGCCGGGCTCATAACCCGGAGGTCGCAGGTTCAAATCCTGCCCCCGCTACTGCGAAAGGCGCCGGAAACGGCGCCTTTCGCTCATCAGGCAACCCATACGGCTGCCATAACTGGCGCTTCTCGATGGAGGCAGCACCGGCCGCCCGGCGAGGATGCTCCCACCGTGCTGCCGGTGTTACGTGCGCGACGGCGTGACCGGGTGCGTGCCCCAGTCGCCGCCGCCCTCGTCGAGATTTGCCACGCTCGGGGAGGCAGGAGGGCGCGCGAGGGCCCGGGTTCGAGTCCGGTCGGCTCGACTGTCCTTCTGCCGGCGACCGCGGGTTGCATGTCGGCGGAGCGCCGGGTTAGCCTCACTCCGAAGGCATGAGGAAGTGATGGCGCATCGGCGACCCGCGCTGCTCGTGGCGAGCGGCATCTTCGCGCTCGCGAGCGGCCTTTCGCTCACGATGGCTGCGGCTGACTCCGGGTCCTCTTCGCCGCTCGTGATCGCAGTCGAGGGGCCGCAAAGCGGGGCGCAGTCGGCGAACGGCGTCGACCAGCTCCGTGGCGTACGCCTGGCTGTGAAACAGCTGAACGCGCGCGGAGGGCTCTGGGACGGCCGCAAGGTGGCGGTCTTCGCGGCCGACGACAAGGCCGACGCTGCGAAGGCGAAGGCGGTCGCGCGCCGTGTGATCGCGAAGGGGATCCGCTTCGTGATCGGCCCCTACAACTCGTCGGTCGGTATCGCGAACCTTCCGCTCTACCGACGGAACCACGTCCTGCCGTTGTGGATGACCTCGAGGGACGAGACGGCGGGCGCGGGCGCGACCGTGCAGCCGATGAACACCCAGATCGCTCCGGTCGAGGAGCGGTACGCGAAGCAGGTAGGGGCCAGGCGCGTCGCCATGCTCGTCGACGACACTGCCAATGGCGCCTTCACCAAGGGCATGGCGGAGCGGCTGCGGGCGGCGCTCGAGCGGCACAGCGCGTCCGTGACCTGGACCTCGGTTCTGGAGGCGACCGATCCTGGGGCGACGGGCAGTTACTACGCCGACCGGGTTGCGGACGCGCTCAAGTCGAGGCCGGATCTCGTCTACGTCAGCACGTACTTTCCGGCAGGAATCCAGATCGCCAAGGCGCTCACCGCGTCCGGAAGCAGCCCTCGATGCCTGATGGGGCTCGCAAACGTCGACAACGGCTTCGTCGCCAAGACGACGCTCGCCGAGGCGCAGCGGTGCGTCTTCAGCGGCGTCCCCGGCGCCACCGAGATGCCGTCCGCGAGGACGTACGTGCGCGAGTACCGCGCGAAGTTCGGCAGGAAGCCCGGCGTCTGGGGCTCGTTCACCTACGACTCGGCGTCGATCCTTTTCGCGGCCATCAACCGGGCGAAAAGCTACGGCTTTGCGGCCGTCGAGCACAGGCTCCGGCGGACGAAGGGCTACCGTGGTGCCACCGGTACGATCACGATCAACCGGAAGACCGGTTACCGGACGAACGTTCCCGTCAGCATCCTTCGGGTCGACAACCGGAAACGGTTCGTAATCGCAAAGTAGCGTTCGCCTCAGCCTCGAAGGCAACGAGAATCGCCTGTAACCGCGACCGGCGTGTTTGCCACAGATCGACGTCGGCTCGCTGCTGCGTGCATACGTCGCGAACCTGCGCGACGGGCTAACCTCAGAGGCGCTCATAACCCGGAGGTCGCAGGTTCAAATCCTGCTCCCGCTACCTGCTGAAAAGGCCGCGGAAACGGGGCCTTTTCTTGGGAGGGTGTCGGGGTTGTTGAGGGCGGCTCTCAGGATGCGGCGCGCCGCCCACGGCGTAGCGTGTGCGCCAGGTCCGTCATCATGAATCGCGGGTGAACAAGCCGCGCATCTTCCTCGGGTCGTCGGGCAAGCAGGCCAAACTGCTGCAGGCGATCACACGCGGGCTCGAGGACGTCGCCGACGTCGAGCCCTGGACGGCCACGTTCAACCCGGGTCGGTCGACCCTCGACCGGCTCGTCGAGCTCTCCCACGAGGTCGATTTCGCTGCGTTCGTGTTCGCCCAGGACGACTGGACCACGACGGATGCGGCCCAGTCCGGGCAGGCGTCGCCGCGCGACAACGTCGTGTTCGAGGCCGGGCTGTTCGGGGGCGCGCTCGGCATCCGGCGCACCTTCATCCTCCACGCGAAGGACTCGAAGCTACCGAGTGACTTGCTCGGGCTGACCTCCGTCCGCTACGACCCGGCCACCAGGCCGGCGGAGGTTCGCGCGATCAACCAGAAGCTTCGCAAGGCGATCGAGACCGAGGGTCACCGCGGCCTGGTTGAGGGGCTGTGGTGGCAGCTCTCGCTCACCATGCGGAGCGAGGAAGAACCGTCGGCGGTGAGCCTCCTGAACATCTCGCGGGAGCGCGACGGCGGCCTGAACGTGACCGGCCGGGCCTGGCAGGAGGACGGCACCCTATCGGCCCGCTACTGGAGCGAGGCTGCGAAGGAGCGCAGAGATCCGGCCGGTATTTTCTACTTCTGGAAAGGCGAGCGACCTCGGCACCCGGATGCCCCGCAGCTCGAGGGCACCGGCGAGATCAGGCTGGAGACCGCCGACCGAGCCAGCGGCTACTGGACGACGCGGTCTGACCGCGACCCCGGGCTGAATGCCCGAACCGCCGGTGTCTACCTTCGAGCCGATCCCTCAGACCTCCAGGTGCTGGACGGTGGGCGCGAGGAGGAGCGGGCCGAGCTCATCGCGCGGCGCCTCCGGGAGTGGAAGTCGGCCGCGAACGCATTCTGAGCACCCACCGCGTGGCGCACACGACGGGTCGGCCCCGATAGCCCGGCGGGAGATCGAAGTGCTGCCCGGGCGCCGGTAGCTTCCGTCGTGCTCTGAGGCTCAAAGATCGCCTCGACGAGCCACCGATCTTCTTCTCTGGCAGCCCCGCGCCGACGGTTTTCGGCTGAAACGCTTCATCCGCGGGCGACCACCGGCCCCATGATCGCCGCGCGGCTAGTGGATGAGGCCGTCGTCGGTTCGCTAGGGTCGGATGACCTTCCACTGCGACCGAGAGGAGTTCGGCATGGCGTCCATTTCGGAGCGGGAAAGCAGGGAGATCGAGGCGGCAAACGCCTCCGGCACCACTCCCGTCGTCTTCATCCACGGCCTCTGGCTGCTGCCGAGCAGCTGGGCCAACTGGGCGGACTTCTTCAAGCAGGCCGGGTACGCGCCGCTGACACCGGACTGGCCAGACGATCCCGAAACGGTTGAAGAGGCGCGGGCGAACCCGGACGTCCTCGCCAAGAAGACGCTGAAGCAGGTTGCCGACCACACGGCCGACGTGATCGGCAAGCTCGAGAAGAAGCCCGCCGTGATGGGGCACTCGACCGGCGGATTGTTCGCCCAGATGCTCGCCGGCCGTGGGCTCTCGGCAGCCACGGTTGCAATCGACCCGGGCGTCTTTCGCGGCGTCCTACCGTTGCCCTTCTCCACGCTCAGGGCGAGCGGGCCTTTCCTGTTGAACCCCCGGTATCGAGGCCGCGCCATCACGCTTACCTTCGACCAGTTCAAATACGGCTGGACGAACGCACTCGATGAGGACGAGGCGAAGCGCCTGTACGACACCTACCACGTCGCGGGGTCGGGGATTGCCCTGGCCCAGATGGGCAACGCCAACCTCAACCCGTGGACCGAGTCGAAGGTCGACGTGAAGAACCCCGATCGGGGCCCGCTGCTGATCCTCGACGGGGAGGCAGACCACACGGTTCCCTGGGCGATCGCCAACGCCTCTTACAAGCGGCAGAAGCGCAACCCGAGCGTCACCGAGATCAAGAAGATGCCCAACCGCGGCCACTCGCTGACCATCGACCACGGCTGGCAGGAGGTCGCGCAGACCGCGCTCGACTTCGTCAAGCGGTTCGTC
>DATHAF010000028.1:0-68244 GCA_035296785.1 Gaiellaceae bacterium
GAGAAGGTCTGTGCACCGGGGAATCGCCCATGGGGCAGTCCGGCTCAGCCTCGGCTACCCCCTATCCTAGCGTCAAGAAATACGTTCGTCGACTGCGCCGCTACACCAGAAGGGTGACGAAGACAGGATTTGGCCGCCGATCCTTACGGCAGGCATCGATGAGCCGGTCGAGCTCGTCTCGGCAGTCGGCCTCGTGATCCGCTGACGCGGCAAGGATGCGCGGCTCCCCCTCCTGTCCGTCTTCCACGATCTGCCAACGCCACCCGTAGGCAATCCCATGTCCACGACCCTGAATTCCATGATCGAGCATCTGTCTCGAAACGCGAAAGAGCAAACCTCAGACCACGTCCTCCACGACCAGCACGGGCGGCTGATCCGTGTCGTCGGCGCGAACGCGAACAACGCGCAGTGCCTGCAAGCGAGGCGTACTAAGAAACAGCCGTTTCCAGCGGATTCTCGATGGGCGTGCCTGGGATCGAACCAGGGACCTCCCGCGTGTGAAGCGGGCGCTCTCCCGCTGAGCTACACGCCCAGAACGGCCTAGATTAGCGCTTCCTGTTCTCCCAGAACCTCAAAAATGGATCCTGATAGCGGGATTGAGGCCAGGGGCAATCATGGCCGACTCAGGCCGAAGGCTCAGACCCAGCGACCTCAACGCCAGCGTTGGTCTTCCTCAACGCCACTTGAACAATTCCAAGAATCGAGATAGAACCGCTCATCGGTAAAGGCCGGGTGGTTCTCTCTCTCCCAAGGGTGGCCTAGCCGCCAAGCTAGAGTCGCCTACTCCTCGAGAGGGCCACCACCCGGCCTACTCCAAAAGACGCCGCGCGAGAGCCTAACTTGCAGCCTCCGGCCGCTGATACCCAGAGCTACCCGCCCTTACGAGTCTCGGAATAACGTCGGGCTGTTGCGGCCGAGGAGCTCGCGCGCACGCTCGTGCGCCTCGGGGTCCTTCGTCCGCCAGAGCCGCTCGACCAGCGTCCGCATCACTTCACGTATGCCTACGATCCCCAGCAGGTTCTCGCCTTCGAGCACGGGCACGTGGCGGATCTTGCGCTCGCCCATCAGGCGGGCGGCCTCGAGCACGTCGTCGTCGGGCCTGAGCGTCACCGGGTTGCGGGTCATGACGTCGCCGATACGGATCTCGGCGAAGTCGGAGCCCTCCCCCGCCAGACGCAGCACGTCTCGCTCGGTGAAGATCCCAACGAGGCGCTCGCCCTCGCAGACGGCCACGGAGCCGATGCTTTCCTCGAGCATGCGTGCGATTGCGAGGCGGACGGGATCGTCCGGCCCGACGGTCACGACGCGGAAGGTCAGGACGTCTGCGATCGCCACGAGTCTGAGTCTAAACGCACGAAGGCGTTCGCTCGCAACGCCGTCCGAAAGGGCGTGCCGGCTTTGCCGGGACAGGTCTCGGCCGGTGCTAGCATCGGCGCCCTACGCCGCGGGCTCGGGTCGGGCCCCGCGCGGTGAGAGCTTGCGAACCGCGTCAGATCCGGAAGGAAGCAGCGCTAAGTAATGCCTCTCAGGCGCGCGGTGTGCCCGGCCCGAGGCCGCGGTGTCTGTCGCGATGTTCCTTCGATAGAGTCGCAGCGTGGCCGCCCTCTACCGGAAGTACCGCCCTCAGGACTTCGACGAGGTCGTGGGGCAGGAGGCGGTTGTGCGAACGCTCAAGAATGCGATCGCAAACGGGCAGATCCGGCAGGCCTACCTCTTCGCGGGACCGCGTGGGACGGGCAAGACCTCACTCGCCCGGATCCTGGCGAAGGCGCTCAACTGCGAGCACGGGCCGACGGCGACGCCCGACAAGATCTGCCACGCCTGCCGGGCGATCGCCGACGGAACCTCTATGGACGTGATCGAGATGGACGCGGCCTCTCAGCGCGGAATCGACGACATCCGCGAGATCCGCGAGCGCGTGGTGCTGCAGCCCGTCGAGGGGCGGCACAAGGTCTACATCCTCGACGAGGCGCACCAGCTCACGGACGCTGCTTTCAACGCGCTCCTGAAGCTGATCGAGGAGCCTCCGCCGCACCTCGTCTTCGTCTTCTGCACGACCGACCTCGGGAAGATGCTGCCGACGGTTCGCTCGCGCTGCCAGACCTTCGTCTTCTCCCGGCCGCGGTTGCCGGAACTGGTGCAGGTGTTGCGGCGGGTAGCGGACGGCGAGGGGATCGAGGCGCCCGATGCCGCGCTCTCGCTGATCGCTCGCGCGGCTCGCGGAGCTTATCGCGACGCAGTTTCGACCTTCGACCAGCTGGCCGCGGCGACCGAAAAGCAGGTGACGGTGCAATCTGTGCTGCAGCTCCTGGGCGCCGTCGAGGAGGAGGCGCTGTTCCGCCTGTGCGACCTCGTGGTGGATCGCGACACGGCCGGCGCGCTGACGTTCGTCGAGGAGCTCTCGGAGCAGGGCCAGGATCTCGGTCGGCTCGTGACCGACCTTCTCGAGCATTTGCGCCACTTACTGCTCGTCCAGCACATGGGCGAGGTGCCCGACTCGCTGCCCGTGACCGAAGAGACGCGTGAACGCCTGCGCGAGCAGGCGAACCAGGTCGGCGAGGCGACGGTGCTGCGGCTCTGCGACCTGCTCGCGGTCGCTGTCGAAGACATGCGCCAGGGCGGCGACCCGCGCCTGCCGCTCGAGCTCGCCCTGGTCAAGGTGACCCGACCGGCGGCGGATCTCTCCCGCGAGTCCACGGCCTACCGGCTCGAGCAGCTCGAGAGTCGTGGTCATCCCGCCCCCGTCCCGGTGACAGTCACAGAGACAGTCACAGTGGCTGAGACCGTCGAGGCCGTCGGGGCCGCGCCGCCTTCGCTGGAGCTGGAACAGCTCCAGGAAGCCTGGCAGCGGACGATCCTCCCGGCGGTCGAGGAGAAGTCGATCCCCACCGCGTCGGTGCTGCGCGAGGCGCACCCGAAGGGCCTCGCCGGAGACACCCTCACGGTCGAGTTCCCGCGAGCAGCCTCGTTCCACCGGCAGCTCGCCGAGGAGCCGAAGAACGCAACCTTGCTCGAAGAGGCGCTCTACGAGATCACGGGCCGCCGCCTCTCGCTCACCTTCGAGGTGGGCGAGAACGGTGGCGACTCTGGGCCGGAGGCAGAGGCAGAGGAGGAGCAGCCCGCGAGCGAGGAAGAGATCATCGAGCTGATGAAAGGAACCTTCGACGCCCGCGAGGTGGCAGACGAATGAGCATGGACATGAACAAGATGCTCGAGCAGGTACAGCAGATGCAGGCCCAGATGCAGAAGGCTCAGGAGGAGCTCAAGAACGAGACCGTGCAGGCAACCGCAGGCGGAGGCATGGTGACCGTCACGGCCACCGGCGGCGGCGAGATCCGAGAGATCAAGATCGACCCGAAGGCGATCGACCCCGACGACCCCGAGATGCTTGCTGACATGGTCGTCGCTGCGGTCAACGAGGCCCTTCGCTCCGCGCAGAGCCTGATGGAGTCGAAGCTGGGCCCGGCGCTCGGGGGCCTGCAAGGCATGGGACTGCCGGGGCTCTAGTGACGGACGAGCGTGTCGAGGCGCTGCGGCGGATCTCGCTCTTCGCCAACCTGGAGGCCGAGGAGCTCGATCAGGTCGCCGAGGTGGCCAAGGAGGTCGACGTCCCGGCAGGGCAGCTCCTGGTCCAGCCGGGCACCAAAGGCACTGGGATGTTCTTCATCGCCGACGGCACAGTCGTGGTCGAGACGAAGCGCGAGCACGTCGAGCTTGGGCCGGGTGAGTTCTTCGGCGAGCTCGCCCTCATGAGCGCCGACGCGACGCGCACCGCCCGCGTGCGAGCCAAGACGCCGCTGCGCTGTTTCGCGCTCGACCGCGAGGGCTTCCGCGAGCTCGTCACCGCGCATCCTGAGGTGGCCGCCTCCCTGCTCGAGGCCGCCCTGAACCGCCTCGCTGAGAACGCCGCGCCGCCCGACTGAGACCGACGCGACCGGCACAATGGCGGCATGTTCAGTCCCGCTGTCGAGAACCTCGTCTCCCAGCTGACCCGCCTACCCGGGGTTGGCCAGCGAACGGCACAGCGGCTCGCCTTCCACCTGCTGCGAGTGTCGAAGGACGAGGCCGGGGCGCTCGCGGCCGCGATCGCCGAGGTCAAGGAGCGCGTGCGCTTCTGCCGAGAGTGCGGGAACCTGACCGAGGAAGAGACCTGCGACATCTGCCGAGATGCGCGCCGCGACCACACGATCGTCTGCGTGGTCGAGCAGCCGGCCGACCTGATCTCGCTCGAGCGCACGCACGAGTTCCGCGGCCTCTACCACGTGCTCGGTGGCTCCCTCTCCCCGCTTGACGGGGTCGAGCCCGAGCATCTGCGCATCGACGAGCTGCTCGGCCGTGTGGAGCGCAACGGCGTCCAGGAGGTCGTGCTCGCGACCAACCCGAACATGACCGGCGAGGCGACGGCGGCCTACCTCGCAGACCGCCTGCGCGGCCTCGTACGAGTGACTCGGCTGGCGAGCGGTCTCCCAGTGGGTTCGGACCTCGAGTACGCCGACGAGGTCACCCTCGGCAGGGCGCTTTCGGGCCGTCGAGAAATGTAGGTAACACGGAGGAACCCCTGGTTCCCCCGTGTCCCCCTCCTTGCGAGCGCTTGCTCAGAACAAACCGTTTCAGGAGCCGCCTTTTGCCCCGTAATGCTTGCGGTCTTGTCGAAGAAAGGCTCCCGCCGGGCAAAGCCCGGTTCCGCCCGCAAGTCGACGTGAACCTCCAGCGGTGTCACATTCTCGAGCTCCGGAAGGCGGCTTTCCTACACTGTCTCTCGTGACGACCACCACCGAATTCGAGGCGCTTCCGGCTCTCGAGGGCGCAGAGCCGCGGCTCGGCACGCTCGTGATGAAGTTCGGCGGCACCTCTGTAGGCGACCCGGACAAGATCAAGGATGTGGCGCGCAGGATCGTCGCCGCCCGAGCAGCGGGCGACCGAGTCGTGGCCGTGCTCTCGGCGATGGGCGACTCGACCGACTCGCTCGTGCGCCTAGCCTACGACGTCTCGCCGCGACCGAAGCCCCGCGAGCTCGACATGCTGATCTCGGTCGGTGAGCGCATCTCCTGCGCCCTGGCCGCGATGGCGATCCACGACCTCGGCGCCGAGGCGATCTCGCTCACCGGATCGCAGGCGGGGATCGTCACCGACACCGTCCACGGCCGCGCGAAGATCGTGGACGTCCGCGCGCGCCGCATCCACGAGGCGCTCGACCAGGACCGGATCGTGCTCGTCGCCGGCTTCCAGGGCGTTTCCACCGACTTCGACATCACGACGCTCGGCCGCGGCGGCTCGGACACGACCGCGGTCGCACTGGCCGCTGCGCTCGGAGCCGAGGCCTGCGAGATCTACACCGACGTCGAAGGCGTGTACACCGCTGACCCGCGCCTGGTGCCGGAGGCGCGCAAGCTCCACGCGGTGAGCTACGAGGAGATGCTCGAGATGGCCGCGTCGGGCGCGCGGGTGCTCCAGGTACGCTCGGTCGAGGTCGCACGGAACCACCACGTCAAGCTGCACGTCCGCTCCACGTTCTCTGCGGAGGACGGCACCTGGATTCGCGAGGAGGACGAACGGATGCTCGAGAAGGCGCTGATCTCCGGAGTCACCCATACGCGCGAGGAAATGCTCTACCGCGTCGAAGGCACCGACCCGGCGCGGCTGTTCGCCATCCTCGCGGAGGCCGGCGTGAACGTGGACACGATCGTGCGCACCGGCTCGGAGATCCTGTTCTCGGCGCCCGCGGAGGACCGCGAGTCTGCACGCGATGCGCTCGACGGGCTCGACGTCGACTGGACCGCCCGGGACGACCTGGGCAAGGTGAGTGTGGTCGGCGCGGGGATGAAGAGCCATCCGGGTGTGGCGGCGAGGGCTTTCGAGACGCTTGCGGCAGCCGGAATCGAGCTCGAGGTCGTGATCACCTCGCCGATCAAGATCGCCTGTCACGTGCGCGGCGAGGACGTCGAGCGAGCAGTCTTGGAGCTGCACCGGGCCTTCGAGCTCGATGCCCCCGAGGCCGAGCGCCAGCATGCCTAGGGTCGGTGTGATCGGCGCCACGGGCGGGGTCGGGGCCGTGACGCTGGAACTGCTGGCCGAGCGCGGCTTCGAGGACGTCCGCCCCTTTGCCTCTGAGCGCTCGGCGGGAACGACGCTCGCCGACGGCCGAGTCGTCGCGGAGGCGACGCCCGAAGCGCTTGCCGCCGGCAACCTAGACCTCTGCCTCTTCTCGGTCGGCACGCGGGCGAGCAAGGAGCTCGTCCCGCACGCCGTCCGCGGCGGAGCGGTCTGCATCGACAAGTCGGCCGCGTTTCGGCTCGCGGACGGGATCCCGCTCGTCGTCCCGGAAGTGAACGGCGCTCGGGCGCTCGAGCACGACGGCATCCTCGCGAACCCGAACTGCTGCGCGATCCCGCTCGCGCTCGTGCTCAAGCCGCTGCACGAGGCTGCCGGGTTGCGGGCCGTTCGCGTCGCCACCTACCAGTCGGCCTCGGGCGCGGGGGCACGGCGGCTCCAGCGGCTCCTCGACGAGCCGCAGGCCGAGCACGACCTGGCGATGGACTGGGACTACGACGGCGAGGAGTTCGACGAGGAGTCGAAGCTCCGCGAGGAGACGCGCAAGATCCTCGAGCTACCCGACCTGCCGCTGAGCGCAACGTGCGTCCGCGTCCCGGTGCCGGTCGGCCACGCCGAGTCGGTCTGGCTCGAAACGGAGCAGCCGCTCTCCTCGCCGCGAGCGCGCGAGCTGCTGGCCGCGGCCGAATCCGTGCGCGTCGAGGAGTTCCCGACCTCGGGTCAGGCGGCCGGCGGCGACGAGGCTCTGGTCGGCCGGATCCGCCGCGATCCCGCCGCCGAGAACGGCCTGTCGCTTTTCCTTGCCTGCGACAACCTGCGCAAGGGGGCGGCCCTGAACGCAATTCAGATCGCCGAGCTCGTGCTCTCGCGCCGCGCGATTCCGGCCTGAACAGCCGGAATTCGGTTTTCGCAGTACAGCCGACCGCCGAGTCTCTGGTTCTCAACGCTCGATCAACTGCAACGCCGCCTTGCGGCTGGAGACGCGCAGCTTCTTCAGGATCGCGCTCACATGCGTCCGGACCGTGACGGGCTCGATGAAGAGCCGGTCGGCGATCTCGAACGTCGTCAGTCCATGGCTCATCAGCTCGAGCACCTCCCACTCGCGATCTGTCAGCATCACGCCGCGGCGCTTGAGCAGCGGCCGCCGGCGTCCGCGCTCGCGGAACTCGTCGATCACGAGCGACACGAGGTGCCGCGGCAACGCTGCCTCGCCTGCGAGAACGCCTCGGAGGGCGAGCGGCAGTCGGTCGGGGTCGGTGTCCTTGAGCAGGTAGCCCGAAGCGCCCACTCGCAATGCGTCGAAGAGGTCGCTGTCCCTGCGCGAGACGGTGAGCATCACTACGGCCGCCTCGGGCACATTGAGGCAGATCTCCTCGGCCGCGCGGATGCCACTCCCGGGCATCTGGATGTCGAGCAGGCACACGTCCGGTCGCTCCTGCACGGCCGCCTCTACGGCCGACGGTCCATCGTCGACCTCCGCGCAGACCTCGAAGCCCCCGCGTTCCAGGGCGAGTCGAACTCCCACCCGAACGAACGGATGATCGTCGGCAATCAGAACACGCATGGGCTTCTCTATGGGATCACCACCTCGACCTCGGTCCCACCCTCCGGTAGCGGCGCGATCCTCAGCTCGCCTCCGAGCGCGCGCGTGCGGGTGCGCATGGTGATCAGCCCGAACCCCGGCTCTCCCTCGAGCGCGGCGGGGTCGAACCCGATCCCGTCGTCGGCGATGCGCAACCGGATGCCGTTGCCGTTCTCGAGCTCCACGCTCACCAGGTCCGCCCGGCCGTGGCGGCTGGCGTTCGTGACCGCCTCGCGGACGATGCGCAACAGGGCCTCCCGCGTGTCGGGCGGGACCTCGATTCCCGGCTCGACGTCGAAGCGCGCTCGACACCCGGCCCGGTCGACGAGCTCCTCGACCGTTTGCACGAGCGCCTCGTCAAGTGAGTCGTCCTGCGAATGGGTGAGCAACGCGATTGCGCGACGGGACTCGTCGAGCGCACGTTCGGCCGCGGCCGCGACGTACTTGATCTCGACGGCGTCGGGCCTCCTCCCGAGCGACCGACCCTGCGCCGCCACGAACGCGAGCTCCTGGGCCAGCCCGTCGTGGAGCTCGCGGGCGATGCGACGCCGCTCGTCCATCGCCGCTGCTTCGGAAAGACTCCGCTGGTACCTGTTGATCTCGCCGGCGGCTCCAACCAGCAACAGCAGGTACGACCCCAGCCGCAGCGCGTCGCCCACGTACACCCACTGCGTGTAGAGCGACGGGAACAAGGCGTAGTTCACGCGCGCGAAGGCGGCGAGTGCCGCGCTGGCGGCGAGCCACGTCATCAGGGCGTCTCCGGTGCGCTCTCCCCGCCGGGTGAATCCGATCGCGGCGAGCATGAAGAGGGCCGCGGAGACGAGCTGCATCCAGAGCAAGGTGTGAGAGCCGACCGTGTGCACGCCCTCCGGCGGCACCGCCGTCGTGGGGTCAACGCCGAGTGGTAGCCTGGTCTCGAAGATCCCGACGAGTACTGCCGCGCAGGCGTAGGCGACGAGTGCTGAGATGCAAACCGCCAACGCGGTCTGCCTGGGACGGCGGAGGCGCCGGCTCGGCATCCACGACGAGACCGCCAGGACCGCTGATCCGGCCAAGGTCCCGATCAGGGAGGTCCAGGCCGAAAAGCGCATCGAGTCCTCGCTGAACAGGGCCCACGGCATCGCGGAGAACACGAAGTTGGCGATGGCGAGAACGCCGAGCGCGGTCGCCAGCGCGAGGTCTTCCGAGCGGGCCGTGCGGCGAAAGCGCCCGAAGACGAGGAACGCAGCCAGCAGCGCGACCATGCCGGAGGCCGTCTCGATCGTCGCGTGCAAAGGGGTGCTGCGATAGGCGAGGTGGACGAACGGGAGCACCATCACGAGGGTCGTCAAGACGCCCGCAAGATCGGCTGCAAACACGGTCCGGTAGCGGGTGCTCAGCCGCATGCACCCTTCGTAGCACGGCCAGGCACCCCTTTTGACCACCCCAAACGTTGGGATTGCCTAGCCGAATGGCAGGCTATGTCGGCGGTTTTGGCTCCAGCAGGGGCTCGGGAAGAAGGGCCTCCCGCAACGCCCGCAGCACTTTCGAGCGCTTTCCCTCGAGCACCGGCACGAGCCCTCCGAGCTCCAGGCGCATCAGCTCGACCGAACCGGAGGAGCGAATCACCTGGAAGCCGAAGTCGGCGAGAAAGTCGTGAGGGAAGACCGTGCGGTGGACGAGAAAGCGCTCGTAGTCGGACTCCCCCTCCGAATACCGGTACGCAAACGCCTCCAGTGCTGCGGCGCCTCGGTCCTTCGCCTCGCCGATCGCGGCGAGGAACAGGGACTGCAGTACCCAGGGGCTTGAACGGCTGACAAGGTACGCGCACGTGACCAGCACGGCGTCGTCCGATGGAGGTCCCGCCGGAAGCTCGGCGGCTCGCGGAAAAAGCCGAGCCGTCCCGTACTGCATCGACCCGAGCACCCGCCCGTCGTCGTCGTAGTAGAGCGCCCCCCAGGCACCGAACTCGGTTTCTGCCTTCTCGATCCAGCGCCGCTTGTCGACGGTGCGCCCGGCCACGCGGGACTGCCACCAGACGCACGTGTGGCAGACCGTCGGCGTGTGCTCTAGGGTCGCTCCGGTCAAGCCTTGGATTCGCAGGCTCATGGAAGCGGCCCGATCTCGTCCACGACCACGTCCACGGCCTGCGGCCGCGCGCCGGCCATGCGCTCGAGGTAGTCCGCGACGCGCCTCTGCACCTCCCGTCCGACCGCCGGCGCAGAGGCACCCCACGTGAGCTCGAGGTGGAGCTCGACCCTCACCGCGCCGTCCTCGCCGTCGACCCTCACCCCGCCGTGCCGCGGCAGCCGGCTCTCGACGAGCCCGGCGACGCCCTCGACCTCCCTCGCGGCGTCGGCCGCGTAGCTGGCGAGCACGTCGGGGGCGACGCTGGCGTTGCCCTCCATCAGGGGGATTGTAGGTTCAGCTCCGTCGCTTCCGGTCGCGCGAGGAAGCGGAACGGAACGAAGGTCGTGCCGAGCCCCGACGAGAGGTGAAGCGTGCCCCCCGGGCGGGGGTAGAGGCCGCGGATGTACGTCCAGCGGATGTGCGCGAGTCGCAGCCGGCCGCCGGGCCAGGGAACGCAGATCTGCCCGCCGTGCAGGTGCCCCGAGAGCACGAGGTCGAAGGCGCCGGCCGGAAGCCGGTCGACTACGTTCGGAAAGTGGCAGAGGAGGATCCGCAGGTCGGCGCGTGGGTCGGCCAGTCGCTCGGGGTGCGACTGACCCCGCTTGTACGAGCGGGGGTCGACTCCGACGATCTGGACGCGCTTGCCGCGGAGCTCGAGCGTACGCGAGTCATCGAGGAGGAGCGTCGCCGGCTCGAGGTCGAACATCTCGGCGGGGTGGGAGAAGGGATCGCGTGTGAGCGCGAAGTCATGGTTGCCGAGCACCGCGAAACAGCTCGGCAACCGCGTCAGCAGCGAGCGCAGGCGCTGCTCTCCGCTGCGTCGCGAGAGCAGGTCGCCGCTGATCAGGGTCAGGTCAGGCCGTTGCTCCTCGACCCAGGCGACCGCTCGCTCGACCGCCGCCGAGCCGCGCGAGGGAAAGCCGAGGTGGAGATCCGAGAGGTGCGCGATCCTCAGGCCGCCCAGCTCCGGCGGAAGGCCGGGGAGCGGGCACTCGAGCGTCTCGAGCCTGACCCAGCCGGCCTCGAAGTGGCCCCACCCGGCCGCGCCGGCACCGACGGCGGCGCCGAGAGCGGCAAGTCTTCCCGGCACTAGCGTTCTTCTTGAAGGGTCTCGATCGCCGCGCCGACCGGCACGACGTGCCGCTTGAACTGCAGCTCGGAGTCCGCGAGCCCTGCGGCGACGCCGATCAGCTGCGAGAGGTGGAGGATCGGCATCTGGAAGTCGCGGCCCGTGGCCTTCCTCAGCTTCGACTGCCACGCGTCGAGCGAGAGGTGGCACAGCGGGCACGGCGTCACCATCACGTCGGCGCCCGCCTCGGTCGCCTGCTCGATCGGCTGGATCAGCTCTCCGAGGGCGACCTCCTCGCGGGCCTGGATGATCGGGAAGCCGCAGCACTTGATCTTTGCCGGGTAATCGATCGGCTCGCCGCCGCAGGCCTCGATGATCGACTCGAGCGACCACGGCTGGTCAGGGTTCTCGAACCCGAGGATCTTCGAGGGCCGCAGGATCTGACAACCGTAGAACGGCGCCACCTTGAGGCCCTTGAGCCCCTTGTGCGCAACCTCCTTCAAGCGGTCGTAGCCCTCGCCCTCCGCAATCAGCCAGAGCAGGTGCTTGACCTCGACCGACCCCTCGTAGGGCGGCGCGCCGACCGACTCGAGGTTCGTGCTCACGCGCGCGCGCAAGTCGTCGTCGTTCTTGAGCTGCCAGTTCGCCTGGCGGAGGTTGAGCGTACAGACGTTGCAAATCGTCATCAGCGTCTCGGCGCCGGTCTGCTCGGCGTAGGCGAGGATGCGCGCGTTCAGGTGCAGGTAGTAGTCGGGCTCCGCCTCGTGGATGTCCCCGGCGCCGCAGCAGGTAACGGACTCGAGCTCGTCCAGCTCGAAGCCGAGCTTCGGCGCGAGCGCCTGGGTCGAGGTGTCGAGCTCCTTCGCCGAGAGCGAGGCGAGGCACCCCTTGTAGTAGGCGACCTTGGTCATCCCTCGGCCAGCGGGGGCTCCACCCCGGGCTGGACCTCCGGAGCGTTCACGCGTGCGCCGGACTCCTCGAGGAACTCGATGCGCCCGAGTGCGTGCTCGCCCTGGACGATCCCGAGCGCGCCTTCCCGACCCTGCTGCTTGACGAGCTCGTGCAGCAGCCGCGCTTCCTTCACGTCCTTGGCCACGTGCGGCGGGAAAGGCGGAGGCACCTTACCGCGTCGCGCCAGGTTGAGCGCGAAGCCGATCTCCTTGACCGCGGAGACCACGCCCTGCGTCTTCGGCACCAGCTCGGTTTCACGCAGCCAGCCGGTGGTCTCGGCCGACTTGACGAACCATTTCGCGTGCTTGGCGCCCATATCGTGGTCGATGCCGAGGCGAATCGACTCCGCTCCGAGCTTCGCGATCGCATCGCGCGGGTCGACGCCCTTCGGGCAGCGCTCATTGCAGAAGTAGCAGCGCGTGCAATCCCAGATCCCGTGCTCCTCGTTCATCGTGTTCAGGCGCTCGACCTCGGCGTGGTCGCGCGCGTCGCCGACGAAGCGGAAGCCCTTGGCCAGCGCCGCCGGTCCCGTGAACTCCGGGTCCGACTCCATCGAATTGCACTCGGAGACGCAGCAGCCGCACATGATGCAGAGCGCCTCCTTGTGGATCACGTTCATCTTCTGCTGCGAGACGATCCTCTCCTTCTCCGTCGGCTCGTCGTAGCCGGGGTCGAGCCACGGCTTGACCGAGCGGACCTTGTTCCAGAAGGGATCCATCTCCACGACGAGGTCCTTGAGCACCGGCATGTTCCCCATCGCCGAGATCACGGGGACATGGCCTGCATCGACGATTGGCTTCATTCGCTCCTTGCACGCGAGGACGGCGCGGCCGTCCATGCGCATCCCGCAGGAGCCGCAGATCATCATCCGACAGCTCTTGCGGTAGGCGAGGGTGCCGTCCTGCTTGTCTTTGATCAGGTCGAGCACGTCGAGCAGACAGGCCCACTCGGGCGCGTCGACCTCGTACTCGCGCAGGGCTTTCTCCCCCGACTCGGGGTCGAACCGCCAGATCTTCAACGCTACGTCCGTATCAGCCCCCTTGTGGTCCGAGCAGCTTCTGGAAATCGACGACCGTCGTCTTCGGCGGCGCCGTGATCGTCACCGGCGACCCGAAGTCATACAGCTCCATCGTGATCTTCGCCGACTGGTTTCTGCCCGAGTACTGCCGGTAGATCACCTTGCGCACGTAGCCGTCCTCACCCACCCAGGCGTTCACAGGGAGCTTCTTGATCCCGGCCACGTCGATCACGCGGCGCAGCGACTGCTTGGTCGCGCCCTTGGCTCGCCTCGCTGCCTGCTCGAGGTCGATCGTCGTCCGGTAGTGCGTCGTCTCCACGCCCTTGACCTTCTCCTTGCCGAGGTCCTGCACCTTCGCGGTCGAGCCGCGCAGGTAGGCGAGGGCGCCGTTCGGGTTGGGGTTGGAGTCGACAAGGCTCCCGAGATTGAGGCCGCGCTGCCTGGCGAACTGGGCGAGGTCGAGCCGCACCCATTCCTTGCCGGCCGGGAGCGCCTGCCGGAAGACCGCCGTGCGGATGTAGAGGACGGTCCGGTCGATGATCGTGTCGACGGCCGTGGACTGCCCACCGCTGACGACAGTCATCGCGAGGCGGCCCGATCCCGATGCACCGGTGTCGAAGACGCCTCTGCCGCCGCCCTGGATGCCCTTGCCCGAGATCTCGAAGTCGATCTTCACGCTGCCCGCGCGCGCGGTGCTGGCTGCGGCTTGTGCAATCGGGTTCCCGACCGGCTTCCCCGCGGCCTTGTCCGAGTTCTTGCCGCCGCCCCCGCAACCGGCCGCGAGAAGAAGTAGCGCCGCAAGTACCCCCAACCGCCGCATCAGTACGTCCGCTCCATCGGCTTCCACTTCGTCATCGTGACCGGCTTCCAGTCGAGCTTCGGCTCGCCGCCTTCCATGCTCACGATCGTGTGCCTAAGGTAGTTCTCGTCGTCGCGCTGGGGGTAGTCATACGGCCTGGCGTGAGCGCCGCGGCTTTCTTTGCGCTCGATTCCGGAAACGACCATGCAGGCGGCGAGGTCGAGCATGAAACCGAGCTCCAGCGCCTGGGTGAGATCGTTGTTGAAAACCTGGCCCTTGTCCTCGACGGTCACGCGCTCGTAGCGCGCAAGCAGGCCTTCGACGATCTCGCCCTGCTTCTTCATCTGCTCCTCGCGCCGGAACACGCCGAAGTTCTCGTGCATCGTCTCGGCGAGCTCGTTGCGAATCGACCAGGGCCGCTCGCCGTCGGGGCGCTCGAGTAGCTCCTTGAGCTCACGCTCGGTGTCCGCCTCCAGCGAGGACGGCACCTCGACGGTCGTGTGCGAGAGCGCCCAGTCTGCTGCGTGTGCGCCGGCGCGCTTGCCGTAGGTGATCGTCTCCATCAGCGCGTTGCCGCCGAGCCGGTTGGCGCCGTGTACCGAGACGCAGGCGCACTCACCGGCGGCGTAGAGCCCCGTGAGGGACGTCTGGCCCCAGACGTCGGTGTCCACTCCGCCCATGTGGTAGTGCGCCCCCGGCCTGACCGGGATCGGCTCGTAGATCGGGTCGACTCCGGCGAACGTCATCGCAAGCTCGCGGGTGCCGTGCAGGCGCTCGAGGATCTTCTCCGCGCCGAGATGGCGCATGTCGAGCATGACGTTGCCGTCGATCCCGCGGCCCTCGTCAATCTCCGTCTGCTCGGCGCGCGAGATGACGTCCCGCGAGGCGAGCTCCATCGCATTCGGGGCGTAGCGCTTCAGGAAGCGCTCGCCCTCGGAGTTCAGGAGGTACGCGCCCTCGCCACGCGTGCCCTCGGTGATCAGGACCCCCGTCGGCGCGAGCGTAGTCGGGTGGAATTGCATCATCTCCATGTCCTCGAGGTCGACCCCGACCCGCAGGGCCTGCGCCATCCCGTCGCCCGTGCAGGCGTAGGCGTTGGTGGTGCCGTTGTAGAGCCGCCCGGCTCCGCCGGTGGTGAGGATCACGGTCCTGGCGCCGATCGTTGCGAGGCCGCCGTCGATCAGGTTCCAGGCGATCACACCCTGGCAGCGATCCTGGTGCTCGACGAGCTTCCAGACGAAGAACTCCTCGTAGACCTTGAGGTCGCGCTTCATCACCTGCTCGTAGAGCACGTGCACCAGCACGTGGCCGGTGATGTCGGCGGCGTAGGCGGTACGAGGCTCGCCGGCCGCCCCGAAGGGGCGCTGCGCGATTCGCCCGTCCTCGGTGCGCGAGAAGATCGCCCCCCAGTGCTCGAGCTGGTAGACGTCGCCCGGCGCCTCGTTACAGAGGATCTCGATCGCGTCCTGGTCACCGAGATAGTCGGAGCCCTTGACGGTGTCGAACGCGTGCTTCTCCGGATCGTCGTCGGACGCGTTCCCGAGCGCCGCGTTGATCCCGCCCTCGGCCGCCCCGGAATGGCTGCGAACGGGATGAATCTTCGAGACGAGCGCGACGTCGGCGCCCGCATCATGCGCTTCGATGGCCGCCCGCATTCCCGCGCAGCCTGCCCCGACGACGAGCACGTCGTGCTTCGCTTCCACCAGGAACGGACGCTATCGGAACGGTGGACCCCTACGCGTCGCTACGAATGGCGCGATGTGCGGGGTGTCCGGAAAGCGCTCCCGGGTATGCTCCGGCCCGTGGCAAAGATGCTCTTTCGGCTGCCCGACGCGGCCGGCACGTTCGACAATCCGGACTCGCAGGAGCTCAAGGAGCTCGCCGCGCAGATGCCCAATGCGCAGTGGACGCGATTCGGGAACCTCAACGTCCAGACGCAGGTGGTAAGCCGATCGAAGGGCTCGACCTTCATCGTCACCGACGAGCCCGACGGCCAGAACCAGGCGATCCTCCGCGAGGAAGGCGAGCGCTGGGCCGCCGTGCAGGACGAGTACATCGCCGATCAGGAGATGGTCGTCATCGACGGCTACATCGGGAACAATCCGGAGTTCCGAACCCCGGCCCGGCTCTACATCGAAGCCGCGAACGCGAACATCGCCGGGATGCAGCAGCAGCTCTACTTCTCGGGGAGTGAGGGCGAAGAGATCGAGCCTGAGCTGACCGTCATCTACACCCCGAACCTGAAAGCCGAGGGCTACCCGGACGACCGTCTGATCGCCGTCGACCTGGAGCAGGGCGTGACGCGGATCTTCAACTCGGACTACTTCGGCGAGTCGAAGAAGGGCGGGCTGCGGATGTGGAACAAGCTCGTCTACGACAACGGCGGAATTCCCCTCCATGCAGGCTGCAAGATCATCCCGACGGAGCGTGGCAAGCGCGTCGGCCTCATCGTCGGTCTTTCCGGCACCGGCAAGACGACGACTACCTTCACGCGCCAGAACGGCTCGATCCCGGTGCAGGACGACTTCGTCGCCTGGATGCCGAACGGGCGCGTCTATGCGACCGAGAACGGCTGTTTCGCCAAGACCTTCGGGCTCAATCCGGACGACGAACCGACGATCTACGGAGCGGTCACCCAGCCGGAGTCGTACCTCGAGAACGTCTCGCAGCACGGTGACGAGGTCGACTTCTACGACACGAACTACACCTCCAACGGGCGCGCGACCTTCCCGTTCGGCGTGATCGAAGCCGCCTCGGCCGACGAGATCGACGAGGCGCACTTCCTCCTGATCCTGAACAAGAACGAGAACATCGTTCCCGCGGTGGCCAAGCTCGAAGGCCCGCAGGCTGCGGCGTTCTTCATGCTCGGCGAGACCACCGGCACGAGCGCGGGCGGCGCCGACGAGGCCGGCAAGTTCCTGCGCGTCCCGGGCACGAACCCGTTCTTCCCGCTTCCCCACGACCTCCAGGGCAACCGCTTTCTGGAGCTGCTCGCCGAGCACCCGCTCGAGGTCTACGTGATGAACACCGGGCGCGTGGGCGGACCCGAGAGCGACGAGCGCTCGCTCAAGGTCCGGATCAAGCACTCCTCTGCGGTCGTCAAGGGAATCGCCGAAGGCACGATCGAATGGGAGCGTGACCCGGACTTCGGCTACCTCGTTGCCCCGGCCGTGCCGGGGATCGAGGAGATGGAGATCCTGCAGCCGCGCCGGCTCTACGAGCAGCAGGGGCGCTCCGACGAATACCGCGCCTTCGTCGAACGCTTCAAGGCGGAGCGAGCCGAGTTCCTACGCGGCTTTCCCAGCCTCAGCGACGAGATCGTCGCCGCTGTCGCCTAGCTGACCAGCGCGGGAATCCAAGCGCCCACGGCGAATCCCTTGTCGTGAATCGGGAGATCGACCGCTTCCTCGACAGCCCCGCCTTCTCCGACGCGACCCGTCGGGCCTATCGGGTGGACGTGCGCGAGTTCGCGGCCTGGCTCGACCGGCGCGGCGCGCGCCTGCAGGACGTCGACGTGCGCGCTCTCGCCGACTATGCGGCAGAGCTCGGGCGGGCGCGGCCGCGCAAGCTCGCTCCGGCGACGATCGCGCGGAAGCTCGCCGCCGTTCGTGCGTTCCTGCGCCACGCGCTGGGCAAGGAACGCGTTCCTGATGCCTCGTTCGCACCGAGGCGGCCGCTACGGCTGCCGGATGCTCCGCGTCCACAGGAGGTCGACCGCGAGCTCGCGGCGTTCGAGGGAAAAGGGCCGCTCGCCATTCGCAACCACACCCTCGTCGAGCTCGTCTACTCCGCGGGGCTCCGCTCGCAGGAGGCCGTCGATCTCGACCTGGCCGACGTGGACTTCGACCAAGAGCTCGTGCACGTGCGCGGCAAGGGGGACAAGGAACGGGTCGTCCCGCTAGGCGAGGAGGCGTCGCACCGGCTCGCCGTCTACCTCCGCGAGGCGCGCCCGGAGCTGGCCAGCGGTGCCGAGAACGCGCTCTTCCTCTCAGCCCGCGGACGTCGGCTGGACACGAGCACCCTGCGTCGCCTGCTCCCCCACCCCCACCGTTTGCGGCACGCGTTCGCCACGCATCTTCTGGAGGGCGGCGCCGACCTGCGCACGATCCAGGAGCTGCTCGGCCACAGCTCGCTCTCGACGACGCAGATGTACAGCCACGTCGATGCAACGCGGCTCAGGAAGGTCTATGACCGATCCCACCCAAGATCCTGAGGTCGAGGGCTTTCTCGCGCTGCTCGCCGCCCGGCGGGCGCCGAAGACAGTCGAGGCGTACCGCCGCGACCTGCGCGCGTTAGCCGACTGGCTCGGGGGGCCGCCCTCGAAGGCAACCAGCGAGGATCTCGAGCGCTGGCTCGCGGAGCTGCGGGCGGTAGGGCTCTCGCCCGCGACGGTCGCACGCCGCGTCGCCGCCGTGCGCTCGTTCTTCCGGCACCTCGTCCTGCTCGGCGCCCGCGCCGACAGCCCTGCGGCCGCGCTCGAGCTGCCGCGACGTCGCAGGCGGCTGCCTCGCACCCTCTCTCCGGCCGAGGCCCAGCGGTTGATCGAGGCGGCGGCCGGTTCGACACCGCGAATGATGCGCGACCGTGCGCTCGTCGAGCTCCTCTACGGCGCCGGCCTGCGCGTCAGCGAGGCGGTCGGACTGGACAAGGCCGGAATCGACTTGGAGCGGCGGCTTGTCCGCTGCACGGGGAAGGGAGGAAAGGAGCGGGTCGTTCCTGTTGGGCGCCACGCGGTCGACGCCCTTCGGCGATACCTGGCGCACGGCCGCCCGTACCTCGACCGGCGTCATCGGCCCGAGTTGTTTCTCAACGCCCAGGGCGGCGGCCTCACCCGGGCGGGGGCCTTCCTGATCCTGCGCCGTCTCGCCGGCCGTGCCGGGCTCGAGCCCGAGCGTGTCCATCCCCACCTGCTGCGGCACTCCTTCGCGACCCATCTGCTCGAGGGAGGAGCCGACCTGCGCAGCGTCCAGGAGCTGCTCGGTCACGCGGATCTCGGGACGACCGAGCTCTACACGCACGTCTCCGACCGCCGCAGGCGCGACGTTTACTTCCGCACTCACCCGCACGCGCGCCGCAGGCGGGTTTCGGGAAAGGGCAGTTCCGGGAACACGCCTGATGAATGACTCCCGAGCCGCACCTCACGATCCTCCTGGTCTCCACCGCGGGCGTCGGCGTGCTCATGTCGTTTGCCGGTCTCCAGAAGAGCGCGCTCGAGTGGAAGCGGCGCCGGCGCATCTGCCCATCGTGCGGCCACCAGCTGCGCGGCCGGCACTGCTCGTGCGCCTAGCCGCCTAGCGCGCCCGCGCTTTCTTCTCGAGCCCGGCCGCAACCTTCGCGGCGGTCTGCTGGATCTCCCGGTCAAGGCCATCTTCCTCCGCGATCCCCTGCAGCAGGACGATCGTGTCTCGCTGCGGCGAGCCGTTCCGGAGACAGATGATCGCCAGCCGCCGCACGGCCGCGTTGCCGTCCGCGTTCGCCAGGCTGTGCAGGAGCGGCCGGACGGTGTTCACAGCCCGCGGGTGATCGCGCGAGAGCAGCTCGAGCGACAGCAGCGCGGACCCACGGCAGGCAGGGCTGTCGTCCTCGAGGCCCCGTCGCAGGAGCTCCTCCTTCTGGCGGAAGCGAAACTGGCCGACGGCCCGATACGCGGCGGCGCGCTCGAGGTGGTCCGGGGAGCGGGCCGCCGCCTCCAGCTCCTCGGCCCAGGCAGCGCGCAGTTTGGCCAGGTCGCGCTCGTTCCCGCTCTCGGCGAGCAGGTTCGCCTCGAGCCCGGCCTCGGCGAGACTCAAGTCGGGACTGGGGCTCCGTCGACTGCGGAGGCCGGCCGCGCCGCAGGCCCGACGTACTGCGCCGAGGGCCTGATCAGGCGGCCGGTGCGCTTCTCTTCGAGAATGTGCGCCGACCAGCCGGCCACCCGCGCGCAGGCGAACATGGCCGGAGTCAGGTCGTGGGGGATCTCGGCGACATCGAGCACGACGGCCGACCAGAACTCGACGTTCGTCTCGAGCGGACGGTCGGGCTTGTACTCGCGCAACGCCGCCAGCGCTACGCGCTCGAGCTCCTCCGCGACCTCGAAGCGAGGCGACTCGAGCTCCTGCGCGGTCCTTCGCAACAACCGCGCCCGCGGGTCCTCTGCGCGGTAGACCCGATGCCCGAAGCCCATGATCCGCTGGTGCCGCTCCAACACACCCCTCACGTAGCCCTCGGGATCGTTCGTCCGCGCGACCTCGTCGAGCATCGGCAGCACCCGTGCGGGGGCGCCGCCGTGCAGAGGCCCGGAGAGAGCGCCCACTGCCGCCGACATCGCGGCGCCGGTGTCCGCGCCCGTGGAGGCAACGACCCTCGCGGTGAAGGTCGAGGCGTTGAGACCGTGCTCGGCCGTGCAGATCCAGTAGGTGTCGATCGCCTTGACGTGCTTCGGGTCAGCCTCCCCGCGCCAGCGAAGCAGGAACTTCTCGGCGGCGCTCCCACCCTGGGCGACCACGTCGTCCGGCACGCGGTCGTTGTGGCCATCACCAACGCGGGCCGACTCGGCGACGATCGCAATCATCTCCGGGGAGAGGCGGGCGAGATCGTCCCGCACCTCCTCGGCCGAGATGTCGACGAGTTTCTGCAGCGACCACGCGCTCGAGAGCCGAGCCGTCTCCGCCTGCAGATCCGAGGGCGCATTGCCGCTCAGGTGCTTGGGCTCGTACGGCTCCGGATCGGGCATCCCGGGGTCGAAGCTCTCATCCACGAGCAGGCCCCAGACCTGTTCGTAGTGGTATGTGCCGACGAGCTCCTCGATGTCCACGCCGCGGTAACGCAGCGCACCGCCCTCCCGGTCGGGCTCTGCGATCTCCGTTTCGAAGGCGACGACGCCTTCGAGCCCCGGCTTGAACTCGTTCACGGCCGGAAATCTACAGGCGGAGGCGTCGCTTGCGACGCCGCCAGAGAGGTCAGCGTCGGCTCCGCCGGCGCGGTCGTGCCACGCACGTTTTGGCCGATCGACGTCTCGAACGCTTCAGGCGAAGGGCCTCCGCTAGAGTCCTGCGCCGTGGCGCACGAGGTGACCTTGATCCCCGGGGACGGCACCGGGCCGGAACTGGCGGAGGCGACGCGGCGCGTGCTCGAGGCCACCGGCGTCGGCTTCGATTGGGACGTGCAAGAGGCCGGGGCCGACGTGATGGAGGCCTACGGCGGCAACCCGCTGCCCGACCAGGTTCTGGACTCGATCAAGCGCACCGGGGTCGCGCTCAAGGGCCCGATCACGACGCCCGTCGGGGGCGGCTTCCGCTCCGTCAACGTGACGTTGCGCAAGACGCTCGACCTCTACGGCCAGGTTCGGCCCTGCAAGAGCTACGAAGGGGTGCGCTCGCGGTACGAGCACGTCGACCTGATCATCGTGCGCGAGGCAACCGAGGATCTCTACGCCGGGATCGAGTACGAGGAGGGGACGGCGCACGCCCGGGAGCTGGCCGAGTGGATCGGGGCGAGAGGCGGCCAGGTTCCGGACGGCTCCGGTATCTCGATCAAGCCGCTGTCGGTCGAGGGCAGCCGCCGGATCGTCCGGTTCGCGTTCGACTACGCCCGCCGCAACGGGCGCCGCAAGGTGACGGCCGTGCACAAGGCGAACATCATGAAGTTCTCGGACGGGCTCTTCCTCCGCGTGGCGCGAGAAGTTGCTGAGGAGAACACCGACCTCGAGTTCGAAGACCGGATCGTGGACAACCTCTGCATGCAGCTCGTCCAGCGGCCCGAGGAGTACGACGTGCTCGTGCTGCCGAACCTCTACGGTGACATCGTCTCCGACCTGGCGGCCGGGCTGGTGGGGGGGCTGGGGTTGGCGCCGGGGGCGAACTTCGGGACGCACGCCGCCGTTTTCGAGCCGACGCACGGCTCGGCGCCGAAGTACGCCGGCCAGAACAAGGTCAACCCTATGGCGATGATGCTCTCCGGGATGCTGATGCTCCGCCATCTCGAGGAGTCTGACGCTGCCGACCGGCTGGAGCGCGCGATCGCCGAGGTGATTCGCGCCGGCGATCAGGTCACCTACGACATGAAGCCTTCCCGCGACGACGTGACGGCCGTCGGCACGAGCGAGGTCGCGGACGCGATCATCGACGCGATGGGAGCCCGGGTATGAGGCGCAAGGTCACAGTGGTGGGTGCAGGCAACGTCGGCGCGACCTGCGCCCAGTCGCTCGCCACCCGCGACTACGCGGAGGTCGTGCTCGTCGACATCAAGGAGAACCTGCCGCAGGGGAAGGCTCTCGACATCAACCAGATGGGCGCGGTGCGCGGGTACGAGCCAAGCGTCGTAGGCTCGAACGGCTACGAGGAAACGGCCGGCTCCGAAGTCGTCGTGGTCACGGCCGGCGTCCCCCGCACAGGCGAGATGAGCCGGGACGACCTGGTCTCGACCAACGAGAAGATCGTCGGCTCGGTGACCCAGGCGATCGCGGCGCAGAACCCGGATTCGGTCCTGATCGTCGTCTCCAACCCGCTCGACGCAATGTGCCACGTGGCGAAGAACGTCTCAGGCTGGCCCAAGGAGCGCGTCTTCGGGATGGCCGGGATCCTCGATACCGCGCGCTTTTCGACCTTCATCGCCCTGGAGACGGGCGCGTCGGTCAAGGACGTGACCGCGATGGTGCTCGGCGGCCACGGCGACCAGATGGTGCCCGTCGTCTCGGCGACGAGCGTCGGGGGCGTCCCGCTCCGCAAGCTCGTCTCGGAAGACCGGATCCAGGCGATGGTCGAGCGCACGGCGAAGGGCGGTGGCGAGCTCGTCAAGCTCCTCGGGACCTCTGCGTGGTACGCGCCCGGCGCAGCCGCCGCGCAGATGGTCGACGCGGTCATGCTCGACGAGCACCGCGTGCTCCCGTGCACCGCCTACCTCGAGGGCGAGTACGGGATCGACGGGCTCTACATGGGCGTCCCGGTCAAGCTGGGGGCAGGCGGCGTCGAGGAGATCCTCGAGCTCGATCTGGGCGACGAGGAGCGCGAGGCCCTGAATGCATCGGCCGAAGCCGTCCGCGAGGTCGTGGGCGTGCTTGGCAGCGCGGCGTAGACCGGTGACGGTGCCGACGAACCGGCACAGAGGCGGCATACCCGCGGCACAGACATGCGCCACCTCGGCCCGTACGCTGGCGGCGGGCGGCGGGTGGTCTTCCTTCCCCACCCGGGTGGGGACGCGCGTGTACATGCCAAGGGCGGCATGGATCTCGGGCTGAACGGCCGCACGGCGATCGTCTGCGGTGCGTCCTCCGGAATCGGGCTCGCGATCGCCGAGTCCCTGGTCGGCGAAGGCGCTAGCGTCGCGATGTTCGCCCGACGGCGGGACCTACTCGAGCGGGAGGCAGAGAGGCTCGGCGCTCTCGCCGTGCGAGGCGACGTCACGAACCCCGCCGACCTCAAGCGCCTCGTCGGCCGGACGCTCGAGGCGTTCGGCGGGATCGACATCCTCGTGAACAACAGCGGCGGGCCGCCGCGAACAGCTGCCGTTGGGCTCACCGATGACCAGGTGGAGGCGGCCGTTGAGCTGCTACTGCTCTCGGCGATTCGACTCACCGCTTTGTGCCTGCCCCAGCTGGAGCGCAGCGGCCGCGGGCGCGTGATCAACATCGAGTCGAGCTCGGTGCGGGAGCCGATCGACAACCTTGCCCTTTCGAACGCCGTGCGCCCGGGCGTGGTCGGCTGGGCCAAGACGCTCGCGCGGGAGATCGGCCCGAAGAAGATCACGGTCAACTCGATCGCGCCCGGTCGCATCGAGACCGAGCGCCTGGCTGAGGCCTACGCGGGGAAGCCGCGGGCCGAGGATCTCGAAGTCATCCCGCTCCGCCGTTTCGGCCAGCCGCGCGAAGTGGCGGAAGTCGTTTGTTTCCTCGCCTCCGACGCGGCAAGCTACGTCACCGGAACCGTGATTCCGGTCGACGGCGGGCTAACACGCTCTCTCCTCTGAACGTATCCTCGAGCTGATGCGGTGGTTTTCGCCGGCGCGCCTGGCCACTGCCGGGCTCCTCTTGCTAGGCGCGGCGGCGTTCGTGCTCTGGCTCGTGCCTGCGAATGGATACGACATGCGGCTCGTGGACCCGGCGCACCCCGTCGACCCGGTGATCCGCGTACCTGGGGAGAAGCCGGGCGGCACGCCGAACCCGATCTACTTCGTGGACGTCCGCGAGCGCCCGGCTCGGCTGCTGGAACGACTCTTCCCATGGACACGGCCCGACGGCTCCGACCTCGTCCCCGCGCCGCCGATCCCGCAGGCTCTCGAGCGGCGCCTGGGGCAGCTCGACATGACCGATTCGCAGAAGATCGCAGCCGTCGTCGCGCTCGACCATCTCGGCTACAGGGTGCACGCCCGCAGCGCAGGGGTGACCGTCCTGCTCGTCACGAACGACGCGCCCGCGGCCGATGTGCTCCGCCCCGGCGATGTGATCGTCTCCGTGAACGGGCGCAAAGTGGCCTCGGTGCTCGCATTGCGAACCGCCCTCGCAGCCAAGCGTCCAGGAGCCACGATCGAGCTCGGTTTCCGCCGAAGCGGGAAGGTGCGTGAGACGACGATCGAAACCATCGCCGATCCCGAGGACGCGAAGCGGGCGATTATCGGCGTCACCGCGAGCGACGAGCTGACGGTCAAGCTCCCGGTGCCCATCAAGTTCGATGCGGGAGGCGTCGGAGGCCCGTCAGCGGGCCTCGCCTTCGCGCTCGACATCCTGCAGGAGCTCGGCCGCAACGTCGCCCACGGGAAGACAGTCGCCGCGACCGGCGAGCTCGCTCTCAACGGCTCGGTCGGTCCGATCGGCGGGGTGAAGCAAAAAACGCTCGGCGCACGCGAAGCGGGTGTGGACGTCTTCCTCGTTCCGGCCGGGGACAACGCTCTTGAGGCGAGACGCTATGCGAAAGACCTTCCGATCGTGGCTGTGAAGAACTTTCAACAGGCGTTGCGGGCGCTGGCAACGTTGGCGCCGAAATCTTGAAGAAGAGGCAGTTTTAAGCAATTTCGAAAGCGCCGGAAATTGCAATGTTTTCTCCACAGACAAGTCTTGATTCGACGGCCGTGGCACCTATCATCACGACCTTGTTCGGGCAGGCGACTTAGGGAGCAAAACGGGGCATGAGCAAAATGACTAAACCAACGTGTGAGGATTGCTACTTCCGCCGAGCCGGCCTCTGCGCCCTTGTGCTGGAAGCGCCGTGCCCGACCTTCCGCGCCCAGAGCCGTGGATCGCTCGTCCCGCCACCGCAGCCGCGCTTGGTGCCGCGGCCGCTCGCGCCGCTGGCCGGCCAGTCCGCCGCCTAGACTAGGCGGCGATGGAGCCCGAGGAGCACAGGCCCTCGGACGAGCTCGAGCCCCAGGCCGAGCCGGATCGCGAAGGGCCTGACGAGCCGCTGCGCGAATGGCAGCCTCGTCTCTACCTGACGATCATCACAATCGGCCTGCTGCTCGCGTACGGGATCGCGTTCGTGCTCGAGAACAACAAGCACATCAACCTGCACTTCGTCGTCGCGACGGCGCGCGTCTCGTTGATCTGGTTGATCCTCCTCAGCATCGCCCTCGGGATGCTGCTCGGCGTCCTGCTCTCGCAGCTACACCGCCGCCGGCGCCGCCGCGACTAGCTGGGCCAGACGCCGCACGCCCTCGTCGATCTCCTCCGGAGAGACGAAGCTGAACGCGAGCCGCGCCGAGGCCGGAGTCCCGCCGAAGTCCTCACCGGGAACGAACGTGACCCCGGCTCGTGCCGCCTGGACGAGCAGCTCGCCCGTATCGACCGTTCCGGGCAGCTCGAGCCAGAGGAAGTAGCCGCCCTCCGGTCGATTCCAGCGGGCGCGGCCGGCGAGCTCGCGTTCGAGGGCATCAAGCATGGCGTCGCGCCGAGCACGCAGTAGCAGGCGCCCCCGTTCGAGGTTCGGCTCGAAGAGCCCGCGGCGAAGAAACTCGAAGACGGTCGCCTGCGCCAGCAGCGCGGGTGTGATGTACGTCGAGGCTGCGAGCTCCTCGAGCTTGGCCCCGAGCGCAGCCGGCACGACCGCGTACCCGACCCGGAGCCCCGGGGCAATCGTCTTCGAGAACGACGAGCTGTACATCACGTTCTCGCCGCCCTCGAGGTCGAACAAGCTCGGCAGCGGCTCGCCCTCGAAGCGAACGAGGCCGTAGGGATCGTCTTCCAGGACGGCGACCGATTGCTCGCGTGCGAGCTCGGCCAGCCGCCGGCGTCGCTCCTCGCTCAGCGTCGAGCCGGTCGGGTTCTGAAAGGTCGGGATCGTGTACACGAAGGACGGCTTCGGCCCGCTGGCGAGCGCCCGCTCGAGCTGTTCGACATCGAGGCCGTGCTCGTCCACCCTCACCTCGTCGAACTCGGCCCCGGCCGCAAGGAGAATCTTTCTCGGGCGGTCGTAGGTGGGTCGTTCGACGATCACCCGACCACCCAGCGAGTCGAGCACGAAATGGAACGCCTGCAGCGATCCGTTGGTCACGAGCACGCGCTCCGGTTCCACACCGTGTCGCTGCGCGATCCACTCGCGCAAGGGGTCGTAGCCGAGCGTGCTCCCGTATGAGAGCGCAACGAGCCCGTCCCGCCCGAGCGCGGCCTTGGCACAGTCGGCGAGCTCCGCCACCGGCAGGCATTCCGGCGCCGGGATGCCGCGGGCAAACGAGATCGTCTCCACTGCGAGCAGTCTAGGGACGCTCCTGACTCCACCCCGCCAGAGGGTGGGAAGGAAGTGGGCTTCCAAGCCAACGCCGACAAGCCGAGCCTCCGCCGCGTCGCCTTGGTCGGCTGAGAGTCAGGCGGGCGCGGCGGCCACTTCGGCCGCGAGCTCCGCCACCTCGGTCGGCGTGGTGCCGACTCGAACCCCCCGCTGCTCGAGCGCTTCCTTCTTCGCTTGCGCCGTTCCGGAGGAACCGGAGATGATCGCGCCGGCGTGACCCATCGTCTTGCCGGGCGGTGCGGTGAAGCCCGCAATGTAGGCAACCACCGGCTTCGCCATTTCGGCCTCGATGAACGCGGCCGCCTTCTCCTCCTCGTCACCGCCGATCTCTCCGACCATCACGATCACCTCGGTCTCGTCGTCGGCCTCGAAGCGCGCGAGGACATCGATGAAGGACGAGCCCACGACCGGGTCGCCGCCGATCCCGACGATCGTCGAGTTGCCTAGCCCTCGCTGGGTCAGCTCGTGGCCGATCTGGTACGTGAGCGTGCCGGAGCGAGAGACGACGCCGATCGGCCCTTCGCCGAAGATCTCGGCCGGAATGATCCCGACGTTCGCTTTTCCGGGCGACAGAGCGCCTGGGCAGTTCGGCCCCAGCATGGTGATCCCTTTGGGCCGGATGTAGTTGTAGATCCGCAGCATGTCGTGCGCCGCGAGGCCCTCCGCGATGCAGATGATGGTGGCGATGCCCGCGTCGACGGACTCGTAGATCGCATCGGTGGCGAAGCGAGCCGGGACGAAGACCATCGCCGTGTTGGCGCCGGCCTCCCCGACTGCCTCGGCGACGGTGTCGAAGACCGGGATGCCCTGGAGGTCGGAGCCCCCCTTGCCGGGGGTGACGCCGGCGACGACGTTAGTGCCGTAATCGCGGTTGCGGAGCGTGTGGAACGAGCCTTCGCGCCCGGTGGCGCCTTGGACGACTAGCCGCGTGTCGCTGTCGACGATGATCGCCACTAAGACTGAGACTTCCTCGCTCGAATCACGATCTTGACGTCGGTCCAGGCGCTGCCGTCCTTGGTCATCCGGTCGGCGAGCAGCTCCTTCACGCGCTCGGCCTCCTCGCCCTCGCAGTCGGTGCGCGCTAGCCAGGCTGCCAGCGGGTGGGTCTTCTCGAAGCACTCAAACTGCTCGACCTCGAGGCCCGCCTCGGTCAGGAATTCGCGCCACTCGTCCTCGGTGTAGTTGCGAACGTGAGTCGGGTCGCGCAGCTTTTCCGCCTCCTCGTGTCGGTCGCTCGAGTAGAGCGTGTCCTCGATCACCACGAGCCGGTTGCTGACACGCTCCATCTCGGCAACCGCGGCGCGTACGTCGCCGAAATGGTGCGGCCCAATCCGCGAGACGACCACGTCGAAGCTGCCGTCGGCGAACGGCAAGTCCTCCGCCCTGGCGACGACGTCGGCCTGCATGCCCGGCGAAGGGTCGAGCGTGACCACCCGGGCACCTGCCTCGCGCAGCCTTCGCGCGACATGGCCGCCGCCGGTGGCGACGTCGAGGGCCTTCATTCCCTCCCCGGGCTCGCACCATTCGACGAGCAGGTCGAGATCCGGCCCCTCGCGATGAGTCGGGCTCTCGCGGTAGGCCTGTGCGCGGTCCGACCAGCTACTCATGCGGCCAGCTCCACTGCGCGCTTTGCCGCGTCGAGCATCGTCGCCTCGACGTGCAGGTTCTGGGGCGCCGCCTCGGCAAGGATGGCGCGGCCTTCCTCGGCATTCGTCCCGTCGAAGCGAACGACGATCGGGTGCTCGATCTCCGTCCGCGAGAGCGCCTGAAGGATCCCTTCGGCAACAACGTCGCAGCGCGTGATCCCGGCGAAGATGTTGAAGACGATCGAGCGCACCTGCGGATCCGCGCTGATGATCTCGAGCGCGTCCACGACGCCCTGGGCGTCTCCGCCGCCGCCGAGGTCGCAGAAGTTGGCCGGCCGGCCGCCCACGAGGGCGATCACATCGAGTGTGGACATCACCAGCCCGGCGCCGTTGCCGAGGATCCCACCTCGCCGTCGAGCTTGACGTAGGTCACGCCCTTCTCGCGCGCCGCGCGCTCCTCGGGCGGGTAGGCCTCGAGGTCGCGCATCTCGGCGATGTCGGCATGCTTGTAGAGCGCGTTGTCGTCGACGGTGAACTTCGAGTCGAGCGCCCGCACCTCGCCTTCCGGGGTGACGATCAGCGGATTGACCTCACAGAGCATCGCGTCGGTCTCGACGAAGCAGGTGTAGAGCTTTCCGATGATGTCCAGGATCTGCTTCTGCTCGCTCGGGTCGCTGATTCCGGCGCGGTAGATCAGTCGGCGCCCCTGGTAAGGCTGGAAGCCCTCGAGCGGATCGACGTGCAGGCGTGCGAGGGCGTGCGGGTTCTTCTCGGCGACCTCCTCGATTTCGATCCCGCCCTCGGTCGTGAGCATGAAGAGCGCCTTCTTCGTGCCGCGGTCGAACGTGACCGAGAGGTAGTACTCCTTGACGATCTCCGACGCCCGCTCGATCCAGAGCTTGCGTACGACGTGACCGTTGATGTCGAGCCCGAGGATCTGGTCGGCCTCGCGCCCGGCGTCTTCACCGCTATCCGCGAGCTTGATCCCGCCGGCCTTGCCCCGGCCGCCCGTCAGCACCTGCGCCTTCACCACCACCGGGCCACCGAGCTCCTCCGCTGCGGCACGCGCTTCGGCCGGCGTGGTCGCCAGCCGACCCTCGGAGACAGGGATGCCGAAACGGGCAAAGAGCTGCTTGCCCTGGTACTCGTAGAGATCCACCGGCGGCGGATGCTAAACGAAGGCCGACCAGAGACTTGGCTCTCAGGCGTCGGGCTCGACCACGACGCAGAGAACCTGGCCGCTGCTGACCGCCTGCCCAGGCTCGACCGAGAGGTCGGTGACGACTCCGGCACGGTGCGCGGCGATCTCATTCTCCATCTTCATCGCCTCGACCACGCAGATCACCTGACCGGCCTCGACTTCGTCGCCGTCGGCGACCTCGACGGCGAGCACCGTGCCCTGCATCGGGGTCACGATCGCGTCCTTGGCGCCGCCGTGGGCGCCGGCAGCCGCCCGGTCGCGGCGACGGCGGGCGAGCTCGGCGTGTGCAGGCTCAGGAACGAGCGTTTGCACCTCGTAGCGCCGACCGTCGAGCTCGACCGTCGAGGTTCGCGCCCGCAGCGCCGCTCCATCTGAGCCCGCCTGCATCGTTGTTGTCTGGTTGGACAACTGTTCTGCTCGCTGCGCCAGCTCCTCGGACTCGACGATGCCGTGGCACGTGTCCCCGTCGGCGAAGCACGCGTGCTCGAGCAGCGCACGGTGGAATCCGAGCAGCGTGGTGATGCCACCGATCTCGAACTCGCCGAGCGCTCGCAGCATCCGCCGCCGCGCATGCCCGCGATCAACCCCTTGGACGATCAGCTTCGCGACGAGCGGGTCGTAGAGCGCCGGAATCTCGGAGCCCGCGATCACCCCGGAATCGACGCGAACCCCCGGCCCGCCCGGCTCCCGGTAGCTCGTGATCCTCCCGGGACTTGGGAGGAAGCCGTTGGACGGGTCCTCCGCGTTGATGCGGCACTCGATCGCGTGCCCGGTCAGCCGGACGTCCTTCTGGCGCAGCCATAGCGGCTCTCCGGCCGCGATCAGAACCTGCTCGCGAACGAGGTCCAAACCGGTGGCCATCTCGGTGACGGTGTGCTCGACCTGGATGCGGGTGTTCATCTCGAGGAAGAAGTAGTCGCCGTCGCGGGAAAGGAGGCCTTCGACCGTGCCCGCACTGCGGTAGCGAACGGCCCGGGCTGCCTCGACGGCGATCCCCCCGATGCGTTCTCGGAGAGCCTCATCGACGGCCGGTGACGGAGTCTCTTCCACGAGCTTCTGGTGACGGCGCTGGATCGTGCAGTCGCGCTCGCCGAGGTGGATCACGTTCCCTTGGGCGTCAGCGAGAACCTGCACCTCGACGTGGCGCGGGTCTTCGAGGTAGCGCTCGACGTACACGGTCGGGTCTGCGAAGTACGCCTCGCCCTCCCGCTGGGCGGATTCGAAGGCTCGCTCGGCCTCCGCAGGGTCATGAACGACTCGGAGACCTTTGCCACCGCCTCCGGCCGCTGCCTTGATCGCGATCGGCCACCCGAGCTCGTCACCGACACGTAGCACCCCTTCGGGAGAGACGACCGGTTCGGTAGTGCCGGGGACGACGGGAACACCGGCCGCAGTCATCCGCTCGCGGGCAGCGGTCTTCGAGCCCATCACCTCGATCGCCTCGGGGGGCGGGCCGATCCAGACCAGGCCGGCTCCCTCGACCGATCGGGCGAACCCGGCGTTCTCGGCCAGGAAGCCGTAGCCGGGGTGAACCGCCTGCGCGCCGGCGCGATCCGCGACGTCGAGCAGGCGCTCTTGGTTGAGGTAGCTCTCGGAGGGTGCTCCTGGGCCGATCAGGTACGCCTCGTCGGCTGCGGAGACATGGAGCGAGCCCCGGTCGGCCTCCGAGTACACGGCGACGGTTCCGATCCCGAGCTCGCGCAGGGTACGGAAGACCCGGACGGCAATCTCGCCGCGATTGGCCACGAGGACTTTCGAGAAGGACGGCACGACCGTATTCTCCCTGCGGATGAGCCTCGCCGATCAGTTGACGCTCGCCCGCGCGGCGGCGGTGCCGGTCGTGATCACCCTCTTCGTCTGGGACTTCGGAGGGCACAACTGGTGGGCGACGGGCGTCTTCATCGGCGCGATGAGCACCGACTGGTTCGACGGACGCGTTGCTCGCTGGCGTGGGCACTCGTCCTCACTCGGTTCCCTACTCGATCCGGTTGCCGACAAGCTGCTCGTCATGACCGTGCTGATCGTCCTCGTCGACTCCGGGGTCTTCCCGGGCTGGATGGTGGCGGCGATCGTCGCGCGAGAGTTCCTCGTCTCGGGCCTGCGTCTCGCGGCGCTGGAGCGCGGCGTCGTCATGCAGGCGCGCGACCTCGGCAAGCTGAAGACGTGGTCCCAGGCCACTGCCGCGGCGATCGGTGGATTCGCCGCAGCCGGCGCTTGGGGGGAAAGCGTCGCGTGGTGGGCGCTGCTCGTCGCCCTTGTGCTGACATGGCTCTCGGGCCTGGACTACGCACGTGTGGCCCCAAGCCTCTTGCGCGGCCGGCCGGTCTTGCCCTAAGAAGGCTCCTCGAGCTCGCCGTCGTCTGCGTTCTCGCGGATCCCCAGCTCCCGCCACGCGCTCCGAAGGACGGGCGGGCGCGGGTCGCGGGTCAACAGCTCCTCGACGGCGCGGAGAATCGCCTCGCGCTGTGCTGTTGGCGGTTCAGGTTTGATCGCACCCTCCACGCCCGGGCAGCCTAAAGCCCGGGCGACACGCGGACGATACGAACTGCGGGATGAGCCGCTTCTTGGTCCTAGCCGTCTGCTGTGCGCTGCTGGCCGTGCCCTCCGCCCTCGCCGCGAAGATCGGCGATCCCGGAAGGTCGCGTGGGCCGAGTGGCTCCGCGCCGACCTCCTGGGCAGATGCTCACATCCGGTACGTCGTGGCCCACGGCCTGATGGCAAAGACCGTCGGGCGCTTCCGCGCCGGAGACACGCTGACGCAGGGCGAGCTCGCAACGCTCGTCTCCGGCCTCACCAAGCAGCCGGCGGCGGCCACGGCGAACCCTTCGGCCCTGGTGACGGTGGCGCAGCTCGACGCCCGGCTCGTGCGCTCGCTGCGGCTCTCCGAGGCAGCCACCGCCTTCATCGACGGCGCTCGCGCCGCCGGCCTGACCGTTCCGTCCCGCTTCGGCACCGAGAGCGTGGCGCGCCTGCTGGGCCTGCGAACCGACCATCCTCTCAAGCAAGACAACCTCGAGCTTCTTCCCAGCGACCCAGTGACTCGAGCCGAAACGGCCTATTCCGTCGCGAAGATCCTCCGTTTCAAAGGCTGGGAGCAGCAGTACGCGCTGGACGCGGCCAGCGGATTCACGCTCCCGCAGCTCGGCTCGTGGCCGAAGCGCGTGCTCAACACGGCGGTGAAATTCATCGGCTTCCCATACGTCTGGGGCGGGACGAGCGAGCTCGCGGAGGCTCCGCTCGGCGTCAGCGCTCCCGGTGGCTTCGACTGCTCCGGCTTCGTCTGGCGCGTCTACAAGCTTCAGGCCTACCCGGGAGGCGCACCGCTTGCGGCTGCGATCAAGGGCCGCACGACCTACCAGATGAGCGGCGAAGTGCCGAAGGGGAAGCGCATCACATTCGCCAAGCTCTCGCCTGGGGACTTGCTCTTCTTCGGCCCAAACGGGCCGCGCTCGTCGTCGCGCTCGATCGGTCACACCGGCATTTACCTCGGAGTCGGCTGGATGATCCACGCCTCCGGGCAGGGCGTCGCAGTGAGCCCACTCACCGGTTGGTACCGGCAGCAGTTCGCCTGGGGTCGCCGACCTCTCGCAGAGGCCGGCCTGGCGGGCTAGCCGGGGCCGGGCGGGCACTGCCCGAACCCCCCGTACGGGGGATGCCTCTCGGTTGCAGGGGTTGGAGAATCGACGGCGTCGTGACGTACATCGTGGGGAGGTAGACGATGTTGCACTGGAAGCCCCGCCTTGTTGTCCTGGCCGCAGTTCTCGCGCTGATTCTCGTGGCGCTCGGCGGTCTCGGCTTCGAAGGCTCCTTGCCCGGCTACAACTTGTACTGGTAGCTCCAACATGACTCGCCGCGCCCTGCCGCCGCCGCGGCTTCTGGCAGTCCTCGTCCCTGTGTGCGCCGCGGGCCTAGGTGTTGCGTGCGCCGCCGCTGCCTCGTTCGCGATCACGCCGCACAAGGCCGCGACGCTGCTCGGACTTGCGGCGCTGATGATCGCCTCAACGCTTGCCGACCGCTTCCCAGTGCCGGTGGAGGGAGTGGACACCGGAGGTGTCTCGCTTTCGTTCGTCTTCGGCGTCGCGTCGATCGTGCTCTTCGGCTGGGCGGCGGGGCTGATGGTCGTCTTCCTGGCGCCGGCGATCACGCAGCTGCTCGAGCACCGGCCGCCGATCCGGATCGCCTACAACGTCTCGGTGCTCGCGCTGGCCGCCACGGCGGCCGGGATCGTGTCGGCCCCACTGCACGGAGAAAATGCTGGCGGAGTGCTGGCGCGCGTTGGCGCCGCCGCCTCGGCCCAGTACTCGATCAATTTGATCCTGATCACGGCGGTCGTCGCAGTGAGCTCGCGCCGCTCGCTCTTCGCGCTTGCGCGCACGAACGTTCGCTGGACGATCGTCCCATTCTCGCTGATGGCCTCCGCCGCCTTGATGCTGGTGGTGCTCTGGCAGCGCTCGCCGTTCCTCTCGGTGGCGCTCGTCGGGCCGCTGCTCGCGATCCAGCTCTACCAGCGCGCGATCGTCGGCGCGCTTCGGGCCATGCGGCTCGCCCTGACGGACCCGCTGACCGGACTCGGAAACCACCGGCATTTCCATGAACGACTCGAGCGGGAGCTGCGGTACGCGCACGAGCGTCGTCTTCCGCTCAGCCTCTGCCTGATCGATCTCGACGACTTCAAGCGGATCAACGATCGCTTCGGCCATCCCGCGGGTGACCGGGTGCTGTCACAGCTCGCGGCGCGCCTGCGTCAAACGGGCGAGGCGTTCCGCCTCGGCGGTGACGAGTTCGCGCTGCTGCTCCCGGGGTTCGACGAGCACGCTGCTCTGACCGCGGCAGAGTCCATCGTCGACCGGATCGCTGCGCTGAAGCTCGAGCAGATCGGCTCCGCGACGGTCAGCGTGGGCGTCGCCACCTCACCGCACCATGCCCGGGAGCGCGACGAGCTGATCCGCCTCGCCGACAGCGCCCTCTACTGGGCCAAGGAATACGGCAAGAACCGAGTCCGCGCCTACCGGCCGGACGTAATCGAGCTCGCAGAGCTCAAGAGGCTGGCGAGCGGCCCGGACCGCGCTGCACGCTTCCGTGCCGCCGCCAGCCTCGCGCGCGCCGTGGACGCTCGCGACGTCTACACGGGCAGCCATTCGCAGCGTGTCGCCGACCTCGCAGCGCGCACCGCGCGTCGGCTTGGCCTCGCCGACGAAGAGATCGAGCTCACCCGGCTCGCGGCCAGCCTGCACGACCTCGGCAAGCTCGCGATCCCTGAGGAGATCCTGCGCAAGCCGGGCCCGCTCACCGAGCCGGAGCGGATGGTGCTCGAGCGCCACCCGCAGATCGGGTTCCGGATGCTCGAGAGCCTCGGCGTGGATCCGGTAGCCGACTGGGTGCTTCACCACCACGAGCGCTGGGACGGAAGTGGCTACCCGGACGGCCTGCCGGGTGATCGGATCCCACTCGGCGCGCGCATCATCTTCGTGGCGGACGCCTACGATGCGATGACCTCCGAACGCGTCTACCGCCGCCGGGTTGCGCCCGAGCAGGCGGTTGCCGAGCTCGAACGCTGCGCCGGAACGCAGTTCGACCCGGAGATCGTCGCCGCACTGGCAGACGAGCTCGCGCTCCATGAGACGGCGCCAGCCGCCGCAGCCCTCGCCTCCTGAACGCGACACGCGTTCGGCACGAAATCGGCACCCATGGGTGCGCCTTTCGGCAATAGGCTCGCCTTGGGGAGGAGGCCGGGCGAACCGAACTGAGGGAAGCGCGGGCCGCTTAGCCTCTAAAGAGGAATATTCCCGTGCTTGCGCGGAGGCCGGCGCTCTCGCTTGGTCAGCGCCGTCTCCAGTGCGTCCGCCAGCACCGGCCGAGTGCGCCGAGGCTCGATTACGTCGTCGACGTAGCCCCGCTCGGCAGCCACGTACGGATTGGCGAAGCGCTCGCGGTAGTCCTCGATCAGTTCTGCGCGCTTTGCTTCCGAATCCTCAGCGGCCTCGAGCTCTTTACGAAAGATGATGTTGACCGCGCCCTCCGGCCCCATCACCGCCACCTCGGCGGTTGGCCAGGCGAAGTTGAAGTCGGCGCGGATGTGCTTCGAGCTCATCACGTCGTAGGCGCCGCCATACGCCTTGCGCGTGATCACCGCGAGCTTGGGCACCGTCGCCTCGGCGTAAGCGTAGAGCAGCTTGGCGCCGTGCCGGATGATCCCGCCCCACTCCTGCGCCGTCCCGGGCAGGAAGCCAGGCACGTCTACGAAGGTGACCAGCGGAATGTTGAAGGCGTCGCAGGTCCGAACAAACCGGGCCGCCTTCACCGACGAGTCGATGTCGAGCACCCCGGCCAGAGCGCGCGGCTGGTTACCGATGACGCCCACAGGGTGACCGTTCAGGCGCGCGAAGCCGCAGACGATGTTCTCGGCCCAACGCTCGTGCACCTCCAGAAACTCGCCTTCGTCGAACACGCGCCGCACGACCTCCTTCATGTCGTACGGCTTGGCGGGATCGTCGGGCACCAGCGTGTCGAGCTCGAGATCCTCCCGGCCGACCGGATCGGAAGGCTCGGAGTGCGGCGGCGGGTCGACGTTGTTCTGCGGGAGGAACGAGAGCAGGTAGCGCGCGTCCTCGAGACAGGCCGCCTCGTCGGGAGCGACTAGATGGGCAACCCCCGACTTGGTCGCGTGCGTGAGCGCGCCGCCCAGCTCCTCGAAACTCACCTCCTCGCCGGTGACCGTCTTCACGACGTCGGGGCCGGTGATGAACATGTACGAGCTGCCCTCGACCATCAGGACGAAGTCGGTGATCGCCGGTGAGTACACCGCACCTCCGGCGCACGGGCCCATGACGAGGCTGATCTGCGGGATCACCCCGGAGCACTGGACGTTGCGCCAAAAAATCTCTGCATAGCCGGCGAGCGAGACCACCCCTTCCTGGATTCGAGCACCGCCCGAGTCGTTGATCCCGATCACGGGACAGCCGAGCTTCGCGGCCAGGTCCATCACCTTGCAGATCTTCTCGGCGAAAACCTCCGAAAGGCTGCCGCCGAAAACCGTGAAGTCCTGTGAGAACACGAAAACCTTACGTCCGAAGATCGTCCCGTAGCCGGTCACGACTGCATCGCCGTAGGGCCGCTTCTCGCGCATGCCGAACTCGGCTTCGCGGTGGCGCACGTACCGGTCGAGCTCGACGAACGATCCCGGGTCGAGGAGCTTCTCGGCGCGTTCGCGCGCGAGCAGCTTGCCTTGGGAGCGCTGCCGCTCGACGGCGCCTTCGCTTCCCGCGTGCAGAGCTTCCCCCCGCAGCTGCTCGAGCCTGCGGCGCTTGGCCTGGGTCGAGTCCATCTCGGTCGACACGGGGCGAGCGTAACGCCGGAGGCGACGGCCGTGCCGGGACAAATCCCCAAAAAGGGTGCGGGGGGATCCCCTTTCCGGGGGACTAGCGGCTGCCGAAAACCGGCCTAGCCTACGCAGGCGGAACTGCGGCGAAGGAAGAACCATGCGGCACTTGTACATCGATCGATCCCGGCGGCTGCCGGCGCTACGCGCCGTTCGCTTGCCACGGACGGCTTCGCGCCGGTCGCGCTTGCGCTGCCGCTGGTGACGCTGATGTGGCTGACGATCGGCCTGCTGATCTTCGCCGAGCTCTCGATCGCCGGCGGGGGCAACGGCCACGCGCGTGCCAAAATCAAGAACGATGCGGGTCTCGGCGAAAGTGGACTACGCCCTGCGCGCCTGCGCGGAGCTCGCGGCAGCGGCGGGCGGCGTGCCGCAAAAGGGCGACCGGATCGCCCGGGCTCAAAAGATCCCGCTTAAGTTCCTCGAAAACATCCTGCTCGACCTCAGACACGCCGGCTTGGTCCAGAGCCAGCGGGGCGCGGAGGGCGGCTACTGGCTCGCAAAGGCGCCAGAAGAGATCACGCTCGCCGACGTGATTCGCGCCGTGGAGGGCCCGATCGCCAACGTGCGGGGCCAGCGACCCGAAGAGGTCGAGTACACGGGAGCAGCGGAACCGCTACGCGACGCGTGGGTGGCCGTTCGCGCAAATCTTCGGGCCGTCCTCGAGACCGTGACGCTCGCCGACCTCGCGTGCGGGAAGCTGCCGAACGAGGTCGCCCTGATCGCGGCCGACCCCGACGCCTGGCTGCCGCACTAGCCGGCGCTGAAAACCGTCTCGTGCCTGGGACGCACGTAGACGATCTGGCCCCGCTCGAGCTCGAGCTGCTCGGCCTCTTCCTGTGTCAGCTGCACGAGCAGGTGCTGGCCATCGTCGCGGACGAGCTCGACCCGCACCTCGAAGCCGAGGTGGACGACGCGCTCGACCATCGCCTCCGTGGAACCGTCCTCCGGCTCGAGCCGCACCTCGACGTCGTGTGGCCGGACGAAGGTGTCGCCGACGCGGTTGACCGGCCCCACGAAGCTCATCACGAACTCGTTGGCAGGTTGCTCGTAGAGCTCGCGAGGCGAGCCAACCTGCTCCACCCTGCCCCCGTTGAGGACGACGATCTGGCCCGCGACCTCCATCGCCTCTTCCTGGTCGTGCGTGACGATGATCGTCGTCACGTGCACCTCATCGTGGAGGCGGCGCAGCCAGGCGCGCAGCTCCTTGCGAACCCGAGCGTCGAGAGCGCCGAAGGGCTCGTCGAGCAGCAGCACGCTCGGCTCGACCGCGAGCGCGCGGGCCAGGGCCATACGCTGACGCTGCCCGCCCGAGAGCTGCGACGGATAGCGCTTCGCAAGGCCCTCGAGCTGCACGAGCTCCAGCAGCTCGTGGACGCGGTCGGAGACCTCAACCTGCGGGCGCTTGCGGATCGTCAGGCCGAAGGCGACATTGTCCCAGACGGTCATGTGCTTGAAGGCCGCGTAGTGCTGGAAGACCATGCCGACGCCACGGGCGCGGGCAGGTGTCTTCGTGACGTCCTCGTTGCCGATCAAGACCTGACCCGACTCAGGCTGCTCGAGGCCCGCGATCACGCGCAAGAGGGTCGACTTGCCGCTACCGCTGGGGCCGAGGAGAGCGGTCAACGAGCCCTCCGGAATCGACACCGAGACCTGATCGAGAGCAGTGAAGCTCCCGAAATGCTTGGTCACGTCGATCGTTGCGATGCCCACTAGCTCGTCTCCTCCCGCGGGTGGAATACCCGCAGGGCTACGACCGTAGCGATCGCGATCAGTGCCAGCACCACCGACGCAGCGTACGCACCTTGGATGTCGAACTGCTCGAACTGGGCCTGGACGTAGAGCGGCAGCGTCTCGGTGCGGCCCTGGATCTTGCCGGAAACGACGCTGACGGCACCGAACTCGCCGATCGCCCGCGCAGTCGTGAGCACCACGCCGTAGGCCACGGCCCAGCGAATCGCCGGCAGCGTGATCTTCCAAAACGTCTGGAAGGGCGAGGCGCCGAGGGTCTCAGCGGCCTGCTCCTGCTCGGTTCCGATCTCGCGCAGCACGGGCACCACCTCGCGCACGACGAAGGGCAGGGAGACGAACATGGTCGCGAGCACCATTCCCGGGACCGCGAAGAGGATCTTGATCCCGTGGTCGGCAAGCCCGCCGAGCCAGCCTCCTCGCCCGTAAAGCAGGAACAGCGCGAGCCCGACCACGACCGGCGAGAGTGCGAGCGGCAGGTCGACGATCGCGTTCACCAGGCCGCGCCCCGGGAAGCGGCTGCGCACGAGCGCGAGCGCCAGGATCACGCCGAAGACGGTGTTGGCCGGCACGGTGATCGCCGCCATTAGCAGCGTGAGCTCGAGCGCGTGCACGGCCTGCTGCGAACTGACGGCGTCCCATGCCGGCCCGATGCCGTGCTCGAAGGCGCGGTAGAAGACGAACCCGACCGGCACAAGCAGCAGCAGGGTCAGGTAGCCGAGCGCGCCGACCCTCAAGACATATCTAGACATCGTGCCGCGTCCTCCAGCGCCGAAAGGCGCCGATCAGCAAGAGCACGCCGAGCGAGATCGCCAGCAGCACAACGGAAACGGCGGCCGCACCGCCCTCGTTCCCCGACTGCAGCTGCCCGAAGATGTAGACGGACGAGACCTCGGTCCTGAACGGGATGTTCCCGGAGATCAGCACGACGGCCCCGAACTCGCCGACTGCACGGGCGAAGGCGAGGGCGACTCCCGAAAGGATCGCCGGGAGAAGGTTCGGGAAGACGATCCGGCGGAAGATCGCGAGCGAGCCTGCTCCGAGCGACGCGGCCGCCTCCTCCATCTCCGTATCGAGCTCGAGCAGCACCGGCTGGACCGCCCGCACCACGAACGGCAGCGTCACGAACAGCAGCGCGAGCAACAGCCCCGCCCGCGTAAAGGCGACGTCCACGCCAAACGGCCCGCCGGGCCCGTAGAGGGCGAGCAGGGTCAGGCCCGCCACGATCGTCGGGAGCGCGAACGGCAGGTCGATGACGGCGTCCACCGCGGCCTTGCCCGGGAAGCGGTCGCGCACCAGCACCCAGGCGATCGCAGTGCCAGCGACCGCGTTGATCAGGGCACAGACTGCCGCAACGCCCAGCGACAGCTTGAGCGCCGAGATCGCCTCCGGACGGGTCGCCTGGTGCCAGAAGGCTTGAGCGCCGTCGGCTCGCGAGCTCCAGACCAGCGCCGCGAGCGGCAGGAGGACGACCAGGGTGAGGTATCCGGTCGCGACCCCTTTCGCAAGCGCGCCACCGGCGCGGCCAGAAGCCGCGCCGGCAGGTCGCTCGAGGACTGCTGCGCTACTGGCCAATGGACCTCTCGATCGCGGCCATGATCCCCTTCTCCGGGTGGAAGAAGCGCTTGTTCACCTTCGCCCAGCCGTTCAGCCCGTACTTGGCCGAGCTGATCTTGAAGAGGCCCGGTGGTTTGAAGAAGCGGTACCCCGACGCCACGCTCTTCACCACCGGCCGATAGCCCTGGTCGGCGAAGGCCTTCTGCGCGGTACCCGACCAGAGGTATCTATAGAACGCCTTCGCTGCCGGCTTGCTCGAGCCGCGCTTGGTCAGCGCGGCGGGCGTCTCGATCAGCAGGGTTGCCTTAGGGACCCGGAAGTCGGTGTGAATCCCCTTCTTGTTCGCGTAGATCGCCTCGTTCTCGTACGTCAGCAGGACGTCGCCCTTACCCTGCGAGAAGATCTGCAGGGCCGCCCGTGCGCTGTCGGGCTGCACGGGCACGTGCTTGAACAGCTTGTAGAGGTAGGCGATCGCCTGCTTGTCGGTCTTGCCCGCACGGCGTTGAGCGCCGTACGCGGCCATCACGTTCCAGCGCGCGCCGCCGGACGTGAACGGGTTCGGTGTGATTACCTGGATGCGGCTCTTGACGAGGTCGCCCCAGTCCTTGATCTTCTTCGGGTTGCCGTCGCGGACGACGAAGACGACGACGGAGTCGGAGACGATGCCTCGGTGCGAGTTTGCGGCCCAATTCTTGGGAACCAGGTTCTTCTGAACGAGCAGGTTGACGTCGGGGTCAAGCGAGAGGGCGACCACATCCGCCGGCTGGCCCGCCGCCACCGCACGCGCCTGCTCTCCTGAACCGCCGTACGACTGGCTGACGTCGACCCCGTTCCCGGCCTGCGTCTTCTGGAAGGCCGAGATGACCTTTCCATAGGCGTCCTTCGGCGTCGAGTAGGCGACCAAGTTGATCGAGCCCCCCTTCGACGCGCCGGTGGCGGAGCCGGCCAGCAGCGCGACCCCGAGCAACGTAATCCATATAACTCTCATTCAGACTCCTTATTTATCAAGTTTTTCCAGTGAGTTGCTGGAGATTCGCACAGCCACCTGACAGCGTCAAATCGGAGTCATCGCTGAGACTAGAGTGGAGCCGTGGAACCGCTCGACCGCTCGACGATCTGGCCGTACCAGGAGGGCGAGCCGGGTGAGCTGTACTACCAGCGCTACGCCCATCCCAACGGGCTCGCAGCAGAGCGAACGCTCGCGGAGCTCGAAGGCGGCGAGGCGCTCCTCTTCCCTTCCGGCGCGGGGGCGACGACGGCCCTCGTGCTCGGGCTGCTGGAGCCGGGACAGACGATCGCACTAGCAGAGGGCTCTTACTACGGGACGGCGAGCCTCTTCGCGGCGCTCGAGCGCTGGGGGGTGCGCTTCGTCGAGTTCGACCAGACGAAAGCGCCGCCTGCGGAAGCGGACCTGGTCTGGCTCGAGGCACCGTCCAACCCGTTCCTGACGATGCCGGACTTCGACGCCGCGGCCGCGCATCCGGCGCGGGTCGTAATCGACTCGACCGCGGCAACCCCGGTCTACGTGCGTCCGCTGGAGCGCGGAGCCGACTTCGCGCTGCATAGTGCGACCAAGTTCCTCGGCGGCCACCACGACGTCCTTCTCGGAGCGATCGCGTGTCGCTCGGCAGACGACGCAGCGAGGCTACGCGACTTCCGCGGCCGCACGGGGATCGTGGCCGCACCGGATCCCTGCTGGCTTCTCTCGCGGAGCCTGAAGACGCTCCCACTGCGAATGGAGCGGCACACAGCCGGCGCCACGGAGATCGCCGAGCGGCTGGGCGCGCATCGGTCGGTTCAAGTCGTGCGCTACCCGGGCTTCGGCGGCCTACTCTCCTTCGATGTCGCCGACGGCGAGGCCGCGCTCAAGGTCGAGACCTCGCTCGAGCGGATCAAGAACGCTACGAGCCTCGGCGGGGTCGACTCAGTGCTCGAAAGCCGTGCCCGCTGGGAGGGGGTCCGCGTCCCTCCGGGTCTCCTACGCCTGAGCGTGGGGCTCGAGGATCCGGACGACCTCTGGGCCGACCTGAAACGAGCGCTCGAGAAGACCTAGAGCCGGAGGTGGGATTCGAACCCACGACCTACGCCTTACAAGGGCGTTGCTCTGACCAGCTGAGCTACTCCGGCGCAGGCTGAGCGTAGCGCGCGCTACTGCAGGACTTGCCGCGACTGCTGATGCGACAGCACCTTGCGCTTCACCCGCTGGAGCGCGTTGTCGATCGTCTTCGTGTCGCAGCCCAGCCGCTCGGCCATCTCCTCGTAGGACTCGCCTTCGAGGTAGAGCTTGAGCGCGTCCGCCTCGAGCTTCGACAGCCCGCTCCCGAGCGCGAAGACAAGGCTCTGCAGCTCCTCGGTCGAGATCACGCAGACCGACGGGTCGTCGACCGACGGCCCCGGAAGCGCGTCGCCGAGGGTGCAGTCGCCGTCCGGCTCCTGGCCGGCCGGGGTGTGGCTGAAGGAGACGTAGGTGTTCAGGGGCGCGTGCTTGAAGCGGGTCGCAGTCTTGATCGCCGTGATGATCTGCCGCGTCACGCAGAGCTCGGCAAAGCTGCGGAACGAGGTCTCCTTATCGGCGCGGAAGTCGCGCACGGCTTTGTAGAGGCCGACGAGTCCTTCCTGGATCAGATCCTCGGAGTCGCCGCCGGCGAGGAAGTACGAGCTGGCCTTCAGGCGAACGAACCCTTGATAGCGGCGCATCAGCTCGTCGAGAGCCTTTCCGTCGCCGTTGCGCGCGCGCATGACGAGCTGGAGGTCGGCGAGCTCCCGCTGCAGCTTTTGCGGGGTGTGGATCGTCTGGGCGGTTCGAGCGGGCACGGCTTCCCCCTCGCTGAGGACGGGCGATCTCCACAAGCCTCACCCTGAGGTTGAGGATCAAGATAGCAAGGTCCCAACACGTTTACAAGACCTTGCTAGTTGTTTTGCTTAACCGGACCCTTTGCCTCTGCGCAACTTCTCAAGACGTTTTCGCGTCTCTTCGTCTACACGATCGCGAAGCTGCGATGGCTTCGATTCGCGGTAGCCCGTCTCCTCGAGGTCCTGCATGAAGGTTCGCGAGGTGCGCTTCTGCACCTCCTGCCCCGAGGTTCCGCGGACGGCGGAGTCCGACGAGACGAGGCAGACCGTTTCGCTCCGCCGGTTCTCTGCAGCCAGCCGCTCGAGTAAGGCGTCGGCGTGCTCGGCGTAGCGCACTTCGAGCGGCCCGAACACCGTGTCCTGCCCGAGGCCATCGAAGACGAGTATTCCTCGCGCGCCGTGAACGGCGACGAAGCTCGCCAGCCGATCGACGAGCTCGCGCGGGTCTTCGAATGGCCCAGCATGCAGCAGGTTGTAGCCGTCGAACAGGTAGAGCGTCGGCTCAGCCACCCCGCTGCCGCCTCGCCTCGTAGAGCAGCAGCGCGGAGGCGACGCTGACGTTCAGCGACTCCACGTTCCCGTGGAGGGGGATCGCGACTGCGGCGTCGCAGGTTCGGCGCACGAGCGGCCGCAGCCCTCTACCTTCTGCGCCGAGCACGAAGGCGACCCCGCCGGAGAGGTCGGCATCCCACATGGTCGTCTCCGCGTCGCCGGCCGCGGCCCAGACCCAGAGCTGCGGGCCTTTGATCTCGCCGAGGTAGCGCGCGAGGTTCTTCACCACTGCGACAGGCAGGTGTTCGACCGCGCCGGCCGAGGCACGGCACACGGCCGGGGTGACTCGGGCTGAGTTGTGCGCCGGCAGCACGATCCCGTCGGCGCCGGCACCCTCGGCGCTCCGGACGACCGCGCCGAGATTGCGCGGGTCGGTCACCGAGTCGAGCACCGCCAGCAGCGGCGAGGAGCCTGCCGCGATCTCGTAGGCGTCCGCGTACCGATACGGCTCGACCCGGGCGACCACACCCTGATGATCGGAGGTGCCGGCGAGGGCGGTCAGCTCGCGCTCCGTCTTCACGTGGGTGCGCACCCCACTCTCCGCCACCCGCGGCTCCGCCTTCAACGCCCGCTCGGTTGCGAAGAGCTCGAAGGCCTGCCGGGGCCCGCGAAATGCCTCGCGCACGGCCCGGCGGCCGTAGATGAGCTCCGTGGTCACCGCTTGGGCACGAGCTGGAACCCCGGTTCTGCGTCCATGTCGCGAACCTCCCAGCCCGCGGCCTCGATCTCGCCGCGCAGCCGGTCACCTTCGTCGAAGTCCTTGCGTTCGCGCGCCTCGGCGCGCTGGCGGGCCAACTCCGCGAGCGCTGCCGGGGCCGAAACGCTCTCCGCGAGTGATTCCAGCCCGAAGACCTCGAGGCCGCGCAAGAGCAGCTCGTGGTCGCGCCAGCCGTGCATCACCGCCAGCGCCTCGGGCGTGTTGAAGTCGTCGTCGAGCGCGGCCGTGAATGCGCCCCAGTCTCCGCCCGGTTCGGAGGGCTGGCGGAACACGTTGCGGAAGCTCTCTGTTTGGGCGGTCGCCTGCCGCAGCACGTCGTCGGAGTAATCCACCGGCTTGCGCCAGTGACCCCCGAGGAAGTACACGAGCAGGGTCTCGCGCCCGTGCTCCTCCAGCGCCTCGCGCAGCGAGACGATGTTGCCGAGCGACTTCGACATCTTCTCGCCGGCGAGCCGCAGCAGCCCGTTGTGCATCCAGAGACGCGCGAACCCGTGACCCAACGACCGCGACTGCGCGACCTCGTTCTCGTGGTGCGGGAAGACCAGGTCGAGCCCGCCGCCGTGGATCTCGAAAACGGGGCCGAGGTGCGTCTCGGCCATCGCGGAGCACTCGATGTGCCAGCCCGGCCGGCCGGGGCCCCAGGGCGAATCCCACCACGTGTCCTCGCCCTCCTTATGCGCTTTCCAGAGCGCGAAGTCGCGCGGGTCCTCCTTGAGGCTCGCCTCTTCGGCCTCCTCGGACGGGTTCCGCGTCGCCTCGTCGTCGCCGTGACGGCCCGAGAGCAGCCCGTAGTCGGGAAAGCTGGCGACCCTGAAGTACACGTCGCCGTCCGCGGGATACGCATGCCCCGTCGCGACGAGCTCCCCGATCATCGACACGATCTCCGGGATCGACTCGGTGGCCTTCGGCTCGCGATCGGGCCGGCCCAGGCCGAGAGCGCCCGTGTCCTCGAGATACCAGTCGCCCGCATCCGACGCAAGCCTGGCGCTGTCGCCCGGCGCGGCCGCGTAGATCTTGTCGTTGATGTCGGTGATGTTCTCCACCAGCGTGACCTCGTAGCCGCTGCGCTCGAGCCAGCGCTTGAGCCACATCGAGAGGACGAACGGACGGGCGTTGCCGACGTGGATGCGCTGGTACACCGTCGGCCCGCAGAAGTACATGCGCACAGGCCCGGGCGGAGCGGGCAGCTCCTGGAGCCCGCGGGTGGCGGTGTCATAGAGCCGCATCGATCCTCCGCAACGCCTCCTCACGCGGGAGAGCGGCAACGACCGCCCACAGCTCCGGGCCGCGGTCCCGGCCGGTCAGGGCGCGGCGGAGAGCACGCAGGTCGCCGCCGACCGCCTTCAACTCGCGCACCAGCTCTCTCGGGTCGGCCGAGCCGTTGCCGCGCTCGAGCAGCTCGCGGAAGCGCTCGAGCGTCTCCGGTGACTCGATCGTCACGCGCTCGGGCTCCTCGAGGATCGACGCCGCGTACTCACGCGCCTCGTTGAGGTCGCGGGCACCACGCAGGGCCGGCACGAGCTCGAGCGGTGCGCCGACCCGTTCCGCCAGCTCCCGGTCGGAGAGTGCGCCGATCGCCTCGATCGCCAGGCGCCGGATCCGCGGCAGGTCGTAGTGGACGTCGTGCTTCGGCAGGCCGAGCTCGTCGAGATAGCGCCTCACCGCCTCCGGTGGGATTCCCGCATCCCGGAGGGACGCGACGGTCGCGCCTTCCGCCCGCTTGGCCAGCTTCTTACCGTCCTGGCCGAGGATCAACCCGTGGTGGACGAACTCGGGGGGCGTCGCGCTCAACGCCTCGAAGAGCCGTCGATGCAGCTCCTCGTTGGGCCGGTGGTCGTTCCCGCGCACGACGTGCGTGATCCCGAAGTCCACGTCGTCGACGACGCTCGCGAGGTGGTACGTCGGGGTGCCGTCCTCGCGCAGGAGCGTCACACCGTCGAAGCGCTCTCCCAGCTGCCGGCCTGCCTCGACGTGACGCCCCCGGCGCTCGCTCTGGCGAACCGGGCCCTCGTCCCACTCGATCCCGAGCCACTCGAGGTCACGAAGCAGCTCCTCCTCGCCCCCCGGCACGTTGCGCGCGGGGTCGGTGTCGTCGATCCGGAGCAGCAGCCAGTCCCCGAAGCCACGATTGGCGACCGCGCTGAGCGCGTTGCCGACGTGCAGAGAGCCGGTCGGGCTCGGAGCGAAGCGAACCTTTTTCACAGCGCCGCCAGTGTAGTTTCGAGCTCGATCGTGTAGCCGACGTCGGTCGGTCCGAGAGCTTCGAGCGCCGCAGCGCGTTGGATGGCCGCCAGCGCCTCGGCCTCGGCGGCGCGCGCCTCCCGGATCAACGAACGAGCCCACACGGCCGGGCCGGAGTCTAGGGTCTGGCCGTGAAGAAGGCACTGCTCGCGTGGTATGCCGAGACGAGCCGCGACCTGCCCTGGCGCCGGACGCGCGACCCCTACGCGATTCTCGTCTCCGAGGTGATGTTGCAGCAGACGCAGGCCTCGCGGGTGGTGCCGCGCTATCGCGCGTGGCTCGTGCGCTGGCCTACCGCGGACGCGCTCGCGGCGGCGCAGACGGCAGAGGTGATCCGCGAGTGGCAGGGGCTCGGCTACAACCGGCGGGCCCTCAATCTGCAGCGGGCGGCGCGGCACGTCGCCGCGCACGGCTGGCCCGAGGATCTGACGGAGCTGCCGGGAGTCGGCCGGTACACCGCTGACGCGGTGGCGTGCTTCGCGCTCGGCCGGCCGGTGCTGCCCGTGGACGTCAACGTGCGCCGAGTGCAGGAGCGGACGGAAGCCGCCTTCGACCACGCATGCGCCCAGGCGCTGATGGATCTCGGCGCGACGATCTGCATCGCCCGAGTGCCCCGCTGCGGGCAGTGCCCGCTGGCCAACCTCTGTCCCTCACGTGGCAAGAGGTTCAAGCCGCTGCGCAGGCAAGCCCCGTTCGAGGGCTCGTTCAGGCAGCGGCGAGCGCAGGCCCTGCGGCTGATTGCCGAGGCCCCACGCACGCTCGCCGAGGTCGACCTCCAAGCGGTCGAATCGTTGCTACGCGATGAGCTCGTCCTGGTCGAGGGGGAGCTCGTCCGCCTTCCGTCCTAATCGGTGAAGCCGCTCACCGCGATGTAGCGAGTTGCGTTGCCGTTCGGGTGCACCAGCACGACCGGCGCCAGACAGCGGCTCGGCACGGTTACCGTTTGGTGGATGCGCGCGTCGCCGTCGGGCTCTAGCGGCACCGGCTCGGCCACGAACTTGGCGGCGGAGTCCGAGTCCGGCGCGCAGAAGAAGGACGCCGTGATCGTCGTCACCGTCCCCGTCGTCCCGGTGATCGTGAGCACAAGGCCCTTGACGCGCAGGTCGAACTTGCCGTTGCGGCTGAGCGTCACTCTGCTCTTGTCGATTACCCATTCCGCACCGGCGCGCGTAACGCCGTGTATCGGCGGATCGGTGAGGAGGTTGCCCACGAGACCGGACCTGAAGAGCTTCCCATGCCCCTCGTGATGCCGTCCCGACGCACCGGCCTGGAGCGAGAACACGAGCGCGGAGCTCGCGGCCACAACCAGGATCATCCCGAGAAACGACTTCTTGGAGAACGCCATGCTGCTCCTCTCTCCCTTGGAGTACCGTGAGGGAGTACGGGCAAGGCCGCGGTTCGGTTCTCAGGCGCGATCGAGCAACGCCACGGCCAGGGCGGCAAGGCCCTCGCCGCGGCCGGTGAAGCCGAGGCCGTCGGTCGTGGTGGCCCGCACGTTGACGAGCGACGGGTCAACCCCGAGCACGCCGGCGAGTCTGGCGCGCATTACCTCGCGGACCGGGGCGATCTTCGGCTCCTCGCCGACGAGGACGCAGTCGGCGTTGACCAGCTCCCAACCCGTGTCACGCGCCTCGGCGTAGGCCCGGGCGAGTAGGTCGAGCGACGAGGAGCCCTCCCACTCCGGCGCTCCGGACGGAAAGAGCGAGCCGATGTCGCCGAGCCCGGCCGCGCCGAGGATCGCGTCGGTCAAGGCGTGCGCAAGCACGTCGCCGTCGGAGTGACCCGCGAGGCCGCGGGCGGAGTCGAGCTCGACTCCCCCGAGCACGAGCGGCACGCCCTCGACGAGCGCGTGCGCGTCGGCTCCGAGGCCGACCCTCATCCGAGCGTCTCCTGCCGGCGCTCGCGACGGTCGAAGACCGCCACCGTGTCGTAGCCGGCCTGGCGCGCGTGCTGAACGGCGCGATCGAGGTCGCGGCCGGCGTGCGCGGGCTTGTGCGCGTCCGAGGCGGTGGTGATCGGCACGCCGCGATCGTGACAGGCGGCAAGCAGCTCGCCGTCGGGGTACACCTCCTCGATCGGCTTGTGCAGCCCAGCCGAGGAGACCTCGACGCAGACGCCGGCAGCCTCGATCGTGTCCGCGGTCTCGATGTGGATGTAGTGGAGCTGCTCGGGATCCGGCCGCGGGCCGAAGAATTTGATCAGATCCGGGTGGGAGAGCACGTCGAAGAGCCCGCTACGCGCGGCGTTGCGCAGCCACACGAAGTAGCGGCGCCAGGCCTCGCCGACCGGCAGCTTGTGCACGAGCCCGGGCTCCTGGTCGACCGCGAAGCCGTCCACGAAGTGCACCGAGCCGAGCAGGTAGTCCCACGGGTACGGGTCGAGCAGAGCGGCGAGCTCGCGCTCGATCCCCGGGAAGTAGTCGACCTCGAGCCCGAGCTTGACGGGCAGGCCCCGCCTTTTCGCCTCCTCGACCGCTCCTACGTACTCGTCCAGGTCGTCGGTGCAGCGTTCGCGCATCCAGCCGATCTCCCAGAGCGACTCGCTTTGGCGGAAGTGGTAGACGTGGTCGGTGAAGCCGATCTCGTCCACCCCGGCGCTACGAGCCTGTTCGACGTACTCCTCGGCCCGGCCGGCGCGGTAGCGCCCCTGCGCTTCCCCGCCCGGCCGGTCGCGGAGATGCATGTGATAGTCGACGATCACTCCGCGGTGTGTTCCGCGGTTTCCAGCCAGCTCTCGACGAGCGCGAGGTCGTCCTCGTCCGTGACCTTGAGGAGCCGCGAATCGCCCGGAACCGCCTTTACTCGCCCGCCGCGCGCCTCGACGAGCGAGGCGCAGTCCGTCGCGTGGGAGACGTCTCCGGCGAGCGCCTGGCGCAGGACGTCCGGGACGAAAGCCTGCGGCGTCTGCACCGCGACGTGCTCTCCGCGCGCAAGCGTCTCCACCACGCGGTCGCCTTCGACGCGCTTGATCGTGTCGGCCAGCGGCAGCACCGGCACCGCCCCGTCCCAGCCCTCGCCGAGGGGAGCCAGCACGCGCTCGAGCACGTCCTCGGGCAGCAGCGGTCGCGCCGCGTCGTGAACGAGCACCGCGGCCGCCTCGTCAGGCACCTCCTCCAGCGCCAGCCGCACCGACTCGGAGCGGCTCTCGCCGCCCGTGATCGCCGAGTGCACTTTCGTCGCGGCGAGCTCCTCGGCCACGAGAATCGACGGCTCCTCCCATTCGGCCGGAGCTGCGATCACGATTCTCTCGATCCAGTCCGAGTTCTCGAGGCGCTCCAGGCTTTCGGCGAGCAGTGGCCTGCCCGCCAGACGGGCGAACGCCTTCGGCCGATCCGAGCCGAGCCGCTCTCCCCTACCTGCCGCGGCGAGAACCGCCCAGACCAAGGGCTAAGCCGTGGCCGGAACCTTGGCGGAGCTCTTCTTCTTACCGCCGTTGGCGAGCACGCCGTCCAGCCACTCGGCTGCCTCGTCCTCGTCCATCTCCTTGGCGTACATCAGCTCGCTGGCGAGGATCTTCTTCGCCTTCACGAACATCTGCTTCTCGCCCGTGGAGAGGCCCTTCTCGTGGTCGCGCAGCGAGAGATTGCGCACGACCTCGGCGAGTTCGAAGATGTCGCCGGTCTTCATCTTGTCCCGGTTGTGCTTGAAGCGGCGGTTCCAGTTCTTCGGCATCGTCGTGCCGCTGCCCGTCAGCGCCTTCAGCACCTTCGCGACCATAGGCTCGTCGATCACCTTTCGCAGCCCGACACGGTCTGCGTTGTCGCTCGGGACGTTCACCGTCATGTCGTTGTGCAGGATCTTGATCGTCATGTACTCGCGTTTCTCACCCAGTACCTCGCGCGTCTCCTTCTTGACGACCGTCCCCGCACCGTGGTGCGGATACACCACCTTGTCGCCGACTCTGTACAACCCGAGCCTCCCCTTGTGTGTTGGCATTTCGCAATGAAGCCGACGGACGCCACGCCGTCGGCTGGATCGCACCAGTATAGCTAAAACTGCTGGAAACGGCCACTTTTTCTGGAAAATCCCTGCTCAGCGCTACAACTGCAGGTAGCGGTCGACCAGATTGTGCTCCTGCAGCCGCCTGAGCCCTTCTCTGATCTCCCTGGCCCGCACGGTGCCCACACCGTCAACGGCCTCGAGCTCGCGCTGAGTAGCGCTCACGACCCCTTCGAGCCCATCGAGGCTCGCGACCAGGCGCTTGACGATCCCGTCCGGCAGGCGCGGGATGTGCGAGAGGACGCGGTAGCCGCGCGGCGAAACCGAACGGTCGAGCGGGTTCGTTGACGCCGGGAACCCGAGCACCGCGAGTAGCTCGAACTCGAGCAGCTGGTTGTACGGAAGCGCAGCGAGTGCGTGGAGCCCCTCGGCCGTGCGCTCGGGGCCGCCCTCGGCGTGGTAGTCGTAGACCAGCGCCGCCTTTTCGTCGGGCACGTCGGCGACGAGCTCCTCGAGCTGCATCCGGATCAGTCGGCCCTCCTCGCCCAGCTCGACGCAGGCGCGCTCGATCTCCTCGGCCATTCGCGTCGTCAGCTCGGCGCGCTGGAGCGTGACGAGCACGTCGTCGAGCATGACGGCGTTCTGGAACTCGAGCGCGGTCAGCCGGGTCACCACCTGCTCGAGGCGCGCGCGGTATGTCTCGAGCGTGGACAGTGCCTGGTTGGTTTTCGCGAGCACGTCGGCGATCGGCTCGAGCTGGTGGCGGCTCTGGCCGACGAACACGGTCACCGTCTCGCGCTGCTGCGAGATCGAGATCACGAGCGCGTCGGTCTGCTTCGCGACGCGCTCGGCCGTCCGATGGCGCGTGCCGGTCTCCGCGGAGGGGATGGTGGGATCCGGCATCAGCTGGACATTCGCGTGCGAGAGCTTCGTCACCGTCGAGTTGACGATGATCGCGCCGTCCATCTTCGCCAGCTCGTAGAGCAGCTGGGGCGTGAACGGCACATCGAGCTTGATCCCGCCCGAAAAGAGGAAGGCAAGCTCGCTCGGCTCGCCGATCAGGATGAGCGCTCCCTCCGAGGAGCGGATGATGTCGTCGATCGCGGAGCGAAGCTCCGTGCCCGGTGCGATGCGCCCGACAGCGGAGAGGATCTTGGAATCGAGCCGCGGATCGTGCTGGGTGGGTTGGCGCACGATGCCCAGCGGCGGTGGGATCCGCGGGTCGGCCCTATCCTCCATCGGCTCGCTCGGCATCGATTCCCGCCTTCGCCGCTTCCCTCAAGCTCTCGGCTTCGAGTATGCGTAGTTTGCCACGACCGGCGGTGCCCTTCGGGGCCACTGCCGCCTCGAGGCCGAGCTTGGCGCATTCCTCGAGCCGTCGTTCCGCCTGCGTGGCGGGCCTGAGGCGCCCTGTGAGCGCGATTTCGCCGAAAGCGGCGATGTGCGGCTTGACAGGCGCACCCCGGGCAGCGGAGGCGATGGCGAGCCCGATCGCCAGGTCGGCGCCAGGCTCGTCGATGCGCACGCCGCCCGCGACGTTCACGAAGACGTCGGCCTGACCCAGCGCGATCCCCGCGTGCCGCGACAGAACCGCGACGATCATCGCGAGCCGCTTCGGATCGACGCCGGTGCCGACGCGCCGCGGCATCGCCAGGTCGGTGGACGCGACGAGCGCCTGAATCTCGAGCAGCAGCGGCCGAGAGCCCTCCAGCGCGCAGGCAACCGCCGCACCGATCTCGCCCTCGACGGTGCGACCGAAGAGCTCCGACGGCTCGGGCACGCCCACGAGGCCCGTGCCGGTCATCTCGAAGACCGCGAGCTCGTTGGTGGAGCCGAAGCGGTTCTTGGACGCGCGCAGGACGCGGTGCTCGTGGTAGCGGTCGCCCTCGAACTGGAGCACACAGTCGACGAGGTGCTCGAGCACTCGCGGGCCGGCAACCGCTCCGTCCTTGGTCACGTGGCCGACGAGGATCGTCGCGACGCCGGCCTGCTTGGCCACCCGCAAGAGTCTCGCCGCGGCCTCGCGCACCTGGCCCACCGAGCCGGGCGCGGAGCCGAGCTCCGACGAGTAGAGCGTCTGCACGGAGTCGATCACGCAGACCGCCGGGCGCTCCTGCTCGAGGGTCGCGCACACGGTCTCGAGCTCGGTTTCGGCGAGGATCTCGACCTGCCCCGCCCCACCGAGGCGGGCGGCGCGGAGCTTCACCTGGGCGACCGACTCCTCGCCTGTCACGAGTAGCGCGCGGCGCTCGGTCGACATCGCGGCCAGGGCGCTCAGGAGCAGCGTGGACTTGCCGACCCCCGGCTCGCCGCCGACGAGCACGAGCGAGGCCGGCACGAGCCCGCCGCCGAGGACGCGGTCGAGCTCGGAGATCCCGGTCGGGATCCGCTCGGACTCCTCGGCCTTGACGTCGATGAGCCGGAGCGTCGGCTTCGCGGCGGCTGCGCTCTTCGCCTGGCCGCTGGCTTCCTCGACGAGCGTGCCGAACTCTCCGCAGGACGGGCACTTGCCGAACCAGCGCCCGGCCGAGTAGCCGCAGTCGGTGCACGCGAACTGGGTTGCCGCCTTCGCCACCCAGCCATCCTAGGAAGGGCCGCGGACGGGAACCCTCACGAAGCTGGGACTAATCTGCCAAGTTTCCGGCGCCGGCCCGCCGAGACGATCAACAACCCGCAGAGGACGAGCGCGACCCCGCCGAGCTGGAGCGCAGACGGGGACTCATCGAGGATCGCCCAGGCGAAGAGCACCGTCAGCACGGGCTGGAAGGTCAGCAGCACCGAAGTCAGCGCGGCGGGCAGGCGCGGCAGCGTGATCGAGACCAGCAGCCAGCCGAGCACCTGGCAGCTCAGGGCCAGCATGAGGAGGTAGCCCTGCGCGGCCCAGCTCGGCGCCCAGTCGAGGTTGCCGATCACGAGGCCGATCGGGATGCAGGTCAGCCCGGCGACGAGGGTCGCGTCGAAGAGCGGGCCGGCAGGACGGCGCTGGTCGCGGTTGCTCTCCCGCAGGACGAGCAGGAAGCCCGCGTACGAGACCGCGGTGAGGATCCCGAAGGCGACGCCGAGGCCCGGGTTGCGCCCGTAGGCCCCCTGCTCCAGCGCGCCTGAGATCAGGATGACCCCGACGAGCGCAACCGGGATCGCGGCCAGCGACCGGTTCGAGGGCCGCTCGCGCAGGATCGCCCAGGCCAGCAGGCCCACCAGCACAACCTGCAGGTTCCCGAGTACCGTTGCGAGCCCGGCGCCGACCTCTTCGATGCCCTGGTGCCAGGCAATCAGGTCGACCGCGAAGAAGACACCGGCGAGCCAGGCAAGCGCGCGCTGCTTGAGAGGCCGCGGCCCGTAGCGGCGGTCCTCCAACTTGGCAAGGAACCACAACGGCGGCACCGCGTAGAGGCAGCGGAAGACCGCGCCGGTCGAGGGCGACACGTGCGCCACGCGGTAAAGAATCCCGGAGAACGAGAGCGCAACGGCACCCGTGAGCGCGGCCAGGATCGGCCGTTCGTACAGCCTGCGAGGCACCCGGCGGAGGCTAGCGGCGCCCGAGCAAGCGCCGTGTCGTGCGAATCAGATATCGCACGGAGAGCCCGAGGAAGACGAGCCCCAGAGCGGCCCGCACCTGCTCGTCGCGGAAGGGCGCGCGGCGGGCGACCTCGTCGGCGACCCGGCCCTTCCAACCCGACAGTGCGGCATGACCGACTTCTTCGACCTTCATGGGCCTCCTCTACCCGTTCGGCGCCGTCGGTAACGCAGGCTCGTCGAAGCCGCCGCCCCGCTCGAGCTCGCGCAGGATCATGCGGTCGGTCAGCCACTCCACCGGAGCGCGGTCGTCGGTCAGCGGCTTCCCGCTGGCGCGCACCGGCTCCAGCCGGCTGCGGAAGAGAGGCAGCAGCAGCGCGACCTCGCCGGACGCTCGGGTCGCCCGGCGCTCGAGCTCGTCGCGCGACACCGGCTGGCGCAGAGCGAACACGACGTCGTTGAAGCGCAGCGCCCGCCAGCGCCAAGCCTGCGGAAAGGCACTCAGGAGCGTCGTTCCGACCGCGTCGGCGAGCTTGCGGTCGGTGGGCGTCGCGGCCACGTTGACCGCGATCGCGCCCCCAGGCCGCAGGTGCGCGCGCGCGAGCCGGAAGAACTCCGTCGTGGCCAGGTAGAAGGGCACGTAGGGCTGGCGGTACGCGTCCACGACGATCAGGTCGTAACGGTTGTTCGTCCGCTCGAGGAAGGGGCGCCCGTCGGCTGCGATCAGGCGGAGGCTCGGGTTGTCGTCGGCCCCGAAGAAGCGACGCGCAACCTCGTTCAGCTCCGGGTCGAGCTCGACGCCATCGATCGCCACACTGGGGTAGAAGCGCCCGTAGGCGCGCGCCATCGTGGCGCCCGCGTTCCCGATCACGAGCATCCGCTGAGGCGGGTGCGAAAGCAGCGGGGGCAGCATCAGGAAGAGGTCCCAGTAGCGGCCCGTGAGCACCGAGCCGGCGCGCCAGGCCGAGTGGGTCGCGACGCCTTCGTTGAGCTCGAGCTCGCGACCGCCGTGCCCATCGTTGACGACGCGGATGTACTGGTACTGCGACTCCGTCTCGTAGATCGCGCTCTTGATCTGGGGCGTAGGGACGACGAGGAGGGCCGCAACCGCCACCGGAGCCAGGAGCCAGGGCCGGCCGAGCAGCAGCGCCGCCCCCGCGGCGACGAAGGCAGCGGTGCCGATCAGCGTCCGCTGTGTCCCGGCCCACGGGATCGTCACGAGTGCGGCCACGAAGGTGCCGGCGAGGCTGCCGGCGGTCGAGAGCGCGTACAGACGGCCGGCGACCTTTCCCGCCTCGGCCACGCTGTCGAGCGCGAGGCGGACGAGGAACGGGGCCGCCGCGCCGAGCGCCGTCACCGGCACGGCGAAGAGGGCGAGCGCAGCGAAGAACGACCCCGCGACCGAGCCGGCCGAGACCGCGTCGAAGCCGTGCAGCGCCCAGCGCAGGAACGGCCGGGCCGCAAACGGCGTTACCGCGAGGGCCACCGCGGCCACCAGGAGGATGGCTGCCAACACGCGCGGGTCGGGCCTTCGATCGGCGAGCTGACCGCCCAACCAGTAGCCGAGCGCGAGGTACGCGAGGGTCAGCCCGATGATGTTCGCCCAGACGACCGTCGAGGCGCCGAAGTACGGCGCGAGCAGCCGCGACGCGGAGATCTCGGTCGCGAGCGTGCCGCCTCCGACCAGGAACGCGACAACCCCCAGCCGGAGGCCGACGCTCGAATTCTCAGAGGCGATTGCGATCCGGCCGCGACCGGGTCGACCGGTCAGTTTCGACGGAAGCACGGGTTACGCCCGCGCTTCCTGCCAGCGGCGTCGCAAGCGCCGCCTTAGCCCTCTTCCTCCGGCTCGTCGTCGGCGGCGGAGTCGACCGGCTCTTCCGGCGGCACCGTCACCTTTTCGGGCGTGATCTCGCCCGGGATGACCGTGATGTCGACCTCGTCCTCGTTCTTGCGGTCGATGAGGATCGTCGAGCCGGTGCCGAGCTCGCGGCCGAGCACGAAGTCGGCCAGCGGATCCTCGATGAAGCGCTGGATCGCACGCCGCAGCGGACGGGCGCCCATCGTCGGGTCGTAGCCCTTCTCGACGAGCAGCTCCTTCGCGCTCTCGGTCAGCTCGATCACGGCCTCGTGGTCGCCCATCTGGTCGCGCAGGCGCTTCATCATCAGCTCGACGATCACCATGATCTCTTCCTTCGTCAGCTTGTGGAAGACGATCACCTCGTCGATCCGGTTCAGGAGCTCGGGCCGGAAGACCTTCTTCAGCTCGCCCATGATGCGGTCCTTCATCTCGTCGTACGAGAGACCGCTGTCGTCACCGACGGAGAACCCGAGGGTCTGGTTCTTGGAGATCGTCGAGGCGCCGATGTTCGAGGTCATGATCACGATCGTGTTGCGGAAGTCGACCTTGCGCCCCTGGGCGTCGGTGAGCTTCCCGTCCTCGAGGATCTGGAGCAGGATGTTGAACACGTCCGGGTGCGCCTTCTCGATCTCGTCGAGGAGGACGACCGAGTAGGGCTTGCGGCGAACGGCCTCGGTGAGCTGACCGCCTTCGTCGTAGCCGATGTAACCCGGGGGCGAGCCGACGAGCCGGGACACGGAGTGCTTCTCCATGTACTCCGACATGTCCACCTGGATCATCGCGTCCTCGTCGCCGAACAGGAACTCGGCGAGGGTACGCGCCAGCTCGGTCTTGCCGACGCCCGAGGGGCCGAGGAAGATGAACGAACCGGTCGGGCGCTTCGGGTCCTTGATTCCCGCGCGCGCGCGGCGGATCGACTTGGAGACGGCAACGATTGCCTCCTGCTGCCCGACGACCCGCTTGTGCAGCTCGTCTTCCATGCGGATCAGCTTCTTGGACTCGGCCTCGGTGAGCTTGAACACCGGGATGCCGGTCCACATCGAGACGATGTCGGCGATCTCGTCTTCGCCGATCTCGGGCTGCTCGGTGTTGCCTTCCTCGGTGCGCCAATTCTCCTCGAGCTCGCGCTTCTTCTGGGTCAGCTTCCGCTCCTTGTCGCGCAGCGACGCCGCCTTCTCGAACTCCTGGGCCTCGATCGAGGCCTCCTTGTCCTTGCGTACCTTCTCGATCTCGTCCTCGAGCTCGCGGTAGCGCGGCGGGGCGCTCATCGTCTTGATGCGCATGCGCGAGGCCGCCTCGTCGATCAGGTCGATCGCCTTGTCGGGCAGATGCCGGTCCTGGATGTAGCGGTCGGAGAGGACCGCGGCCGCGCCGAGCGCGTCGTCGGAGATCTTGCAGCGGTGGTGCGCCTCGTAGCGGTCGCGCAGCCCGCGCAGGATCTGCACGGTGTCGTCCACCGACGGCTCGTCCACTCGGATCTGCTGGAAGCGCCGCTCGAGGGCAGCGTCGCGCTCGAGGTACTTGCGGTACTCGTCCAGCGTGGTCGCTCCGATCGTCTGCAGCTCACCTCGCGCGAGCGCCGGCTTCAGGATCGAGGCCGCGTCGATCGCGCCCTCGGCCGCGCCGGCGCCGACGAGGTTGTGGAGCTCGTCGATGAACAGGATGATGTCGCCGCGCTGGGTGATCTCCTTCATCACCTTCTTCAGGCGCTCCTCGAACTCGCCGCGGTACTTCGAGCCGGCCACCAGGGCCGCGAGGTCGAGGGTGTAAATCTGCTTGCCCTTCAGGAGCTCGGGCACGTTGTTCGACGAGATGCGCGCGGCCAGGCCCTCGACGACGGCGGTCTTGCCGACGCCTGGCTCGCCGATCAGCACTGGATTGTTCTTCGTGCGGCGCGAGAGGATCTGCATCACGCGCTCGATCTCGGTCTGGCGCCCCACGACCGGGTCGAGCTTGCCCTCGGCGGCGAGCTTGGTCAGGTTGCGGCCGAACTGGTCGAGCAGCTTCGAGCTCTTCGACTTCTCGCCCGGAGCGCCCCCGGCACCCTGCTGCCGCCGGCCGGGGCCGGAGAGCATGCGGATGATCTCGTTGCGAATCTTCTCGGCATCGGCGTCGAAGTCGAGCAGGATTCGCGCAGCGACACCCTCGTTCTCGCGCACGAGGCCGAGCAGGATGTGCTCGGTGCCGATGTAGTTGTGGCCCAGCGAGAGCGCCTCGCGGAGCGCCAGCTCGAGCACCTTCTTGGCGCGCGGCGTGAAGGGAATTTGGCCGGTCGTGACCTCGTCGCCCTGGCCCACGATACGGGCAACCTGCGCGCGAACCTCCTCCACGGTGATGTCGAGCGACTCGAGCACGCGCGCAGCGAGACCCTCCTCCTCACGAAGCAGGCCCAGCAGGATGTGCTCGGTGCCGATGTAGTTGTGCTTCAGGGCGCGTGCCTCGTCCTGGGCGAGGACGACTACCTGTCTCGCTCTCTCGGTGAAGCGTTCGAACAAGTCGCTTCCTTCCCCTTCGGTCCACGGAGTTGCTGAGTGGCCCATCGTAGCGAACGGGTCGGGGGGTAGCGCATCCCCCAAGCGGGCGTTCGACCGCCGTGTCTTTTTGCCTCCAGATAGTGACAAATAGCCCACACCAAGGATGGGTCGACGCGCTTGTTCACACTGCTCTTCGTGGCCGGCTATCTGGCGCTCACGTCGCTCGGACCGCTCTGGGCGGCCGGGCCGGCGCTGACGAGCTTCGTCGCGGCGATGCTGCTGCTCGCGCGGGGACGCGAGCCGGCCCGCATCTAAGGAAGAGAGCGAGCCGCCCCGGGCGGCGGGGCGGTTCGCTCAACCTATGGAACTCAGGCGAGCTCCTCGGGTCAGGCGTTCATTCGGCGGGCGGCCGGGCGGCAACCGCACTCCTGCTCGCCATCCGGATCGGCGCCCCAGGATCCGAGCTTGTGCAACTTCCCTCATCCGAGGCACTCGTTCGAGGGATGCGAGGTCGCTCCAGTTCGCCCCGTCGGAGTCTTGCGTCCGGCATCCTGTCCTTCACAGCAAGCGCCGCGGAGCACATCGCCGCACCCTCCCGTGTTGGTTAGGGTGAGCCGGTGGAGGCCGCTTCCGGAAAGGCCCTCGTCACCGGCGGCGCCGGCTTCATCGGGTCGCATCTGACGGAGCTTCTGCTATCCGCGGGCTGGGAGGTCTTCGCCCTCGATGACCTCTCCACGGGCAACGCGGCCAACGTCGAGCAACTCAAGGACCGACGGGATTACCACCTCGTGGTGGACTCCGTGCTTTCCCCTTCGATCGTCAACGAACTCGTGCACAAATGCGACGTCGTCTACCACCTCGCTGCGGCCGTCGGGGTCCGGCTGATCGTCGAGCAGCCGGTGCGCACGATGGTGACGAACGTTCAGGGGACCGAGAACGTCCTCGACCAGGCGAGCCGCTTCGGCAAGCGCGTCCTCATCGCCTCGAGCTCCGAGGTCTACGGCGACCACCGCGAGGAGCGGCCGCTCTCCGAAGACGACCGCCGAGTCTACGGCCCCACTACCGAAAAGCGGTGGCTGTACGCAGACTCGAAGGCCATGGACGAGCACCTCGCGTTCTCGTACCACCTCGAGCGGGGGCTCGACGTTGTCGTCGTCCGCCTCTTCAACACCGTTGGACCACGCCAGAGCGGCCAGTACGGCATGGTGATCCCACGCTTCGTCGGCGCCGCACTCAGCGCACTTCCGCTCGAAATCCATGGCGACGGGACGCAAACTCGCTCGTTCTGCCACGTCGCGGATACCGTCCGCGCACTGAAGGGGCTGATGGATGCTACGACGATCTCGGGCGACGTCTTCAATGTCGGCTCGACCGAGCGAGTCAGGATCATCGACCTTGCGGAACGCATTCGCGAGCTGACCGGCTCGCGTTCGGAGCTCAGCTTTGTTCCCTACGACGAGGTGTACGGCCTCGGGATCGAGGACACCCTCCACCGCGAGCCTGCAATCGGGAAGATCGAGGCGGCCACCGGATGGCGGCCGTCCCTCGACATGGGTCGGATCCTCGATGACGTGATCGACCACTTCCGCGCTCCCTCGGCCTCACCGGAGCAGGAAGCGATCGAGGCTTCGTAGCTGTGGAGAGCCGCTGAGCGAGAGCAGCCTCCGCGTTGCCTTCATCTGCACCGGAAACCGCTTTCGGAGCCCCCTGGCGGCGGCGCTGCTGGCCGAGCGGACGAGAGAGCTGCCAGTGGCGGTCACCTCCCTCGGGACGCTCGAGCTCGGACCGGTGCCGGCTCTTCCTGAGGCGGTGAAGATCGCCGAGAGTTATGGCCTCGACCTCTCGAGCCATCGCGCGCAGAGCATCGCCGGCGTCAATCTTGAAACTTGGGACCTCGTGGTCGCTTTCGAACGCATGCACATGGCTGCCGCCGTCGTCGACGGTGGCGCGCGGCTGGAGCAGACCTTCACACTTCCGGAGCTTCTCGACCTGCTCGACGCGCTTCCGGAACCATCCCGCCAAGGGGAGGCGATGAGCCGGGCGCGAGCACGAATCCAACTGGCGCATTCGGCGCGTCCTGACGAGCACAGGAGGAACACTGTTCCGGAAATCGCCGACCCGCTCGGTAGAGCGCCGGAGGTCCAGCGCCGAATAGCCGAAGAGTTACGAGCGCGTGTGACCGAACTCTCGCGACGACTCTTCAGTTAGCTCTTGCGGCGAGCTTCCCAGCGATCGAGCGTCCCAGCCGCAGTGCCCGCCCAGCCGCCTCGCTCGTCGATCCAGGCGAGCAGGCGACGGTAGACCTCATCGAAGCCGCTCGAGAGCCGCGGGTGGTGCGAGGGCGGGTGCCATAGCAGCGCGACCGCTCCGCCGTGCTCGGCAACAGGTTCGAGCGCCGCGACAGCCGCCTCGTAAGCACCTTGTGGGCCGAGCGCGAGATAGCGCTCCTCGGCCAGGGTCGCATCCATCACGGCAAGCGGCAGCTCCCACCGACCCGGCTCCCGGCGCTCGGGATCCCAGAGCCTGTACGGGTACGGCGTGCCGGCACGCAGTCCCGGTAGCGACGCCCAGCCGATGCTCGAGTCATAGCGCAGGCCCGACTCGCGCAGCTCGGTGGCGAGGCGCTGGGGAGCGCTGCGGAGGTAGTGGTGCCTCAGGCCCTGCGCGTCGGCGAGCGGCTCGGCCTCCTCGGCGATCGCGCCCGGCCGCTCGCGGGCGCGGTAGGACGCGTGCAGGCCGACCTCGAGCCCGGCCGCGGCGGTCTTCTCCAACGCCCTATCGAGAGCCGGCCGGTAGCGCTCCGGGTAGCCATCGTGCGGGTCCTCCTGGTGGGTGAGGAAGAAGCACGTCGAGCCGCGCCCAGCCTCGGCGTCGAGCATCGCCTCGAGCGGAAAGGCCGGGTCGCCGCGCCGGAGGGCATCGAGGGCGAACGCGGCACCCTCCCGCACGTGCTGCTTCGAGCGCCGCAAGATCCCGCCGCCGAGCTTGCGCGCGGCGGTCAACGGCCCGCCCGCGCCGAGCAGGTCGACGTCATGCGTGAGCGCGACCAGGAACCGCTCGCCGCCGGGATAGCCGCGCCGCTTCACCCCGTGCCGCTGCCCGAGCGCGGCAGCCAGCTCCGCGACACGCGGGCCGGGCGGCCGCTCGGGCGGGAGCGGGCGGCCGTGCTGGTCGAGCCCGGCCTCGCGCTCGCCGGCGAGGGTCAACAGCCCGAACGCCTCGTCGAGCTCCTCGGGCCGGGCGGGCGCCTTCTCGTCGAACGGCAGCCCGAGTGCGTCCAGCAGCGCATCGAGCGCGTAGCGCCGCTCCGGCTCCACTACTCGCGGGGCCGCAGCGCCGGAAAGAGGATCGCGTCGCGGATCGCCTCACGCCCGGTCAACACCATCGCCAGGCGGTCGATCCCGAGGCCGAGGCCACCGGTGGGCGGCATCCCGTAGGCCAGCGCCTCGACGTAGTCCGGATCGCCAGGCTCGCCGCCGATCTCCGCTGCCTGCTGCGCAAACCGCGCCGCCTGCTCGTCGGGATCGTTCAGCTCGCTGAAAGCGTTGCCGAGCTCCATTCCGCCCACGAAGTACTCGAACCGCTCGACGATCGAGGGGTCGTCTTCGGTCGCGCGGGCAAAGGGCGATAGCTCGAGCGGGTAGTCGTAGAGAATCGTCGGCTGGATCAGCTCCGGCTCGACGAAGTGGCTGAGCGCGTGATCGACGAGCTGCGTCCAGCTTCGGTCCTGGTTCGTCTCCACCCCGCGCTCCTCGAGCCGCGAGCGCAGGTCGGCCTCTTCGCGGGTCCAGAGGCCGAGCTCCTCCAGTGCGTCGATGAGCTTGAGCCGTCGCCAGGGCGCCTTGAGGTCGAGTTCGTGGCCGCGGAAGGTGACCTGCGTGCCGCCGGTGGACTCACGGGCGACCGACTCGACGAGGTCCTCGATCCGAGCCATCGTGTCCGTGTAGTCGGCGTAGGCCTCGTACCACTCGAGCATCGTGAACTCGGGCGCGTGCTTGTACGAGATGCCCTCGTTGCGGAAGTCCTTGCCCAACTCGTAGACGCGCTCGAGCCCGCCGACGATCAGGCGCTTGAGGTAGAGCTCGGTGGCGATCCGGAGGTAGAAGTCGGCGTCGAGCTCGTTGTAATGCGTCACGAACGGCTCTGCGAAGGCGCCGCCGTAGCGCGGCTGCAGAACCGGCGTCTCGACCTCGAGGAACCCGCGCTCGTCGAGATAGCGGCGGACCGCGCTCACCATGCGGGTGCGCAGCGCGAAGTCGGCGCGCGTCTCCTCGTTCACGAGCAGGTCGAGGTAGCGCTGCCGGTAACGGGTCTCGACGTCGGTGAGCCCGTGGAAAGTGTCGGGCAGCGGCTTCTTGATCTTCGCGAGCAGCTCGAGCTCCTCGACCGTCAGCGAAGGCTCGCCCCGCTTGGAGCGGCCCGGCTTTCCGGTGGCGCCGACGAGGTCGCCGAGGTCGAGCCCTTGGCTCGCAGGGGCGATCAGCTGAATCCGTCCCGAGCGGTCAACGAGATCGAGGAAGGCGAGCTTGCCCATGTCTCGCCGCGCCATCACGCGGCCGGCAACGCGATGCTCGGAGCCCAGCGTCTCGCCCGGCTCGGCCTTCTCGGCTTCCGCGCGGACCGCGGCGATCTCCTCCCGGTCTGGAAACCGCTTCGGCAGCATCACGCTGCCGAGTCTAAGGCGGTCGCTTGCGACGCCCACCAGAGAGGCCGTACCGGCTTCTGCCGGTGGGGCGGTTCTAAGCGGCTTTGATCTCGAGGATCTTGAACTTCATCGAGCCGCGCGGAGCGGAGACCTCGACCGTCTCACCCTTCTTCTTGCCGATGATGGCTTTGCCTACCGGCGACTCGTTCGAGAGCTTGTTCTCGGCAGGATTGGCCTCGGCTGAACCGACGATGCGGTACTCGACCGTCTGCTTCGCTTCGAGATCGCGCAGCCTGACTCTCGAGCCGATCGAGACCACGTCCTTCGCGACGTCCTTCTTCTCGATCACGCGGGCGTTGCGCAGCCGCTCCTCGAGCGTGGCGATGCGGTGCTCGAGCAGGGCCTGCTCGTTCTTGGCGTCGTCGTACTCGGCGTTCTCGGCAATGTCGCCGAACTCGCGGGCGACGCGGATACGGTCCGCGACCTCGCGACGCTTCTCTGTGGAGAGAAATTCGATCTCCTGCGTGAGCTTCTTGAACCCCTCTGGAGTGAGGATTACGTCTTTCAACCATTCCTCCTAAAGAAAAACGCGCGGCGCAAGGGCGCCGTCGCGGGCGCGGATGTTACCTGCGAGGGCGGACGATCGTCAACTCCCCCGCCCGGTACGCTTTTGGGCGGTGCAGCCAGATCTCCGCAGCCGCTGGTGGATCCGCGACGTCGAGATCCCGACGCGGCTCGTCCTGGCGCCGATGGCGGGGGTCAGCGTGCAGGCGTTTCGCCGGCAGGGCCGGCGTTTCGGCGCAGGGCTGGTGTGCTCCGAAATGGTCAGCTGCGCCGGTCTCCAGCACGGGAACGAGCGCACGCTCGGCTACCTGCGCATCTCTCCCGACGAGCGACCGCTCGCGGTGCAGATCTTCGGCTCCGATCCCGAGGTGATGGCGGACGCGGCGCGGATGGTCGAGGACGCCGGCGCCGACATCGTGGACGTGAACTTCGGCTGCCCGGTGCGGAAGGTAACCAAGACCGGCGCCGGCGCGACGCTGCTCGCCGACCCGGATCGCGCCTGCAAGATCGTCTCGGCGGTGGCCGAGGCCGTTGCCGTGCCGGTGACCGTGAAGATGCGCCGCGGCCTCGAGAACGGCTCGCGCGCCTGCCTCGCGATCGGACCGCGGCTGGTCGAGGCGGGCGCGGCCTCGCTGACGCTGCATCCGCGCTCCGCGAAGCAGATGTACACGGGTGAGGCCGACCACTCGCTGACCGCGGAGCTGGTGGAGCTCGTGGACGTGCCGGTGGTGGCTTCCGGAGACGTGGCCTCTCGCGCGCGGGCGGAGGCGATCCTCGCCACGACCGGCGCAGCGGCCGTGATGGTCGGCCGGGCGGCGCAAGGCAACCCGTGGGCGCTGCGCGAGATCGTGGACACGGAGGTTGCAGATCCCTCGCCCGAGGAGGTCGTCGCCGAGCTGCTCCTCTTCATCAGGGAGACGGTGCGCGAGCTCGGCGAGCGGCGCTCGCACGGCTTCCTGAAGAAGTTCTACGGCTGGTATCTCGGTCGGGGGCGGTTCCCGCGCCCGTTCAAGCAGGAGCTCGTGCAGCTCGAGACGCTGGACGAGGTCGAGGCACGCCTGCTGGCGGCCGCGCCCGGCGCCGCTGAGGTGCTCGAGCGGCTCGAGAACGACCTGCCCGACGGTGAGGAGGACATCGTTCTCGACCTGCCGATCTCGATCTACGGCGGCGGCTGAGCCGCTGCGAATTGACCCACGAGCTCTGCAACCCCGGCAGGGTCGTAGGAAACGAGATCGTGAATCGCATCAGGCCGGAACTCGAGCTGCGCTCCAGGAAGCGCTGAGCGGAAACGCGCGATCGCGGCCTCGGCTGCTTCCTGGTATTTGTCTTCTTCGGGAGCCGTTACAAGGAGCACGGGAGTTCCGGCGTCCGCGAGGGGTGGGTAGGTCGTCGTCAGCGGCTCCTGGTACTCGCCGTACCTGATCGCGCCGGCTACCTCCGGTGCGAGTATGGGAATGACCTTCCCATTCGCCTCCCGCATCGTCGCCTCGTGAGCCTCCGCAAGCGCGGGAGTCCAGCGCCTGAGCTCCTCACCTTGGAGAGCGAAATACGCGTCCCAGCTCGCGAAGGAGTCCTTTTCCGCTCCGCGACGCGCGGCTGCGATACATGATTCCAGATCTGCCGTTCGATCGATCCCGGCGATGTCCGCCCACTCGAGGTAGCCACCGTCGATCAGCGCCAGACCAAGCGTGCGCTCGGGGTAGCGCGCGCCGAAGGAGCAGGCGATACGCCCGCCCCACGAGAAGCCCAAGAAGACCGCCCGGAAGATTCCGAGCGCGGAGAGAAGATCGGCAGCAAAGCCCGCGAGGATCGAAGGCCGATACGACTCGGGCGGCAATGCCGGCGACTGCCCGTGGCCCGGTGCGTCCGGCGCGAGCACGCGCAGACCGTGCTCTTGGACGAGGATCGGCGCGATCTCGTTCGCGTGGAGACCGCAGCCTCCGAGCCCGTCCCAGTAGAGAATCGTCGGCCGATCGGCGGCACCCCATTCGCGGACGAACAGGGAGACCGCGGCAACCTCGGCCGTGAACTCCCGCACTAGCTGCGGTTGCGCTCCCAGACCAAGCGCAGGCCCTCCAGGGTCAGGAACGGATCTACGCGTTCGAGCGTGTGCGCGTGCGGGACGATCAGATCCGCGAGGCCGCCCGTGGCGACCGTCTGCGCCTCCTCGCCTAGCTCTTCCCGGATCCGCTCGACGATGCCGTCCACCTGGCCCGCGAACCCGTAGACGAGTCCCGACTGCAAGCTCGAGGCCGTGTTCTTCGCGATCACGCTCGGCGGCTCGACGAAGTCGACCTTGAAAAGTCTCGCCGCCCGCTGGAAGAGCGCGTCCATCGAGATCTCGATCCCCGGAGCAAGGACGCCGCCCACGTACTCGGCGTTCGCGGAGACGACGTCGAAGTTCGTCGAGGTGCCGAAGTCGACCACGATGCACGGCGCGCCGTAGCGGTCGACGGCAGCAACCGCGTTTGCGATCCGATCCGCCCCGACTTCCCGCGGGTCGTCGTACCGGATCGGCACGCCAGTCTTCACGCCGGGCCCCAGGTCGAGCAGCTCCGCACGGGCGTAGTCCTTCGCAAGCTCCTCGTATGCGCGGTGCAGCGGTGGCACGGTCGAGGCGAGCGCGATCCCGTCGACGCTCTCGAGATCGAGGAAGTTGCCGTAGAGCGCACCCAGCTCGTCGCCGCTGCGATTCCGCTCGGTCGAGACACGCCAGTGCTCGCGCAGCTCGGCGCCCTCGAACAGCCCGAACACCGTCTGGGTGTTCCCCACGTCGACCGCTAGCAGCACGACGCTGAGCTAGAGGTCGTCGTCGGCAGACCGAGACTCGCCGATTCGCTCGGCCAGAGCCTCCGCCGTCAGGTTCGGTTCGTCGCCTTCTCCGCGGAGCTCCTCGACGGTGACGTCACTCGAAGTGTAGACCTCCGCGCGGGGAATGATCCGCGTCGGGCGGTTCTTGTCCCAGACCCAGACGTCCTCCATCTTCAGGTGGAAGAACGGGTAGCTCGGCTGCGGCACGTACTGGAGATCGAGCCGGTTGCACAGGTACGTCGCATCCTGCGTCAGGACGCAGTAGCGAAAGAGGCTGAAGACAGCCGAGTACTCCTTCTTGAGCGTGAGCTCGAGGTCTGCCTCGAACTCGTCGAGCTCGTCGAGGTGGGACATAGCGAGATCATAGCCCCGTCAACAAGGCCCGGACCGGGCCGCGTCCGGGAACCTCCAGGCCCGGATCGAGCTCGGCCAGCGGCTCGAGCGCGAAGCGCCGCTCGTGAAGCCGCGGATGCGGGATGGTCAAGCCCGGCTCGTCCACCGTCTCGCGGCCGTAAAGGAGCAGGTCGAGATCGATCGTGCGCGGCCCGAAGCGCGGTCCCTCGCCCCGCACGCGCCCCAGCCGGCGCTCGATCTCGAGCAAACGCTCGAGCAGCTTCCGAGGCGGGAGGTGGGTCTCGAGCGCGGCCGCCCCGTTGAGGAAGGTGGGCTGGCTCTCGTAGCCGACCGGGGCGGTCTCGCGGAGCGTCGAGACGGCCATGAGTTCGATTCCGGCTTCAGCACGCAGCAGTTCGAGCGCAGCGGCGATGGTCTCTCGGCGCTCGCCGAGATTCGAGCCGAGCCCGATGTATGCAGCAACCTTGGGGATTCCGAGGCCTCCGCTCAGGCGGGAACGGACGAAAGGTAGGCTGGCTGAACAACAGCGAACGGTCCGTCCGCACGGACCGAGCCTTCGTGGAGATGAATGGCGCGCGTGCAGAGACGCTCGAGCATCTGATGGTCGTGCCCGCTGGCGATGACCACGCCACCGGCCTCGACCAGGGCCTGAGCCCGCTCCTCGACGGCGTTTCGAAACTCATGGTCAAGCGCCTCGTGCACTTCGTCGAGGAGGAGAATCTGGGGTTCGGTCTCTTCGGCAACCGCGTACCCAAGTCGGGCCCGCATGCCCTGGGAGTACGTCGAGACAGGCTGGTCGAACGCGTCGCCGAGCCGGCTGCGCTCCTTGACCGCCCCGAGCGCACGCCGCGAGTCACGGCGTGAAAGCCCGCCGAGCACTCCTAGCAGCATCGCGTTCTCTCGGCCGCTGAGGAGCGCGAGCAAGCCCGCATCGATTGACAGCAGCGAGGCGACGCGCCCATGCACAGCCACCCGACCCTCGTCCGGCCAGTAGACCCGAGCAAGCAGGCGAAGCATCGTCGTCTTTCCCGAGCCGCTCGGCCCGATCAGGGCAATGCCCTCGCCACCGAGGGTCTCGAAGCTGACGTCACGAACGCCCCATTTCGTCGACCCGTGCGGGCGCAAACGGGCCGCCGTCGGCGTCACCACCTTCAGATGCCGATCGAAGAAGAAGCGAACGCCGACGTGATCGACGCGTATCACTCGTCACACCACCTTGGCGAATTGACGTTGCTCTGAGCCATAGAGCGGCACGAACGCGAGCAGGATTGCCGTGGCGACGAGCATTGGATACAGAAGCTGCCATGCCGCCGGCGCGTGTCCGTTCAGGAAGACGTCCCGGTACGACTCGAACATCCCCGTCAAGGGGTTGAGCCGCAAGAGATCCCTTGCTCCCGAGCTCGTTGCCGACAGTGGGACGAGCCCCGGGCCGAGGAAGAAGAGCATGCGCACGAAGCTGAGCAAGAACGGCTTCAGCTCGTGCAGCCACAACCCGAGTAGCGAAGCCGCATACGCCGCCGCTGCCGCAAGGTAGAGATTGACGAGCACCACGAGCGGTAGCCAGACGAGCGCCGAGGTCGGCGCGACGCGATATGCGGCCATCATGACGACGACGAGCAGGAAGCTCGCGCTGAAGGCCGTGCTCTCCGTGAGTGTCGAGGACAGGGGGATCAGCTTCCGCTGAAACCTCATGTTGAGCAGGATCGGTCGGCGGATCTCGATCGCTTCCATCGCGTTCGCCACTGTCAACATCACAAGCTGGAAGGGAACGATCGCCGCCGCCAGGCTCAGTCCGGGGGCGTGTCCGGGCCGGTCGAGCACGAACGTGACGAGCAGCAGGTAGACGCCGACCAGCGCGAATGGCTCGAGCAGCCAGCGGAGGAAACGACCGGGCCCGCGACCGTATCGGAACCGCAAGTCCGCCTCGGTGAGCGCCCGCAACACATCGGCGGAACGGAGAAGCGACCGAACACCG
>DATHAF010000029.1:0-10927 GCA_035296785.1 Gaiellaceae bacterium
GCCCAATCCACCTTTGCGACACTCGACGTCACAAATCGGGCGCATTCCCGACGACCCGCGCAACTCGGAGGTGAACACGGATGAACGACAACCCGACGTGGCAGGTCGCGCGCCTCGACGACATCGAGCGGCGCGGCAGAAATATCCCGGTGCGCGAGCACCTTGGGATCCACGCATTCGGAATCAACGCCTACACCCCCGGCGAGGACGGCACACTGATCAATGAGCACGACGAGGCCGGGTCGGGTCAGGAGGAGCTGTACTTCGTGCTCGACGGGAAGGCGACCTTCGAGATCGACGGCGAGACGGTCGACGCGCCCGCAGGGACACTCGTGTTCGTTCGGCCGGAGTCGCGGCGGAAGGCGACCGGCCACGGGACCGTGCTCGCTCTCGGCGCGACACCTGGCGAGGCGTACCCGGGGATCGACTGGGGTGAGGCGTGGCCGTTCCACAGCGAGTCGCTGAGCGCCTACGGCGAGCAGCGCTACGCCGACGCGCTCGAAGCCGTCCGCGGTGGCCTGGAGCACACGCAGGACCACCCGGGCCTCCATTACAACTACGCGTGCTTCGCGACGCTCGCGGGCGATACCGGCGACGAAACGTTCGGGCACCTCCGGCGATCGGTCGAGCTGTTCCCGCCGTTCCGCGAGCAGGCGCGCAGGGACGACGACTTCGCTGCCATACGCGACGACCCGCGGTTCGCGGAGGCTCTTCGCTGAGCGCGCAGGCCTCGACCTCGACGAGCTGAGCTTACGTCGAGCGACTTGCGAGAGGTCGGTCAGGTGCGGCCCAGGCGAGGGCTGTCTTCACACGGATTTTCCCTACTTCGGCTCGAGCTCTAAGAGGTGTCGCAGAGCCTGCGCGGTCGCCGGCCAACGCAGAGTAGAGACTGCTTCGCCGGGTTCGCACCAGCGGTACGCATCGTGCTCCCAGTCAAGCGTTGGCTCCCACTCATCAGGTGCGTTGACGGGAAAGCAGGTCACTTCCACCTGTGCGACTGAAGGGTCGTACCGGTTCCGTCGGTTCGCAGGCTCCTCGCTCAGAAGGTAGACGTACTCGACCACTTTGACCCCCACCGTCACGTTGGCGGCCAGGCCGGTCTCTTCCCGCAGTTCTCGCACGGCGGCTTCCTTCAACGCTTCGCCGGGCTCCACTCCGCCGGCGACTACATGCCAATACCCTCCTTGTTCCGGCGACCGGTGAACGATCAGAACCTCGGATCCGCTTTTGCGGGTCACGAACACCGCCACTTCGACACCCGTACGCACCGTCCGAGAATATGCGGACGCACGCGACTGGTCACGCTGAGTTGAGGCTCGGCTCGCCTGTGCTAGGAGATCTCCAGCCGGAGCAGGATCTCGTTGCCGTGGAACTCTTCGGTTCGTTTGAAGCCGTATCGCTCGTAGAAGGTGACCGGGCTTCCCTCACCGTCTCCGACGCTTGTCCACATCGTGCCGATGCCCCGGTTCCGGAAGTACTCGACGATCACGTCGAGCGTTGCTGTACCGAAGCCTCGTCGTTGGTAGCGCTCGTCGATGAGCAGCTTCCAGAAAAAGTGGGCAACGTAGTCGGGGCTGCCGACCTCGTCGGCGATCATCACGAACCCCACCGGCGTCTCGTCGTCATAGATCGCCCAAAAGAGGGCTTGTGCGTCCGGCTCCTCCGCCGCCTCGAGGATTGACTCGCGGACACCGCTCACAAAGCGTCTCTGATCCGGCCTTACGGCGAGCGCCTCGACCGCTTCCCGGTTCGCGTCGGTGATCGGCGAGAGAGAAACCACCCCGCGAGACTAGAGCAAGGCTCATGTGACATTCCTGAGCTTTGGGGCAGGCGAGCGCGTCGTCAGTTGAGTCCACCCCGATGCCATCTGCCGCTGAGTCGGGCTCTGCCCGGCTGGGCCTGCGCGGCCGGAGGGTGAGGCTAAAAGCATTGCGACACGAACTAGCGGCTCCTGAACCGTCCGAGCCACGCAGCCGCCCGCAAGGAGGGGGCTCATGGGGGAACCAGGGGTTTCCCCCATGCTCTCCTAGTCGATCTTGGCCATCACGTGCTTGATCTGCGTGTAGTCCTCGAGCGAGTAGGCCGAGAGATCCTTGCCGTAGCCCGACTGCTTGTAGCCGCCGTGCGGCATCTCGGAGACCAACGGAATGTGGTCGTTGATCCAGACCGTGCCGAACTGGAGCTTCCGCGCCGCATTCAGCGCCCGCCCCAGGTCGCGCGTCCAGACCGAGGCGGCGAGGCCGTAGTTCACGTCGTTGGCCCATTCGATCGCCTGGTTGTCGTCGGCGAAGCGCTGGACGGTCACGACCGGCCCGAAGACCTCGCGCTGGACGATCTCGTCCTCCTGGTCCACGTCCGCCAGTACAGTCGGCTTGACGAAGAACCCGCGGTCGCCGTTCGTGCCGCCGCCTGTGAGGACCTGCGCGCCCTTCGCACGGTCGAGGAACCCGAGGATCCGGTCCTGCTGCGGCTTCGAGATCACCGGGCCCATCTCGATCTCGTCCCCCTCGGCAGGGTCTCCGACGTGAAGCGACTCGACCAGCGGCACGAGCTCCTCGAGCAGCTTGTCGTAGATCTTCGGCCCGGCGACCACGCGCGAGGCGGCGGTGCAGTCCTGGCCCGAGTTCCAGTAGCCGGCGATCTTGATGCCCTCGGCTACCGCGGCCGGGTCGGCGTCGTCGAAGACAAGCACCGGGGCCTTGCCGCCGAGCTCGAGGTGCACGCGCTTGAGCGTGTCCGCGGCGGCGCGAGCGACCTCCTTGCCGGTGGCGACGTCGCCGGTGAGCGAGACGAGGCGGACGTCGGGGTGCCGGACGATCCCGGCGCCGACGGGCTCGCCGTCGCCCGTGATCACGTTGAAGACGCCGGGTGGCAGGATCTCCGCCGCGAGCTCGGCGAAGCGCAAAATCGACAGGGGCGTCTGCTCAGAGGGCTTCAGCACCTGGACGTTCCCTGCGGCCAGTGCGGGCGCCAACTTCCAGACCGCCATCATCAGCGGGTAGTTCCACGGCACGATCCCGCCCACGATCCCGAGCGGCTCACGGCGGACCATCGAGGTGTAGCCGCGCATGTACTCGCCCGCCGATTTGCCCTCGAGCAGCCGCGCTGCCCCGGCGAAGAAGCGGATGTTGTCGGCGGACACGGGCATCTCGTCCTTGGCGTACGAGAGGGGCTTACCGACGTTCTGGGACTCAAGCTGCGCGAGCTCGTCCGCGTTCTCCTCGAGCGCGTCCGCGACCTTGAGCAGCGCCTCGGCGCGCTCGCCCGGCGTTGACTCGAGCCACTCCGGCAGGGCGTCCTTGGCCGCCTTCACGGCGCGGTCGACATCTGCCTGGGTCCCGCGCGGCACCTCGGCGATCGTCTCGCCGGTCGCCGGGTTGAGCACCTCCATCGTGTCGCCATCCACGGCGTCGACCCACTTGCCGCCGACGAAGTTCTTGTGCTGCGAAACGGTCACGCTCATCACAAATCCTCCCGGGTCGCTCGTCGAAAAAGCCTACAGCTAGCGGCGTCTCAACAGCCCCGAGTCCTGCATCAGCCGCTGCGAGACGATCACCGGGATCACCGTCAGCACGATCACCACGAAGACGACCGCGTTTACCTCGGGGAGCTGCTGGCCTAGCCGGATCTTTCCGAGGATCCAGATCGGCAGCGTGTTTTGTGCGCCCGCGGTGAAGAGCGTCACGATCACCTCGTCGAACGAGAGCGCGAAGGCGAGCAGCGCCCCGGAGATCAGAGACGTGGAGAGCACCGGTAAGGTGATGAAGCGGAAGGTCTGCCACCCGTCGGCCCCGAGGTCCATCGATGCCTCGACGAGTGAGGGCGAGGTCCGGCGCAGGCGCGCGAGCACGTTGTTGTAGACGATCACCACGCAGAAGGTCGCATGCCCGATCACGATCGTCCAGAGCGAGAACGGCACCCCCCAGAACGTGTAGAAGGACGAGAGGGCGATCCCCGTGATCACGCCGGGGAGCGCGATCGGCAGCACGAGCAGGAACGAGAGCGTATCGCGCCCGAAGAAACGGAAGCGCGAGACCGCGACCGCGACCATCGACCCGAGCACGAGCGCGACCGCCGTCGCGGCGAAGGCGGCCTTGAGCGAGAGCAGCAGCGCCGTCCTTGCCTCCTCGTCCTCCCAGGCGACGCGGAACCACTTCAGCGTGAAGCCCGGGATCGGCCAGCTTTGGATGTTCGACGTGTTGAACGCGTAGACGAGGATGATCAGGAGCGGCACCCAGAGAAAGAGCACGACCAGCAGCGCCCAGAGGGCGAGCCCAGCCCGGCCGAAGCGGCCCTGCATCAGAGCGCCTCGAACGCGCCCGCGCGGCGCGCGGCAACGAGGTAGATCGCCATCACGGCAAGCGGAATCGTCGCGTAGGCGGCTGCGAAGGGAAGGTTGTAGGTCAGCCCGAGCACGTTGCGGTAAACGACGTTGCCGATGAACTGCGTGTTGCCGACGAGGATCGGCGTGATGTAGTCACCCAGCGTTAGCGAGAACGTGAAGATCGAGCCGGCGATCACGCCCGGCAAGGCGAGCGGGAGCACGATCCGCCGCATCGTCAGCCAATTCTTCGCGCCGAGGTCACCCGAGGCCTCGATGTACGAGTCCGGGATCCGCTCCAGCGCCGCGTAGATCGGCAGGATCATGAAGGGCAGCCAGATGTACGAGAAGACGATCCACATCGCCCAGTTCGTGTAGGCGAAGTGCTGCTCAGGGAGGCCGATCCCGCCGAGCGTCCAGTTGAGCGCGCCGTCGTTCGAGAGGATCAGCCGCCAGGCGTAGATACGCGCCAGGTAGCTCGACCAGAGCGGCAGCAGCACAAGCACGAAAAGCACGGTTCGCATGCGCGGGCTCGCGACGCGCGCCATGAAGTAGGCGAACGGAAAGGCGATCAGGACGTCGGTCACGGTCACGGCGGCGGCCAGCCCGATCGTGCGCCCCGCGATCCGCCAGTAGGTGTGCTCCTCCCAGAGCGTGCGGAAGTTGCCGAAGCCCCAGGTATGGACGAGCTCGCCGCTCAGCGGGTCGAGTGCCCAGAAGGCCGCGATGAACAGGGCGCCGAGGGCACCGAGGTAGATCAGCACGTACGCGCCGACCGGCGGCGTCAGGAGCGCGGCGCCCCGTAGCCACGGCCGCCTCCAGAACGCCGCAGAGAGGCGGCGGCGGGCCGCCCACGTGGGACGGCCCGCCTCTTCAGCCCCTACTGCCACTACGCCGCCGCTTGCGGCGCCGTCTTCAGGAGGCGCGGGCTGTGCCCGCGCCTCCGTCTGAACTGACCGCTCGATCGGCTTTGGGTAGACGTGTCGGCTCTCACCCCTAGCCCTTGATCTCGGTCCAGGCCTGCTGCCAGCGGTTGTAGTCCATGCACTCCGTATCGCCGTTGCCGCAGTCGGCCGAGGGCGTCTTCCAGAACTTGATGCTGTCGAAGTACGAAGCCGGGGCGTCTGCGTGGTACTGCTTGCAGGAGCCGGAGCTCAGCTCATCCATGATCGGGCACGCCTTCGTGTTGGCGGGAGTCTCGCCAAAGTAGATCGCCTGCTGCGCCTGCACCTTCGGGGTCGAGACCCACTTGGTCCAGAGGTACGCGCAGTTCGGGTGCTTCGACTTCGAGGAGAGCATCCAAGTGTCGGCCCAGCCCGTCGCGCCTTCGGTCGGAATCAGATCCTTCACCGGGACCTTGTCCGCCACGAGCGTGTTGGTCTGGTACGGCCACGAGGCGCCGAGCGTCGCATCGCCGTTCTTGAACAGGTCGATCTCGTCCGAGGCCAGCGACCAGTGCTTCTTCAGGAGCGGTCGCTGCTGCTTGAGCAGCTTCACGGCTGCGTCGAACTGCGGCTGGGTCAGCTCGTACGGATCAGTGATCCCGAGGTCGGGCTTCGACTTCATCAGGTAGAGCGCCGCATCGGCGATCTGGATCGGGTTGTCCGGGATCGTGATCTGGCCCTTGTACTTCGCGTCGTACAGGACCGCCCAGCTCGTCGGCGCCGGCTTCACCTTCGTCGTGTTGTAGAGGAGCGTGTTCGGGCCCCACTGGAGCGAGATGCCGTAGTGGACACCGTCGATGGTGTTGTGCGGAGGTGACTTCAGGGCATCGATGAAGTTCGGGAAATCCGGGATCAGGTCCGGGTTCATCGCCTGCACGTCGCCGCCGCGGATCAGCCGCAGGGAAGCGTCGCCGGAGGCCGAGACCATGTCGTACTGGCCTCCGCCCTGCCGCATCAACGTGACCATCTCATCCGAGGAGCCGCCGTACTTGCTCGTGACCTTACAGCCGGTCTGCTTCTCGAACGGCTTGACCCACTGAGGCTGCGTGTAGCCCTCCCACGCGATTAGCGACAGCTTGCCTTCGCCCTTCCCGATCGAGGTGGGCAGGTTCGGACCGGCTGCCTTCGTCGAGGTGGATTTTTCGCTGTCGCCGCCGCAGCCTGCCGCGACGACCGCCAACGCCCCCACCAGGAGCGCCAACGCGCTCCAGCAGAGCGCGCGCTTGTAGACCTTCTTCATCTCTCTCCTTCCGTTTCCCCGGGTTTGTCGAGCTCGAGCTGGTGTTCTGGGCGCCACTCGAGAAGAACTGCGCGACCGTTGGCATCGAGCGCCTCGGCCGACGAGGTTTCGAGGTTCTGCCGTACGACCTGGAGCTCGCCACCCCCGTCGAGCTCGACGAGGAAGCGAGTGACCATCCCGGCGTAGACGACGTCGTGGATGCGGCCGGTCTCGGCGTGCCATCCGCGCGCCGGTTCCGAGCCCGCGTCCGCGAGGCGGATCTTTTCGGGCCGGACTGCGAAGCGCCTGCCGTCCCGCTCGACCACGTTCGAGACGCCGACGAACCCGGCGACGAACGCATTTGCAGGCCGTTCGTATACCTCGGCGGGCGCGCCGATCTGCTCGATGCGGCCGCGGTCGAAGACGGCAAGCCGGTCGCTCATCGTCAGTGCTTCGTCCTGATCGTGCGTGACGTAGACGAACGTGATCGCGAGATCCTGCTGGAGGCTCTTGAGGAAGAGCTGCATCTCCTGGCGCAGCTTCAGGTCGAGGGCGCCGAGCGGCTCGTCGAGGAGCAGGACCTCGGGCCGGTTGACGAGCGCACGGGCAAGAGCGACCCGCTGGCGCTGGCCTCCCGAAAGTTGCCCGGGCTTGCGCTTGCCGATGTCAGGTAAGCGCATGCGCCCAAGCACCTCGTCAACCCGCTCCTGCCGCTCCTTGCGCGGCACGCCGCTGACGCGAAGGCCGTAGCCGACGTTCTCGGCGATCGTCATGTGCGGGAAGAGCGCGTAGTCCTGGAAGACCGTGTTGACGTCGCGCGCGTAGGGAGGCGTGTCGGAGACGTCGCGGCCATCGAGCTCGACCCGCCCCTCGTCCGGGCGCTCGAAGCCGGCGATCAGGCGCAGCGTCGTCGTCTTGCCGGAGCCCGAAGGGCCGAGCAGCGTGAAGAACTCGCCCGCCCCAATCTCGAGGTCGACGCCGCCCACGGCGACGACGTCGCCGTAGGACTTGCGCACGCCCTCGAGGCGCACGGCGGGCGCGCCACCCGTGTGGGCGTCGAGGGGCCGCTCGTCGGTCGTTCGTTCCTGCAATGACACCGGCCCGCGATTATCGCGGGTCGGCGACCTGAGGCGGCGATGACTGCGGCTCCCCCTCGCAGCACCCGAGCTTGAAGGCGCAGCGCGGGCACTGCCAGGTCTGGTGGCGCCAGTTCATGGCACCCCCACACCGGGGACAGTGCTCCCGCGCCAATTCGGCCTTCACGACCGAGACTCTAGGAGCCTCGGCAGACGGTCAGCTCGACGTTGCGGGCGTCTGCTCGCCCGGCGTGTGCAGCAGGCTCTCGACGTCCTGGACGCCCTGAACCTTGCGCGCCTTGCCGACGAGCTCTTCGATCAGCTCCGGCGAGTCGACCTCGCCGCGCAGCACGACCTTGCCGTCCTCGGCGTTGACGTTGATCTTGCCCTTCGGGACCTCGGCGTCGCGGAAGATCTCGGACTCGACCTTGCGCGCCAGCGTCACATCGTCGGGTTGCGGTTTCGGCTCTTCGCGCAGGTGCGTGGCCTTCCGCTTCAGCGCGTGTGCCTGCTGGGTCAGGCCGCTGGTCTTGCGGCTCTGCCGGCGCAGAAAGCCCGCGAGACGATCAGCGGTCACCTTGCGGCGGCGCTTGCCGTTCTCGGGGTCGAAGAAGTAGACGAGCGCGGCGCCGAGCGCCGCAAAGCGCAATCTCTTGATCATCGGTTCCTCCTGATTGGTGAAGGCCGGGACGTACCCCGACGTTCGTGGCGGAAACCGAAAGCCTAAAGGGTCTTAGTCACCCCAGTCGAAGTCGCGCGACTTGCTCCAGAGCCCTTCCTCCTTCGGCTCGGCCTCGTCGGTCTCGGTCGGCCAGGCGAGGGGTGGCGAAGCCGACACGGCCTGCTCCTCCCCGTCCATGGTCTCCTCGATCTTCGCCTGCTCCTCCGTCTTGAAGAGGGGGTGGTTCTCGAACGGGTCCTGGGTCTTGTACTTGTCGATCGGGAGATCGCTCTCGAGCTCGGAGTTCTTCTCCTTGAGATCGAGGTGATCCTGAATTACCTGCGCAAACAACGACGAAGTCTCCACCGGCATACGTCCTCCCGTGGTCTCGTGGGGCAAGGCGCCGGATTCTAGCGCCTCAGCCAGAAGACCGAGCCGATCTCCCTACGTCTGCCGCGCTCTCGGCCTCGCGGTGACGACTCTGTTCTTGCCCGTGCGCTTGGCTTCGTAGAGCGCTCGGTCGGCCGCGGAAACCAGGTTCTCGCCCAGCGTGGACTCTGGGAAGGCCGCGACGCCGAGGCTCACCGTGACGTGGATCCGGGAGCCGTCGGGAGCGAGGATCGTCCTGTTCGCGAGCGCCGTGCGAGCACGCTCGGCGAGACGTTGGGCGCCGTCGAGGTCGGTCCCGGGCAGGAGAATCGCGAACTCCTCGCCGCCCCAACGGGCGGGCAGATCGATTTCCCGCATGCATTCCCGCAGGGTCTCGCCGAACTCGATCAGCACTCCGTCGCCGACGGGGTGGCCGAAGCGGTCGTTGATCGACTTGAAGCTGTCCAGATCCGCCAGCACGAAGGCAACGGAGCCGCCGAAGCGCTCAGCGCGCAACAGCTCGCTCGCGAGCGCCTCTTCGCAATGGCGCCGGTTCGCAAGCCCGGTGAGCATGTCCACGAGCGCCTGCCGCGCGACGATGCGGTGCAGGCGCGCGTTCTCGAGAGCGATCGCCGCGTGCGCGACCAACGTCGCGGCGGTGCGGCGCTGCTCGACTGTGAAGCCGCGGCCGGAGAGGGAAAGCGTGCCGAAGCTCTGCCGCCCTGCCGTGAGCGGCAGCTCGAAGCGCTCGCTCCGGTCCGAGAACGCGCCCGACTGGACGACCTCGCCGGCCAGGCCGACCACGAGGCCACCGGTCGCCCCGGTGGTCTCGACCACCGTCTCGACGATCACGCGTAGAAGCTGGTCGACGTCGTGGGTGGCCGCAAGCGCTTCGCCGAATCGGACGTTCGCCTCGCGCAGGCGCGCGCGCTCGGCGCCGAGCTCTTCGACCCGGGCCTGAAGCTGATCGGTCATCTCGTTGAAGGCCAGACCGAGACGCGCAAACTCGTCGCGGCCCCGAATTGCGACCCGGCGGTCGAGCTGGCCTCGGGCGATCGCGTTGGCGGCATCTGCAAGACCTCCGAGCGACTTGACGATCGAGGCGCCGACGATGTAGGCGACGATGGCGATCAGCGCCAGCGAGCTGAGCAGGCCGACCAGGAGGCGTCGGTCGGCCGAGGCGACGGCGTTGTCGATTCGTGCCTGGGGCGAGAGCAGGGCCAGTGCGGTCTCCGAGGCCTGCTGCGGCCTGGCGGCGAGCGTGCGGTAGCGGTGGCCGCCAACCGGGAGGCTGCGCGCGCTCGACGGAGCGGAGAGCGAGCGGCCAAGAAGGCCGGACGGCCCTGCGGCGACGTGTCCTTGCTCGATGACCACCAGGAGGTCGCCGCGAGAGAGGCCGGATTGGGCGCGCAACCGGAAAAGCGAGGGCGAGGCCAAGGGGACACCCGCGACGAGCGTGCCGAGCAAGCGGCCATTCGAGCTGACGACCGCGACCTCCGAGCCCGGACCGATCGTCTTCGCAGGCCCGAGGGTGAGCCTCCTCGATTCGAGCTGCAGGCCCGGGTTGTCCGCGAGAAGCCTCCGCAGAGTCCGACGGTCGGCTCGCTGGAGCGCCTGCTGGAAGCCGGGGCTCGCGGCGAGCCGTTTGGCCCGCCGGTCGGCCAGTGCGAACTCGACTTTGTACCCTGCGAGCACGGCACGCAGGCCCGCCTCGAGGCGGACGTCGACGCGCCGGGTCTCGCTCCGCCCCGAAACAGCATGCAAAGCCCAGCCGGCCGCGCCCAGGGGCAGCAGCGAGACGAGCAGGAAGGACGCGACGAGCTTGAGCTTGAAGCTCATGCCTACAATTTAGGTTCCACGAGGATTCGCCGATACACCACTAGAGTGATTCGGCATACGAGGGGGAAAAGTGAATAGAAGTCTCGCGATCATCGCGCTGGCAGCGCTCATCGGAGCGGCACTCGCCGCTGCCGTCACGCTCCCGGCCCTGATCGTGAGCGCCGAGGATGCTCCGCCGGCCGCCCTCTCGATCTCAGCGGGCAGTAAGCGAGTGGTCGTGCGCGCGCCGGCGCTGTCCACGGCTCGAAACGCAGCACGCAGCCAGCCGAGCAACCTCTCGCCCTTTTCCGCGGGGGCTCTCGCCCCTACGGACTTCTCCGGTTCCGCCCTCGCCTCAGCGACTATCTCCCGGAGCACGCCGGAGGCGACAGGCTCCGACTCGCGCGACGCGATGAGGGCGAACGCTCGGAAGCGCGCCAAGCCCTCCAAGCGGGTTCCGCCGCCGGCGCCGACTGTTCTGCCTCCTCCGCCGCCGCCTCCTCCCCCGCCTCCGCCGCC
>DATHAF010000030.1:0-9187 GCA_035296785.1 Gaiellaceae bacterium
TTCACCCGGGCCCCCGAGATCTTTGGCGCTTGACCAGGGGCCGGAAGCCCCTGCTCCCTCAAACGGTCCGCCCAACCTCCTCCCCGAGGCGAACGTAGCGAGGGCGGGCGCGCGTGTCGGTGACGGAAATGCACCCACCGCGTCGTCGGCTCAACGGTCGCCGGCGGCCAGGAATGCCAGCGCTACGCCGACGTAGACGGCAACGAGCATGAAGCCCTCCCAGCGGCGACCGCGACCGTCGGCGAGCACGAACCCGACCAGCAGCGCGGCACCTCCCATCGTCGCGAGCTCGATCGGCCGGAAGCTGAGGGGCAATGCCGGCCTGACGACCCAGGAAAGCAGCGCGATCGCGGGTGTCACGAACAGCGCGACCTGCGCACTCGACGAAACCGCGATCTCCGTCGCCAGGGGCAGCTTGCCGCGATTCGCGATCACGATTGCGCCTCCGTGCTCGGCTGCGTTCCCGACGATCGCCACGATCACGGTCGCGATGAAGAACTCCGACAGGCCAGCGGCCTCCGCGAAGGAATGGAGTGAGTGTACGAGGGTCTCGCTGATCAAGGCGGTCACGATCGTGGCCGCTGCCAGAACCCCGAGTGCGGCCGACAGCGACCAGCCCGCGCCTGCCGTCTTGCCGCTTTCTGCGTGCAGCCGCTTGTGGCGGCGCAGTCCACGGATCGTCGTCGCGGCGTACACGAGCAGGAGCACGATCGCGACCGGTATGGAAAGAACCGCCAGTGAGTGCCGCTCGGCATCCCCGCTCCAGCTCGGAACCGCTGGCACCAGGAAGACCAGCACGGCCACGAGCACGAGGGCGAGCTGCAAGAGGATCGAAAAACGGTCGAGCGGCTTCCCGTCGCGCCCCTCGCCGCCGAAGATCAGCGCCGCTCCCAGGACGAGCAGGATGTTGGAGACGACGCTCCCCGCGAGTGAGCCGCGAACGACGTCGGGCAGCGACGCGTTCACCGCGAAGAGGGCGATGATCAGCTCCGGCGCATTGCCGAAGCTCGCATTCAGGAAGCCGCCGATTCCGGGCCCCGTGTGCTCGCCTGCGTGCTCGGTCGCCTCGCCGATCAGCCAGGCCAGCGGAACGAGTGCGGCGGCAGCGGCAACGAACAGCGCCGTGTCGCCGACGTGGAAGCCATAGCGCAGGAGAAGCGTGAGCGGGCCGAGCCCCAGTGACGCCCAGAGGAGCTTGCGGCCCACACGGCTACCCTAGCGAGCCGTGCTCGAAGCCGTCCTCTTCGACTGGGGCGACACGCTGATGCAGTTCGCCTACTCGCCGGAACTCGTGAGCGCCGGCCACCGTGCAGGCCTCGCCGCGATCGGACGGGACGGGCTGCCCAAGGTCGAGGAGCTCACGGAGCACTTCCGGGCCCGCTACGAGCCGCTCTTCTGGGTGCCGGGAACCGTCGAGGAAATCGAGTATCCCGGTCTCGTCAGGCAGCTACTCGGAGACTTCGACGTGGCGATCGACGATGAGGAGCTCGCCCGCTACCTGGAGGCCGAGCATGCGGCCTGGGATCCGGCGCGCCTGCTCGGCGCCCATACCCACGCACTGCTGGAGTCGCTCCGCGGGCGAGACTTGAAGCTCGGCCTGGTCTCGAATGCCTTCGATCCCGGTTGGCTCCTGCATCGTGACCTCGAGCAGATGGGTCTCGCGCAACGTCTCGATTTCAGCGTCTTCTCCTCGGAGGTCGGAACCCGCAAACCGCATCCGGCGATCTTCGAGCGAGCGCTCGAGGCGCTCGCAGTCGAGCCCGAGCGGGCTCTCTTCGTCGGTGACCGGCTCTACGAGGACGTGCGTGGCGCAGCCGAGCTCGGCATGACCACCGTGCAGGCCCTCTGGTTCCGGGCCGACGAGCACCCGGAGGGAGGCGAGCCCGATTACGAGGCGTTCACGCAGATGGACGTGCTGAACGTCGCGCGACGGCTGACCCACTAGCCGCGCAACCGCGGAATGTCAAGTCTTGCGGAGCGTGGGCAGTTGCACTCACAATTCATCCATGCAGATACGCGAGCAGGCGGCGGCCCCGCCGAGCGAGCTCCCGCTCCGGCCTCAGGATGAGGTCGAATGCCGCCGCTGCGAGACGCACTGCGACAAGGTCGTGTACCCCGGGGCCTGCGTCGAGCGAGGCTGTCCTTTCTCCTACGCGCACGAGGAGTTCGGCCGCACCTACATCGGCTGTTTGATGAAGGTCTTCGACGTCGAGATCGACCTCGATCTCCTGGAGGAGGCCGAGTCGCGCCGAGGCGGTTTCGGAGCGATCAGGGCGACGGCGCCGGCGCTGCCGATGTGCCGAGTCGAGGTCGAGGCGTGCTACGAGGGGCGTACCGGGGAACTTGGCTGCGTCAATCCCGAGTTCCACGAGCTGCCGGTCGGCGCGCCTTCGTTCCGGATTTTCGCGCAGATCGCTTCGTAGCTCGGGCGTAGAGCTCCTTCAGCCTTCGAACCTGCTCCGCATCGGGGCCGTGACCTTTGCCGGGAACCTCGAGCAGCGCGGGCAGGCCCCGTAGCTTGCGATGGGAGAGGAAGACGCCGAGCTCCTCGCCCAGCAGGCCGTCGCCGATGTTCTCGTGTCGGTCGCGGTTCGAGCCGAGTGGCGCCTTCGAGTCGTTCACGTGCAGGCAGCGCAGCCGGTCGAGCCCAATCAGCCGGTCGACGTCCTGCACGACGCAGTCGAGCTCGGCGGGGTCGGTGACGTCATAACCCGAGACGTAGAGGTGGCAGGAGTCGAGGCAGACCCCTAGCCGCGGATGGCGGTCGAGCGCCTCGTACAGCGCGGCCAGCTCCTCCAGCGAGCGGCCGATCGTGCCGCCGGCGCCGGCCGAGTTCTCCATGCAGAGCCAAGTCGTCTCCGAGCAACGCGTGAGCGCCTCGGTGAGCGCGGGCACGACGCGCTCGAGCCCGGCCTCGAAGCCCGAGCCCAGGTGCGAGCCGACATGGAACACGACCGCGTCTGCGTCGATCGCACAGGCGACGTCAACCGTGTTCTTGAGCGTTTCGACCGATTTCTCATAGATGTCTTCGTCCGGGCTCGCCAAGTTGAGCAGGTAGAGGGCGTGGCAGACCACCGCCTCGATCCCGGCCTCCGCGCGCCGTTCCTTGAAGCGCTCGAAGTTGGCCGGATCGTGGTTCGTCGCGCGCCAGGTGCGCGGGCTCTGAGTGAAGATCTGGACGCTCTCCCCGCCGATGGCCTCGATCCGGTCGATCGCCGTGTGGATCCCGCCGGAGGAGGAGACGTGGGCGCCGAGCAGCATGAGGCGGACGCTAGCGCAGCCAGGCGGCGAGCCGGCTGGCTTCATCCTCGAGCTCACGCCGCACCCTGCGCGGAAGAGGCTCGAACGGCTCGAGTAGCACCCGGTCGCCTTCCTGCCGCCAGGTTCCGCCGACGAAGCCGTCAACCAAAAACGTCTGCTGGACATCGCCGTTCTTTGCGATCACGGCCCTGCGGAAGACCTCCGACATCACGCGCGTGCGGTCTTTGTGCGCCAGCAGGACCTCTTCCCAGCGCGGGAGCAGGCGCGCCGGTGCAGGAACGTCCGCGGCCGCGAGGGGCGCGCGCGGAAGGTCGAACAGCTCGCGCCCCAGCTCGTCCCTGAAGGAGCGGAGCCTCAGCGCCTCGAAGCCGGGGATGAGATCGCGAATCGGCACGCCGCTCCACTGCGAGGCGTCCGCGCGGGTCGCGGGGCCGAAGGCGGCCAGATAGCGCCTGACCAGATGCGTTACCGCCTCCTGCTTGGGTGGAAGCTCATGCTCGGCGGGCCGCAGAAGGGGCGAGCCGCGAAAGGCCCAGAGCGCCGCCTCCGGAAGCTGCTCGAGGCGCGCGAGCGCAACGACCCAGTTGTACTCGCGCAGCTCGTCCACATCTGTCGTTCGTGGGTCGTAGCCGAGCGCACGCATCAACTCGCTACGGGCGTGCGGGCGCTCCCGTGTCAGGGCCAGTGCGCGCTCGACGAGCTTGCGCGCTGGCGGCTTCACGCCGCGGGCGCGGGCGAGCGTGCGCGCCTCCCGAACCGCAGAGTCGAAATGCGGGTAGTCGCGCGCGGCCACGAGATGGAGCGTCGCTCGCATCAACAAGGCCTTCACCACCCGGCCACTCAGGATGGCGCGCTCTAGCGACCGGCGCTCGAAGCCTTCCAGCCGCGACCAAAGCGCGACGTACGGAGCCGGAGCCCATTGTGCCTGAAGTCCGGCGACCTTCTCCACGGCCCGTACGACCGGCATGCGCCCACGCATGAGGAGCAGCTGGCGCTGCAAGGTGGTGCGGTTGAGCTCTCGCTGCGTCAGGACGCGCTCGGCCATGGCAGTACGCTAACGGCGTGTCTGTCCGCGCCCGCTTTGCACCCAGCCCCACCGGCTACCTGCACGTCGGCGGTGCCCGCACGGCGCTTTTCAACTGGCTCTTCGCACGCCACGAGGGAGGCGAATTCCGCCTCCGGATCGAGAACACCGATGTCAGCCGCGAGGTCGCCGAGGCGGTCGACCAGATTCAGGGCACGCTCGCGTGGCTCGGGCTTGACTGGGACGGCGAGGTCACTTTCCAGCTCGACCGCGCAGCGCACGCTCAGGAGGTGGCGCGCCGGCTCGTCGACGAGGGCAAGGCCTACGACGACGAGGGCGCGATCCGTTTCCGCATGCCCGACGGGGGGGTCACCGCCTGGGAGGACCTTGTCCTCGGCCGAGTCGAGTATCCGAGCGAGAAACTCGAGGACGTCGTGCTCGTCCGCTCCGACGGGCGGCCGACCTACAACTTCGTCTCACCGCTCGAGGATGCGCTCGACGGGATCACCCACGTGATCCGCGGCCAGGACCACGTCTCGAACACCCCCAAGCAGCTGCGCATCCTCGAGGCGATCGGCGCGAAGATCCCCGCCTACGCGCACGTGCCGTTGCTGAACGGCCCCGACGGGCGCAAGCTTTCCAAGCGCCACGGCGCGATCACGGTCGACGACTTCCGCGCGCAGGGCTACCTGCCCGAGGCGCTGGTCAACTACCTCGCGCTGCTCGGCTGGAGCTACGACGATCACACCGAGATCATGAGTCGCGAGGAGCTGGTCGCGCGGTTCACGCTCGAGCGCGTCGGCACGAGCGCAGCGACCTTCGATTACAAGAAGCTCGAGTGGCTGAACGGGATGTACCTGCGGGCGCTCTCACCGGACGAGTACGCGGATCGGCTCGTCACGTACCTGCGCGAGCAGGGCTACGAGTGGGACGAAGGGCTCGCTCGCAAGGCGGCGCCTCTCGTGCAGGAGAAGATCGCGACCCTCGGCGAGTTTCCCGCCTTCGCCGGATTCCTGTTCGCGCGAGTCGAGGCCGACCCGGACGAGCTCGGCGATGGGCCGATGCTGCCGGCCGCAGCGGAGCGGCTGGCGGAGGTCGAGCCCTTCGAGGCGGAGCAGATCGAGGCGGCGCTGCGCGAGGTGGCCGAGGGGCTAGGACTCAAGCCTCGCGAGGCCTTTCAGCCCATCCGCCTCGCCCTGACGGGGTCGTCGGTCTCGCCGGGCCTTTTCGAGAGCCTGGAGCTGCTGGGGAAGGACGAGTCTCTCGCCCGCCTGGCCGGCAGCGGGCGCGGAGCGGCCAGCGGATCGAGCGCCCGCTGAAACTCGAGCCACGCGCGACGTCGGAAGAGGGGGGTGGGCTGAGGAAAGGGATGCTCCATTACCACTTCTGAATAATAAACGCGCGCGGCGCCTGGATGGGTACGGCGTTATGCTCCTCGCCTCGCATGGCGGAGACCGCCCAGCCGCCCACCGTGCTGGTCGTCGACGACGACGCGTCGCTCCGGCTGCTTTGTCGCGTCAACCTCGAGCTCGACGGCTATCGCGTGCTCGAGGCTCCAACGGTGGCCGAAGCCGAGGACATGCTGCTCGCCGAGCCGGTGGACGTCGTCTTGCTCGACGTGCACGTCGGCCCCGAGAGCGGCATCGATCTGATGCGCAGCCTGCGGGAGCGCGGTGCGGCGCCCCCGGTCGTCCTCGTGACCGGGACTGCGCAGCTCGACGCCGACACACGGGCAGAGGCGGACGGTGTCGTCGGCAAGCCGTTCCGCCTCGAGGAGCTGCACGAGGTAGTTCGCCGTCTCATCAGCTTGAGTCGCTAGATTCCAGCCGCGATGAGCGTCGCCGCCGTCCTGCGCCCAGCTGATTACGAGTCGCGTGTTCAGCGCTATCTCTTCGAGCGCGCGGAAGAAGCCCGGGCGGTACGAGTGGGGGAGAAGGAAGTCTCCGAACGCGCGGCGATCGTGGCCCGCTATGCCGAGCTCTTCACGCGTGACCAGCTCGAGTCGCTGCGTCAGGCCGAGGAGGAATCGGCCGCCGGCGGCGAGGAGCGCGAGCGCCTCTACCGCCTGCGGAAAACCTGCGAGGCAGGCCTGATCTCAGGCGAGCTCGCGGGCCGGGAGGACGCTTTGGAGAACGCGATCTTGGCTGCGCGCGTCCAGTTCCGGGGCGAGGAGCTGCCGCTGCGGACTGCGCAGGCGCGGCTCGCGGTGCTGCCGGGGTACGCCGACCGCGACGAGCTCGGCCGGTTGGCGCATGAGCTCTCGGCCACGTTCAACGAGGACCGGCGGGAGCTGCTGCGGGCCGGCGAGGAGCTCGAGGCCGAGGTCACGGGCTCGGACGACCCGATCGCGCGCACCGAGGAGGAGAAGGCGATCTCGATCCACGAGCTCGAGCGCGCCTTGGCCGAGGCGAGCGCGGCGGCCGAAGGCGTCTACACGCGCCTGCGCGAGACCTGGTTCGAGCGGCTGCTCGGCCCGGAGCGCGAAGCCGTTCCGTCCTCCTCGCACGTTGCCTATCTCCGCCGGCTCTCGCCCCTCGAAAGCATCTACACGAAGGAGCGCGCGGTCCCGATTTGCATGGAGACGCTCGCGCGCCTCGGCTTCGATCTCGAGGCCGAGCCGAACATCAGGCTTGATCTCGACGACCGGCCGCAGAAGTCGCCGCGGGCGTGCGTGATACCCGCCGACCCGCCGCGCGTCGTCCACCTCATCACGCGCGCGCAGGGCGGTCTCCATGACTACCAGGCATTCCTGCACGAGGCGGGGCACGCGCTGCACTTCGCGGGAGTCGATCCCTCGCTGCCCTACACCTTCCGCAACATCTCCCGAGACCACGCCTTGACCGAGATCTACTCGTACATCGTCGAGGCGATCTCTCGTCAGCCCGGCTGGCATGCTCGCTACTTCGGCCTCTCCGAGGAGCACGCCGCCGAGAACGCGGCGGCGACGGTGTTCATGGAGGCGCTGCTCTTCCGCCGCTACGTGGCGAAGCTCCAGTTCGAGCTCGACTTCTGGGGCCGCTTCTCGGAGGACGGAGGCAGCTCGGCCGGCTACTCCGAGCGGTTGACCGAGGCGACCGGACTTCACTACCGCGAGGAGGGCTACCTCGCCGACATGGACGCCGGCTTCTACTCGGCCGACTACCTGCGCGCCTGGATCCGTGCCGCCCAGCTCCGCGCCTACCTCGAGCGCGAGGTCGGTGCTGAGTGGTGGGCCAGCGAGGAGACGGGGAAGCGCCTGCGCGCGCTGTTCAGCGAGGGGACACGCCCGTCGAGCGAGGAGATCGCCGCCCGCATAGGCTTCGCGCCGCTCGACACCGAGCCGCTGCTCGCCGAGCTAGGCGCCTAGCCGGCGGCGGCCGTGGAGCCGCCGAAGCGCCACGCCCGCCGGTTGCTACTTGTCGTTTTCCTGACCTCGTCGCATTTCCCGACCGATCGCGGCGTAGCGTTCGCGTGCCAGGCCTTGCAGATGCCCGGGAAGACGTGAGATGTCATGCCCCATCGGACTGCGCGCGGCCGCTTCGACGAGATCGCGCTCGAGATCGCGATCGGCACGTTGGCTGACGATCTCGGTCAACGTCCTCAGTGCTTCGGCGAAGATGTTGGGTTCGGCATCCAGATCATCTGGGAGCTCAGCAGCTACCGCCCGCGCTTCGGCCGGGCCGCGAAGCAGGATTGCCTGCCGCGCCTCTTCGACCCCCTCTTGGGCCGCGTCGAAGTCTTGAAGCCGATTGATGACCGACTGCGCTGCCGATGCGAACGCCTCTGCGGAGAGCTCGCGATCCCTGACCGCCTTCGTGAGGGCTTCGAGCGCCGCCTCGGCCTCGGCACGCGCAAGCTCGGCCCGCTTCTCCTCGAGGCGCCGCTCGAAGTCTTGCTGCGCACGCAGTGCAAGTGCCAGGCGACCCTCTCGTTCTCGGCGCTGCTCGTCGAGCGCGTTCAATGCGGCCCGGTTTTCCTCCGCGGCCTGCCTCGCGCGTTGGGATTCCTGCTCGAGTGCCGCGAGCTCGTCCCTCCGCTTTTGCTCCGCGTCCGCAGCGCTCATCGGGCGATTGTGCCGAACCTCCTCGTCAAGCGCCAGGGCCTGGCCCGGGAAATGGGCTTGCCGACCACGGCCAGTCGGGCAATGGAACCGCTTCGACGGCCGGCATCTGATGCACCGTGCCCCTCACGCCCGTGGCCATCGCCTAGGCGCACGGGCCCGGGATCATGCCTTCTCTGAGGCGGGTCGCCGTTTGAGGGAGTCGCGGTGTTGGATCGTCAGGTCTGCCTATCGACTTTTCGCGTTTTACAACGGTCGGAGCCGGGGATCTACGTCGACGCGGCAGGGGTCTGACTGCGACGCCTGGCGGTGGTCGCGCGTGGAGGGCGCGCGATTGCTCAGTCGCCCTGCCGTCTAACTCTGTTCTTCGAGCAATGGCTAGGGGGTCGGATGCGATCGAAAGGCACAAGTAGCGAGCGCGGGGCGAGCGAACGGATCCCCGCCAAAGGGGAGCGGGTCGAGCGGCCGCTCATGGGCATCCTCGTGCGAGGGACCGTCCATTACTCAGATCAACTCCGGGTTCTCGTCAAATGGGACAACGGGCGCTCCGAAAGCCTGCGGCCCGGACGCGATCGATTCCGGGTTGTTCCGACATAAGCATCGGGCACCCTCAACGGGCGTTCGCTCGCCTGCCGGGCGGCGCTGTGCCGCGGCAAACGGACCTGTACCGAAGTGTTCGTTGGTCGCCGACTGACTGCTCGAGCACGATGACGGGGATCACCATCATGGCAGGACGTCACCGCCAGCGATGCCGTCGACGGTTCGGTCCCGGTGTCCTGCCACCCGAGGTCGGGCAGTCGCTTCAAAATTGGTCGCTCCTTCGTCAAGTGCTCGGCGACGGACACCAGCGCGAACACGAAGAC
>DATHAF010000031.1:0-21675 GCA_035296785.1 Gaiellaceae bacterium
GCCGAGCACGATCGTCACGTCAGGTCCCTTGGCCGGCGCCGAGATGATCACCTTCCTCGCTCCGCCGTCGAGGTGCTTCGCCGCTCCGTCACGATCGGTGAAGAACCCGGTCGACTCGATCACGACGTCCACACCGAGATCACCCCACGGGAGGTTGCCCGGGTCGCGCTCAGCCAGGATCTTGAGCTCCTGGCCCTCGACGGTGATCGTCGCGTCGCCAACCTGGACGTCCTTGCCAAGGGGGCCGAGGACGGAGTCGAACTTGAGCAGGTGCGCCATCATCGCAGCGTCGCCAAGGTCGTTGGCCGCGACGATCTCGAAGTCCCCGCCCCGCTGAAGGTGCGACCGGAAGAAGTTGCGTCCGATCCGCCCGAAGCCGTTGATCCCTACCCGAATAGCCACAAAGTCCTCCCTTAGCTTGCCCACTCGAGTCTATCGAGCAACCTGGAACCGTCTTGGCAGCAAGGCGGGCCGCCAAGGCGTCGCTTGCGCCGCCGACCAGAGAGCCCGGCCGGCTTTGCCGGGCGGGCGGTTTCATCTCTCCGGCCGCTAGCAAAGCTGGCGGGCCGCCAAGGCGTCGCTTGCGCCGCCGACCAGAGAGCCCGGCCGGCTTTGCCGGGCGGGCGGTTTCATCCCTCCGGCCGCTAGCAAAGCTGGCGGGCCGCCAAGGCGTCGCTTGCGACGCCGACCAGAGAGCCCGGCCGGCTTTGCCGGGCGGGCGGTTTCATCCCTCCGGCCGCTAGCAAAGCTGGCGGGCCGGAGGGGAAGCTCCGAGGACGACCTCCCCCTCCGCATTGTCGCGCTCCGGACCTTGGCGACGGACGGGGTCTGAATCCATCGCCGGACGAGCGCGAACCCGCCGCGCCACAGTATTACGTACGACAGCGGCCAAAAACTAGTAGTTGAAAATCGGAAAAATGTGCCGCGGTTCAGCGCTGCGCAAGCCTGATCAGAGCCCGCAAACGTCGGTGCACTGAGGCCTTGCTGGCCGGAGGACTGCATTTTGCCCCGAGCTCGCGGAGCGAGAGCGAGGGGTGCTTCAGGCGCAGGTGGGCGATTTCGCGCAGCTGGGGCGAGAGCTCCTCGAGGCGGCGGCTCCGCTCGAGGCGCCGCACCGCCTGAAGCTGCGCATGTGCGGCTCGACCGGTTCGGACGAGGTTGGCGTGGTCGGCGTTGGTGAGCCGGTTGGCGCGGGCTTTCGTCGCTCCGACCACGGCTCGCTCCTGCAGGGCGAGGGCCGCGTCGTTTGCGCCCGCGGCGGCGAGCACGCCCGCGATCCGGTCGATGCCCTTGGCATATGCCAGCGCGTGGTCGCCTCGCTCGGCCACACGCAGCACCGCGCCCTCGGCCGTCGCGGCGGCTGCGACCGCTTCGGCTCCGGTGCGGCTCTCACTGCGAACCTCGAGATGCGGCGAGGGAGGCACGCTGACCGAACCGGCTGCGAGCAGCGCCCCGCGCAGGAAGGCGCCGCGGCAGCACGAGCGAGAGATGACGCGCTTCGGGGTTCGCTCGCGGGGAACGTGACGCGCGTCCACCACCCCCGCCCGCTCCAGCAACTCCAGCGCGCGCGGCCCGCCCTCCACGTGGAGCTGGCAGCGGGTCTCCTGCCCGAAAGCGTGCCGCCGGTACGTCCGGATCTCGGAGCTGACCTCGAACGAGCGCAGCAGCGCGAAGGCGCGTCGCGCGACTGCGGGGCTCGCGAGATCCAGGTGAAGACTGACCTCTCCCCGCCCGAGCAGGTGCAGGCGCCCGGCGAAGTGAAAGAGCGCCGAGAGCTCCGCGAGCCGGTCGCAGTCGCGCGAGGGCGCGATCGCCGCGAGCTCGCCGCGCACGTCGTCAGAGAACGACACGCTCGAGCTCCAGCAGCCGGCGCTTGTATCCAACGCCCAGCGAGCCGTACGACCCCAGCCCGTCCGCGGCGACCACCCGGTGGCACGGCACGACGACGGCGAAACGGTTCGAGGCGCAAACCGAACCGACCGCGCGCTGGGCGTTGGGGTGACCGGCAAGCGCCGCCACCTCGCCGTAGGTTGCCGTCTCGCCGTACGGGATCGACCTGATCGCCCCGATCGCGCCCCGCTGGAAACGCGTGCACCAGTCCAGCTCGAGCTCGAGGTCCGAGAAGGACTCGTCCGAACCGGAGAAGTACGCGCGCAGCCGCTCGACGAGAGGGTGCCCGCCGGTTGCGGATCCTCCCGGCGTGGGCAGCTCATGCCATGCGAGCAGCCCGCCCACGAAGACCAGCTCGCCCACTCCCCAACCGTCCACGGCGTAGCTCATCTGCTCGACCATCCCCGCAATCGTAGAATCCGGGCGATGAGTGGACCCGGAATCTTCCGCCCGCCGCCCCCACGCAACGAACCGGTGCGCGAATATGCGCCCGGGAGCCCCGAGCGTGCGGAGCTCCAGATCCGTCTTGAGCGGATGAAAACCGAGCGCCTCGAGATCCCTTGCATCATCGGCGGCGAGGAGATCGAGACCGGGGACACCTTCGAAGCCGTGATGCCGCACGACAAGGATCACGTCCTCGCCGAGGTGCACAAGGGAGGGACCGCCGAGGTCGAGCGCGCGATCAGCGCCTCGGCGGATGCCTGGGAGGACTGGAACCGCCTGCCCTGGGAGGAGCGCGCTGCGGTCTTTCTCCGGGCCGCCGAGCTGCTCGCAGGCCCGTGGCGCTCGACCCTCGTGGCCGCGACGATGCTCAACCAGTCCAAGACCGCCTACCAGGCCGAGATCGATGCGGCTTGCGAGGTGATCGACTTCTGGCGCTTCAACGTGGAGTTCATGCTCCGCATCTACGAGGAGCAGCCCGTCTCCTCTCCGGGGGTCTGGAACAGGATGGAGTACCGCCCGCTCGAGGGCTTCGTCTTCGCGATCACCCCCTTCAACTTCACGGCGATCGGCGCCAACCTCTCTACGAGCCCTGCGCTGATGGGCGACGTCGTGCTATGGAAGCCCGCGTCCACGGCCGCCTACTCGGCGTACTGGACGATGCGGCTGCTGCAGGAGGCAGGCCTCCCGCCGGGCGTGATCAACCTCATCTACGGAAGCGGCGCGGAGATCAGCGAGCCCGCGCTCGCGAGCGAGCACCTCGCAGGCGTGCACTTCACCGGCTCGACTGCGGTCTTCCACTCGATCTGGAAAACGGTCGGCCAGAACATCGACCGCTACCGCAACTACCCGCGCATCGTCGGCGAGACCGGCGGCAAGGACTTCATCGTCGCCCACCCCAGCGCGGACGTCGAAGCGCTCGCGACGGCAATCCTGCGCGGCTCGTTCGAATACCAGGGCCAGAAGTGCTCGGCCGCCTCGCGCGTGTACGCGCCCGCGAACCTCTGGCCGGAGCTGCGAGAGCGGCTCGTCGAGGAGGTCGGCACGATCAAGATGGGCGATGTCAGCGACTTCTCGAACTTCATGGGCGCGGTCATCGACGAAAAGTCGTTTGCGCGTCAGCGGGAGGCAATCGAGCACGCGCGGGCGAACGACGCCGAGGTGATCGCGGGCGGCGGCACCGACGACAGCAAGGGGTACTTCGTCGAGCCGACCGTGATCGAGACGAAGGATCCGCGCGACCGGCTGATGAGCGAGGAGTTCTTCGGGCCGATCGTCACCACGTACGTCTACCCGGAGGACGAGTGGCAGCAGACGCTCGAACTCGTGGACGACACCGCCCAGTACGGCCTCACCGGCGCGATTTTCTCGCAGGACCGTGGCGCGATCGACGAGGCGCAGGAGGCTCTGCGCTACACGGCGGGCAACTTCTACGTCAACGACAAGCCGACCGGCGCCGTCGTCGGCCAGCAGCCCTTCGGGGGCGCGCGCGCGTCTGGCACGAACGACAAGGCCGGCTCGATGTGGAACCTGATCCGCTGGGTCAGCCCGCGCACGATCAAGGAAACCTTCGTCTCGCCCCAGGACTACCGCTACCCGTTCATGAAGAGCGACGGCGGAAACGGCTCCGGCCCGCCAGGCCTTCCCTAGCGGGCCCGGCGAGCGCAAGAATGAGCGCTGCTCCCGCGAGGGCGGGCAGCTCCAGTACGACTCCCGCGGCGCGCACGCCGAAGGTAGCGGCGATCGCGCCGTCGATCAGGCTCGCAAGCGGTCGCAACCCGAGAAACGCCACACCCCAGAGCGCCATGATCCGCCCGCGCTCCGACTCCCCACGCCCAGCTGCAGCCGCGTTGTCGCGGAGGTACTGGAAGCCAGGTAACCGATGCCCGCGAGAACGAGGAAGAGGAAGCCGAGCGGCAGCCAGGGCGAGAGCGAGAACGCGACCACCGAGCAGCGCGAGCGTCGCCGCCATCCGCCGGCTCGAGCCCGCCACTCGGCCGGCCACGACGAGTGCCGCGACGAACCGCGCCGGAGCCGAACGCCCCAATCACGAAACCGGCCACCGTGTCGCGGTGGCCGAACGCATGCGCAAAGGCCGGCGCGAGGGTGTTCACGGGTCCGAGGCGAACCCGACCGCCGCGACGACGATCAGGAAGGCGAGCAGGCGCGGGTCCTCGCGCAGCAGGGTGAAGCTGTCGCGCAGCCTCGACGGGCCTTCCGCCTTCTCCTGGGGCCGTAGGCTGACCACGACGAGCGCCGCCACGAAGACGACGTACGAGCAGGCGTTCAGCAGGAACGAGGCCGGGATCCCCAGGTACTGGACCGAGGCCGCCGCCGCGACGGGCCCCGCCGCACGGGCGATGTTGTACATCATCGAGTAGAGGGCAACCGCGGTCGGCAGGTCGCGCGGCTCGACCAGCGAGGCCAGCAGCGCCTGCTGCGGGGGGATCGAGATCGCGCTCGTCACGCCCAGGCCGAGGGCGAACGCGATCACGACCCAAGCGCGCGCGCCAAGCCGCCCCAGGCGAGCACGGCGAGCGTCGCCGCCAGGAGCGACGCCGCGGCCGGCGCCGCGAACAGCAGCCGCCGCCGGTAATATCGGTCCGCCGCGCTGCCGGCCCACGGCGCGAGCAGCAGCACCGGCGCGAGCTGGCAGAAGTTGAGCAGCCCGAGCAGGAACTCGGAGCGGGTCAACCGGTAGACGAGCAGCGCGCCCGCGAGATTCTGGAACCACGTGCCGCTCGCGGAGAGCGCGTTGCCTGCGAACTACGGGCCGAAGTTGCGCTGCCGCACGAGCGCGAGCACCGCGACTGGACCGACCGTGGATGCCACGGACGGCTTTCTGTCCCGGCGCGGCTCGAAGCTAGTCGCTGACCGTGCGGTGCTCCAGAACCTCGTAGCCCTTGGCGCTCGGCGGCGGCATGCCCGCATCCTGGATGGCCTGCCGCATCTCCGGATCGTCAGCCATCTTGTGCCGGCCCCTGCTCGTCCGACCACATGTTGATGACCATGACTCCGTCGTCGGTGCGGACGACCGTAGAAGAGACGCCGCCGTACTCGGACGCCTTCCGCCTGGCGACGTCGTCGATGTTGCTCATCTTCGCCTGCAGCTCGTCCGGATCGCCTGAAAACTCCATGATCGAAACCACTGCTATTCCCACGTGAGCCTCCTTTGCCGGGGAGCCGGACGCTACTACGCGCGGCCCGCTTTGTGCAGCTGGGCGTAGATGCCCCGAGCCGTTCTGGCCGGGATCCCCGGCACGCCCTCGAGTTCCTCCTGGCTCGCGGCCAGGAAGCGCTCGGCCGAGCCGAAGTGGCGCAGCAGCGCCCGCCGGCGCGCGGGCCCAACGCCCTGGAGAGTGTCGAAGATCGATTCCCGCGCCTTCGCCTGGCGCCGCTGGCGGTGGAAGTCGAGCGCGAAGCGATGCGCCTCGTCACGCACCCGCTGCAAGAGGTGGAGCCCCGGCGAGTCGCGGTCTAGCACGATCGGATCCGGCTCCCCCGGCACGAAGACCTCCTCGACCCGCTTTGCCAGCGAGATCACCGCCACCCGCGGAAGATCGTAGGCCTGCATCGCGGCCAGCGCCGCCGCGAGCTGTCCTTTGCCGCCGTCGATCACGACGAGATTCGGGGTGGCCGCGAACGACTCGTCGTAGTCGTCGGAGGTGGCGTCCTGAAGCCGCGCGAACCGGCGCGCGATCACCTCGGCGAGCGCGGCGTAGTCGTCCTGGCCGTCGAGGCTGCGCACGCCGAACTTCCGGTAGTGCGCCTTCGTCGGCATCGCGTCCTGGAAGACGACCATCGACCCGACGACCGACTCGCCCTGAATGTTCGAGACGTCGTAGCACTCGATCCGCAGCGGGAGGCTTTCTAGGTTGAGCGCCTCCCGCAGCTCCTCGAGCGCCTCGACCCGTCGCACGCGTTTGCGCTCGACCTGCACCACCTCCGACTCGAGCGCGAGTCGCGCGTTCTGCGCCGCAAGCTCCTGAAGCCGGCGCTTCTCCCCGCGCGAGGGCGCGCGCACCTCGACGCGCGAGCCGCGCCGCTCCGAGAGGAATGCCTCCAGCACGGAGGTGTCGCCCGAGTCCGGCGGCACCACGATCTGCGGCGGCATGCTCGGCGCGGAGCCGTAGTACTCGATCACGAAGGCCTCGAGCAGCGTCGCCGTGTCCTGCCCGTCGACATTCTCGAGGTGAAATCCGTAGCGGTCGATGAGCCGGCCGTCGCGCAGCGGGAAGACCTGAACGGCCGCCCGGTCGCCGTCGGCGGCGATCCCGATCACGTCGACGCTGCCGACGGAGCGCTTGTCCGCGGCCTGCCGCTCGACGAGGTGGCGGACGGCGAAAAGACGGTTCCGGTAGCGAGCCGCCTCCTCGAAGCGCTCGCCCTCCGCCGCGTCCTTCATCTTCCGCTCGAGCTCGCGCTGAATCGGTCTGGTGTCGCCGGAGAGAAACTCGATCACGTTGTCGATGATCTCGCGGTAGCCCTCCTGGGAGATGTAGCCCACGCACGGGGCCAGGCAGCGCTCGATGTGGTAGTCGAGGCAAGGAATCCCGGAGTGGCGGCCCGGCTTCGGCCCCTCGCAGGGCCGGTAGGGAAAGACCCGGTTGAGCACGTCGAGCGTCTCGCGCACCTTCTTCGCGTTCGCGTATGGCCCGAAGTAGACGACGCCCCGCCGGTGCCGCTCACGGGTGAACATCACGCGCGGGTAGTCGTCCTCGACGGTGACCGCGATGTAGGGGAATGACTTGTCGTCCCGGAGCCGTACGTTGAACGGCGGCCGGTGCCGCTTCACGAGGTTCTGCTCCAGGTGGAGCGCCTCGACCTCGGTATCCGTGACGATCACCTCGATGTCGCGGACTCGTTCCGGGAGCTGCGTGATCGTGGAGCGGGTATCCGTGCTCGCCTGGAAGTAGCTGCGGACGCGCGACCGGAGCGATTTCGCCTTGCCTACGTACAGAACCTCGCCCCGCTCGCCGCGGAAGAGGTAGACCCCCGGCTTGGCCGGAAGCGCCTTCAGCTGGTCTTCGAGCAGTTTTGACATCCCCGGGCAAGGGTAGCCTCCGACCCCGTGAAGAAGGCCCTGCTTGCAGCGGCCGTCGCTGTTGCGGCCGCGGCGGGGGTGGTCGTCGCCATCGTCGTCTCCTCCGGAAACGGGAAGAAACCGGCGGCATCGGCGTCGACGGCTGCGTCGAGCTCTCAGACGACGACCGGCGACCCGCCGCCGCCGACGACGGCGTCGGCGCCGGCGACGATCCCCAACGCCACGGACCCCGTCGACACGACCTCATTGCGACTGCCTCCGCCGCCGACACGGAAGAGCACGCGGCGCCGGACCTTCGTAGTGGGCGTCGTGGACGACGCGCTGGCTCAGCAGGGCCGGAGCTTCGCGCAGTCACAGATGGACGTCTCCCGCGACGCCGGTTTCGACGCCGCGATCGTGACCGCCACCTGGAAGCGAGGCCAGCGCCGCCCGACCAGAAGCCTGCTGCACGCACTCGGCAACGTCGCCGCCGCGGCGAAGCGGGACGACGTACGGCTGTTCGTCGTCGTCTGGCACGGGTTCGCGCGCGATACGCCGACAACGCCTTCCCAGCGGGCGGACTTCGCCGCCTTCTGCGCCGCCCTCGTGGGGGCCCTTCCGACCGTTCGCGACGTGATCGTCGGCAACGAGCCGAACCTCGACACCTTCTGGGAGCCGCAGTTCGGAGCCGGAGGGCGCGACCTCGCCGCGGTCGCCTACCTGGACCTGCTCGCGCGCAGCTACGACGCGATCAAGGCCGCGGACTCCGGCGTCCGGGTGCTCGGCGGTGCCCTCGCCCCGCGCGGAGCGGACCGACCGCAGGGCTCGCGGCCGACCCACTCGCCGACCGCCTTCATCCGTGACCTTGGCCGCGCCTACCGCGGGAGCGGACGCAAGCGCCCGCTCATGGACGCCTTCGCCTTCCATCCCTACATGCAGGCTTCACGCGTTTCACCGACGGTCGCCCACGCGGAGAACACTTCGATCACGCTCGCCGACTACCCGAAGCTGGTCGCGCTCCTCGACGAGGCGTTCAAGGGGACCGAGCAGCCGGGAACGCGCCTGCCGATCTATTACACGGAGTTCGGCGTGCAGACGAGCGTGCCACGGCCCAAACTCCGTTTCTACAACGACGCGGGCTCGGCGGAGCGCTCCGACACGGTCGACTTCGGCCGCCAGGCTGCCTACTACCGCACTGCTCTCTCACTCTCGTACTGCCAGCCGACCGTGAGCGGGATCTTCGTCTTCCACACCTTCGACGAGTCCGATTTCGATGGCTGGCAGTCTGGGCTCTACTTCGCCGACCGGACGCCCAAGCCGAGCCTGCCCGCCTTCAAGCGCGCAGTCGCCGACCTGCGCAACGGCAAGCTCACAAGTTGCTCGCGCTAGGCTTCGCGGCGTGGCAGGGCAGTACGTCGCGTACACGTTCTTCAGGGTAGATCCTGCCTGGCGGCGTCTCCCGATCGAGGAGCGCAGCGCTGGGAAGGACGCCTTCGCCGAGACCGTCGAAGACTGGGCCGGCCGGATCGCCTCGTTACGCGCGTACTCGGTCGGCGGCGTGCGCCCCGACGCGGACTTCTTCCTCTGGAAGATCACCGAACGCTACGAGGATCTCGGCGAGCTCGCAGCCGCGCTGAACGGGACCCCCCTCGCGGGCTGGCTATCCACGCCCTACTCCTACCTCGCCACCACCAAGGCATCGGAGTACACGAACGCCCGCAGGCCCCGGCAGGTCGTGCCAAAGGGATCGCCCTACCTCGTCGTCTACCCCTTCGTGAAGCTGCGCTCGTGGTACTCGCTTCCCCAGGAGGAGCGGCAGCGCGCGATGAACGAGCACATGCGGGTCGGGCACGAGTTCGAGACGATCGTCAACCACACGACGTATTCGTTCGGGATCGACGACCAGGAGTTCATGACCGCGTTCGAATGCGAGGAGCCGTCCGACTTCATGCATCTGATGCTGACGCTGCGCGAATCGGAGGCGAGCCGGTACACCGAACGCGACACGCCGATCTTCGTGGGCCGCGCCGTCGAGATCCGCGAGGCGCTGGACGAGCTCGACGGCTTCGATAGCGGCCGCGCCGGCAAACCCCGCACGGCCTCTTCGGCGGCATCGGAAGCAACACCGTAGATCCAGCAGAGGCTAGTAGCTGTACGTGTGCTCGTCGCGCCACACGCGCCACATCGCGAAGCCGCAGAGCACGAAGACCGCCAGGAACGAAATCAGGTTCCAGCCGTTGCCGACGGAGACGAAGAAGCGGGCGCCCACGTTCGTCACCAGCACGAGCGCGGACCCGTAGAAGACCGCGCGCGAGCGAGCCGACCACATCGAGATCTGCTCCCGCCGGTCGCGCCACATCAGGTAGACGAAGTAGGCGATCGCGAGAAAGAACGCGATCCGGGCGAGCAGGAAGAGCGCGGTCAACGTGGACTCGAGCTGGAGCACGACGATCACCACGGCGATCACCGCGATCACCAGGAAGCCGCGGAGCGTCGGGTTCATGTCGCGTAAGGCGCGTCTCACGCGATCCAGCGTAGCTAGAGTCCCGGCGTGGTCGAAGAAGGCAAGCCGGCACCGGATTTCGAGCTCGAGAGTGACAGCGGCGAGACCGTCAGGCTCTCCGATCTCCGCGGGCAGCCCGTCGTTCTCTACTTCTACCCCAAGGACGACACGCCCGGATGCACGCGCCAGGCCCGCGGCATCCGGGACGTCTACGGCGAGTTCGAGCGCGCCGGCGCCAAGGTTTTCGGGATCAGCGCCGACACGCGGGCCTCACACGAGCGCTTCAAGTCGAAGTACTCGCTGCCGTTCACGCTGCTCGCCGATCCGGAGCACAAGCTCGGCGAGCCGTACGGGGTAGCGCAAGAGGGCAAGAACTCGTACGAGCGCTCGACGTTCGTGATCGACGCCGACGGCAACGTCTCGCGAGTGCTGCGCCGGGTCAACCCGGACAGCCACGCGAACGAAGTTCTCGAGGCGCTGGCTTAGACTCCATCGAAGCAGCGCTACGGAGATATCAATGACATGCGGATGAGGGACTTGAACCTCCACGGGCCCTCAGGGAGCTGGCGTGAAATGGCGGAGCGTGGGGCAGGTCGTGTCGGTGTGAGAACGCGATCGGCAAAGCCCCGACACGCTCCCATTCTGAGCAGAACTGGCCGGCCGGCGTTCGAGCGCAGAAATCTGTTGGTCGGGAATGCCGAATGCAAGCGAACGATCGGCGCTGAAAGAAGAAGGCCGCTGATTCAGCGAGGCTGTCCCCGTAGCTGCTCTAGCCTGAACGACCTATCCGCGTTCGAGCAACGCCTCGACCGTCGCTCGGTTCCTCCACGCGGTCGCCTTTCGCAAGACGCCGAAAGTCGCACCCCTCAAGCAGCCGACTCGCCGAAAGGGTGGACGAGGGGATGGCAGGAGGAATAGCCTTCGACCTCGAAGTCACGACCCTGGGCGCGTGGTCTGGGCAAGACGGGGTTCTCCGACAAGACAAGAGGGAGGCAAGATGTCCACACAGCAGGCCTATTCCGGTCTCAACCGGCCAGGCTGGCTCACATTCGCGGCCGTGGTGCTGTTCTCCGTGGGCTTTCTTCGCATCATCTCGGCGATCTACTACTTCGCCGACAGTGCGAGGGTGGTCAACGTGACCGGCGGTGCGCTGGGCGACAATCTGTTTCTCTGGGGACTGTGGGATCTGCTGATCGCAGTGCTTGCGCTGTCGGCTGGCTTCTCGCTCCTCAGCGGGAACACCTTCGGCCGCGTCATCGGCTACGCGTGGGCCGTGCTCGTCATCGTGCAGAGCTTCCTCGTCATCCAGTACGCACCCTGGTTCGGCTTTGGAACGCTGCTGATTGCGATCCTCGTGATCTATGCCTTGTCGGTCTCGTCCGAGTGGAGGGAAACGCCCGTCTAGCCGACGCGGAGGGCGCCCCAGCGCTTTCAGGGGGATAACGGATCCGGCGAAAGTCCCGTGTCCGCGACTGCGGGCCGGGACTTTCGCGCCTTGGACTGGACAGGCTCGGCGGATCCTCGAGCTCGACACCCACTCCGTCGCAAGAGGCCAGCGAGCCGAGCTGCCCTGGGAGGAGTTCCGAGCGATCACTAACTGCTCGAGTTCCCTGCAGTCTCAACTATGCGGATGAGAGGACTTGAACCTCCACGGGCTTGCGCCCACACGGCCCTGAACCGTGCGCGTCTACCAATTCCGCCACATCCGCTTGGCGACGACAGTGTAGCGTCGCCTTCGCCGCGCTACGCGTAGCATTTTCGGCTTGCGAAGGGGTCTTCTCCTGCTTGTTGCGGCCTGGCTGACGCTGCCGCTGGCTGCGCTCTCGGCCCGGGGCTCGGCCCGCCCGCCTGCTTCGACCGTCGAGCTCGTCGTGACGATGAAGGCGCCCCCGCTAGCGGTGGCCGCGCTGGAGCGGCGCAGCTTCCAGCACGCCGGTCGGCTGGCTCTCCACGGGGCGGCGAGCGTCTCCTATTTGAACGCGCTGACCCGCGAGCAGGATCTATTGGCCGCGCGAATTCGGCGCGCCGTCCCGGGCACCGTGGTTCGCTGGCGCTACGGCGTCGTGCTGAACGGCTTGGCCGTCGTCGCACCCGCTGCCGCAGCCGAGCAGATTCGAAGGCTGCCGGGCGTGGCCGACGTCTACTTAGGGATTCGCTACCGGCGCGCGCTCTATCGCAGCCCGGCCGTGATCGGCGCGCCACAGGTCTGGGGCCCGACACTCGCAACCGCGGGCGACGGGATCAAGATCGGCGTGATCGACGACGGGGTCGACCAGTCACACCCATTCCTCTCCCCCGCCGGCTTCACGATGCCGCCCGGCTATCCAAAAGGAAATCGCGCCTACGCGACGGCAAAGGTGATCGTCGCGCGCGCCTTCCCGCCGCCCGGCGCCAGCTGGCGCTATGCGGGACTGCCCTTCGACCCGGCCGAGTCCGAGCACGGCACGCACGTCGCCGGGATCGCCGCCGGCGACCACGAAACGAGCGCGCCGGGCCTGGATGGGCCCGTGAAGGTGTCCGGGATCGCGCCGCGCGCCTACATCGGCAACTACCGCGTTCTCACGATCGCGACGGGCGCCTTCGGGCTCGACGGCAACTCGCCCGAGATCGTGGCCGGCATCGAACGCGCCGTCCGCGACGGGATGGATGTACTCAATCTCTCGCTCGGAGAGCCGGAGCTGACGCCCTCGCGCGACATCGTCGTCCAGGCGATCAATGCCGCGGCTGATGCGGGCGTCGTGCCGGTGATCGCTGCCGGGAACGATTTCGACGTGCTCGGCCCCGGCTCGATCGACTCGCCCGGCTCCGCGCGGAAGGCGATCACCGCGGCGGCCGCGACGAAGTCGCGGCTGATCGCCGACTTCTCGTCGGGAGGCCCGGCGCCCATCTCGCTGCTGCTGAAGCCTGACGTGTCCGCACCCGGTGTCGGGGTGCTGTCGTCGGTCCCTGCGCGGGAGGGCTCGTGGAAGTACCTCGACGGGACGAGCATGGCCGCGCCTCACACGGCCGGCGCGGCCGCGCTGCTCCTCCAGCGGCACCCGGCGTGGACCGTTGCGCAGATCAAATCGGCGCTCGTGCTCACCGGCGGCCCCGTGAAGAGCAATTCCCGGCCCCGACGCGAGGTGCCGCCGACCCGCGAAGGCGGCGGAATGATCTGGCTTCCGCGCGCCGATCAGCCGCTCGTCTTCGCGCGGCCGACGAGCCTCTCGTTCGGGCTCCTGCGCCGTGGCAGGGCGGTGACGCTGCGCGTTGCGCTTTCGGATGCCGGTGGCGGAGCGGGTGCCTGGGCAGCAGCAGTCCGGCAGATGACGGCCTCACCCGGGGTCGCGTTAAAGGCCACCGCGCCGACCGTTCCGGGGGCGTTGACGCTTCGTGCCCAGGTCTCCGACCATGCCCCGGCGGGCGACCGAAGCGGCTTCGTAGTCCTCACGCGCGCTGGCCAGACGCGGCGGATCCCGTACTGGCTCCGCGTGACCGTGCCTCGACTCCAGCTCGAGCCGCGGCGGCTCTTGCGAGGGCCGGGCGTCTACCGCGGCGACACCCGCAAGGGTCGCGCCCTCGTCTCGTCCTACCGCTACCCGGCGAGCCCCGGTCCTCTGGGCGTGATCACACGGCTCCGAGGGCCGGAGCAGGTATTCCGCTTCGTGCTGCGCCGGCCCGTTGCCAACGCCGGGGCCGTCGTTCTCTCGCAGGCGCCGGGCTCACATGTCTCGCCGCGTCTGGTACGCGGCGGAAACGAGGACCGCCTCACCGGCTTTCCGGCGCTGCCGATCCGAATCAACCCGTACCAGCCCGCCTTCTACGGGATCGAGCCCGTGGTCGGCGTCTTCCGCCCCATGCCCGGCCGGTACGACTTCGTCTTCGACACACCGAGCCGCAACGCCGCCGGCGCCTTCACCTTCCGCTTCTGGATCAACGACACCGCGCCGCCAATCGCCCGGCTGAACACGCGCGTGGTCTCGCGAGGCGCTCGCCTCAGCCTCTCCGTGGCCGATCGGGGCTCGGGCGTGGAACCGAGCTCGCTGCTCGCGGCCGTGGACGGACACTTCCGGCGGATCTTCTACTCGCCGTCGAGGGGCCTGGTGCAGGTCGGCCTCGAACGGCTCGCCGCAGGTCGACACCGGTTGGTCTTCACGGTCTCCGACTACCAGGAGACGAAGAACACCGAAAACGCACCCGCCACGCTTCCGAACACGCGTCGTCTGGTGACCACCTTCGTCGTGCGCTAGTTCTTCCGGTCGGAGTCTTCGAGCGTCGGCAGCTGCTCCAGGTCCCGCTCAACGCTGGCGGCGAAATCGTCGGTCTCGGTACGCAGCAGCTTCAGCTGGGACTTCCGCTTGGCCCGCTCGCGCTTCCGGCGAGCCTCCAGGCCGAGCCGCTCGCTGAGCCGCGGCCACTCCGCGCCGATCACCGCCACGACGGCGCAGGCCAGGAGCGCGACCGACAGCCAGCTCACGCAGCCATTCTAGCGGTGCTAAACCATCGGCCCGCGTCCGCCGATAAGCCGGGCATGAACTCGCCCGCTCTCGTCCTCCCGTACCTGGCCTTTTGGGCCAGCCTCATGCGTGCGCTGTTCGTCCGGGCGCAGCTGCTGCCGGCGACCTGCGCCCGCTGCGGGCTCCAGTTCGAACGACGCGAACTGGGCGAGACGGTTTGCTCCTGCGCCCACTGACTCGAGGAAGACTCGCCCTGAACCCGCAGGTGTGAGAACCTCACGCCTCAAGGGGACATGCGGACACGCGAGCCTGGCATGACGTAGTCCGGAAGCGGCAGCGGGGGGAGGTCCTCGGTGACGGACCGACTCGACGAACACAAGCTCGAGATGCTGAGGGCCTGGGGAGAGGGTCTGGCGAGCGACAAGCGCGACGAGCTGAGAGCGGCCGGCAAGGCGATCCTCATGTTGATCGAAGAAATCGAGCTCCTGAACGTCGACCTGTGGCATGCCCGCGAGCCCGGAACAGAGGAGCCCCCGAGCTCACTCCACGTCACGCCCGAGCGTTGGATCGACAGCCTGCGCAGACGTGGCGCGTCCGAGCGCACCTAATCGCCCTCAGCGGCTCTGGAGTTCGCGAAGCTGCTCGCGCAGCCGCTCGACCTCGTGGAGGAGCGTCTCCTCGAGGGCGGCCTGCTTCGTCGCCTCGCGAAGCTGCCGTTGGAGAGCGATCTCAGCGCAGCCGATCTTGTCGAAAGAGGCTCGAAGAACCGGTACCACGATTTGGTACGTCTTCTCGTCGTAGGTCTCGCCGCAGATGTTGCAGTTCGCCAAGCCACCACCCCCTTTGCTCATGTTGGCCGCCGCGGGGGTGATCGTCGCTAGACGTTAGGCGGGTTGTCGCTAGCTGTTTGGCGTCCCTCTAGAAGCCATGAAGCCCTCGTGTTGCGCGGGGGCTTTTGTGACTCCCCGGGTTGGACTCGAACCAACAACCCTCCGGTTAACAGCCGGATGCTCTGCCAATTGAGCTACCGGGGAACGGTGCTCGGCGCGGGCGAATTGTAGCGGCGCCTAGGCCAAATTCGCGGCCGTCGCGCGGACCCTCTCGAGCTGCTCCTGAAGCTCCTTCGTCCGCTCCGGGCCGGCACTCGCGAGCTCGCGGCGGAGCTCGCGCTCGCGCAGGCGAAGAAGCAGCTCCTTGGCGGTCTCGTGGTCGATTCCCTCGGTGGCCGCCCGCGCGTCGAGCTCGGCCAGTAGCGGGACAAGATCGGGATCGGGATCACCCGGATCGAGCAGGTGCGCACGTGCGCGACGGTGCACCTCCGCGTCGAAATGCTCCGGGGCCAGCTCGGCGAGGAGGTCCCGGAGCTCGGGGTGCGCCGCGACCCCGGCCAGCGCGTCCCGCTCGAGGCGGGAGCCCTTCTCCAGCAGCCGCGGCGAGATCTCGCCCGTCGCGCGGCGGGCCCGGTTCGGCGCGAAACCGGCCTGCGTCTCCTTCGGCAGGTCGAGCCGGTCGGCCGCGAGACGCACCGCATCCTGCCGTTCGGGCGAGTCCTCGTCGAAGCGCGAGAGCACCTCGCGCACGCGCATGAACGCCTCTTGCCGCCCCGGCGCGCGCTCGATCTCGAGGCGGACGCGATAGCCGAGGTAGCTCTCGGCGCCGGCGAGTCGCTCCTCGAAGCCCTCGGGCGCGTCGGCTGGGTCGCTTCCCGGCGGCAGCGCGACCACACGCACATCGAACCCTTGCGCCGCTGCCAGCTCCATGCCGCGCAGGGTCGCCGCCTCGCCGGCCGCATCGCCGTCGAAGCAGAGGTAGAGCTTGTGGGTCAGACGCGAAAGCTCCTTCAGCTGTGTCTCGGTCAACGCCGTGCCCATGGAAGCGGCAACAGGCTCGACCCCCGCCTGCCTCAGCGCGAGCACGTCTGGGTTCCCCTCGACCAGAATCGCCCGTTCCTGCTTCGCCATCGCTGCCCGAGCGCGATCGAGCCCGTAGAGGAGGTCGCCCTTGCGAAAGAGCTCGCCCTCGGGCGAGTTGACGTACTTGGCGCGCAGCGGATCGTCCTCGCGCAGCTTGCGGGCCTGGAACCCGCGCACGCGCCCGCGCGGGTCGGCGAGCGGGAAGAGCAACCGGCCGGCGAAGTAGTCGTTCCCGCGCCGGTTGACGAGACCGGCGGCGGCGAGCTCGGGGCGGGTGAACCCCTTCTCGCGGGCCTTCCGCGCCAGGGTGGCGCCGCCCGGGGCGAGCCCGAGGCGATAGTCACGGCAGATCTCCTCGCCCAACCCGCGGTTCTCGAGGTACACGCGCGCGGGCTTGCCCGCCTCGGCCTCCCAGAGGTAGCGCTCGTAAAAGCTCGCCGCCTGCTCGAGCAAGGCCAGCAGCCGGTCGCGGCGGCTGCGCTCGGCCTCGCGCTCGGGCGAGGACTCCTCGTACTCGAGCGTGACCCGGAAGCGCTCGGCCAGGAACTCGACCGCCTGTGCGAAGTCGAGCTGCTCGGTCTCGCGGACGAAGCTGATCACGTCGCCCCCTGCGCCGCAGCCGAAGCAGTAGTAGAGCTTGTCCTGCGGGTTGACCGAGAAGCTGGGCGTCCGCTCGTCGTGGAACGGGCACAGGCCGGTGAAGCGCGCGCCCGCCTTGCGCAACTGTGTCCGGGCCTGCACGACTTCGACCATGTCCGCCGCCTCGACTGCCTCGCGAACCGATGCGTCCTTGATCCGCGCCACTACAACGACTCGGCGTACGAGAGGGCGAATCGGTCGGTCATGCCCGCCACGTAATCGACCACCTCGTCCAGCGGATTGCCGCGATCGATCAGGTGGTCGAAGATCCGCGTCACAGTGGCGTGCGCCCGAGCGTGCTCGGCCCGCGCCCCGTCCCCCAGGTAGACCCGGTCGAACATGAAGCTGCGGAGCGCCAGCGTCGCAGCGCCGATCTCGTCGCTCTGGCGGATGTCGCCCGCGCGCTCCGAGGTCTCGACAAGGTCGTGCACGAGCGCGTCGATGCGCCGCGAGCCGGTCGGCCCGAGCAACTCGATCTCGTCGCGCGGCAAGTCGCGCGGGTCGAGCACGCCGGCGCGAACGGCGTCGTCGATGTCGTGGTTGATGTACGCAACCCTGTCGACGAGGCGGACGATCTTGCCCTCGAGCGTGTCCGGCTCGTGCGGGCCGGTGTGGTTGAGGATCCCGTCGCGCACCTCGGCGGTCAGGTTCAACCCCCGTCCGTCGCGCTCGAGCACGTCGACCACGCGCAAGGAGTGCTCGTTGTGGTGGAACCGTCGCTTGGAGCGAGCCTGCAAAAGCGCGTCGAGTGCCTCCTCGCCGGCGTGGCCGAAGGGCGGGTGCCCGAGATCGTGACCGAGGCCGATCGCCTCGACGAGATCCTCGTTCAGGCGCAGCGCCCGCGCGACTCCGCGCGAGATCCCGGTGGTCTCGAGCGTGTGCGTGAGACGGGTGCGGTAGTGGTCGCCGGCCGGATCGACGAAGACCTGCGTCTTGTGCATTAGGCGGCGGAACGCCTTCGCGTGCACGATGCGGTCGCGGTCGCGCTGGAACGGCGTCCGCAGGAGGCAGGGATCCTCCGCCTGCGCCCGCCCGCGCGTCTCGAAGGAGCGCACGGCGAGCGGTGAGAGCCATCGGTCCTCCTGCTCGCGAACGCCCGACTCGAAAACGTCAGCGGTTCGTCCAGCGAGCTCCGGCATGGAAGCGATGCTAGATGATGATCGGGACGGTTCCGCCGTCCGCGCTCCAGGCTGCGCCGGTCACGTAGGCGGCCCGATCCGAGCAGAGAAACGCGATCACGGCGGCGATCTCATCCGGCTCCGCGAGCCGCCCGAGCGGCCGGCCCTTGCCGACCGCCTCCAGCACCTCCTCACGGGTCTTCTCGCTCCGATCGGCCTGCTGGTCGGCCAGGCCGCCCGCGCCGAGCCAGGCCTCGGTTGCGGTCGGCCCGGGCGTGACCGCGTTGCAGCGAATCCCGTCGGCCGCGTAGAGATCGGCGACCAGTCGCGACAGCGAGAGCACCGCCGCCTTCGTGACCGAATAGTTGGGCATCCCCGTCGAAGGCCGTTTGCCCGCCGTCGAGGAGACGTTTACGATCACGCCCCCGCGCGTCTTCATCTCCGGCAGCACGGCGCGGATCGCGCGGACGTAGCTCATGACGTTCAGCTGCCACATCTCGTCCCAGTGGCGATCGGAGAGCTCCTCGAAGCCGAGCTGGTAGGCGGCTCCGACATTGTTGACGAGGCAGTGCGGCGCGCCGAGGGCGGTGGACGCCTCGGCGACGAGCTCTTCGGGCGCGGCCGGCTCGGCGAGGTCGCAGACGATCCCGAGCGCAGCGCCGCTCTCGCCTTGCGCGCGCTCGACCCGCTCGGAGTCGCGGCCGCAGACGACGACGCTCGCTCCCTCCTCTGTGAGGAGCTTGGCGGTCGCGAGCCCGATCCCCCCGGTCGAGCCGGTGACGATGCAGACGCGGTCACGCAGGCCGAGATCCAAGGCGGTTAGTGTAATTCCCGCCGTGACGACGATCTTTCTAGCCCGCCACGGCGAGACCGATTGGAACCGCGAGAACCGCTTCCAGGGGCACGCTGATCCTCCGCTCAACGAGACCGGTCGCGCCGAAGCGGCCGAGCTGGCGGCGGCACTGGCGCCCGAACCGCTGGCGGCGGTCTACTCGAGCCCCTTGCAGCGGGCCTTCGAGACCGCGCGGATCGTCGCCGCGCCCCACGGCCTCGAGGCGCTCCCTGTGGACGCGCTGCGCGAGGTGGACGTCGGCGCGTGGCAGGGGCTCACACGCGCCGAGATCAAAGAGCGCTTTCCAGAGCAGTTCGCCCGCTGGCTCGACTACGGGCAGGGCTGGGAGGACGGCGAGAGCTACGAGGAGATGGGCAGACGGGTGATCGCGGCGCTAGTGGAGCTCGCTGCGGCGCACGAGAGTGAGCGAATCCTGGCCGTCTCCCACGGGGGCCCCGTCCGGGCGGCGTACGCGCTCGCGGACGGCATCACGCACACCGAGGCTCGGCGCCGCGGGCCGGTCGTGGCGAATGCGTTCGTCGCCGAATTTACGGTCGAGGACGGCATTTTCCGCCGAGTGGGCTGAGTCGGGAATGGAGGACTACACGAGCTAGTTCAAGTCTCGCTAGCCGTGCGGGTTGCGGCGCACGCGCGCAATACCGCGAACGACCCAGGTGGAACGAGGAGCATCTAGGCGTTATAGACTGCCGCGCGATGCGCGCCGAGCCCGTCGCACTGATGCCTTGGTGTGCTGAGTGCAGCGATCTTTGGATGCCGGACGACAAGGCTCGCTGGGCTGCCTTCCTCACAGACGACGAGCCGCCCGAGCTCGCCTTCTACTGCCCGGAGTGCGCGGAGCGGGAGGTTCGCGAGTAGGGCCAGCTCGCGGTCGCGCGGTGGAGGTGCGACCCTGCTGGTCCGAGTCGTCGAGGTCGGCCGGGTCATGGGGAGCGTTCTAGGCGTTCGGCTCGCCGCCGCCAGGCCCGCACAAGGATGACGAGGCGGGCGGCTCACGAACGAACCGCCCGCCCCTAGGCGCCCGTGACTTCACAGGGAACGCCGAAGCCACACAGCAGATCGAACACACCAGCCCCGCATTCAGCGGCACGTACAGCGGCGGCGTGGCAATGGAGAAAAGCGGGATTCGGCTAGGCTCCAGCCCATCGAGGACTACACCAGCAAGTACAAGGGCGAACAGGTCGAGGTCGCGCTCTTTGGCGGCGACTACCAGGACGGCGTGCTCACCGCGTACTGCCTCCTCGACGACGTCGCGCACCTGGAGCTGAACGGGCACATCCTCATTCCGCTTCAGAACATCGCCTCGCTCCACTGCTCGAGCCGCTGTGACGCGCCAGAGCCCGACTGGCCCCCCCGCGGGCTGGACGAGGACGAGCAGCCAGAAGAGGGCTGATGGTGCTCGGTCGGCTTCTCGTCGGCTGGAACGTGCTCAAGGCGTGGCTGCTGATTGCCGGCGGCTGCGTCCTGCTCGCGGCCATCGCCTGGCCGTTCGGCGGGTACCGCCTCGTCTCGCTGGTGGTCTTCCTCGGCCTGCTGATCGTGGGCGCCTCGTACTGGTACGGCGACCGGGTCGCACTCGGGATGGTCGGTGCGCGGGAGCTCCCGCTGGGCCAGTACCCCGCTCTGCATGGGACGGTGCAGCGGCTCGCCGCGGTTGCCGGCCTGCCCAAGCCACGACTGTTCCTGCTGCCGGACGGCCACCCACGCGCACTCGCTGCCGGCCGTGGCCCGTGCGGCGCCGCGATTGCCGTCAGCCGCGGCCTGCTCGGCGCGGCGACGCCGGCCGAGCTGGAAGGCGTACTTGCCCACGAGCTCGCGCACATTCGCAACCGCGACATCCTCGTGCAGACCTCGGTGGTCGTCTTCGCGGCCGCGCTGCTCGAGACGAGCCGCATCGGCGGCTGGCTCTCGCGCGCGCTGCTGTTCGTGCTCGGCCCTTTGGCTGCGGCGCTGGTGCACCTGCTCCTGTCACCCAAGCGGGAATTCGCAGCCGATCGCGCGGCAGCCGTGCTCTGCGGCTCGCCTCACGGCCTGGCCGACGCGCTGATCCGGCTCGAACAGGCCGCCGAGCTCGTCGAGTTCCGCGCCAACCCGGCGACGGAGCCGCTCTATACCTTCAACCCGTTCGCCGAGGAAGGCCTGGCCGCACTCTTCGTCACGCATCCGCCGGTCGGCGAGCGCGTCCGCCGGCTCCGCGAGCTCGACCCGGAGTGGCGCGAGAAGCTGCGCGCCGCCTGAGGAACACGAAAGGCCGCTTGCGCGGCCCTTCGGTAAATAATCGGCGGCGACCTACTCTCCCGGGAGGTTGCCCTCCGAGTACCATCGGCGCGGGCGGGCTTAACTTCTCTGTTCGGAATGGGAAGAGGTGTAACCCCGCCGCTATCACCGCCGAAATTGTTGGGCACTAGGGCGCACCCTCAAAACTCCATAGCGACAACAACCATGTTCAAAATCAAGACCTCGGGCAATTAGTACGGGTCCGCTGAACGCATTGCTGCGCTTACACGTCCCGCCTATCAACGTGGTGGTCTCCCACGGCCCTTACTCCCTCTAGGGGATGGGAAGCCTCATCTCGAGGTGGGCTTCCCGCTTAGATGCTTTCAGCGGTTATCCCATCCAGACGTGGCTAATCAGCAGCGCCGTTGGCACGACGACTGATACACCAGAGGTCTGTTCGTCCCGGTCCTCTCGTACTGAGGACGACTCCTCTCAAGCTTCCAGCGCCCATGGTGGATAGGGACCGAACTGTCTCACGACGTTCTGAACCCAGCTCGCGTACCGCTTTAATGGGCGAACAGCCCAACCCTTGGGACCTACTCCAGCCCCAGGATGCGACGAGCCGACATCGAGGTGCCAAACCCT
>DATHAF010000032.1:0-9996 GCA_035296785.1 Gaiellaceae bacterium
AACCTTCACCGCGCGAGGCCCGTGCGCAGCGCATCGAGCGCGGCAGCGGTGTGAGAACCGAGGCGTTCCTCGAGCCGTTCGAGATCGACGAGTGTGTCGACGTCGTCGGCGAGGTTCGGGATCGCAGCGACGGCCCCAGGAACCTCGAGGCGCTCCGCGCGAGCGAGGAAACGCTCCGCGCTGCCTGGCCCGTAGAGCGGCGCAAACAGGTGCGGTGCCGCAAGCGCGAGCGCGTTCGTCGTCCCGTCGGCGGAAGCCACCAGCGCCAGACCGTCCTCTGGCAGTGCGCCGAGGAGCGCGAGCAGGTCGCGGGGCTGGGCCGCAGGGAGGTCGGCGTTGACGACGAGGAGGGGCCCGGAATCAATTCGCCTGAGCGCGGCCTCGACAGCCGGGCCCTGCCCTCCGCCCTCATCCGCCACGACGACCTCGGCGGCAACCGCCCGGCAGGCGGCGAGCACGTCCTCGAGCATCGCGTTCGCGATCGTAGCCCGGACGTCTTCGGGAGCCGGTGCGAGGCGGCGTTTAGCGCTCTCCCCGCGGAAGGGAACAACCACGGTAGGCATGCCGCCGAGAGACTATCCCGCAGTGCCAGGGCCACCGCCGGACAACGCCGAGATCGCGAGCCAGCTGGATGCATTCGCCTCGCTGCTCGAGCTCGCGGGCGCCGGCCCGTACACCGCCCGCGCCTATCGGAGGGCTTCCGACCTGATCCGCTCGACGCCCGCACCGGTCGCCGAGCTCGTCCGCGAAGGCCGCGCGCGGGAACTCCGCGGCATCGGCCCGGGGATCGAGCGCCGGCTGCGGGAGCTCGTGGAGACGGGCGAGATCGAGGAGCTGCGGGAGCTCCGACGGGAGGTCTCGCCCGAGCTGGCGGGGCTCGGCCGCTTCCTCGGCGTCTCGGTCAAGCGGATGCTGGAAATCGGGCGAGTGCTAGGAGTGCGATCGCTCGAGGAGCTGCGCGAGGCGGCGCGCGAGGGCCGGCTACGCGAGGTGCCGGGGGTCGGGCCGGAGACAGAGCGCAAGCTGCTCGCGGCCCTGGAGCGCGAACCTCGAACGACGGCGGCACGAGGGCTCTTGCTCCACCGCAGCAGGCCGCTCGTCGCGGCAATCGCCGAGGCGCTCGGCGGAGTTGCGGCGGGAGACCCGCGACGCTGGGTGGACGCCTCCGAGCGACTCGCGGTGGTCGTGGCGGCCGAACAGCCTGAACCGGTGCTGGAGGAGTTCGAGGCGCTGCCGCAGATAGTGGCGCTGGTGGAGCGAGAGCCTCGACGGGCGCTGGGCGTCACCGTCGAGGGCGTCCCGGTCGAGCTGGTCGTGCCCGAGCCTGGGCGACTGGGGACAGAGCTCGTGCGGGCGACGGGCTCGCCGGAGTACGTGGCCGCACTCGGCCCGCTGCCGGAGGCGCCGGATGAGGAAGGCGTCTACGGCGCGCTCGGGATCCCCTTCGTGCCGCCGGATCTTCGGGAGGGCGGGTTCCGGGGCGAGCCGCGGCAGTTGCTCGAGCTCGTGGATGTGCGCGGCGACCTGCACACCCACACGACCTGGTCGGACGGAAAAGCGTCCGTCTACGAGATGGGCCTGGCGGCGCTCGAGCGCGGGTACGACTACCTCGCGATCTGCGATCACACCGTCTCGGTCGGGGCGGTGCCGGGCCTTGACGCGGATGGGGTGCGCCGGCAGGGCGAGGAGATCGCCGAGGCCAACGAGCGACTTGCTCCGTTCCGGCTGCTCCGCGGTACGGAGTGCGACATCCGCCGCGACGGCTCGCTCGACCTTCCGGACGACCTGCTGGCGGAGCTCGACTGGGTACAGGCAAGTGTGCACGGAGGCCAGCGCGGCTCGCGCGCCGAGCTGACCAGGCGGGTACTGACGGCGCTGGAGTCGCCGCGCGTGAGCTGCCTGAGCCACCCGACCGGTCGGCTGATCAACCACCGACCTCCGAACGCGGTCGACCTGGACGCGGTATTCGCGCGACTGGCCGAGCAGGGGCGGGCCGTCGAGGTGAACGGCTTGCCCGATCGGCTCGACCTGCGCGACGAGCACGTGCGCCTGGCGCGCGAGGCCGGGGTGGAGATCGTGGTGAACACGGACGCGCACTCGACCCGCGGACTCGCGAACATGGAGCTGGCAGTGGCCACGGCCAGGCGGGGCGGGGCAGCCGCGAAGGATGTGGTCAACACGCGGTCGTTGGAGGAGGTGCTCGCGCGGCGATTTGGGCGGCTCGTGTAAAGGCACATCCCACCTCCTCCCCACCGGAGATTCTATTTTCGGTGGGCGCGCGTGTCTGTGACCGGACCGGGCCGGATCTGGGTCAGCCGGGCTGGTTCACGGCAGTCCCGGGCCCGCGGGTGTGCCACTCGCGCAGTTCGAACCAATGCGTGCCGCGGAGCGCCTCCGCAACCTGAGGATCGGTGTGACGCGCGTAGAAGACGTTGTGGTCGAGATCGGCGCAGATCGCGACCGTCTCCAGGGGCACGTCCACGAGCTCGGCCAGCGCCTCGGAGGGCAACTTCGCCTCCGCGACCGTGTAGTGCATGAACTGAAGCTCCGGCGCGAGCTCCATCAGGTCGGGCCAGTCCGGGCAGGTGCGGGAGCTCATCGCCGCTCCAGCGTGCTCGGGGAGGAAATCAAAGACCACTCGCCCTCGAAGCGGAACCAGCCGCGTTGGTCTGTGTCCGGAAAGACCGTGAACTCCAGGGCGGGATCGAGCCGATGGAACTGCCGTGCGGAGTCGGTGCGCGACAGGGCGACGGACAGCTGAAACTGGCCGTCGACGAGCGGCAGGCGCGAGCTCGAGAACAGGAGCTCGGTGGTGCCCGGCGAGCCGTCCCAGCCCAGCTGATGGGCCTCGGCCTCGCTGACGCCGAGCAGCGAGCCGTTCGCATCGCGGAACTCGATCGTGATTCGGGGAGGGGGAATCGCCTCCGCGGCGGCGATCCTGAGCCTGACTACGAGCGCCTGGCCCGAGAGGAACTGGCGGCGCTCATCGCCTTCGCCGTCCTCGAGGCTGACCTCGACGACGCGAGCCTCGCCGCTGCCCCACTCTCGCAGGCCGGCGCCGCGCTCGGCAGGGCTCTCCTCCGCGGCCAGCTTCCGCTGGTACTGCGCGATCGCGTCACGGGCCGGGCCGTCGGCGACAACCTGGCCGGCGTCCAGCAGGATCGCGCGCTCACACAGCCGCTCGACGGCCGGCGCCGAGTGCGAGACGAACAGGAGGGTGCGCCCGCGCCCCTTCAGGTCGAGGATCTTCCCCATGCATTTGCGCTGGAACGACTCGTCTCCGACCGCGAAGACCTCGTCCAGCAGCAGCACGTCCGGGTCGAGGTGCGCGGCGATCGAGAATCCAAGGCGCATGTACATCCCAGCCGAGTAGGTGCGCACCGGTACGTCGACGAACCGCTCGAGCTCGGCGAAGGAGACGATCTCATCCATCTTCTCCGCCACGTACTTCCGCTTGAGGCCGTGGATGGCGCCGTTCATGTACACGTTCTCGCGGCCCGTGAAGTCGGGATGGAAGCCGGCGCCCAGCTCCAGGAGCGAGGCGACGCTCCCGCCGACCTCGAGCCGACCGCTCGTTGGGCGGAAGATCCCGGCGACCATGCGCAGCAGCGTCGTTTTTCCCGAGCCGTTGCGGCCGATGACCCCGACCGCCTCGCCGGGCTCGACTTCGAACGATGCGTTGCGGATCGCCCAAACCTCCGTTCTCCGCAGGTGCCGCCGCCTGACGATCGCCTCCTTCAGCGTCACCTGACGCTGGGGGTAGACGAGGAACCGCCGGCTGACGGCGCTCGCGACCAATGCCCCGGCTCTCATGTGGCTGAGCGTACCGACCGGGCCTTTCGGACAAGCCCGGCCAGCGCTTGGACGAACACGGGGTCATCGTTGAGCGATTCGGTTCGAGCGAACTCGAGCCCGAGCTGGCTCGCTCGCTCGCGAGCTTCGACGTCGAGGTCCCAGAGGATCTCGAGGTGGTCGGAGACGAACCCGACCGGCTCGACGAGCACCTTGCTCACGCCCTCTGCCCGCAGCCGCCCGAGCTCATCGAGCACGTCCGGCCCCAGCCACGGCTCGCCGGTCGAGCTTGCGCTCTGGAAGGCGAACGACCAGCGCTCCAGGCCCGCGCGCTCGGCTACCAGCCGTGCCGTTTCAAGTAGCTGCTCGCGATAGGGGTCGCCGTCGGCGAGGATCCGCTCGGGCAGCGAGTGCGCCGTGAAGACGATCCAGGCGTCAGACCCCCGCACCCGGTCGGCGAGCGCCTCGACGAACGCAGACTCGTCGTGCCAGCTCTCGACGAGCACGAGCTCGGCCCGGTCGGCCAATGCTTCCTCGAGCCGCTCGCGGTACCCGCCGATCGATAGGCGCGAATAGTGCGGCGCAAGAACGAGGCCGACGATCCGCGTGGCCCCGGCCGCCAGTGCCGCCTCCACGGCCTCGGAGATGCGAGGCCGCCAGTGCTTCATCCCGACGAAGACCGGCATACCGAGCGCCCGCTCCAACGCGGCCCGCTGAGCCTCGGTCACGTCGTCGAGGGGCGAGCGCCCCCCGATCCGCCGGTAGCGCTCCGCGAGCTCCGCCACTGCCTCCTCGGAGACCGGGCGGCCGCCCCGCACGTCCTCGAGGTAGGGCCGCACGTCCTCCGGCCGCGACGGGCTCCCGTACGCCATCAGCACGACCGCGTCCCTCAAGCCGCCACGTCCCTCGCTTGCGGCTCGCTCCCGTGGGGGAAACCAGGTTTCCCCCACGCGCCCCCTTCTTCCTCCAAGCACGCCTCGGCTCCGCCGAGGAATACGATCAGGGGACCCTCCCGTTTCCCCCCTTCCCCCTCCACGCGGCGGCTCACACCGCCACCGGACTCTTGGAATGTACGAGCTCGACGAGGCGCCGCAGGTCGCCGGGATCGGTCTCAGGGAGAACGCCGTGGCCGAGGTTGAAGATATGGCCCGGGCGCCCGCCGACCGACTGGAGGATGCGAAGCGCCGCCGCCTCGACCCGCTCCCAGGGCCCGAGCAGCAGCGCCGGCTCGAGATTCCCCTGCACCCCGCGTTCGGAGCCGACGAGCTCCCAGGCCCGGTCGATCGGGATCCGCCAGTCGACGCCGATCACGTCGCCGCCGGCTTCGGCCATTTCCTCCAGCAGGTGCGTCGTGCCCGTGCCGAAGTGGATCGTGGGCACGTCAACCGAAGCCAGCACCTGCGTCGAGTAGGGTGCGACGAACTCGCGGTAGTCGTCGAGCGAAAGCGCGCCGACCCACGAGTCGAAGAGCTGAACCGCATCGGTTCCGGCGCGAACGCAACCATTGAGGTAGAGCGCGAACGCAGCCGCCAGTTTCTCCATCAGCGCGTGCCAGACCTCGGGTTTCCCGTACATGCAGGCCTTTGTCAGCTTGAACTCACGCGTCGGCTTGCCTTCGATCAGGTAACCCGCCACGGTGAATGGGCCGCCCGCAAAGCCGATCACTGCCTGCTGGGGCGGCAGCGCCTCGCGTACGAGCCGCACGGCCTCGAGGATGAACGGAACCGAGTCGTCGGGCTCCGGCACCGTCAGGCGCTCCACGTCCGCGGCCGAGCGCACCGGCTCGGCCACCACCGGCCCGACGTTCTCGACCAGCTCGACGTCCACGCCCATGCCGAGCACCGGGAGCATGATGTCAGCGAACATCACCGCCGCATCCACGCCGTGGGCGCGTACGGGCTGCAGCGTCACCTCCGCGCAGAGCTCCGGCCGGCGGCAGACCTCGAAGAGGCCGTGCTGCTTGCGGATCTCGCGGTATTCCGGCAGCGAGCGGCCTGCCTGACGCATGAACCAGACCGGCGTCCGCTCGACCGGTTCGCGCCGACAGGCCCGTACGAGAAGCGGTTCAGCCATGCGCGAGAGCCTAGCCAGCCGCCGTTACAGCGCTGCGGCCAGCTGGTCGTCCACCCGCTGGAAGACGAAGGCGCCAAGCGCCAGCGCGACCGCGGCTGCGCCGATCGCATACGCGGTGTCCCCGCTGCTCGGAAGCCGGCCGAAGAAGAGCGGGTCGCGGATGGCGATCAGTGGAGGCGTGATGAAGTTCAGGTAATGCAGAACGTCGGCCAAGCGCGCGTGCTCCTGGATCCGAGGCAGCTGCTCGAACGTGTAGAAGACCGGGGTCAGGAAGAACCACGGCAGGAGCACGGTCACCAGCAGATGCTCGACGTCGCGGAACATGACCGTCGCCGCCGCGACCACGATCGAGAGGCCGCTCACGAGGGCCACGAGCGGCGCGGTGAGCAGAATCGCCGCCCAGAAGGTCGAGCGGGTCTCGGGAACGAAGACGAGGTTGAGAGGCAGGATCACCGCGAGCATCACGAAGAAGCTCAGAAGGTTCGTGCCGACAACGGCGAGCGGCAGCAGCTGGCGCGGAAACTTCACCTGTTTGACGAGGTTCGCGTGCCCGAGAAGGCTCGCGCTGGCCGACTGGAGCGAGGTCTGGAAGAAGATCCAGACCAGCAGCCCGCTGACAATGAAGAGCGGGTAGTGCGGAATCGAGAACGCCCGCCAGAGGACCGAGAAGACGAGGGTGTAGACCCCGACGAGCGCGAGTGGGTTGACGAGCGACCACACGATGCCGAGAAGCGACCCCCGGTACTTGACCCGCAGCTCGCGGCGAAAGAGGTTGAGAAACAGCTCTCGATACCGGAACAGGTCGGCGTAGAGCGCCACGGGCGCCCAGTGTAGTGGTCCCCGTAGAATCGATCGAAGTGGGCCCTCGTCCCAGATTTCGAGAGCTCGCCCGGGGCGGGCGGGGCCGCCTCGGCGACCTCGGACACGACTACGACGAGGGCCATCTGACGTACGTCGAGCAGCTCGAGCCCGCCGAGCGTCTCTGGCTCCGGACGAAGCCCTTCGGTGCGCCGCCGAACGAGGAGCTGGCCCGCTGCCTGCGGACGTTCGCACACGTCGTCGAGTTGATGCAGCTCGGCCTGCGGGCGCAGGTGCTCGACGTCGGATGCGGCCCCGGCTGGCTGAGCGAGCTCCTGGCGCGCTGCGGCTACTGGGTCACAGGCGTGGACATCTCTCCCGACATGGTCGAGATCGCGCGCCGGCGCGTCGACGCGATCCAGGGGCCAATCGGTGAGGAGCTCGAGCCGCTCGCCGAGTTCCACGCGCTCCCGGTACGCGAGATGCCGTGGACGGGCCGCTTCGACGGCGCCGTCCTCTACGACACGATGCACCACTTCGACGACGAGCTCGCGACGCTGGAGGTAATTCGGCGGACGCTGGCGCCGGGCGGCCAGATCTACATCCACGAGGGAGTGTGCCCTCCGGCCGGCTCGGAGGCAGAGCAGAATCTCATCGCGGAGATGGAGCGCTACGGCACGCTCGAATCTCCCTTCGATCCCGAGTACCTCGTCGAGGTCGTCGAACGCGCGGGGTTCGCCAACGTACGCCGGCTGGCCGAGGTGGATGAGCTCGTCGATCTCGCGCCGCCAACGCGACGCCGCGATCGGGTCCTGGATCGATTCATGCCCGACCGCCTGCGCGCGCGTGCGCTCGGCCAGGCGGCACTGCGGCCGGAGTTCAACGTCGTACACGCAGTCAACCCGATCCCTGCAGGCGGGGAAAACCTCGAGTTCTCGGCGCGGATCGAGTCCGACGGCGACTGGACGCCGTCTGGCCGTGAGCTGATCCGAAGGCTGAAGATCACCAACACCGGCCGCGCGTTCTGGCCGGCGGGGCTCTGGTACCCGTACCCGAAGGGCTCGGTGACGGTCGGGCCATATGTCGCCGGGCCGGACGGCGAGCGGCTGCTCGAGCTCGCCCGCGTGAGCCTTCCGCGGTCGGTTTCGCCGGGCGAAGCCGTGAAGGTCGAGTTGAAGCTTCCGCCTGACCAGGTCGGGCCGGGCCGGACGGTCACCGTCGACCTCGTGCGCGAGGGGATCTTCTGGTTTTCCGAGGCGGGCACGGAGCCGCTCGTCCTGCCGATCGCGATCTCCTGAGGGCGGCGCGTGCGCGTCGTCGTCGACGTCAGCCCGCTCTCCCGTCCGCGCACGGGGATCGGCAACTACCTGCGGGGCCTGGTCGCAGGGCTCACCGAGGCAGGTGCCGAGCTGCTTGCCTTCGGCCCTTCGGGCCCGCGCGGGCAGCGGCGGATCCGGGAGTCGCTCGCCGGGCTGCCGGTCGAGTTGCGGCTGCCGCTACTGCCGCGGGCGCAGGTCTGGCGTACCGCCTGGAGCCGGGTGGGACGCCCGCCCGTGGAGACGGTCGTCGGGCCGCTGGACGTCTTCCATTTCTCGGACTGGATGTACCCGTCGCAGCGGGGTGGAGTGCGGGCGACGACGGTGCACGACCTCGTGCCATTGCGCTTCCCGGAGTGGGTCCAGGGGGCGACCCTGCGGATGCACGGGCCGAAGTACGAGAATGCGGCGCGGACCTGTGACCGCGTCTTCGTCAACTCGTGCTTCACGGCCTCGGAGGTCGTCGAGCTGCTGGGCCTGCGCGAGGAGCGGGTCGTGGTTGCCTACCCGGGGATCGATCCGCGCTTCCAGCCCGAGGGCGAGCAGGCCGACCTGGGCGGCCCGTACGTGCTCGGAGTCTCGACGCTGGAGCCGCGCAAGAACCTGCCCGCGCTCGTGGCCGCATTCGCAGTGCTGCGGCAGCGGCGACCCGAGCTGACCCTCGCGCTCGCCGGCCTCGAAGGCTGGGAAGAGCGCCCGCTGGCGGCCGAGGGCGTGCGCCTGCTGGGCTTCGTCACGGACGACGAGCTCGCGCGCCTCTATCGGGGCGCGAGCGCCTTCGCCTACCCGTCGCGCTTCGAGGGCTTCGGGATCCCGGTCGTAGAGGCGCTGGCGAGCGGAACCCCCGCGGTCGTCTCCTCGCACCCGTCACTAGATGAGGCCTGCGGCGACGCGCCGCTACGCGCCGACCCGGACGATCCCGAGGCGTTCGCCGCTGCGCTCGAGGCTGCCCTCGACGCGCCGCGGGGCGCAGGCGTCGAGCACGCCTCGCGCTTCACCTGGCGCGCCTGCGGCGACGCGGTGCTGGCCGGCTACGAGAGTGCTCTGACCAAGTAATTTCCCGAGAGATGACTTCGCTGCGCGTCGGCATTGACGTCTCGTCGCTCGCGCTGACGCGGGCCGGCACGGCGCGCCACATCGAGTCGCTGCTGGAGGCCCTCGAGCGCGAGCCGGAGGTCGAGCTTCGCCGCTACGGGCTCGGCGGCTCGAGCCGCGCCCTCGTGCCGGTGCGCGACCTGGGCTGGTACCTCGCCGCCCTCCCCGCCAAGGCAAAACGGGACGGCCTGGACGTCCTCCACTGCCCCACCCACCGGGCCCCGGTTCGCTCCGCGGTGCCGCTCGTCGTCACCTTCCACGACCTCGCCGTGCTCCGCCATCCCGAGACGTTCAACCGCTGGACCCGTGTGTACAGCCGGCTTGCGCTCCCCCGAGTCGCGAAAGGAGCGGTCCGCCTGATCGCGGTCTCCGAGTTCACCAAGCGGGAGCTGCTCGACCTGCTGGACGTCCCCGAGGAGAAGGTGCGCGTGATCCCGAACGCGGTTGGCCCGCCCTTCGAGGCGCAGGGTGAGGCAGCTGCGGGCGACTACGTGCTCGCGGTCGGGACGCTCGAGCCCCGCAAAAACCTGCCGCGCCTCCTGGACGGCTTCCGCCGCGCGGGACTGAACGGCTGCCGGCTCCTTGTGGCGGGGATGCGCGGCTGGGGGGACGTCGAGCTGACGGGAAGCGACGTCGAATGGCTCGGCTTCGTCTCTGATCACGAGCTGGCGCGGTTGTACCGCGGGGCCCGCTGCGTCGCCTACATGTCGCCCTACGAGGGCTTCGGCCTGCCGGTGCTGGAGGCGATGGCCTGCGGAACGCCGGTCGTGGCCGGACGAAACGATGCCTCGAGCGAGCTCGCGGGTAGCGCCGCTGTGCTCGTCGATCCGCTGGACGCGGATGCAATCGCCGCCGGGATCGCCGAGGCGGTCGAGCGGCGCGAGGAGCTGCGCCGACGCGGGCTCGAGCGGGCACGCGCCTT
>DATHAF010000033.1:0-3705 GCA_035296785.1 Gaiellaceae bacterium
TCTAGGTCTGGGTCTTCCGCCGGGGCGTCCGAGAGGGCGCCCCGGCTGTCGTTCTGACGGCGCTACACTTTCTGAAGTGTTGAATCTCGACCGGGTTTTGAGGTAATCGGGAATGGCGTCCGGCGCAGAGCTGATTCGCAATATCAAGGAGCAGATCGAGGAGATCGATCCCAAGAACGTCCACGATCTGCAGCAGAACGGCAACGGTGCCGTGATTGTCGACGTGCGCGAGCAGCACGAGTTCGAGGAGTCCCATCTTCCGGGCGCGGTGCACGTGCCGCGCGGCCATCTCGAGTCGCGCATCGAGGGTGCCGTGCGCGACCGCTCGAAGCGCGTGGTCCTGTACTGCGCCTCGGGCCAGCGCTCCGCTCTCGCGGCGCACACGATGAAGGAGCTGTTTGGGTACGAGGACGTCGCCTCCATGCGCGGCGGCATCACGCTCTGGAAGGATCGCGGCTACGACGTCGAGGTCCCGCGCGCTCTCACCGCGGAGCAGCGCGAGCGCTACTCGCGCCACCTGCTGATCCCGGAGATCGGGCTCGAGGGGCAGATGAAGCTGCTCGACGCCAAGGTGCTCCTGCTCGGCGCGGGCGGCCTCGGCTCGCCGGCGGCGCTCTATCTCGCGGCCGCGGGCGTCGGCACGCTCGGAATCGTGGACAATGACGTCGTCGACCTCTCCAATCTCCAGCGCCAGGTCGCGCACTCGAACGAGCGCGTGGGCGTGCCGAAGGTCGACTCGGCCGAGATCGCGGTCCACGAGATCAACCCGGACGTGAAGGTCGAGAAGTACCCCGTTCGGCTCGGCGCCGACAACGTCATGGAGATCATCGAGGGCTATGACGTGATCGTCGACGGCCTCGACAACTTCCCCACGCGCTACCTGCTGAACGACGCAAGCGTGCGGCTCCAGATCCCGGTCGTCTCGGCTTCGATCCTTGGGTTCGAGGGCCAGCTCTCGGTCTTCCATCCCTACGAGGGCCCCTGCTACCGCTGCCTCTACCCCACGCCGCCGCCGGCCGAGCTGGCGCCCTCGTGCGGCGCCGCGGGCGTGCTCGGAGTGCTGCCCGGCGTGATGGGCCTGCTCCAGTCGGTCGAGGTGATAAAGCTAATCACCGGCGCCGGCGACACGCTGGCCGGCCGCCTGCTGCTCTACGACGCGCTCGGGACGACGTTCACCGAGCTGAAGGTGCGGCGCGACCCCGGCTGCCCGATCTGCTCGCGCGAGCCGGGGGAGATCTCCGACGACGAGATGGGCGTCTTCCCGGACTACGAGGCGTTCTGCGCCGGCGCCGGGTAGGCTCGCCGCTTCCATGGCAACGATCAAGATCCCCCCGGTCCTCCGGGGGAGCGTCGGTGGTGAGAAGGAGCTCGAGGCCTCGGGCGGCAACGTCGGCGAGCTCCTGCGGGCGCTCGCGACTCAGCACCCGGCCACCGAGTCGCAGCTGTTCTCGGAGGACGGCGAGCTGAACCGGTACGTGAACGTCTACCTGAACGACGAGGACGTGCGCGTGCTCCAGGGTCTCGACACGAACGTGTCCGACGGCGACACGGTCGTCATCCTGCCGGCGATGGCCGGCGGAAGCCGCTGATCGTTCGGCGCGCAGAGCGTCGAGACTGGCCATCCTGGGCGCGCGTGTGGGACGAGTCCGCCCGGGCCGCCTTCACCGAGCTGCTGCCGCCGGACCACGAGTTCCCCGAGCTGGACGCCGAGAGTTGGTACGCCATGCTCGGCCGGCCGGACGTGTCGATGCTGCTCGTCGAGGAGGACGGCGAGCTAGTCGGCCTGAGCGCGTGCGGCGTTAGCCGCGACGACGACGCCGACCCGTCCGTCGGCGAGGTACGCAGCTTCTTCGTAACAGCAGGCCGCTGGCGCCAGGGGGTTGGTCGCGTGCTGATGGGCGCGGTGCTGGACTCCTTGCGCGAGCGCGGCTGCACGGACGCGACCGTGTGGTCCTTCGCCGCCAACGACCGCGCCAACGCGTTCTACGAGCGCGAGGGGTTCCGGCGAGACGGCGCCGAAAAGGTGGAGGAGGACTGGGCTGACACCGTCGAGGTCCGCTACCGCCGTAGCCTCTGAGCGATGCGGATAGAGAGACTCGAGCGCGCGGAGCGGTCCATTACGAAGGACGGCTCGGAGATCCGCGAGCAGGCCGGGATCCCGACCGGGAACGCCGTAAACCAGAGCCTCGCGGAGGCGACCGTGCCGCCGGGAGCCGAAACCGAGGAGCACTACCACGGCGTCTCGGAGGAGATCTACGTCTTCACGAGCGGGAGCGGGGTGATGAAGCTCGGCGACGAGGAGACTGACGTCGCGACGGGCGACACCGTCGTGATCCCGCCGGGAACGCCCCACAAGCTCCGGAACACGGGCAGCGGGCCCTTGAAGCTTCTCTGCTGCTGCGCACCGCCGTACTCGCACGAAGACACCTTCATGGTGCGGTGACCGGGTACTACACTTTCTGAAGTGCCTGATCCGGGTCTCGATACCAGGCCTTGCGGGGGCAAGTACGGCGACATCGTCCAGGCGATCGGGAACACGCCGCTGGTCGAGCTTCGGCGGCTGAGTCCCACGCCGGGCGTTCGCATCTACGTCAAGCTCGAGAGCTACAACCCGACGGGGTCGGTCAAGGACCGCGTGGCGCGCTCCATGATCGAGCGGGCCGAGGACGAGGGGCTGATCCGGCCGGGTCAGACCATCCTCGAGCCGACCTCCGGCAACACCGGCATCTCGCTCGCCATGATCTGCCGGCGCAAGGGTTATCCGCTCAAGGTCGTCATGCCGGACAACGTCACCACCGAGCGCACGCAGCTGCTCAAGATGTACGGCGCCGAGATCGTCTACTCGCCGGGCGAGCAGGGCTCGAACGGAGCGGTCGCCATGGCGCTCGAGATGGCGGAGGCCGACGCGAGCTACTACATGCCCTACCAGTACGGGAACCAGGCGAACCCGGAGGCGCACTACCACGGCACCGCCGTCGAGATCCTCGAGGAGCTCGACAGCGTCACCGCCTTCGTGGCCGGGCTCGGCACCGGCGGCACGCTGATGGGCAACGCCCGCCGCTTCAAGGAGGAGGACCCGGACACGCTGATCGTGGCCGCCGAGCCGCTCCAGGGCGAGCTCGTGCAGGGCCTCCGCTCGCTCGAGGACGGCTACATCCCGCCGATCATCGACCTCTCGCTGCTCGACCGGAAGATCTTCGTCTCGAACCGCGACGCGGTCGTCTGGACCAAGAAGCTGATGGAGGAGGAGGGCCTCTTCGTGGGCGTTTCCACCGGCGCGATCGCCTCGATCTGCGTGCGCGTGGCGAGCGAGCTGGACGAGGGCAACGTCGTGTTCATCGCCCCGGATGACGGCTGGAAGTACCTGAGCTCGGGCGTCTACAACAAGACGATCGAGCAGCTCCAGGAGGAAGGCGTCCTCGAGCGCGGCTCGTTCTGGTAGCGACGCGCCGGGGCTTATTAAACGGGACAAAGTCCCGGAACTACAACGTCCTCACGCCAGTCGACCCACGAGCGGTGCGAGCGGTCCCTCGCGCTATCCGGGCTCGCCGGCTATCCGGCCTTGCTGGGCTCGTCGTAGACGTCGCGCTCGTCGTCGTCATCGGGCGCGCTGAGCGACTGCTTCAGCTCACGCATTCCCCTGCCGACCGAGCGGGCCGCCTCCGGCAGCTTCTGCGGCCCGAGCACGATCAGCGCGATCACGAG
>DATHAF010000034.1:0-31665 GCA_035296785.1 Gaiellaceae bacterium
TCGACCAGCCGACCGGCGCGAAGAAAAGCGCGAAGGCCGGGAGGGCCACCGCTTCGGCCAGCACAAGGAACGCGAGGGTCGCGATGCCCTTCGAGAGCCAGATCGCGCTGCGGTCGACCGGCGCGAGCACGAGCCCGTCCAGCAGGCCCTGCTCCCGCTCGGCGACGAAAGCGCGGCCCAGGCCGAGCAACGCTGTGAAGAGAATCGCCACCCACAGCAGCCCGAGCTCGGCGAGCCGGGAAGAGCCGGACGGCAGGGCGAAGTGGAAGACCACGAGAATCGCGATCACGAAGAGCAGCATCGCCGGCAGCGTGTCGCGCGCGCGCAGCTCGAGCCGCAGGTCCTTACGCGCCAGCACCGCCGCGTCCGTGAAGTAGCGCCTCATGCCAGCGCGAGCCTCCCGGTCGCGAGCGTTGCAACGCGATCGGGGTCGTGCGTGGCCAGCAGGATCGTCCGGCGCTCGCGCATTCCGGCGAGCTCGCGGTCGAGCAGCTCCGAGCCCTCGGCGTCGAGCCCCGCGAACGGCTCGTCGAGGATCAAGAGCTCGGGCTTGTGCAGCAGAGCGCGAGAGAGGGCGAGCCGCTGGAGCTGCCCTCGCGAGAGTGCCGAGGCGCGTTGTCCTCGCTCCTCCCAGAGCCCTAAGCGCTCGAGCAGCATTCCGATCCGCTCGCGCCGCTCGGGCACGTGGTAGAGCCGCCCGTAGAGATCGAGGTTCTCGAGCGCGGTCAGCTCACGGTAGACGAGCGGCTCGTGCCCTAGGAAGCCGATCAGTCCGCGCTCCGGTTCGACCTCTAGCGTCCCGCCGCTCGGCACCGCGAGGCCGGCGCAGAGGCGCAGCAAGGTGGTCTTGCCGGCGCCGTTGGCACCCGTGACAACAAGGAAGCCGCCGCGCTCGAGCTCGAAGTCAAGCCCGCGCAGCACCCGCTTGTGGCCGTAGCGCTTCTCGAGCCCGACCGAACGGATCATGCGAGTGCATCCACGAGGACGAACCCGAAGAACGCCACCGAGATGACCCCGTTCATGGTGAAGAAGGCGGTGTCGAGACGTCGCACGTCTCCGGGCCCGACGAGCGAGTGCTCGTACGCGAGCAGGCCCGCGACCACGGCTACCCCGAGCCAGTAGAGGACACCGACTTCGAGCCCGAGCCCCGCCGCGGCCAGCAGCGCGACCGTGCCGACATGGAAGAACCGAGCGCCCCAGAAGGCGCCGCGCTCGCCGAATCGCACGGCCATCGACCGGAGCCCCTGCTCCCGGTCGATCTCCAGATCGAGCAAGGAGTAGAAGAGGTCGAAGCCGGCAACCCAGAGCGCGACCGCAGCTCCGAGCGCCCAGGCCTCCCAGGGCAGCTCGCCCTTGATCGCAGCCCAGGCACCGAGTGGGGCAAGTCCGTCGACGGCTCCGAGCCAGAGGTGGCAGAGCCAGGTCCAACGCTTCAGGTAGGGGTAGATCACGAAGCCCGCGACGGGGATCGGCCAGAGCCAGTGCACGAGCGGATCGAGCTGGTAGACCGCGACGAGGAAGAGCGCGAGCGAGCCGGCGCAGAAGACAACGACCTGATCCTTCGAAAGCAAGCCCGCCGGGAGCTCACGCCTGGCAGTGCGAGGGTTCCGCGCGTCGAGGCCGGCGTCGATCAACCGGTTCAGCCCCATTGCGAGAGAACGGGCTCCGACCATCGCCACGGTGATCCAGAGCAGGTCGTGGGCGCTCGGAGCGCCGTCCACCGCCAGGAACGCACCGACGTAGGCAAACGGGAGCGCGAAGATCGTGTGTTCGAACTTGACGAGCGAGTAGAAACGGCGCGGATAGGCGACCGCGGTCACGTTTGGCGGTGCGCGGTCGGCTTGCCGCCCAGGAGGGAGACCGCGTGCGCCAGCGCGGGCCGCAGCACGTCGAAGCCGTCGCGGCAGCCGCCGGGCGAGCCGGGGAGGTTCACGACGAGCGTCTCGCCGCGGACACCGGCGATCCCGCGCGAGAGCAACCCGTGCGGGGTCTTGGAGATCGAGTCGGCTCGAATCGCCTCGGCGATGCCCGGCGCGGAGCGTTCGAGGACCTCGGAGGTCGCCTCGGGAGTGACGTCGCGCTGAGCAAGGCCGGTACCTCCGGTGGTCAGCACGAGCGCCGCCTCCTCCGCCAGCTCGGCGATCGCCTCGGCGATCGCGTCTCGGTCGTCGGGCACGACGCGCCGCGCGACCTCGTAGCCATCCGCTGAGAGCAACCCGGCGAGCAGCTCGCCGCTTTCGTCCTCGCGCGTTCCCTCTGCGACGCCGTCGGAGACCGTCAGCACCGCGGCCCTCACTCGACCGGCTCCTTCGTCTTCTCCAACAGGCGGACTTCGGCCAGCTCCATCGAGGAGTCGATCGCCTTGGCCATGTCGTAGATCGTCAGCCCGGCGATCGCCGCCGCGACCAGAGCCTCCAGCTCGACCCCGGTCTGGGCGGTGGTCTCGGCCGCGGTCACGATCTCGACCCGATCCTCGCCCACCTCGATCCGGACCTCGACGTGGCTCAGCGGCAGCGGGTGGCAGAGCGGGATCAACTCGCTCGCGCGCTTGGCGGCCATGATCCCGGCGAGCTTGGCGGCCGCGAGCGCGTCGCCCTTCGGCAGGTCCGTGAGCCGCGCCGCCGTCTCGGGCGCCACTCGCAGCGTCGCCTGGGCCACGGCCCTGCGGCGGGAGAGGGGCTTGTCGCCGACGTCCACCATCCGGAGCCCGCCGGCCTCGTCGAGATGCGAAAGCTCGCCCACGACCCGGAACGGTATCGCGCCCAGGATCGGGGCCGAGAACCTCCGCCTCTAGGTGACGGCGGCCGCGCAGCGGTCGAGGTCGGCGAGCTGCGCTTCGATCCAGGCCACGACGTCGTGTTCGCGCACGTGCTCGGAGATCGCCTGCAGTCTTGCGCGCCGCTCGCTCTCGGGCATCGTCAGTGCGCGATCGATCGCGGCCGCCTGACCGGCCACATCGAACGGGTTGACGCTGAGCGCCCACTCGCCGAGCTCGTCGTGCGCCCCCGCGTTCTCGGAGAGGATCAGCACGCCGTCGCGCTCGTTCACCAGCGGCGCCTCCTTCGCGATCAAGTTCATGCCGTCGTAGATGGCGTTCACGAAGAGGACGTCGAATTGCTTGTAGGCCGCCACCGACGCAGCAAAGTCGTCCTCGATCACCAGCTCTACGGGAGTCCAGCCGCCTTGCTGGAAGCGGTCGTTCACGCGCCGGGCCTCGCGCTGGACGGCGCCCAGGTACTCGGCGTACTCGGGAATGTCCTGGCGGGACGGATCCAGCAAGGCGAGCATCCCCACCCGTCGTGCCATTTCGGGATGAGCATCGAGGTAGAGCTCGAAGGCGCGGAAGCCCCGGACGATGTTCTTGGAGGGGTCGGTGCGGTCGACCCGCAGCACGAGCTTCTCGGGACGACGAGCGGCAAGCGCCCGCTCGGCGGCCAGCACGTCGTCGCTGCTCGCGAGCTCGTCGAACTCGGCCGGCTCGACCGAGATGGGATGCATGGTGACGAGCGAGCGGCGGCCGCAGTAACGAGCAGTGCTCTCGCCGAAGTCGCAGGAGGCGCCCGCGACGTCGCTCGAGGTGCGGAGGAAGTTGAGCCGCCAGCGATGGGTGTGGAACCCGACAACGTCGTTGGCGAGCAGGCCGTGGTGAACCGCGAGGCGGATCGGCTCCGGAAGCACGTGCCAGTAGTCGGCCTGCGGCCACGGGATGTGGACGAAGTGGGCCAGCAAGGCGTCGGGCGCGCGCTCGCGCACGAGCCGCGGCGCGAGGTACAGCTGGTAGTCGTGGAAGAAGACCGCCGCGCCGGGCTCGAGCTCGAGCTCCTCGAGCACGGCCTCCGCGAAGCTCGCGTTCACACGCGCGTAGCCCTCGTCCCAGGCGTGCTGGAAGGCGACGTCCACCGACGGGGTGTGGGCGAGCTCCCAGAGGTAGTGCTGCAGGAACCAGAGCATCGGATTCGAGACGACGTTGTAGAACCAGTCGTAGGCCGCCTCGTCGTGGGCGACGAGGCGCAGCCGGAAAGCAGAGCCGTCGCGCGCGTGCTCGTCGATCGCGGCCCCGCCCGCCTCTGCGACAACTGCTCGATCCTCGCCGGTCATCGCGCTCGCGATCCAGGTGACGTCGTGGTGGGAGACGAGGCTCCGCAGCGCGGTCACGAGTCCCCCGCCCCCGCGCCGTGCGATCCGCTCGCCGCCGCGATCGCGCGCGTACGTGACCGGTCCCCGGTTCGAGACGACGATCAGCTTCCTTCGGCGCGCCACGCCTAGCCCGGGGACGCGGCGCCGGACATCGCCACCTCGGCGCCGGCGGTGTCGTTTCCCGAAAGCTTGTTCAGGAGTACGAGCCAGTCCCGGAGCAGACGCGGCATCAGGAAGTTCCGGCGCACGTACTCCTTGCCGCGCAGGGCGTGCTGCCTCGCGATGGCCGGGTCGGCCATGATCTCGAGGCACGCCTGGGCGCACTCCTCCGGGGACTCGGGATCCACGAGCCACCCGGTCTCGCCGTCCTGGATCTGGGCGACGATCCCCCCGACGCGGCCTGCCACGACCGGCCGAGTCTTCCAGAGCGCCTCGGTCACGGTCAGGCCGAAGCCCTCCTTGATCGACTTCTGGATCACGGCTGCCGAATGGACCTGGAAGGCATTCACCTCGACCGAGCCGACGTTGTTCAGGTTCGAGAGGATGTAGACGTCCGGATCGCCCGCCGCGTGGGCGACGGTGCGGTTGTAGTAGTCCCAGCCTTCGGGGTCGTCATGCGCCATCGAGCCGACGAGGGCGAGCTGCACCTCCGGGTATTCGGCCTTCACCTGCCGATATGCGTCGATCACGCCGAGCGGGTCTTTCCACGGATCGAAGCGGGAGACCTGGGACAGCAGCGGCCGCTCCACGTCGATGCCGAACTGATCGACGATGTAGGCCGCGTCCTCGGGCGAGAGCGCCATGTTCTTGGGAGTCAACGGGTCGATCGCGGGCGGCCAAATGTATGAGAGCGGCATCCCCTCGGCACGCGGCACGTACTCGGGCATGTGGAAGATCGCCGCGTCGTAACGCGCGAACCAGGGAAGCAGGAATCCGAGCACGTCCCGGTTCGGATGCGAGAGGTCGATGTGGCAGCGCCAGATCCAGTGGGCGGAGCTGTCCGGAAAGTGCTCGATCATTCCCGCGGGCTGAGGATCGTGGACGAGGACGAAGTCGTACTCGTCCTCAAATTCCTGCGCGTTCAAGGCCTGGTACTGGCGGAAGACCTCCTGCTGCGTCGGCGTCAGCCCTTGCGCGTCACCTTGGAGCGCGTTGTGGATCGTCTTCGTCGCGGCGAAGAATTCATCGGCGCCGTTGATGATCCGCCACTCGGCGTCGAGGCCCGCATCGCGCATCAACGGCACCAGCGCGTAGTTGATCTCCGCTACCCCGCCGCCATACGCGGTCGCGGAAAGGTGCACGAGCCGCTTGCCTGCGAGGGGCTCCGCCAGGCGGCGGATCTCCTCCATGAGGCCACGGGTCGCGATCGTCGCGTAATCGACGAGCGACTTCTGTCCGACGTTGACAAGCTGGAGCATGGTGTGAGGCGGAACCGGCCGAGAATAGCGGTCGAGCTAGGCCGCGAGGAACTTGACGAACCGCAGGCGGGAACCGCCGCCTGCTCGCGCCTCGATCTCGACCTCGTCGGTGACGGCGCGGATGATCTCGATACCGAGCCCGCCCTCGGAGAGCTCGTCGCCGTTGCCTCCGTTCGGATCCTGCGGCTCGAAGCCGGCACCCGCGTCGCCGACCTCGACGGCAAGCCGGTCCGGCTGGAGCTCGTAGACGATGTCGACGACTCCTTCGCCGCCTTCCGCATAAGCGTGCTTGACCGAGTTCGTGCACGCTTCGGTCAGGGCGAGCTTGAGATCGTGGAGCGCTTCGTCCGAAAGAGAACGCACGCCTGCGATCGCAGTCAGAGCCAGGCGCCCGAGGGTAATGTACTCAGGGCGTGCTGGAATGGTCAGCCGCACCGAGCGGCTGTCAGCGCTCACGACACTCCCTTGCCCTTTTACGCATCCGCGTAACCCGACAGAGCGCGGTTCCGAGCCTCATCCGGTTTCGGCCCGCGCGCCGAGGCGCAGGGAGACCTCCCGCTGCGCGGCGCCGCGACGGATCGTGACGCGGACGACCTGTCCTGGAGAAAGTGAGCTTGTGACGATACGCACGATATCTTCGGAACTTCTGACCCTCTGGCCGTCGATTGCGACGATCACGTCGCCGCCGCGAGTGAATTCGTCGCCGAGCACCTGCTCCCTGCCGGAACCGCCGCGCAACCCCGCCGCCGCGGCCGGGCTTCCTGCCACCACGTTGGTGATCACGGCTCCCCGTTCGACCGGATAGCCGAGTCGCTTCGCGACCGTAGGCGTGAGGTCTTGTGTCTTTACGCCGACGAATGCGTAGGAGACGGAACCGTCCGCGATCAACTGCCGCATCGACCGCTTGACCGAGTTGACAGCGACCGCGAAGCCGACTCCCTCGGCGTTACCGCTGGTACTGCGGATCTGAGCGGTGATCCCGATCACGCGGCCGCGCGCATCGAACAGCGGGCCGCCGGAGTTGCCGTGGTTGATCGGAGCGTCGGTCTGGATCGCGTCGACCAGGTTGAAGTCGGAGGTGAGGGAGTTGACCGAGCGCTTCGTCGCCGAGATGACCCCGACGACAAGGGAGTTCTCGTTCCCAAACGGGCTGCCGATGGCGGCGACCGGCTCGCCGACGCTGACCGCGGCGGAGTCGCCGAGCGGCAGCGGCGCCAGCGCATGCTCCCGGGGGGCAACCTGGATCACCCCGACGTCGTCGAAGACGTCCCAGCCGACGATCTTCGCCTCGATCCGATCGTGGTCCTGAAACTCGACGTACACCTTGTCGGCGGGCTGTGCGACCTCGCCGTCACCCGCGGTCGTGATCACGTGCGAATTCGTGACGATGTAGCCCTCGGGCGAGACGACGAAGCCGGAGCCCAACGCTTTCTGAGCGGTGGCCGGGTCGGTGCCGTACACCGCGACGATCGTCACGACTCCCGGCGAGCGGCGAGCGTAGATCGCCTTCGGGTTGAAGCCGTTGCCGATCAACGGCTTCGCAGAGGAGCCGACCGCCGTCGGGCTGGCTTGGCCGACTGTAGGGAGCAGCGGCGCGGAGCGGAAGACTGTGGTCGTAGAGTCCGAGCCGGCCCAGCCGACCGCCTTCGCCAGCGCCAGCGCGACGAACGCCCCGGCAAGGGCGCAGGCGAGACCTACGGCGGCAAACGGCGCAATTCGCACGGCCGTCGCACTGTAGCTACGGGCTGGCCGAAATTGGCTTTTCGCGTGAAAACGGCTCTGAGCTGGTCTCCTTTGCCTGCGGGAGCGCCAGCCGGAAGACGGATCGGCCGGCCCGAGACTCGACCTCGATCGTGCCGTCCATCAGCTCGGCCAGCTCGCGCGCGATCGCCAGGCCGAGGCCGCTGCCCGAGGCGCGGGTACCGTCGAGACGGAAAAAGCGCTCGAAGAGCTGCTCGAGCTGTTCGGCGGCGATTCCCGGGCCTTCGTCCTCGACCTCGAGCACGGCGACACCGTCCCGGATCGCGCGCACTCGCACCGCGGTCCCCGGCGGTGTGTGCAGCAGCGCGTTCTCGACCAGGATCCTGCCGATCTGCAGGACGCGCAGCTCGTCGCCGTCCGCGAAGACCGGCTCCAAACCGCCTACCTGGAGCGAATGCTCGGTCGTCTGCGCAAACGGGCGGAACTCCTCTGCAAGCTCCTCGGCGAGTGCCGCCAGGTCAACCGGCTCTCGTTCGACGGTCAGCCGGCCTGCGTCGAGACGGGTCAGGTCGAGCAGGTCGGAGGCGAGTTTCGTCAGCCGCGCCACCTGCTCCCGCATCGAGGCGAGAAACTCGCGCCTGGTCGGGTCGTCCAACTCCTCGTCCGACAATAGCTCCAGGAAGCCGCCGAGCGAGAAGAGCGGCGTGCGCAGTTCGTGCGAGGCGTTCGCGACGAACTCGCGCCGCGCGTCGTCCAGCTGGGCAAGGCGAACGCGCATGCGCTCGAACGCGTCGGCGAGCCGTCTCAGCTCCCCGCCGCCCGCGTCGCGTACGGGCTCGTCGAAGCGCCCGCTGGCGATCCGGTCGGCCGCCTGCTCGAGCCGCCTGATGCGACGCGCGAAGATCCAGGCACCGCCGTAACCGAGCAACAGAGCGATCAGCAGGGCCGCGCCCGCCGCGATCAGCAGGCGCCGCTGAACCTGATGCACGCTCGAGAGTTGATCTTGGAGCGAGTCGGTCAGAAGCAGGGCGGCCGAGCGACTCGGCACGAAGACGACCGCCTCCGCGTAGCGACGGCCGCCGCGCTCGACCGTCCCGCTCTCCGAGCGCTCTCGAAGCAGAGCGCGAATGGCGATCGGGTCGGACTGGACGTCCTCGGAGAGCGTTACGCCGCGGGAATCCCTGAAGACCTGAAGCAGAGGCTCGGGCTCGGCCGCGAGCAGCGAGACGAGCAGGACGCGTGCATTCGTGCTCGCGGAGGCGTTCTCGACGAAGTTCTGCTCGTCGACGGGCGTTCCCGGGACTCGCCGCGCAAGGCTTGCACCGGCCTCCTCCAGTTCCGAGAGCCGCGTTTCGACCAAGCGGTTCTTCAGCGAGGGGACAACGCTCTCGTAGACGACACCCAGTGCCACTGCGACGACGATCAGGAGCGCCAGGCTGAGCTGCGTCCCGACGCTGCGGAAGGCGCGGCTCACCTGCGGAAGCGGTAGCCGACGCCGCGGACGGTCACGATGAACTCGGGTGCGCGTGGGTCGGGCTCGAGCTTCTCGCGCAAATGGCGCACGTGGACGTCGATCGTGCGTGGCTCGCGGTAGTTGGAACCGCCCCAGAGCGCCTGCAGGAGCATCTCTCGGCTGTAGACGCGCCCCGGATGGGAAGCAAGCGTGCGCAGGAGCTCGAACTCGACGTAGGTCAGCTGCACGGGCCTGCCGTGAACCTCGACATCGCGCCTGGAGAGGTCGATTCGGAGTCCGTCCGCCTCGATCGCCTCCTCGCCGGGGTCAGGCGTGGTCGTCGCGGCGCGGCGGAGGAGCGCTCGCACGCGGCTTCTGAACTCACGGATCGAAAACGGCTTCGTGATGTAGTCGTCGGCCCCGAGCTCCAGGCCGAGCACCTTGTCGAGCTCGTCGTCGCGGGCCGTGAGCATGATGATCGGCACGCTGCTCGCCGCGCGCAGGCGCTTGCAGACCTCGAGCCCATCGAGCTTCGGCAGCATCACGTCCAGAACGACCAGATCGACGTGCTGCTCCGCGAAGCGGTCGAGCGCCTCCTGGCCGTCACGCGCCTGGATCACCGTGAATCCGTCGCGCTCGAGCGGGTACGCGAGGAGCTTCTGAACGGAGTCCTCGTCGTCGACCAGCAGGATGGTTGAGGAGTCGGGCATCGGCAGCGCCTGCCGGCGCACGTCGGTCTGCGCCCTACTATAGCCAGGGTATGGCGGCGCTCCCGCCCCGTTCTGCGCGGCGACGCCCGCGCCTAGGCTCGCTCGAGCGCCCCGTCAGCGGCCGCCTGTATCGAGGCACATGGCTGCTCGTCGGGATTCCTCTCCTAGCGGCCGCCTTCAGCGTGCACAAGGCCGTGCCGCTGCCGGCGCCGCAGCCTGCACTGCCCCCCGCGTTCGACCGGTTCGCCGCGGTGGAGCTGGCGACCCAGCTCGCCCGCTTCTATCCGGACCGCCTGCCGGGCACCGCCGGCGCCGCGGGCGCCGCCGCCTTCGTGCGCGAGCAACTGGCGCCGTACGGGCTCAGGGTGGAGCCCGACCGCTTTCACGCTGACCTCCCTGGCCACGGAGGAGAGATCCTCGTCAACCAGGTCGTGACGGTGCCCGGCCGATCGCCCGACGAGATCGTCCTGATGGCGCACCGGGACGACGACGGCACCGGCCCCGGGGCCGACAACAACGCCTCCGGGATCGCGGCGCTCATCCAGATCGCGCGCTCGTACGGCTCGCCGGTCGGAGCGAGGCCGGTGAGCCCGATGCACACCCTGGTCTTCGTCGTCACGGACGGTGGGGCCTTCGGCGGGCTGGGCGCGCGACGCTTCGCGGATCAGCATCGTGGCCGAGTTGTCGCTGCAATCGACTTGACCGCGCTCGCCGGCCGTGGGCCGCCTCGAATCGTGTTGGCCGGAACCGAGCCCAGGCTCGCGTCGCCCGGCCTGGTCGAGACCGCGGCCCAGCGAGTGCTCGAGCAAGCGGGCCGGCGCCCCGCCCATCCGGGCGCGCTGGGCCAGCTGATCGACCTCGCCTTTCCGTTCACGCTACTCGAGCACGGGCCTCTGCTGGCACGCGGCGTGCCGGCGTTGACCCTGACGAGCGGCGACGAGCGTCCGCCTGCCGCCTTCTCGGATCAGCCCTCGCAGCTGAATGCCGTGCGCTTGAACCAGCTCGGCCGCGCGGCGCAGCAGCTCCTGCGCTGGCTCGACTCGGGCGCCGAGCTCGCACCTGGCACCGCCAGCTACATCTACTTCGGGCCGCGCGTGCTGCCCGGCTGGGCGATCGAGCTCGTGCTGATCGCAGCGCTTGCGCCGTTCCTGCTCGCGGCCGTCGATCTCTTTGCACGTTGCAGGCGGCGGCACATCCCGCTCACATCCGCGCTCCGGAGCTACCGCAGCCGGGTCGGGTTCTGGCTCTGGGTCGCGCTGCTGTTCGAACTTTTCGCGCTACTCGGGTTCTGGCCGAAGGCGCCGGCGGTCCCGTTGCCCCTCGACGCCTCTCCTGCGACCGATTGGCCCGTCGTAGCGCTCGTCGGGCTCGGTGTCCTGAGCGGGCTCGGTTGGCTGGTCGCCCGCGCACGGCTTGCGCCGAGGCAACCGGTCTCCGCAACGGACGAGCTCGCGGGCACGACCGCCGCGCTGCTCGGTCTCGCCGTGGTCGCCCTGCTCGTGGTGGCGACCAACCCGTTTGCGCTCGTCTTTCTGCTGCCCTCGTTACACGCCTGGCTGTGGCTGCCGCACTTCCGCGGCCGTGCGCTTTGGGTTCGCGCCTCGGCCCTGGCCGCAGGATTCCTGGGACCGCTGCTGCTCCTCGGCTCTCTCGCTCTGCGCTACGACCTTGGGCTCGACGCGCCTTGGTACCTCGCCGAGCTGACGGCGACCGGCTACGTGAAGCTGCCGGCGCTCGTGATCGCGGTCGGCTGGCTCGCCTCGGCCGGGCAAATGCTCGCACTCGCCGCCGGACGGTACGCCCCGTACCCGAGTGCGCGAGAGCGACCGCCGCGAGGGCCGCTGCGCGAGACCGTGCGGCGTGTCGCGCTTACAGTGCAGAGCACGAGGAAGCGCAGGTCCGAGACCGAGCGGAGCGCGTTGGAAGGGTGAACGGGAGGAGGCTGTCGAGAGTCGTCGGGACCATCCTGGCGGTGGTCGGCCTGGGCATGCTCGCGTGGGTGCTCGTGGTCTGGCGCTGGCAGGACCCCTTCACCGCGCTCTACACCCACTGGAAGCAGCACCGGCTCTCCCAGGCCTACGAGCGCCGGTTCTCCGAGTACCGGCCCGCGCGGCTGCGCCGGAGCGCCACTTCGGTTTCCGCGACGACCAAGATCATCGCGCGGGAGGCGCGCCTCTACCGGCTCCACTCTGAACGTGGCCAGGCGATCGGCCGGATTCGCGTCCCCCGCCTGCACCTGAAGATGATCCTGGTCAACGGCACCGACCACGACACGCTCAAGAAGGGGCCCGGCCGTGACCGTCGGACCTACATGCCGGGCGAAGGGCAGCTCGTCTACATCGCCGGTCACCGCACGACGTACCTCGCACCGTTCGCACACATCGAAAGGCTCCGGAGCGGCGACCGCGTGACCCTGGACGTGCCGTACGCGACCTTCCGCTATCGCGTCTACAAGCACAGGATCGTCGGCGCGAACGAGATGTCGGTCCTGCGTTCTCACGGCGTTGAGCTGGTCGAGCTTCAAGCCTGCCATCCACGCTTCTTCGCCTCCCACCGCTACCTCGCCTACGCGCGCCTCGTGCGGGTCGAGCCGCGTGGTGGCGCCGCCTTCGAACCCGCGGCGACGGCTTCGGCGGCGGCGCCCCTCGCCGCCAAACAGGGTTGACCGACCTCAGTCGAGTCTGAGGTAGCGCACCGGCGCGCCGACCGTCAGCTCGCCGCCACCGCGAGGGAGTAGAACCAGCGCGTCTGCTCCTGCCGCCCGGGCGATCATGTGCGACTCCTGGCCGCCGAGCGGGTCGAGCACCACCGCGTCGTCGTCCACGCGCGTCCGGGCCCGAACGAGCTCGTCCCGATCCGGATTCAGCTTTATGGCACCACCGAGCCTTCCGGGCTCGAACCGAGGCTTCGGCTGACCGTGTCTCTGGAGCGCCAGCACCGCCGGGCGCACGAAGAGCTCGAAGCCCACCAGCGACGAAACCGGGTTCCCCGGGAGTCCAAAGACGAGCGTCGACCCACGAACGCCGAAGGAGATTGGCTTGCCAGGCTTGACCGCCACCCGCCAGAAGATTTCCTCGACGCCGAGCTCCTCCTCGACGCTCCGGACGAGGTCATGAGGCCCTACGGAGACACCACCGGAGGACACGAGCACGTCGTGCTCGAGCCCACGGGCGAGCGCCTTCGCGTGGGCCTCCTCGTCGTCGGCCACCGCCGCCAGGCGCTCGACGAGAGCACCTGCCGACGCTAACTGCGCCGCGAGGATCAGCCCGTTGGCCTCGTAGACCTCGCCGAGCCCGAGCGGCTCGCCCGGCCGGCGAAGCTCAGTTCCCGTGGCGAGCACGGCGGCCCGCGGCTGCGCCCCGCAGGAGACCGCGGCGATCCCCGCCGCCGCGAGCGCGCCGACCTGCGCCGGGCCGAGGACTACTCCGGCCTTCACAACGGTCGCTCCGGCCCGCATGTCGCCGCCTCGAGGACGAACATTTGCAGCAGCAGGAACAGCCTGGGCGATCTCGATGCTGTTGTCGTGTTCGACAACAGACTCGACCGGAATGACGGCATCGGCCCCCTCGGGCACGACACCGCCGGTGGCGATCGCCATCGCCTCGCCCTCGCGCAGCGCCCGCGCCGCTGGTCTTCCCGCGGCGATCCGCGCCACGACCGGCAGCGTCCCCGGTGTGTCGGCCGCGCGCAGAGCAAAGCCATCCATCGCCGAGCTCGCGAACGGGGGCAGATCCACCACGGCGGCCGCGGGCTCTGCAAGGACGCGACCGGCCGCCGCCTCGATCGGAACCGGCTCGGTGGGCAAGGGCCGCACGCGCTCGAGAATCAGGCGCTGTGCCTCTTCCATGGTCAGAAGCTCGGCCACGACCGCCGCATACCGTACGCGCGGCGGATAGGCTCAGCCGCCGTGATCTCCGTCATCGTCCCCGTTCACGACGAGGAGCGGACGGTGGCGCTCCTCTACGAGGAGCTCGACTCCGCACTCCAATCGCTGGGCCAGCCCTGGGAAGTGGTGTTCGTCGACGACGGCTCGACCGACGGCTCGTTCGCTGCGCTGACCCGCCTGCACAGCGCGCGCGACAACGTGCGGGTCATCCGCCTGCGCCGGAACTTCGGCAAGGCCACCGCGCTCGCGGCCGGTTTCACACACGCCGAGGGCGAGATCGTCGTGACCATCGACGCCGACCTCCAGGACGACCCGAGCGAGATCCCGCGGCTGTTGGCGAAACTCGACGAGGGATTCGACCTCGTCACGGGCTGGAAGACCCACCGGCGCGATCCGCTCAGCCGCCGTCTTCCGTCAAAGCTCTTCAACTGGGTCACGGGCCGCGTCTCCGGGCTGCGGCTGCACGACCTGAACTGCGGCCTCAAAGCCTACCGAGCAGAGGTCGTCCAGGGCCTGCGGCTGTACGGCGAGCTGCATCGTTTCATCCCCGTGCTCGCCCACTACCGCGGGCACAGGGTCGCGGAACTGCCCGTCAACCACCGCCCGCGAGAGCACGGCCGCTCGCGCTACGGCGTCGAGCGTTACCTGCGTGGGTTCCTCGACCTCCTGACGGTCTCGTTCATCGGGCGCTACCGCTACCGGCCGCTGCACCTCTTCGGCGGGCTCGGGCTGGTGCTCGGCGCTGTGGGCTTCGGGGTACTCGTCTACCTGACCGTGCTCAAGCTCGACGGCCACGCCATCGGCCAGCGGCCGCTGCTGATCCTCGGGGTGCTGCTCGTGGTCGTCGGCCTCCAGTTCTTCTCGCTCGGCCTGATCAGCGAGCTGATCACGAGCCAGCACGAGGAGCGGGCCGGAGCGCGAGAGCGGACGGAGCTACACGTCGACGAAGTCCTCTCCTAGTCTTCAGAAGTGGTAGCGGGGCCGCTCGCCTGATGCGCGTCCTCTACTTCGGCACCTACGAGCGCGACTACCCCCGAAACGCGCAGGTGATCTCCGCGCTGCGTCGCTCCGGAGTCGAGGTCCTCGAGCGGCACGTGGGTGTCTGGGAGAGCGGCCGGCAGAACTGGAGCGCCGGGCCTGCCACAGCCGCCCGGCTCGCTCTGGCCGAGCTGCGGTTGCTCCGGCGGCCTCGAGAGGAGTACGAGGCGATCATCGTCGGCTACCCGGGCCATTTCGACCTTCCTGCCGCCCGTCGCGCGGCTCGTGGAACGCCGGTCGTCTTCAACCCACTGGTCTCGCTCTCTGACACTCTCGTAGCCGACCGCGGCCGCTTTCGCGCCGGGTCGCTTCCCGGGCGCGCACTGCGGATGATCGATCGCCATGCCCTGCGCAGCGCCGATCTGGTCGTAGCCGACACGCGCGCCAACGCCGAGCGGCTCGCCCAGCTCGCCGAGCTCCCGCCGACGCGAATCGAGGTCTGCTTCGTCGGGGCCGAGGAGCGCCTCTTCAAACCCGGCTGGGCGCCTGAGGAGCCGTTCACCGCGCTCTTCGTCGGGAAGTTGATCCCTCTGCACGGCCTGGAGACGATCCTCGCTGCCGCCCGAACCGCGCCCGACCTTCACCTCCGCATCGTCGGCAGCGGCCAGCTCGAAAGCCTCGTCCGTGAGCGGCCCGACAACGTCGAATGGATCCCCTGGGTCGAGTACGAGCGGCTTCCCGCCGAGCTCCACCGTGCCGGCTGCGCGCTGGGAATCTTCGGCACCTTGGACAAGACACAGCGCGTGATCCCGAACAAGGCGTTCCAAGCGCTCGCCTGCGGGACGCCGCTCGTGACCGCTGACACCCTCGCCGCCCGCGAGCTCCTCACCCATGAAGAGAGCGCCCTGCTCGTCCCTCCGGGAGACCCGGAAGCTCTCGCGGCTGCGCTCCGCGCGCTCCAAGGCAAGCCAGAGCTCGCGCGGAAACTGGGCGCGGGTGGCCGGGCGGCCTACGAGGCACAGTCGAGCGAGCAGGTGCTCGGGGCGCGCTGGCGCACGCTCCTCGAACGGGCGTCGGCGAGCGCATGAGGGGCCGATTGGCGCAACCGAGCGCAGTCGTTGTTCTCTGGGCAGCGATCTCGGCGTACGCCGTGGGCTTCTCCGCCCTCTCGATCCTGCGGCACCGCGCCTACTCGACCGGGCGGTTCGACCTCGGCAACATGGTGCAGGCGGTCTGGTCGACGGCTCACGGCCACCCGCTGCAGATCACCGGTCTGCGCGGAGACCAGATCTCCCGGCTCGGCGCCCACTTCGACCCGATCCTGGTCGCCTTCGCCCCCCTCTGGCTCGTCTGGCCGAGCCCGGATCTGTTGCTCGTGGGACAGGCAGCCGCCGTCGCACTCGGCGCGCTGCCCGTCTACTGGCTCGCGCGCAAGCACCTCGGCTCGGAACAAGCCGGCCTCGGCTTCGCGCTCGCGTACCTGCTCTACCCGCCCACCCAGTGGCTGACCCTGAACGAATTTCACCCCGTCGCGCTCGCCTGTCCGCTGTTGCTCTTCGCGTTCTGGTACCTCGACGAGGACCGGCTGCTGCCGTTCGCCGCTTTCGGCCTCGTGGCCGCTACCACGAAGGAGGAGATTGCGTTCGTGGTCGCCGGACTCGGCGTCTGGTACGGCTTCTCGCACCGACGGCAGCTGCAAGGCGCGGCAATCTTCGCGGCCGGGGCCGCGGTTGCGCTGATTGCGATCGAAGTCGTGATCCCGCACTTCAACCGGACCGGCACCTCGAGTTTCTTCACGCGCTACAGCGAAGTCGGGAGCACGCCCGGCGGCATCGTCCACACCGCCCTCACCGACCCGTGGAAGCTCGTCACCACTGCGCTCACCGGCCGCGGGCTCGGCTACCTGGCACGCCTCGTCCTCCCGCTCGGCCTGCTGGTCGCACTCTCGCCGCTGGTTTTGATCGCCGCGCTGCCGGAGCTCGGAATCAACCTGCTCTCGGCGGCGACCACGCAGACCTCGATCCGCTTCCACTACACCGCCGGCTTGATCCCGGTCCTGATCGCTGCAGCGGTCCTCGGAGCGGCGCGGATCGTGCGTCGCAGGCAAGACAGGGCACTGCCCCTTGCGACCGCCGCGGTCGTTCTCGGGCTCGCCTCGAACTACGTCCTGGGCCCGATCCCGCTCTGGCGCTACCTCCCGGGCGGTCAACAGCACCAGGCCTACGCCGCGGAGGTGACGGAGCACGACCGGATCGCAGCGCAGGCCCTGAAGCTGATCCCGGCCTCGGCTGTCGTCAGCGCAACCAACTCGCTCGGCGCACACCTGTCGGCGCGCCGGCGGGTGCTCAGCTTCCCGTACTTGCAGGACGCGCGCTGGATCGCCGCGGACGAGACCGCACCGGGCTACGCGGACCGGCTCGCGCCCTTGCCGACCGTCGTCCAGCTCTCCTGGCTGCGGCGGAACCCCGAGTGGCGGCTCGTCTTCGAGCGCGATGGGATCCTGATCTTCCAGCGGGCCAACGCGCCGGCGAGCAGCGCGTAAAGCGCAACCAGCACGAGATTGCGCGCGAGCAGGAGCCAGACGGGCCAGTCGATCCGGAAGAGCGCTCCGTAGTGGAAGAACCAAACCTGCGCCAGCACGAGCGCGAGCGCCGTGAGCGCGACGGCCGCCACACCGGCCACGCCGCCGACGAGCACCACGAGCGGCACGAGCCAGGCGAGGTACTGCGGCGAGAAGACCTTCGTGAAGGCGAGGAAGCCGGCGACCGCGGCGGCACAGGCGAGCGGCAGCCGTGTCCTTGCGTCCCGAACACGCGCGTACAGCGCCCAGACGGTCGCGACCGCGAGCGCCTCGAGAACGAGGCTGAAGGCCGCGACCGCATCAGCCGCCCCACCGGCGAGGTTCCGCCCCGCGACACCGCTCGTGCGCACGACCTGCGCGTTGTAGAGGCCGAGCCGATCGAGCAGGAGCAGGAGCGAGGCCCCGAGGCTCTCGACCTGCAGCCCGCGCTCCGCCTGCGCGCGGAAGCTCTCGAGGACGCCGTGCGGGGCGCCGGCCGCGAACGGCGCCACCACGGCCGCCGCCACCGCGAGCAGCGCCGCCAGCCCAATCCCTACTCGGCGCGGCCCCGCCCGGCGCCACACGTAGATGCATGCGAGCGGCACGAGCACCAGCGGGTAGACCTTGGCGGTGATCGCGAGGCCGAGAGCCGCGAAAGCAAGCACGTCGCGCTCCTTCAAGAAGAGCCAAAGCGCGAGCACGGTCAGCAGCGCCGGCCAAGCGTCGTAGGTGTTCAGCGTGATCGGGCCGAGCGCGACCGGCGAGAGCGCGAGCAGCCCGACGGCGACATAGATCTGCCGGCGTGCGGCCCCGAGCTCGACCAGAATGAGCGCGACGAGCACGATCGTCGCCAGCCCGCAGAGCGCCATGAGGGCCTTGAAGGCGACGTTGTAATGGCTTCCACCGAAGATGGTCGGCGGCAGGAACACCGCGAACGCGCCAGGTGGGTACTCCACGAAGACGTCGCGGTAGGGAAGCGCGCCGTGCAGGAGCTTCTCCGCGTACCCCTCGTAGATGTGCAGATCGCGGAAGCGGGCGGCTCGGAAGAGCCCGCCGTCGGGAACGGCGCATGCTGCCAGGTACACCGGGGTCGCGACGACCGCGGCGCGCAGCGCCCATCGCACGTTACGGCCCGGGTGGTGGAGGAGGCGGCGGCGGCGAGGGCGGGGGTGGCGGGGGTGGCTCCGGAGGCGGCGGTTCCGGAGGTGGCGGAGGCGGCGGCACGATCGTCTTCCCGGTGGTCGCCGCGGGCCTCGGCGCGCGCGTCGTCGTCGTCGTAGCGGTGGTCGCCGTCGTGCTCGTCGTGGTCGGGTAGTACGTCGATCCCGACGAGGACGAGGACGAGAGGCTCGAGGCGTATTGACCCTGGGTGAACGGTCGCCAGACCACTACGTCGAGCGGCTGCCGCCAATCGAGCGCCGGCGTATTCGCCGTCGCCACCTCCATGAAGAGCTTCCAGATCGTCGCGGGGTAGGTGCCACCGGCGACGGAGATCCCGTGCACGTTCTCCATCGGGATCTCGCCCTGGGGGTACCCGACCCAGACCGTCGTCTCGAGTTGCGGCACATAGCCCGAGAACCACGCGTCGGCATGATTGTCCGTAGTGCCGGTCTTGCCCGCAGCGGGCCTGCCGAAGTAGGCGCCCACGCCGGTCCCGCCGAGCATGTTGTCCTGGAGAATCTGCGTCACCTCGTAGGCCACCCCATCGGAGATCGCGCGGCGCCGCTTAGGCATGCCCCAGCCGGCGTCGGTGTCGACCTTGCCGCTGGCGAGCACGACCTTCCGGATGGCCATGGGCTTGGAGTAGACCCCGCCCGCGGCCAGCGTCGCAAATGCGGAAGCCTCTTCGAGCGGCGAGATGGCGTCGGCGCCGAGGCCCATCGCGGGGACGACGTCCAGCGTCGACTGGATCCCGAGCCGATGCGCCATCTCCGCCACCTTCTCAGGGCCGACGTCGAGGGTCAGCTGGGCGTACACGGTGTTGTCGGAAGCGAGCGTCGCGCTGGCGACCGAGACCGAGCCGGAATAGGAATGGTCGTAGGTCGAGACGTCCCAGGCCGGGGTGTACGGGTCCGGCTGATAGTGGAACGGCGCCGAGGTGTAGTAGGTCGAATTGGGGTTCATGCCCATCTCGACCGCCGCGGTCAAGACGAAGACCTTGAAGGTCGAGCCCGGCTGCCGACGCGCCTGAGCCACCAGGTTGAACTGGTTGCCGGTGCGCCCCGGAGTCACCGCCGTCATCGCCCGGATGGCGCCGCTCGCCGGGTTGATCGACACCACGGCGGCCGCGGGATCGTCGCGCAGGTAGAGCGTGTCCTTGATCGCCTTCACTGCCGCGCGCTGCAGGCGCGGATTGATCGTGGTGTAGACGCTCAGGCCGCCCGAACGGACGGTGTTGGAGCCGTACTCGGCGATCAGCTGGTCGCGCACGTAGCTGAAGAAGTACGGCTCACGGATCCTCGTGTACAGCTTGCCGGGCTTGAGCCTGAGGTTCCGCTGGGCAACCGCGCTCCGGTACTGCCCCGCGGTGATGTCGCCGTACCGCACCATGGCGCCCAGCACGAGGTCTCGCCGCGCGAGCGCGGCCGCGGGCCGGTGCAGCGGATCGTAGGACGAGGGTGCCTGCGGCAGGCCCGCGAGCAGCGCGGATTCCGCGAGCGTCAGTTCTTTGGCGTGCTTCGAGAAGTAGGTCTGAGAGGCGGCTTCGATTCCGTAGGCGTGGTTTCCGAAGTAGACCTGGTTCATGTACTCGCCGAGGATCTTGTCCTTCGACCAGCGCCGACTGAGCTTGATCGCAAGGCAGGCCTCCTTCACCTTGCGCTTGAACGTCCGCTCCTTCGAGATGTAGAGGTTACGTACGAGCTGCTGTGTGATCGTCGAGCCGCCCTGTACCACGTGGCCTGCGCTGAGGTCCTTCCAGGCGGCCCGGGCGATCCCCTCGTAATCCACGCCGCCGTGCTGGTAGAAGCGGTGATCCTCGATCGCCACCGTGGCCTTCCGCATCCATGGGCTCACGCGCCAGAGCAAGACCGGCGTGCGGTTGCGCTCGGCCGGGATCGAGCCGAGCACCGAGCCGTTCGCCGCGAAGACGAACGAGTTCTGACCGATCTCGACAGGTCGCAGAGCGCTCAGGTCACAGCTCGAGCGGAAGGCCGCGACGGCGCCGACGCCCGAGGCGATCAGGGCGAGCACCACGATCAGGAGGGCGCCGAGGATCAGCGTCGTGCGCCGTTTGCGCTTCCCTTTGCTCTGCGCTCGGCGGCGCTTCCTGAGGCGAAAGACGCTCTCCAAATCGTCGTCGCCCACGCGGCGGCGGCCCCGGGGCGGCGCGGGGGGATTCATTCGAACATCCCGGCCTCTCGCAGGCGCGCGTGAGCCTTCAGGCGCAGCTCGCTCTGGAGGCGTTCCGCCGCGGGCTCGTCATCGGCCCAGGCACTGAGCGTGAGGTGCGCGCGGTCGTTCAAATCGGTGACTTGAACCTGCGCGTCATCGGCCCCGGCGACCTCGCGCAGAAGGCCGATCACGGCGTCGAGATCACGATCGAGAGGCACGGGAACGGTCACCTGGGCAAGCTTCTTTCGGCTTCGAATGGACGAATTGCGAATCGTATCGGAGGCGATCTTCTCGTTCGGGATCACGAGCCGATCGTTGTCGGGGGTTCGGATGAACGTGTAGGTCAACCCGATCTCCTCGACCACGCCGGTCAAGCCCTCGGTCTCGACGTAGTCGCCGAGGCGGATCGGCTGCGAGATCGCGATCAACAGGCCTGCGATGAAGTTTCCGATCGTCCGTTGCGCCGCGAAGCCGACCACGATCCCGATCACTGCCGACGAAGCGAGGATCCCGGCCGCCACCGCGCGCACCTGCGGGATCACGAGTAGCGCCGAGAGCAGACCGACGAAGACGATCAGCGTGAGCACGCTTCGGCGCAGCACGCGGTAGCGGGTGACGGTCGCCGGCGGCAGGTTCCGACGCGCGAGGCGGCGGTCGACCAGGCGCGCCGCGATCAGCGTCACGAGCAGGACACCACCGAACACGCTCATGCGTTGCCAGAGCGGCATGAAAGTCCCTTAGTCGAGGGGCAGGGGTTTCCTGCCCGCGAAGCCCTCTTCGAGGCCGTGCCAGTAAGCGACTTCGTCCTCTCCGACCTGCCAGCAGAGGAGCACCTCCTCGCCGCCCTCCCGCAGTGCCGGGAAGTCCACCAGTCCACGGTCGGCGTCCTTCACGATCACCCCGATCCGATCGAGTCGAACGAGCGCCTCGGCCGCCGCATCGGTCTCACGTTCGAGCTCCTCCTGGAGCTCCCGGGGCTCCCGAGGGTCGAAGTCACCGCCGTTGCCGGCAATCCTCGACACCAGCCGCGCTCGCTTGACCGTCACGGCCACGGCGGCGCGCCTGTGCTCTACGAGCCTTTCTGCCGCCGCGCGCACCTCGGGCAGCAGCTCGTTGGCCTCTTCCGCCGTGAAGTAGCGCTGCGCCATCCCAGTATCATCGCGCGGGGTGTCCGCCGGTCAACGAGTACGTGAGCCGCGGACGGCGCGCCGCGAACTCCGCCTGCCCCGCGCGTGGAACCCCGCGCCCGAGATCTTCCTCTGGACACGCGCCGCGATCTGGGCCGCCGCGCTCTTCTCGCTCTTCGTCTTCGTTCCCAACCGGCATCCGCGCGCGGCCCGCTGGGACGACCCGTCCGTCACCCACGATCTCGGCGCGGTCACCGACGTCTGGGCGCGCTGGGACAGCGTCTGGTTCCTCCGGATCGCCGAACACGGCTACGACGCGGCTTCAGGGGCGGCCTCGGCCTTCTACCCGCTCTACCCGGCCGCTGTCGGCCTCCTCGGTCGGGGCCTCCTCGGCCACTACGTGCTCGGCGGGATCCTCATCTCGCTCCTGGCCGCATTCGGCTCGTTCCTGCTGCTACACCTGGTTGCGGAGGAGCGGCTCGGCGCCGACGGAGCCCGGCGAGCCGTCCTCTACCTGGCCGTCTTCCCGTTCGCGCTGTTCCTGCAGGCGGTGTACAGCGAGTCGCTGTACCTCCTGCTCACGCTTGCAGCCTTCGTGCTCGCCGAGCGCGGCCGCTGGCCCGCCGCCGGGGCCGTGGCCGGCCTGGCGCTCCTGACCAGGCCGACGGGGGTCGCCCTGCTGCCCGCCCTCGCGCTGCTCGCGTGGCGAGACCGGCACCGCGCCCGCGCGCTCACCTCGCTCGCCCTCGCGCCGCTGCTCTTCGCCGCCTACCCGCTCTACCTCTGGCGAGCCGACGGCGACGCCTGGGCGTTCCTGCGCGCGCAGCGGATGTGGAGCCGGCACCTCTCGCCCGCCGGCCCGCTGGGCGGGATCTGGGACGGGCTCCGCGCTGCCTGGGCCGGGATCGAGCAACTCGTCTCGGGCTCGCATAGGCACGTCTACTGGACTGCGGTGGAGGACACCGACCCGATCCGCGCGGCGACCCTGAACCTCGAGTGCCTCGCCTACCTGTTGCTCTTCGCCCTTTTGACGGTGGTCGCGTGGCGGCGCTTCGGCGCTCCATACGGGCTCTTCGCGACGTTGAGCCTGGGGATTCCGCTGAGCGTGCCGAGCGAGCGCTGGCCGCTGCTCTCGCTGCCGCGCTTCGGCCTGACGATCTTCCCGCTCTTCCTGGCGCTCGCTTCGCTCGGCGGGCGGCCGCGGGCCCACACCGCGATCGTGGCAGTCAGCTCGCTCCTGCTCGGCGTTTCCGTGGTGCAATGGGCCCTGTGGCAATGGGTGGCATGAGAATCCCGCTCGTCCTGGCCGGAGCGCTGCTGCTCCTGGCGGGAACCGCGTGCGGCGAGCGCGTCGAGCCGACCGGCTCGCTCGTGGCGGCGTACCCCGTAACGGTGCAGGGCGCGGCCGACCGGCCTGCGGTGCTCAGCGCCGTCCCACGGCGGATCGTGCCGTTGGGAGCCGGAACCCGCGGAATCTTGAAGGCACTCGGGCTCGAGCGGCGCACCGTCGAGGTGAACGACTCGCTCGTCGGGCTGCCGCTCGTCGGCGCGATCCGCCGCGCTCGGCCCGACCTGATCGTCGCCTCGAACGACACCGATCCACTCGACCTCGCCCGGGCGCGCACGGCGACCCGCGCTGCCGTCTACGTCGAGCCGAGCAACTCGCTGGACGACGTTGTCGGCGCGATCGGAGACATCGGGCTCCTGACCGCCGAGCCGGTCGCCGCTCGCCGCGTCACGGCCGCGATCCAGCGAACCCGGCAGGCAGTGGCCGGGAAATTGCGCGAAGCGCCGACCGCGACCGTTTTCGTGGACACGGGCGACTTCTCGACGGTTCCGTCGCGAAGCCTGCTCGGCGACCTCATCCGCGAAGCTCACGGAAGGAGCGTCGCAGGCCCCAGCCCGGAGCCGGGACCCTTTCCGCTGAGGCGACTCCGGGAGCTCGACCCGGAGGTCTACCTCGCCACCCGGGGCAGCGGGCGCACGCTCGCAAGTCTGCGTTCCCACACCGACACGAAGCGCTTGCGGGCGGTGGAGAGCGGGCGTTTCGGCATCGTCTCGATGAGCGCTGCCCCCGGCCCGGACATAGCCCAGACCCTCGCCCAGATCGCCCGGATCCTGCACCCGGCCGCGTTTCGCTGACCCCGTGAGGGGCAAGCTCTTCGGCTGGCTCGTACTCGTCGGCAGCCTCGCCGCGCTCGGCTACGTGAGCCGTTTCACGCAGGGAAGACCTCCGGTTGACACGCTGTACCGATACGGCACGGCCATCAGCGGTGTCGTCTTCTACGCGATCACGCTGTCGGTCGTGCTCTGGATCGCGGCGGGGATCCCACCCCGCCAGCTCGGCCTGCACCGGCCGGAGGCCTGGCGCCGCGCGCTGGGACTGGCGCTGGTAGTCCTGATCGCACTGCTGATCGCCGAAGTTCTCCTCGAGGCGCTGCTGCATGCAACCCGCGAGCAAGGACTGGAGCCACCGCGTTGGGAACCCGACCGGGCCGTGCCGTTCGCACTCAACGCCGCAGTGGTGATCCTGGTCGCACCCGTCGTCGAGGAACTGACCTTCCGCGGCCTCGGCTTTACCCTGCTCGCGCGCTACGGGAAGGTGGTCGCGCTCGTGATCACGTCAGCCGCCTTCGCCGCCGCGCATGGGCTGGTGAACGGCTTCCCTTCGCTGTTCCTGTTCGGAGCGGCGGTGGGGTTCTTGCGCCTGCGCACCGCCAGCCTCTACCCCGGCATGCTCCTGCACGCGTCCTTCAACGCCCTGGCACTGACCGTGGCGTTCGCCACGTAGTTCACTATTCTGCCCACAGTGCGGCGAGCAGCGATCTTCGTGGCGGCTATGACGTTCGCTCCCGCAGGGCAGGCCGCACCGCCTGCAGTCAGCATCCAGGTGAGCCCTGGGAGCGGCGCGGCCCCTCTGCAAGTGACCTTGACCGCCAGCGGCGACCCCGCGCTCTACCACTGGGATCTCGGCGACGGCGCCACCGCCGGCGGCCCGTCGGTGCAGCACGTGTACGCGGCCGGGAAATTCACCGCCCGAGTGACCGCCACGAACTCGCTCGGCGAGACCGCCCAGGCAACCGCCACGCTCACCTCAGTCGGCCTCACGCTGGCGGCGCCGCACATCGGGCGCTACCGGCAGAAGCTGAGATTCCACGGGCAGCTCGTCCCGGCGCTCAAAGGCGCGCGGCTCGGCCTCTACCGGGGCGAGCGGCGGATCGCATCTATTCGAACGCGAAAGGACGGCCGCTTCTTCGTGCGCGGGCGCGTGGGCACCCCCGATCGCCGATACACCGTCCGTTACGGCGGTGCCGTCTCCGTTGCTGTCGTGCTTGCCGTGCGGCCCGCGCTCGACACCGCGTTTCGCGGTTCCGGGCAGCTGGGCCACCGGCTCTCGTTCCTCGCCCGCTCGCGGCCGGCGAGCGCCGGCAGATTGACCGTTCGCGTCTGGCGGGGCAGTCGTCTCGTGAAAGTCCGCAGCGGGAGAAGGCGCGTGCGGATCGCCCTCAGCACCGGCAGCGCCGGCGCCTATCGCGTCAACGTCTCGCTGGAGCCGGCGACCGGCTATGTCCAAGCGCGCCGCGCGCTCGAGCGGATCGTGTTCCTGCCCTTGCTCTCGGCGGGCTCGGCCGGCCCGAGCGTGTACGAGCTCGACCGCCGCCTGAACGAGCTGCACTACGCGCTGGGCCAGGTGGACGGCTATTTCGGCCGGGACGACTTGGACGCGGTGACCGCATTCCAGAAGCTGCACGGGTTGCCGCGAACCGGCGCGGTCGACGCGCGCTTCTGGATGGAGCTACAGCGGGCGAGGGTTCCTCGCGCCCGCCACGCCGGCAACCACGTCGAGGTGAGCAAGAGCCGGCAGGTGCTCTTCCTCGCCCGCGACGGGAAGGTTGCGCTGACCGTTCCCGTCTCGACGGGCGCCACCGGCAACACCCCGGTCGGGATCTGGCACGTCTACCGACGCGTGCCAGGCTGGGACTGGGTGCTCTGGTATCCGACCTACTTCACCGGCGCGTTCGCGATCCACGGCTACCCCGAGGTGCCTGCCTACCCCGCAAGCCACGGCTGCGTGCGCGTGCCGATGTGGGTCGCGCCGCGCCTGTTCGAAGCCGACGATTACGGGACCACGGTGTACGTCTATTAGGTCGGCGGCTGTCGCCGTCGTCCTGCTCGCGGCGGGGGGCTGGCTCCTCTACACCCAAGCGTGGACCGGCAAGACCAAGCCGGTAGCCTGGACCGACGTCACCCCGCAGCTCGGGACGATCGAGTTCACCCGCAAGGTGACCGCCGTCTACCACTCGCGCGCGCCGTTCGTCCGCCTGCTCGAGGCGACGATGCCCGGGCGCGCGCCCGAGCCGCCGCCCCACAACTGGGCCCGCAACCAGGTCGTCGTGATCGCGCTCGGGCCCCGCTCCAGCACCGGCTACGCGCTCCGCATCCTGCGCGTCGTCGAGCGGCGGCGCGGGATCTACGTCTACGCACGAGAGCAAACACCGGCCCTGGGCGATCCAGTCAGGCCGCAAATCACGTATCCGTACCGCGTGCTGAGCATGCACGGCCGCGCGAAGCCGGTTTTCGTCAAGCTGGAGGGCCGACCGTGAGCGAGCCCGATCCCCTCATTCGCCAGCTGCGCGATCAGATTTCCGACAACGACCGCGAAATCGTCGAGGCGATCAACGCGCGCCTGAAGCTGGTCGCGCGCCTGAAGAGCTACAAGGAGTCCCGCGGCCTGTCGTTCGTTGATCCCGAGCGCGAGGAATGGATGCTGCAGTACCTGACCCGCGCGAACCGCGGCCCTCTCTCGACAGAGGGGCTGAAGGAGCTGTTCGAGGAGATCCTCGGCCTCACGAAGCGCGAGGTCGAGCGCGGAGGCTAGTCCTCTTCGTTGCCTTCGGCCTCGGCGAATTCATCCGGGGTGACGCTCTCGAGGAACTGCTTGAACTCGGAGACGATCTCCTCCTCGTTCACGTCTTCGCCCTCGAACTCGATCGCCGATTCCTCGATCACCTCTTCGGCGGCGAAGATCGGCGCCTCCGCGCGAACGGCCAGAGCGATCGCGTCGGACGGGCGGGAATCGATCTCGATCTCGGAGCCGTTCTGTTGCACGGTGATGCTGGCGTAGAACGTGTTCTCCTTCAGCTCCGTCACGGTGATGCGGACGACCTGCGCGTCCAGCTGGCCGATGATGTCCGTCACCAGGTCGTGCGTCATCGGTCGAGGCGTCGATGCACCCTGGAGCTTCATCAGGATCGCAGCCGCCTCGGGGTGACCTATCCAGATCGGGAGGAACTTGTTCCCGTCTGCGGTCTTGAGCAGGACGATCGGTTGCTTCCCCACGAGGTCGAAGCTCACGCCGTAGATGACCATCTCATGCATCAGGCGTCGTCCCCGGCTCGATCCATAGCCAGAGGGTACCCGGTCAAACTCACGCCGGCCCTGTGCTCCCGCTGGGCGGCACCGGCTCGATTTCCTCGACCGGTGCAGTCGTCTCCTCACCGGTCACGGCGTCCTCCAGAAAGGCGTGCCGGTTGGACACGCTCATGGGGTCGAGACCACGCAGATAGTAGTGCTGACCCAGGTGGAGGACGAGGTCGCCGATGTTCATAGCCGCAGGTAGGTGAAGACCCTAATCGGCGGCCCGGGTTCGGCCCCACATCCCTTGAGTGAGTGCGGCTACACTCCTCGGCCCGGGCGATTAGCTCAGTTGGTTAGAGCGCCGCTCTGATAAGGCGGAGGTCCGTGGTTCGAATCCACGATCGCCCACTCGGTGCGCAGGCCGAGCTAGTGGAAGATCTCGGTGCGCTGGAGGTAGTCCTCCACCGTCAGCAGGAAGTTCGGATCCTCGGCGATCTCCGCCAGGGTACCTTTCGTCATCTCGTCGAGTTCGGCGTCATTGGCCAGCTCGAACAGGAACGGGCCGAGCTTTCCGGCCTGGGAGAGGGCCGACATCCGCAGGACGAGGTCGCGCGTGAGCTCGTCCTGCCTGATCGCCTCGAGCGACTCGAAATTCTCTCGCCAGGTTCGGAGCATGACAGTGGGTCAACGCCTGCCCAGCGCGCTTGGATACGGGCTAGGCGATGCGCTCGAGCGCTTCGGCCAGCTCGGCCAGCTCGGTCTCGTCCGTGAACGCGATCTCGAGACGGCCCGAGGAGATCCGCGCCGGGAAGCCGGTGGCGCGCTCGGCCGCCTTTCGCACCCGCTCGGCGAGGGCCGGGTCGACCTTCGGCACCTTGCGCGGCTTTGTCTTCGCGCCGGCCCAGCGGGCGGCTCGCTCGGCCGCTCGGACCGACAAGCGGCGACGGACTATCTGCCGCGCGAGCCGGCGGCGACCATCTTGGTCGGGGACGGCGAGCACCGCGCGGGCGTGCCCTTCGGTCAGGTCGCCCCGCTCGACCAGCCCGAGCACGTCGTCGGGAAGCTCCAGCAGCCGTAGACGGTTGGAGACAGTCGGCTTGGCCTTGCCCATCCGTTCGGCCAGATCCCCGAGGGAGAGCTCGAACTCGTCCAGCAGGAGCGCGTAGGCGCGCGCCTCCTCGACCGCGGAAAGCTGCTCTCGGGCCACGTTCTCGACGAGGCCGAGCAGGAGCGTGTCGCGGTCGTCGGCCTCGCGCACAAGAGCGGGGACCGTCGGCATCCCGGCCTCCTGCGCGGCACGCCAGCGCCGCTCGCCGGCGATCAGCTCGAAGCCGCCCGCCTTGCGCGGCCGCACCACGACCGGCTGCACAAGGCCCTGCGCACGGATCGAGTCGGCTAGAGCGGTCGTCGACTCGTGGTCGAACCGTTTGCGCGGCTGGCGCGGATTCGGGTGAATCGTCTCGACGGGGAGGTGCGCGAGCTCCGGCTGGCCCGGACCGCCGACGAGCAGCTCGAGGCCTCGGCCGAGGCCTCGCCGTTTGTCAGGAACGGCCGACAAGCTCCATCGCCACCTTCCAATACGCGTCGGCGCCGGCCGAGTCGCGGTCGTAGGCGGTCACGGGCAGTCCGTGACTCGGCGCCTCGGCCACGCGCACCGAACGCGGCACCGAGGTGTTGAACACGAGCTCCCCGAAGTGTCGACGCACCTCGGCCGAGACGTCGGCCGCGAGGCGCGTGCGCCTGTCGACCATGGTCAGGATCACGCCGCCGATGACGAGTTTCGGGTTCAGCCGTGCGCGGACGAGCTCCACGGACCCGACGAGCTGCGCGAGCCCCTCGAGCGCGTAGTACTCGGCCTGCACCGGTACGAGCACGCGATCGGCAGCTGCAAGCGCGTTCACGGTCAGCGGCCCGAGCGAGGGCGGGCAGTCGACGAAGACGAAGGCATAGCTCCGACCGGCCTCGGCCAGCGCCTCCGCGAGGTAGCGCTCGCCGTCTGAGCGCCTGGCCAACTCGACGGCCGCGCCGGCGAGCTCGGGCCGCGAGGGCACGAGGTCGAGCCGAGCAAAACGTGTCGGGTTGGCGAGCTTCGGGAGCGGGATCCCGTCGAGCAGATCGAGCGACGACGTGCCGTTCGCGCGCTCGCCCAGCCCGGAAGTCGCGTTCGCCTGCGGATCGAGATCGACGACGAGCGTCTTCTCGCCGGCCTCGGCGAGGCAGGCGGCCAGGTTCACGGCCGTCGTCGTCTTACCGACTCCGCCCTTCTGATTCGCAAGCGCGTAGACCCTCCCGGACACACGGTCACGCTAGCTACGCGAGCGGACGTTTTCGGGCAATCCCGGGCCGGCGCGGGAAACCCGCCGTCGTAGGACCGATCTTGCGCAGGACGAGCAGTCCCGGCGGCGAATCCTCCAGCTCAGCGCCCAGCAGCTCGGCGACTGCGGCAACGCGCTTCGATTCCACGCTCGGGCCGACGAAGAGCACCGCAGCCCCGCCGGGGGCGACGAGGGGCAGGCACCACTCAGCTGCGACCGGCGGAGGCGCTAGTGCCTTCGCCACCGCTACCCCGTAGGTGTCCACCGGCTGCTCCTCGGCGCGCCCGCAGATCACGTGGAGGTTCGGGAGGTCGCCGGCGAAGCGCTCTAGGAAAGAGCATTTGCGCCGGTTCGACTCGAGCAGTGTCACCTCGCGCTCCGGCAATGCGGCCGCGAGCGGAATCCCCGGCGCGCCGCCACCGGAGCCCACGTCAACGATCGAGCCCTCGAACCGTTCCACCGACTCGAGCGCGCAAAGGCTGTCCTCGATGTGCACCCGCCGTACCTCGGCGGGGTCGCGCGCCGACGTCAGCCCCGGAGTTGCAACGAGCGCCTCGAGCCAGCGCTCGAGCAGTGGATCGGTCAAGCGGGGTCGATCACGACGAACCGGTTGGGCTCGGTGCCCTCACTCCGCGTGGTCACACCCGGAAAGTCCTGCAGGCAGACGTGCACGACCTTGCGCTCGACCGCGGTCATCGGCTCCAGCTCCACCGGCTCTCCCGAGGAGACTGCCTGTTCCGCGCTGCGGGTGGCCAGCGCGTCGAGGCTCGCTTGCCGCCGGGCGCGGTAGCCCGCGGCGTCCACGATCACGGGCTTGCGCTCGTCTCCCCGACCTCGCCAGACGATCGCGTTCGTCAGGTACTGGAGCGCGTCGATCGTCTGCCCGTGTTTGCCGATCAAGAGCCCGAGCTCACGGCCGACGAAGGTCGCGGTGAGCAGCTGGTCGTCCTCCTCGATCTCGATCCGGGCACGCACGCCGATCGCGGCGGTGATCCGATCCAGAACCTCCCGCACCTCGGCCGCCTCTTCGCTCCCGTCCTCAGCTGCGGGCTCCGGTGCGGGCTCGGCCGCGGCGGCCTCCACGCTCGCGATCACACGAGCAGGTGAATACCCGACACCGAGCAAGCCTCGCTCGCCCTCGGAGATCACCTGGAAGCGGACCACGGCCTTGTCGAGCCCGGGCCGGAGCTTCTCGAGCTCGCGCAGCGCAGACCACTTGGCCTCGCCGACCGTCTCGCCCGTTGCCTCGACCTGGAGCGCCTCGGTCATCGCCTCGCCTTCTTCTTGCGCTTGACCCGGCGCGGCTGAGCAGGCGGCTTCGGGACGGGTGCCGGCTCGACGGCCTCCTCCGCTGACGGCTCTGCCTCTCCTTCCTTCGGCGGCGTGCGCGACGAGCGCTTCTCCGGAACCGCGGGCTTCGGCATCAGCCGCCGCGTGATCAGCCCCTGCCCGACCGTCCAGAGGTTCGTGGTCACCCAGTAGATGACGAGCCCTACCGGGAAATTGAGCAGGAACGTGACGAAGACGACCGGAAGAACCATGAGCATGATCCGCTGCGACTTGTCCATCGTGCTCGACATCAACATCGTCGAGACGAGCTGGCTGGCCACGTAGATCACGAGCAGCAGGTAGCCCGACCAGTGCGCGTTTGCGTGAGCGGTGATGTCCGGGACGAAGTGATGACCCAGCCACGAGAGGTCGCCGCCGGGCGGATGCTTGGAGAACTCCCGCAGGACGAAGTAGAGCGCGATGAACACCGGGAACTGCGCCAGGAGCGGCAGGCACGAGGCGGCCGGGTTGATCTGGTTCTCCCGGTAGAACTTCATCAGCTCTTCCTGCTGTTTCTTCTTGTCCGTCTTGTACTTCTTCTGGATCTCCTTCATCTGCGGCGCGTGCCGCTGGAGGTTCTGCATCGAGTGGATCTGCCGGACCGTCAGCGGGACGAGCAGGAGCCGGACGATCACCGTCAGCGCGACGATCGACCACGCCCACGGCAGCCCCACGGTCACGTGCAGCCAATCGAGAACGTTGCGAAGAAGGTCCTCGAGCGGCGTCAGCGGCGACAGCAGCATCATCGGAACAGCCTCTGGTCCTGTGCGTAGTCGACCCCGCCGTGGCTCCAGGGATTGCAGCGCAAGAGGCGCCACCCGACGAGGACCGAGCCACGCAGGAGCCCGTAGTGGCGCAGCGCGTCCACTGCGTACCGCGAGCAGCTCGGGTGGTACTTGCACGAGCCGCCCCAGAGGACACCGAACGTCCAGCGATAGGCGTAGACGAGCGCCATCCCGGCATAGCTGGGTGCGCGGAGAGCGTGCCTCACGCCGCTGCTTTCCCGAGAATCTCCTCGACGCGTCCCTCGAGCCAGTTGAACCCTCGTGCCTCGACGGCCTCGGCGAAGCCCGGCCGAACGACGAGCACGTAGTCCTGATGTTGTGGCAGCTCGGGCACACGGGCCTGGAAGGCCTCGCGCAGCCGGCGCTTCATCTTGTTGCGGACGACGGCGCTGCCGACCGCCTTCGGCACAGCGAGGCCGAGGCGAGCACCCGCCGCGGCGGCATCCGCTTCGACTTCACGCGGGAACCAGTAGAGGACGAGGAAGCGCGTCGAGACCGAGCGGCCGTGGCGATAGACGGCGTCGAAATCCCGCGAGCGAGACAGGCGGTGGCGGCGTTGCACGCGCGAGTCCAGC
>DATHAF010000035.1:0-2153 GCA_035296785.1 Gaiellaceae bacterium
GCGCACGTCGTCGCGCTCGTGCGAGTAGCCGATCAGGTAGAACTGCCCGCCGCGGTAGAGCAGGTGGTACGGGTCCACCTTGCGCTTCTCCTGCGCGTCGCGGCCGATCGTGTAGTAGTCGAACACGATCGTCTTGCGGCGAAAGATCGCGGTCTCGACCTTCGACAGCCGCTGCGACAGCCCGCGCCCGCCGGCGCCGGCGGTGACTGCCAGCGCGACGCTGCGCTGCTCGGGCGCGTCGAGCGGCGAGGGCTTCCCCCACGAGAGCTGCTGGAGCGCCAGCCGCAGCGGCTCCGCGTAGGCGAACTCACCGTCCAGGAGCGACAGCGAGGTCCGCAGCGCGCCGAGCTCCTTGTCGGTGAACTCGATCGCCGGGAGGTAGAAGTTCTCCGGCGGCAGCGAGTAGTTCTCGGCCTCGTAGTAGCCCTCCGCCGGCTTGTCGACCTTGAGGTGGATCCCGAGCGACTCGAGCTCCGCACGGTCGGCGTAGAAGCGCCGCGCGAACGCCTCGTCGTTCATCTGCGAGTAGCCCTCCACGTCCTGCTTGATCTCGAGGGCGGTCACCGGGCGGCGCTCCGCCATCAGGAACGAGATCAGGGACAGCTGCCGGATGAGCTTCTCGGTGTCCTTCGCCATGGCGCGTAATTGAGCATAAGCAGGAAACCCGCTCCGAGTAGCCCCATTCCGGTTCTAGCGCGCAATTTGCGCAATGGACGACGTCATCTTCGCCGCCGGGCCATCTCCACCGGGACCTCCGCGGCGATGTTGACCGTGCGGCAGCGGCCGCACTTGATCCTCACGCGCCTGCCCATGTGCTCGGGATTCATCCCGGTCGCGAGCAGGTTCCCGCATTCCGCGCAGACGTAGTCGTTCTCCCCGTTGCCGCGGAAGACGGGCCTGTCGGGGTGGTCCTGGACGGCGGTGCCGCCGTCGATCGGGACCTCGCCGTCGCGTACGGGGCGCATCGTCTTGCTGGCCATCAGATCTTCGCGAGCTTGCCGGTGAAGTCCTTGATCAGCGCGTCGAGGACGCTGACGACCACGCCCTCGCCCATCGATGCAGCCGTGCCGGTGATCTGCGCGGCGGTGTGGATAGTGCCGCCGCCGTCCGAGAGCGCGAAGGTCACGTCCGCGTTCGCGTGCCCCTGGCCGCCGGCCTCCCTCGATTTCACCTGCATCACGGCGCGGTGCTCGTCGGCGTCCTGCTCCACGACCTCGACCGTCCCGGTGAACGTCATCGACATTGCGCCCATCTTGACCTTGATCTCGGCTCTGACCGAGTCCGGGCCGGTCCGTTCGAGGACGCTCCCCCCTTCCACGCACGGGACCAGCCGCTCGAGGTCGAGGATCGCGTCCCAGGCCTCGTCGATCGGCTTGCCCGTGTTGAAGGAATGGTCCAGCTCAACCATGTGGGTCTCTCCTTGTCTTAGGGTTCACCAATGCCTCTGCGGCCGGGTGCGCATACGTTCGGGCCTGAGAACGCCACCCTGACCGTCCGGACCAAACGGACCGGCGCGGCGTCCAAGGCAGGGCACGATCTGGTCATCGAAGTCACCTCCTGGTCGGCGACGTTCGACCCCGACGCCGATCCGGCGCTCACGCTGACCGTCGACTCCGGCTCGCTCCGCGTAGTCGAGGGCACCGGGGGCATCCAGGCCCTGGACGAAGACGACAAGGCAGGCATCGCGCAGACGATCGACGAGGAGGTTCTCAGGGGCACGCCGATCGAGTTTCGCTCCGGCGCCGTGGAGCTCGACGCCGATGGCGGCCCCCGCACCGTGACCGGCGAGCTTGAGCTTGCCGGGCGCCGCCGTCCGATCAGCTTCGAACTCGTAGCTGGAGACGACGGCAGGCTCTTCGGCACGGCCGTCGTCAGGCAGACCGACTGGGGGATGAAGCCGTACACCGCCTTGTTCGGGACGCTCAGGGTCGCGGACGAGGTGGAGGTCGCGGTCGAGACCAGGCCGCACGGCGCCTAGTCGCGGTAGACGGTCTGCGCGTCGAGCCCACCCTCGACGCCCGGCGGCAGCGCGCCCGTACCATGCGCATAGAGGGCGAGATCCGCGATCGTCTGGGCCTGGGCGCCGTCCCCCTCCGCCACGAAGGCGCCGTTGTCCCACCTGAGGGCCTCCGGGGCAGCTCCGAGCGCCACGC
>DATHAF010000036.1:0-35043 GCA_035296785.1 Gaiellaceae bacterium
CGCATCACGGAGGTCGTGATGGCGTTCCCGGTACTGCTCTTCATCATCGCGCTCGCCAGCACCGTCGGCGACCGGCTCAACCACGTCACCTTCGGCTTCCTCCAGCCTGGGGTGTTCACCCTGACCATCGTGATCGGCATCTTCGGCTGGTACTACCCGGCGAGGATCATCAGGGCGGTGGTGCTGTCCCTCCGGGAGAAGGAATTTGTGGAGGCCGCGCGCATGCTCGGCGCGAGCGACGCACGGATCATCCGCTCGCATCTGCTGCCGCACCTGGTCGCGCCGATCATCGTCTACTCGACCTTGATCGTGGCCCAGAACGTCCTGCTCGAGGCCGGGCTGTCGTTCCTCGGAATCGGAATTCCGCTCGAGGTGCCGAGCTGGGGCAACCTGCTCTCGACGGCGCCCGAGTACTACCTGGCCCAGCCCTGGCTGATGATCTGGCCGGGCGCGGCACTGCTCGTCACCACATTGGCGTTCAACCTTCTCGGCGACGGACTTCGCGACGCCTTCGACCCGCGTTCATCCCACTAGTCACACTTTTCTAACTATTCCCCAGGCACGGCGTCTCACGGGCTGAGGCGTAAAGCGTCCAGGCCAGCGACTCCGCGCTGGCGTAGGAAAGGAGTCACATGCACAAGAAACTGTGGATCTCGATCGTGACTGCCATGATCGGGGTCGGGCTTCTTGTTGCTGCGTCGTTTGCCGGTACGGCAAGCAGTGCTTCGCAGAGCAAGGGCTCGGCTTCGAAAGTGGGGGGCACGCTCCGAGTGAATCTCTCGACGACGGATCTGGAGTTCACCGATCCGGCGCTCGACTACGAGTCGACGGGGTGGCAGGTCGAGTACGCCACCGCCCTCAAGCTCCTCAACTGGCGGGAGACGAAGGCAACGCTCTTCCCCGAGGCCGCTACGGCGTTCCCGCGGGTTGGGCTGAATGGCAAGAGGTACACCTTCACGCTCCGCAAGGGACTTCGCCTGAGCAACGGCGAGGCCGTCACTGCGGCGAACTTCAAGCTCGCGTTCGCACGGGCGACCAGCGCCAAGATGAACTCACCGGCGGCTGCGTTCCTCGACGACCTCAAGTCGGTGGTGGCGAGGGGCAAGTACACGCTCATCATCAACCTCACGCACCCGAGGCCCGACTTTGCCTCGATCGTGTCGATGCCGTTCTTCATGGCGATCTCCAAGAAGACGCCGTTCGACCCGAACGGTGTGAAGACGCCCGCCTCCGGCGGTCCGTACTACATCTCTGCGCGTGACGTCGGACGCAGCGTGGTGCTCAGCCGCAACAAGTTCTACAAGGGCACACGGCCGCACAATCCAAACACGATCACGATCAGCGTGAACACGAACCTCGACACGAGCCTCCTTCAGGTTCGGAGCAACCAGCGCGACTACGACATGTTCGGAGTCCCGCCGACCGCTCACGTCGAGCTGCACAACAAGTACCCGAAGCAGTACCACGTCAGCCCGGGTGTGGTCACCGATTACCTCACCATGAACACGACCTACGGGTCGAAGGGTGAGGGCATCAAGAACCACTCCTGCTTCAACGGCAACTCCGGGATCGGCGTCCGCACGCGTCAGGCGGTCAACTACCTCATGAACAGGCCCGCAACGCTCGCTCAGCGTGGCGCGTTCGCAGGAACCCCGACCGACCAGATTCTTCCGCCCACGATGCCGGGCTTCAAGAACTGGAAGATCTACCCGACGGGCCGGCCGAACCTGGCCAAGGCGAGGTCCCTCAACCCGAAGAAGTGCGCGAGCACCGTCTTCTACGGCAGCACCAGCCCGGTCTCGATTGCGATCATGCAGCTGATCAAGGCTGACCTCTCGAAGATCGGCATCAACACCACGCTCAAGACGTTCCCCTTCGCCGTCCGGATCGCGAAGGAGGGCCACCGCGGTGAGCCCTTCGATCTCGATCTCCAGGCCTGGGGTGCGGACTACCCCGACCCGGTCGACTTCATCGACATCCTGCTCGACGGCCGCAACATCCAGGCCGAGAACAACAACAACAACTCCTACTTCAACCACGCAGGATTCAACAAGAGGATGCAGTCAGCCGGTCGTATCTCGAACCTTTCCAAGCGCTACGCCGCGTGGGCTCTGATCGACCGCGACGTGATGAAGCAGCAGGCTCCGATTGCGCCTCTCTTCTTCCGCACGGTCAGGGAGTTCACCTCGAAGCGCGTCGGCTGTTGGTCGTACCAGCCGATCTACGGTGCGATGAACCTGAACGCGGTCTGCATCAAGTAACACCGATCGACCACGAGATAGAGGCGCCGGCTCTGCCGGCGCCTCTTCTCCTTTTGGCAAGCCAAGCTGCGCTAGAGTTCCGCCGCAAGTGACGGTGAAGAGGTCCAAGACCCGGTGATTCACTACATCATCCGAAGGTTGCTCTGGGCGGTCGTGTTGTTCCTCGCCGTCACCGTCGTCACCTACATCATCTTCTTCATCATCCCGGCCGACCCGGCACGCGCAGTCGCCGGCAAGAACCCCACGCCCGAGATGATCCTGCGCGCCCGTCACTACCTCGGGATCGACAAGCCCGTCTACATCCAGTACTTGCGGTTCCTCAAGCGGCTCGTGGTCAACCAGGACCTCGGCCGCTCTTTCGCGAACCGCGAATCGGTCAACGAGGAGGTGAAGAAAGCCGCTCCCGTGACCGCCTCGCTCGTGTTCGGCGGAGCGATCGCGTGGATGCTCATTGCCCTTCCGATCGGAATCCTGTCGGCGTTACGCCCGCGATCGCTCTTAGATCGCGCCTCGATGACGTTCGTCCTGATCGGTGTCTCCGCCCACCCGATCTGGATCGGGCTGATCTTCAGCTACTTCTTCGGCTATCGGTGGCACATCACGCCGATCTCGGGTTACTGCGACTTCGTCAACCCCTCGGTCGGCTCCGAGTGCGGCGGGCCAGTGCAGTGGGCCTACCACATGATCCTGCCCTGGATGACGTTCGCCGTCTTGTTCGCCGCGCTCTACGTGCGCATGATCAGGGCCAACGTGCTCGAAGCGCTGAACGAGGACTACGTGCGCACCGCGCGCGCAAAGGGCGCGACCGAGGGTCGCGTCGTGCGCGTGCACGTGCTGCGGAACGCACTTCTGCCGGTGGTGACGATGCTCGGCATGGACATCGGCCTCGCCCTCGGCGGCGCCGTCTTCACCGAGACGATCTACAACCTTCCGGGCCTCGGCCGAACCGCCATCACAGCGCTGAACGCGCTCGATCTCCCAACCGTGCAGGGAATCGTGGTCTTCTCCACCCTGGCGATCATCATCTTCAACCTCGTCGTCGATCTCCTCTACGCCTGGATCGATCCCCGAATCAGGCTGGCCTGAGGCTCAGACGCATGTCCCTGCTCGAGGTTCGCGACCTGAAGACGCATTTCCGCACCGACGACGGCATCGTCAAGGCCGTCGACGGCGTCAACTTCTCCGTCGAGAAGGGTCAGACGCTCGGCATCGTCGGCGAGTCCGGCTGCGGCAAGAGCGTCACGTGTCTGACGATCATGGGCCTGAACCCGAAGATCAACACGATTTCGAGTGGCGAGGTGCTCTTCAACGGCGACGACATCCTCCACACCTCGGGGAGCAAGCTCCGGGAGTTGCGCGGCGACAAGATCGCGATGATCTTCCAGGACCCAATGACCTCCCTGAACCCCGTGTACACGATCGGGCAACAGCTCTCGGAGGCGGTCCTGCTGCACAGGGACGTGACGAAGAAACAGGCGCGTGCGCGAGGGCTCGAGCTGCTCAAGGCGGTCGGGATCCCGCGGCCGGAGCGCCGCATCGACGACTACCCGCATCAGTTTTCCGGGGGAATGCGTCAGCGCGTAATGATTGCGATGGCGCTCGTCAACGACCCCGACCTGCTGATCGCCGACGAGCCCACCACGGCCCTCGACGTGACGACCCAGGCGCAGATCCTCGACCTGATGATGCGCCTGCAGCAGGACTTCGGCAGCGCGATCATGATGATCACGCACGACCTGGGCGTCGTCGCCGAGGTCGCGGACGACGTGATCGTGATGTACGCCGCCAAGGTCGTCGAGCAGGGGTCGGCAGAGACGATCTTCAAGCACCCGCAGCACCCGTACACCTGGGGGTTGCTGGGCTCGCTCCCACGGCTCAACGCCGACGTGGAGCGCCTCGTGCAGATCAAGGGCCAGCCTCCGTCGCTGCTCAACCCGCCCCGAGGCTGCCGTTTCCACCCGCGCTGCCCCTACGTGATGAATATCTGCAAAGAGCAGGAGCCGCAGCTGATGCCTGCCGCGGACCACGGCGACCACCTTCAGGCCTGTCACCTGGACGAGGAGACCAAGGAGCGGGAGGCCCAGAAACTGCTCGCCGGGATGATGGCGGAGGCGGGCTAGGTGTCGACAAACTCGACCGGCAGCGGCGCCGAGCTTCTCGTCGTCGACGACCTGAAGAAGCACTTCCCGGTCACGCGCGGGATCGTCTTCCAGAAGCAGGTCGGCGCGGTCAAGGCAGTGGACGGCGTCTCCTTCACCGTGAACGAGGGCGAGACCCTCGGCGTCGTCGGCGAGTCCGGCTGCGGCAAGTCGACGATGGCCCGCTGCATCATGCGCCTGCTCGACCCGACCGGCGGCCGCGTTGTCTTCGACGGCCGCGACATCACGACGCTCTCCCGCGCGCAGCTGCGGCCGATCAGGCGAGAGATGATGATGATCTTCCAGGACCCGTACGCGTCGCTGAACGCGCGCAAGCGAGTCGGCTTCATCGTCGCCGAGGCCCTCGAGGTGCACAAGCTGGGCACCGCGGCCGAGGTCAAGCGCCGCGTCCAGGAGCTGCTCGAGGTGGTCGGGCTCAACCCGGAGCACTACAACCGCTTTCCCCACGAGTTCTCCGGCGGGCAGCGCCAGCGCATCGGCGTCGCGCGCGCTCTCGCGGTCAACCCGAAGCTGATCGTCTGCGACGAGCCGGTCTCCGCGCTCGACGTGTCCGTGCAGGCGCAGATCCTCAACCTGCTCAAGGACCTCCAGCGCGACTTCGGGCTCACCTACGTCTTCATCGCCCACGACCTCAACGTCGTCCGCCACATCTCGGACCGGGTGCTCGTGATGTACCTGGGGCACACCGTGGAGCTCGCGTCACGAGAGCAGCTCTACAGCACGCCGAAGCATCCGTACACGGGCGCGCTGATGTCTGCGGTGCCGATCCCCGATCCCGAGCTCGGACGCAAGCGCAAGCGGATCGTGCTCGAGGGCGACGTTCCCAATCCGATCAACCCGCCCTCCGCATGCTGGTTCCACCCACGCTGCCCGCGCTTCCACGAGGGGCACTGCGACGTCGAGACTCCACCGTTGAAGGATTTCGGCAGCGGCCACCTCGCCGCGTGCCACTACCCTCTCGAGAAATGGCCGATGACGGACGAGGAAATGAGGCGCGGAGCATCGTCGACGACCACGCCGACGCCGACGCCGACGCCGGCCGCGGGCTGAGGCCCTACCTGCTCGCGGCGCTACGGCGCCTGCTCGTCCTGATCGTGCTCGCGGCCGCGCTGACGGCGATCGGCTCGCTGGTGATCGGACTGCTGATGGGGGCATCGCTCACCCGCTCGCTTGCGATCGGCTTCTATCTCGTGGGCTCGTTCTGGCTCGTGTCCGGCTTCTTCGTCGGCAACCGCGGCCCCGTGCGCCTGAAGAGTGATTTCGGGGCGCCGCTCTTCGGCTCGCGCTTCGTCCGCTGGGCGACCCCGGAAGAGCGCGAGGAGACGATCAACATGTCCGCCATCTACGTCGTGCTCGGATTCGTGCTCATCCTTCTTGGCTTTGCAGCCGACACCCGCTATAGCTTGTTCTAGTCTGCAGAAAGGTTCCCTAACTTCGAGCAGGGATAGGCGTCAGAACGGATATGCGAGAACTGAGGGCACAGAACCGGGTTTGCGACCGCGCGCGCGAGTATTCATCGCGTTCGCTCGACGGCGAGCTCTCGGATTTCGAGCGCGCGCTCCTCGAGACGCATCTCGAGCGGTGTGACGCGTGCCGCGCCTACGCGATCGAGCTGGCCGAGATCGTCACGCGCTTGCGGCTGGAACCGCTTGAGGCGCTGCCGCATCCGGTCTCGCTGCCGTCGAGGCGCAGGGTCCCCGCGCACGCACTTCAAGGTGCAGCCGCCGTGGCTGCCGCGGCCGTGGCTGCGACAGCCGGCCTGGTCGGTTCGCTGCAGTCGCACCCGAACCAGGCCCGCCCGAACGTGAACCTCGAGGCGCTGATCCGCGCCGACGACTTCCACTCGCAGGACGTCCAGCTGATGCACCAGATTCGCGCTACCGCGAACGCGCCGAAGGCGTCGCTCGCCCTGGCCCGCAGCGGTAAGAAGCCGACGTAACGTCAGCCCCGCTCGAGCGACTACGGTAGTAGCTCGATGATTCCCTCACTCGTCAGCTCGTACGTCTGAAGCCTCGATCACGCCGCCCGGGTGGCGGCGCTCTTGGAGGACGGTCGCCCTCTACCGGTAGAGGATCGAGACGACGTGCGCTTCGATAGACTCACGACGCTGGGTCGGCGGCTGCGACGCCGCCTCCGCAACGCACCCGAGCCACCTCTCCAGGAGACGCATGCCTGACCAAAAGAACGGCCAGAACGTGGGCAAGATCATCGAGATCAAGGGCGTCGTGATCGACGCTCTCTTCACCGAGCAACTGCCTCAGATCTACTCGGCGCTGCGGATCCAGCTCCCCGAGCGCCCCGAGGGACCGGCGGTCGACCTGATCGCGGAGGTGCAGCAGCACCTCGGCGATGACCGGGTTCGAGCGGTTGCCATGGACGCGACGGACGGGATCCCGCGCGGTGTCGACGTGATCGACACCGGCGCCCCGATCAGCGTCCCGGTCGGCGAGCAGACGCTCGGACGGCTCTTCAACGTCCTCGGCGAGACGATCGATGAGGGCGACGAGCTGGCGGCGGAGGCCGAGCGCTGGCCGATCCACCGCGACCCGCCGACCTTCGAGTCGCTCCAGCCGACGATGGAGATCTTCGAGACCGGCATCAAGGTGATCGATTTGGTCGCGCCCTTCGTGCGCGGCGGCAAGGTCGGTCTCTTCGGCGGCGCCGGGCTCGGCAAGACCGTGCTGATCCAGGAGCTGATCCGCAACGTTGCGCAGGAGCACGAGGGGTACTCCGTGTTCGCCGGCGTTGGGGAGCGCACGCGCGAGGGCAACGACCTCTGGCTCGAAATGACCGAGTCGGGCGTGATCGGCTCGACCGCGCTCGTCTTCGGCCAGATGAACGAGCCCCCGGGCGCCCGCCTGCGCGTCGGCCTGTCCGGGCTGACAATGGCCGAGTACTTCCGCGACGAGGGTGGGGGCCGCGACGTCCTGCTCTTCATCGACAACATCTTCCGCTTCGTCCAGGCAGGCTCCGAGGTCTCGGCGCTGCTGGGCCGGATGCCGAGCGCGGTTGGCTACCAGCCGACGCTCGCGACCGAGATGGGCCAGCTCCAGGAGCGGATCACCTCGACGCGCCAGGGCTCTGTCACCTCGGTACAGGCGATCTACGTGCCGGCCGACGACCTCACCGACCCGGCGCCGGCGAACACGTTCGCCCATCTCGACGCGTTCATCACGCTCTCGCGACCGATCTCCGAGAAGGGGATCTACCCTGCGATCGACCCGCTCGACTCCACCTCGCGCGCGCTCCAGCCGGATGTCGTCTCGCCGGAGCACTACGAGACCGCGACTCGGGTGCAGGAGGTGCTGCAGCGCTACAAGGATTTGCAGGACATCATCGCCATCCTCGGGATGGACGAGCTCTCCGACGAGGACCGGCTGATCGTGCAGCGGGCGCGCAAGATCGAGCGCTTCCTCTCGCAGCCGATGTTCGTGGCCGAGGCGTTCACCGGCCAGCCAGGCAAGTTCGTGCGCCTCGAGGAGACGATCAACGGCTTCACGGAGATCCTCGACGGCAAGCACGACGACCTGCCCGAGCAGGCCTTCTACATGGTCGGCACGATCGAGGAGGCCGTGGCCAAGGGCAAGGGCGATGAGAGCGAGCCCGAGCCCGAGCCCGAGGCCGCGGAAGCCCCTGAAGACACGGCGGACGCCGAGGCCGAGGCAGTTCCCGCGTAGTGGCCGAGGGGAGGACGTTCGCGCTCTCCCTCGTGACGCCCGAAGGGGCGGCATTCGAGGGAGAGGTCGAAATGCTGATCGTGCCCGGTGACGCCGGTGAGATCGGCGTCCTGGCTCGCCATGCGCCTCTGGTGGCGATGCTGAAGGCCGGCTCGACCAGGATCTACCGCGACCGGGCCACCGAAGACATCCTCGAGTTCGCCACCGGCCCCGGCTTCTTCAAGGTCGAGCAGGACCGGGCGCTCGCGCTGGTGGACGACGCCGTCGAGGCTCGGGAGATCGACGATGCCCGCGCGACGGAGCAGCTCGAGGAGGCACGCGCCGAGCTCGAGCGGCTCGATCGCGGCGAGTCGGACGCCGACCGCTGGCAGCTCGAGCAACGCGTCCGGCATGCGGAGAACCAGCTGGCCGTGTCGGGTCGTGGCTGAGCTACAGGCGTTCATCCCCGGGCTCTACCCGCGCTCCGAGGAGCTCGTTCAGGCGACGCGCGACCTCGATCGGGGGCGCACGACGCAGGAGGCCGTGGACTCCCAGGTCGAGCGCGACCGCGCGGCCTTCGTCTCGGGACAGCAGGAGGCCGGGCTCGATCTGCTCGCCGACGGAATGCTTAGCTGGCAGGACCACTTCCGCGCTCTGGTCGAGTCAGCCGACGGCCTGGAGACCGGTGCGCTCACGCGTTTCCTCGACACGAACACCTTCTACCGCGCGCCCAAGGCGTCCACCGCCGTGCCGAAGCTCGGGGCGCCACTCGACGAGCGCTACGTCTTCCCCCTTGACGGCCCGCGGCTCGTCACGCTGCCGTCGCCCTTTGCGCTCTCCCACGGCACCGGAGTCACTCCGAAGACAATGGCCGAAGGCGTGCTCAAGCCGGCGATCGAGGCGCTGGACGCCGAGCTCGTGGTGCTGGCAGAGCCGTTCCTCGCACGCGAAGAGGGGGCCGGCCTCGACGGCCTCGCTGAAGCGCTCGAGAGCCTCGGGGGCGGACCCAGGGTCGCGGTCTGGTTCACGTTCGGCGATGCGCGCCGGCTGCTCGAGCAAGGCGCGGCCGACCTCCCCGTGGAAGGGATCGGGGTCGACTTCTACGGTACGCATCTGACCGACGTGCCGGAGGATTTCCCGAAGCTGCTGCTCGCCGGCGTCGTGGACGCGCGCAGCTCGTTGCTCGAAGAACCGCGCGAGCTCGCGGCCTTCGCGCAGCGCCTCGGTGAGCGCGCGGAGAGAATCGCGCTCGTGCCGAACGGCGACCTGCAGTACGTCTCGGAAAGAATCGCGCGCGAGAAGCTCGCCCGCCTGGGCAACGCCCGGACCGCTACAACGGAAGCCGCGGCATGAGTGATATCAAGTTCCTGACCCACGAGATCGGCTCGCTCGCCAAGCCGCCCTGGCTGACGAAGAGCGCGCTCGGGCGCGAGCTCGACGAGAGCGACATCGAGCACGCGCGCACGTGGGGCGAAAAGGTCGGTGTCGAGGGGCACCGGGAGCTGGTCGAGTCACTACAGCGTGGCGGCGCGGACCTCGAGGAGATCGCCCGCTGGTCGAGCCGCTACTGCGTGCGCCTGCAGGAGTCGGCCGGCGTCGAGGTGATCTGGGACGGCGAGCAGTTGCGCAGCGAGATGTACGCCTGGGCGATCGAGCACGCGAAGGGCTTCGAGCCCCGCGGCACCGTCCGCAGCTTCGACAACAAGTACTACTCGAAGTCCGCGGCGGTCGGCCCGGTCGGCCTGGCGGCGCCGTACCACAACGACGAGTTCTCGTTCCTGCAGTCGGTGGCGAAGCATCAGCTCAAGATCCCGGTCACCGGGGCATACACGCTCGCCGTCTGGTCGTACGACGAGCACCACACGCCGAAGGAGGGTCGCCTCGGCGCAGGCTACGGCCGGTCACAGGAGATCGAGGCGCGCCGCGAGCTGACGCTCGACATCGCGCGCAACCTGATCCGCCCAAACCTGGAGGCGCTGATCGACCTGGGCGCAACCTGGATCCAGATCGACGAGCCCGGGGCCTCGACCGAGGAGGACGAGCTCGACCTCTTCGTCGAGAGCTTCAACGTCAGCGTCGAAGATCTCGATTGCATGTTCTCGACGCACCTCTGCTTCTCCGATTACGACCTCTTCTTCCCGGCGATCGAGGGCATGGGCGGCTGCCGCCAGTACTGCGTTGGCTTTGCCAACTACGACCGAACGGAGCTCGGCACCTCCGGGGCAGACCGGCCCGGGTACGAGGTGATCTCGAAGTTCCGCGACCTGCCGTACGACCCGATCCTTGGCCTTGGCGTGCTCGACATCCACACCGACTTCATCGAGCCCTCCGAGCTCGTGCGCGACCGGATCCTCTATGCGGTCGAGGTCTTCGGCGACCCAGCTCGGATCCAGGTCTGCCCCGACTGCGGCCTGCGCACGCGCAGCTGGGACGTCGCCTACGAGAAGCTGCAGGCGATGGTCGAGGGCACGCGCCTGGCCGAAGAGGCGCTCAACCACGCCCACGCCTCCACCTAGTGCCCTAGTTCTTCCGGGGCGTCGGCTATCCTGCCCGCGGCGAACGCCTCCCAGGGCGTTTTCGTTTTTTCCTGATGCGGACCACGCTCAAGAGAGGAATCGGCCGCGGCGCCGAGCTCAACGGCAACGGTCACGCGGTCCTGCCGCCCGGCTCGCTGACGCCGGTCACGCTCTATCGCCAGCCGCCGCCCCCGCGGCGCGGACTCGCGGCGCAGATCGGCCGCTTCTTCGCCTGGCTGCTCTTGACCGTGCTGATGCTGGCCGTAGGGCTCGTCGGCGGCTTCTACCTGTGGGCGCACGAGAGCGCCGCGGCCCTCCAGGCCCACTCGGCCGACGCCAAGCGCGCCCAGGCGCGGCTCGACGAGGTTCCCGACGCGAAGCACGCCGCGATCTCACTGGTGATCGGGTACGACCACCGGGCCGGCGAGCAAGGCCTGCCCTCTCGCTCCGACACGATGATGCTGATCCGGGCCGACCCGGTCACGAAGACGATCTCGCTGCTCTCGTTCCCGCGTGACCTGATCGTGCCGCTCTATTGCCCGCCGTCGGGAGGTGGCCCGGCCGTTGCGAGCGGCACGGGGCGCATCAACAGCGCGTATGCCTACTGCGGCTCGACGGGGGCGCTCGAGACGGTGCGGCACTACACCAACCTGCCGATCAACTACCTGATCAGCGTCAACTTCCTCGGGTTCATCGCGGTTGTGAACAAGCTCGGTGGTGTCTGGATGGACATCGACCGCCGCTACTACAACAAGAACATCGGCACAGGATCGACCAACTACGCGAACATCGATCTCCAGCCCGGCTATCAGCGCATGACCGGCAAGCAGGCGCTCGATTTCGTTCGCTTCCGGCACACCGACTCCGACGTCTTCAGGCTCGCGCGCCAGCAGCAGTTCGTCTCGGCTGCGCGCCAGCGGATCGCCAAGTCGATCGGCCCCGACAGCCTGGTGCGAATCGTGAACACGATCTCTCACCACAAGTACCTCGAGATCGGCGTCGGCGGCGGCAAGGAGTTCTCCGTCAGCACGGTCTACAGCTACGCGAAGTTCGCCTACGGCTTGCCTCCCGGACACGTCTTTCAGGTCAAGCTCCAGGGGCTGGTCGGCGAGAACGAGCTCACCACGGACTCAACGAACGTCGACGAGGCCGTGCAGAGCTTCCTCAACCCGGACGTCGAGGCCGCGACCTCCGCGACCGAGGTGGCCCTCGGGAAGAAGATCCGCCGCAACCAGCAGCGGACGCTCGCGCCGGCGAAGGTGACCCTGACGGTTTTGAACGGCAACGGTCGCGCCGGTTCGGCCTCGAACGCGAGCTACCGGCTCGGGCAGAAGGGCTACACGACGCTGCTTCCGCCGGGGAACCAGCCGGCCAACGCGCCGAACTGGAACTACTTCCACTCGAAGATCTACTACGACCCCACGCGGCCCGGCGACGGGAAGGTCGGCGCCGAGCAGGTTGCGCGTCTCGTAGGGAGCGCCGACGTCGAGCCGATGCCGGCGAAGATCGCGCCGCTCTCGAACGGCGCGCTGCTCGTGGTCGTGGTCGGCTCGACCTTCCACGACCAGCTCGCGCCGATCGTCATCCCCCAGCGGCCGACGAAGAAGCCTCCGAACATCCGCCGCGACCCGGGCGAGACGCGCTCGACGCTCTTCAAGCTCCGGAAGCGATTGCCGTTCCGGCTCGAGGTGCCGACCGTGCTCGAGCGCAGCTCCTACCTCGACGACGGGCCCGGCGAGACGCCGTCGCGCGTGTACGTGCTCGGCGGCCAGCCGGCGCTCCGGCTCACCTACCGCTTCGGCGCGAACGAGTACTGGGGCATCCAGATGACGCGCTGGGCCGATGCGCCCGCGCTCGCCGACAAGAGCCTCACGCAGAAGGTGGGTGGTCGCACCTTCGATCTCTACTACTCGGCCTCGCACCTGCACATGGTCGTGCTGCGCGACAACGGGGCCACGTACTGGGTCGTGAACACCCTGCTCGATTCGCTCTCGAACGAGACGATGCTGGCGATTGCTCGAGGCCTGCGCCCGATGGCCCGATAGTCTGCTCCGCGTGATGAGCGGAGAAAAGCCTGCAATCGGGGTGTTCGGAGCCGGTTGGGTCGGTCTCGTCACCGGCGCCTGCTTTGCCGAGCTCGGGCACGAGGTGGTCGTTCGCGACGTGCTTCCCGAGCGAGTCGAGGCGCTGCAGGCCGGCCATCTGCCCTTGCACGAGCCGGGGCTGGCCGAGCTCCTCGAGCGCAATGGCGAGCGGCTGACCTTCACCACCGAGCTCGACGAGGTCGTCTCGGCCCCGATCATGTTCGTCTGCGTTGGCACGCCGCCCACCTACTCGGGCGACGCCGATCTCTCCGCGGTGTGGACCGTGGTCGACCATCTGCCCAGCCTCGAGGAGCGGGCGATCCTGGTGATGAAGAGCACGGTGCCGGTCGGCACCGGCGAGACGGTTCGGTCGGCCCTCGACGCGCGTGGCCTCGCGCACGTGGGCTACGTCTCCAACCCAGAGTTCCTCTCCGAGGGAAGCGCCGTCCGCGACTTCATGAGCCCGGACCGCCTCGTCGTCGGCGCCTTCACCGAAGCCGATGCAGGCGCGGTGGCCGCGCTCTACGAGCCGCTCGACGCTCCGATCGTGCGGGCCGATGTCGCTTCGGCCGAGATGATCAAGCTCGCCGCCAATGCCTTCTTGATGACACGCATCAGCTTCATCAACGAGATCGCCAACGTCTGCGAGGCAACGGGCGCAGACGTCGAGCAGGTTGCCAAGGGCATCGGCCTCGACCACCGGCTCGGGCCGCATTTCCTGCGCGCCGGGATCGGGTGGGGCGGAAGCTGCTTCCCGAAGGACGGCGTCGCTCTCAAACAGCTGGCGTCGAACTCCGGCTACCACTTCCAGCTCCTGAACGCGGTGATCGAGGTGAACGAGCTGCAGAAGCGGCGCGTGATCGGGAAGCTCGAGAAGCACCTGGGCAAGCTGCGCGGCAAGACGATCGCGCTGCTCGGGCTCGCCTTCAAGCCGAACACCGACGACCTGCGCGAGGCGCCGTCGCTCGTGCTCGCCTCGCGGCTGCTCGCCGAAGGCGCCGAGGTGCGCACCTGGGACCCGGTTGCCGACGCGAGCAATGTGCTCCAGGGCGTCACCTTCTGCGACAGCGTGCTCGACGCGGTCACCGGAGCGGACGCCGCGGTGATCGTCACCGAGTGGGACGAGCTGAAGACGCTTGCCTCGGAGGAGGTGCGAACCGCCATGCGCCGGCCTCTGATCCTGGACGGCCGCAACCTCCTCGACCCGGAGCAGGCGCGCTCGGCGGGCTTCGACTACGAGGGAATTGGCCGGGCCTCCTCGCCCCTCGCTTCCCTTCCGGAAACCGAGGAGCGCGAGCACCAGCTCGAGGCCTAGTGGCGGTTTCGGATGACTCAGTCGGGTCGATCGCTCATTTCAGACGGACACATGAGCGCAGTACGTTCCTCCTGATGGCACCGCAAGCCGCGCCCTAGGTGGAAGCAATCATTTTGGCGGGGGGCAAGGCGGAGCGTCTAGGCGACGCCGCGGCCGGTCGGCCGAAAGCGCTCGTGGAGGTCGGCGGACGCCCGCTTGCCGCCTACCAGGTCGAGCAGCTCGCGGCGGCCGGCGTCGAGCGCGTCCTGGTCAGCTGCGCGGCCGGGCAGGAGGAGCTGTTTGCCACCGCTCTAGGCAACATCGGCCCCGAGATCGTCACCGTCCCCGAGTCCGAGCCGCTTGGCCGCGGCGGCGGTATTCGCCTCGCCGCCACCCGACGGCAGGAGCACGGCGACCTCTTCGCCCTGAACGGCGACGAGCTGGTGGACGTTGACCTGGCCGAGCTGTTCGCGCTCCACAAGGGTCGCGGCGGAGCAGCGACGATCAGCGTCGTGCCGCTGCGCTCGCCGTTCGGAATCGTCGAGCTCGAAGACGACCTCGTGACCGGCTTCCGCGAGGCTCCGCGCCTCGAGCACTGGGTCAGCTGCGGCATCTACGTCCTCGGCGAGGAGGCGCTCGAGCGTCTCCCCGAGCGGGGCGATCACGAGACCACGACCTTCCCCGAGCTCGCCGCGGAGGGCCGTCTGCGCGCGTTGCGGCACGAGGGGATCTGGCTGACGGTGAACACGCCGAAGGACTTGCGGATCGCGAACGACTTTCTAGCCGACAACCCGGCGTGGCCGGGAGGCTCGCATGTGTAGCCCGAGGGTGGTAGGTTCGCGCGGCTCGTGGCGGGGCATGATCATTTGACCTCTCCGAACCTCGGCGGGCTGGACAAATTTGCATCCGAGCCCGAGAAGGTGGACAAGCCGTGGGGCCATGAGCTGATCTGGGCGGTCACCGACGGCTACGCCGGCAAGATCCTCTTCGTCAAAGCCGGCGAGTCGATCAGCCTCCAGTTCCACAACGTCAAGGACGAGGCCTGGTACATCCTCGAGGGCCGCGCGAAGCTGGAGCTCGGCGCTCCCGGCGAGCGCATCCTGAACAACGAGGTGGTCGGTCCGGGGGCAGCCTTCCATTTCCCGCCGGGAACGGTGCACCGCCTGACGGCGGTCGAGGACACGACGATTCTGGAGGCCTCCACGCCACAGCTCGACGACGTCGTCCGGCTCGAGGACCGCTACGGGCGCACCGGCGAGTAGCCTTCGCCGAGGATCCGGGTTCTCTGATTACACTGCCGCCCGTGGCAACCACGAAGCGTTTCGACGTCAAGGACCTGGGGCTCGCGGCCGAGGGCGCTAGCCGGATCGAATGGGCCGACCGGCAGATGCCGGTCCTCTCGGCGATCCGCGACCGCTTCGCGAGCGACCAGCCCCTCGCGGGCTACCGGGTTTCCGCCTGCCTGCACGTGACGAGCGAGACCGCGAACCTGATGCGCACGCTCAAGGACGGCGGCGCAGAGGTCGTGCTCTGCGCCTCGAACCCGCTCTCGACTCAAGACGACGTGGCCGCCGCGCTCGTCGAGCAGTTCGACATCTCGGTCTTCGCGATCAAGGGCGAGGACAACGACACCTACTACCAGCACATCGAAGCCGCAGTGGATCACAAGCCGCAGCTCACGATGGACGACGGCGCCGACGTGATCGGGGTTCTCCACTCGCACCGGCGCGAGCAGCTCGGAGACATCATCGGGGCGACCGAGGAGACGACCACCGGCGTGATCCGCCTCAAGGCCTTGGAGCGGGACGGCGCGCTCGGCTTCCCGGTAATCGCCGTCAACGACGCGCTCACGAAGCACATGTTCGACAATCGCTACGGCACTGGGCAGTCGACAATCGACGGCATCGTGCGGGCGACCAACATCCTGCTCGCCGGCCGCACATTCGTCGTCGCCGGCTACGGCTGGTGCGGGCGCGGAGTTGCGATGCGGGCGAAGGGCATGGGGTCACACGTCGTAGTCACCGAGGTCGACCCGCTGCGCGCACTCGAGGCTGCGATGGACGGCTTTCAGGTCTTGCCCATGGACAAGGCGGCGCAGGTCGGCGACATCTTCGTCACCGCCACCGGCGACAAGTCGGTGATCACGGAAGAGCACATGCTCCAGATGAAGGACGGCGCGATCCTGGCCAATACGGGCCACTTCAACGTCGAGATCGAGATTCCGGCGCTGCGCGCGCTCGCCGTGGAGACGCAGACGCTGCGGCAGTTCGTGGACGAGTTCAAGCTCGAGGACGGCCGCCGCATCTATCTGATCGCAGACGGCCGGCTCGTGAACCTCTCCGCCGCCGAGGGGCATCCGGCCCAGGTGATGGACATGTCGTTCGCGAACCAGGCGCTGTCGGCGGAGTACGTAGTCCAGAACGCTGCCAGCCTCGAGCGGAAGGTCTATCCGGTGCCCCAGGAGATCGACACCGAGATCGCGCGGCTCAAGCTCGAGACGATGGACGTCGCCATCGACGAGCTCTCCGAGGAGCAGGCCAAATACCTCGCCTCTTGGGACGAAGGCACGTAGCACTGGCCGCGTGAAGGCCGTCGTCCTGGCCGCGGGCTACGCGACGCGGCTCTATCCGCTGACCCGGGATCGCCCCAAGGCGTTGCTGCCGGTGGGCGGCAAACCGATGCTCGAGCATCTGCTGGAGCGGCTGGAAGCGGTACCCGGGCTCGACGAGATTCACGTAGTGACGAATTCGAAGTTCGCGGGTTCATTCAGAAAGTGGGCGGCGGATTACGGTGCAGGCGCCGTACGGATCCTCGACGACGGGACGAGCGACGACGAGACGAAGCTCGGTGCAATCGGCGACCTCGACCTGGCGATCCGAGCCGCGGAGATCGACGACGACCTGCTCGTGCTTGCAGGCGACAACCTCTTCAGTGAGAGCCTTGCGCCGTTCGTGGAGTTCGCGCAGGCGAAGGGCGCGCCGGCGCTCGGCGTCTACGACGTGGGCGACCTGGAGGCGATCCGGCGCTACAACGCAATCGAGCTCGACGATGACGACCGCGTCACCTTTTTCGAGGAGAAGCCGGAGCAGCCAACCAGCACCCTGACGGGGATCGCGCTCTACTTCTACCCGCGCTCTGCGCTCGGGCTCGTCGCCGAGTACCTCGCCGAGGGCAACGATCCCGATCAGCCGGGTCGGCTGGTGCAGTGGTTCTACCCTCGGACGGACGTCTATGCGTGGCGTGTTCCGGGCCGCTGGTACGACGTGGGCTCGAAAGAGACGCTCGCCGAGGCCGACCGCGCGTTCACTCCGCGGGGCTGACCGGCACAGATTCGTCACGTCGAGGTCACTCACGCGTGGCGACTTCTTTCGTACCTTCGAGAGACGAGGTGAGTGTGGTGTGACGTGAAGCTTCTGGATCTGTTGCTGCCGATGCGCTGTGTGGTCTGCGGTGCGGGAGGCGAGCAGTTGTGCGCGGCCTGCCGCGAGAGGCTGCCGCGACTCGAACCGCCTTTCTGCGACCGCTGTGGCGCTCCGACCCCATGGCCGGTCGCGCGCTGCCGGGAGTGCTCGGGCCGTCGTCTAGCGTTCGCGTCCGCCCGCGCCGCGGTCGCATACGAGGACGATGTCCGCCGGCTGGTGCGTGCTTGGAAAGAGCGTGGACTCCGCCGGCTGGCCGCCGAGGCCGCGGACGTCCTGGCCGCGCTGCCGGCACCGAGCTCGAGCGCGCTCACGTTCGTGCCGCCGGATCGAGCCCGGAGTCTTCAGCGTGGTCATCACCCGGCCGAGCGGCTCGCGCAAGAGCTCGGCCAGCGCTGGTCACTGCCGGTGCTGCCGCTGGTGATCCGCACACGGCCTGCTCCCCGCCAGCGCGGACAGGCGCTTGCCGACCGCCGGCGCAATGTCGCCGGCGCGTTCGCCCCTGCCTCGGAAGCGCCGCGAGTGGTCGCGCTCGTGGACGACGTCTATACGAGCGGCGCGACGGCTGCAGCAGCCGCCTCGGCACTCCGCAAAGCCGGCGCCCGCCGCGTCGAGGTGGTGACGTTCGCACGGGTCGTCCGCTAGATTCTTCACGAGGACCCGCGTCGAAGGAGAGCCGATGCAGTTCCAGGTGAAGGGCAGGAACCTCGAGGTCAGCGACGCGATTCGCAGCTACGCCGAGGAGAAGCTCGGCAAGCTCGAACGGCAACTGACGGATCCGCGGATCGAGCTCGAGCTGGCGGTGGAGAAGAATCCGTCCATTGCCGAGAACCACGTTGCGGAGGCGACCATCTGGACGAACGGCCCCGTCTTGCGGGCGCGCGAGGCCACCTCCGACATGCGGGCTTCGATCGACCAACTCGTGGACAAGCTCGAGCGCCAGGTCACGCGCTACAAGAGGCAGGGGCGCTCCCGCAGACGGCGTGCCGCCCGCGCGAACGGCCCCGGGCCGCAAACGATTCCCGTCGTCCCGCACGAGGACGAACCGCTGATCGTGAAGACGAAGCAATTCGCCGTTGGCCCGATGAGCCCGGGAGACGCGGTGCTTCAGCTCGAGCTGATCGGTCACGACTTCTTCGTCTTCCGCAACGACGAGACCAACGAGCTCAACGTGGTCTACCGGCGCCGTGACGCGAACTACGGCCTGATCGAGCCGCAGTGATCTTCCGGCGCGAGCCGCTGCACAAGAAGCTCGCGCGGGAGGCCCAGCTGGAGCAAGCCGAGCCTGCGCCGATCGTCGATCCGGGACCGCACTGGGGAAACGCCGGCATCCACGGGGTGCCGCGACCGCGGCGCTGGGACGCCGTGGCCTCGGCCGAGGCGCCCGGCCTGGCCGGCGACGAGGTGCACTTCGTCGCGCTGCCGAACGGCGACCTCGTCGTGGACGAGGACGAGCCCGCCGACACGCTCGGGCCTCTGGCCGACGCAATCGAGCGGACGGTGGAGCCGCCCTACCGAGCCGAGGCCGTCCGCCAGGGCGAGAACGTGTGGGCCGTGGCCGCCCGCCGCGTCGAGGTGGCCGAGTTCGAGGCCGAGGGCGATGAGCTCGAGCTCGTCGCGAACGAGGGTGCGCGCGCGTTCACGGTGGACGGCGCACGAGCCTTCGGCACGATCCCCGAGCTCGAGCGCCTGGGAGGGCGCGAGAGCGATTCCTACGTGATCCGCGCCTCTCGCCTGGACGGAAACATCTGGGAAGTGACCGCCTCGGCGCTCTAACGCGCCCGAGCGAACCATTCCCGAGCCGCTACCCTAGAGCGAATGGCCCAGCAACTCGGTTCGCTCGAAAAGGTCCTTCGCTTCGGTGAGGGGCGGCGCCTCAAGCGGCTCGCCGAGCAGGCGGCCTACATCGGCACGCTCGAGCCCGAGTTCGAGCAGCTCTCCGACGCCGAGCTTGCCGGCAAGACGGTCGAGTTCAGGCAGCGGATCGAGAATGGCGAGCCGGTCAGCGAGCTCGTCTTCGAGAGCTTCGCTGCCGTCCGGGAAGCGTTCAAGCGCACGATGGGTATCCGCCTGTTCGACGTACAGCAGATGGGCGGCATCGTCCTCCACGAGGGCGACATCGCCGAGATGAAGACGGGTGAAGGAAAGACGTTCGTCGCAGTGCAGCCGCTCTACCTGAACGCACTCAGCGGGAAGAGCGCTCACCTCGTCACCGTCAACGACTACCTCGCCAAGCGTGACCCCGAGTGGACGAAGCCGGTGTGGGAAGCCCTCGGGATGCGCGCCTCCTTCATCCAGAACATGATGCCCTTCGACGTGCGCCGCGACGCCTACGCGGCCGACGTGGTCTACGGCACCAATTCCGAGTTCGGCTTCGACTACCTGCGCGACAACATGGCCGTCTCGCTCGAGGGCCTGGTCCAGCGTGGGCACGACTACGCGATCGTCGACGAGGTCGACTCGATCCTCATCGACGAGGCACGGACGCCGCTGATCATCTCCGGCGAGCCCGAAGTCGCAGCGCAGGTCTACTACGACTTCGCCCGCATCGCCCGCGGCCTCGTGGGTCACGGCGCCAAGCCGGGCGACCCCAACAAGCACGCCGCCGAGGACGCGGGCGCCGACTATGAATACGACGAGAAGCACAAGACCGTCTCCCCGATGGACGGGGCGATCGAGCAGGTCGAGCGCGCGCTCAAGATCGACAACCTCTACGACCCGCGCAACGGGCAACTCGTCAACCACCTGAACCAGGCGCTGAAGGCGCAGTCCCTTTTCCAGCGGGACGTCGACTACGTCGTCCAGGACGGCGAGGTCAAGATCGTGGACGAGTTCACCGGCCGGATCATGGAGGGCCGGCGCTGGTCGGAGGGCCTACACCAGGCCGTCGAGGCGAAGGAGGGCGTCAGCATCCAGGAGGAGCACGTCACGCTCGCCACGATCACGCTCCAGAACTATTTCCGCCTCTACGAAACGCTGGCCGGGATGACCGGAACCGCGAAGACCGAGGAGAAGGAGTTCGTCGAGATCTACGACCTCCACGTCGTCGAGATCCCGACCAACGTCGACGTCGCGCGCGTCGACAAGAACGACCTGATCTTCAAGACCACGGAGGCGAAGTACAACGCGGTCATCGACGACATCAAGGAGCGGCACGAGAAGGGCCAGCCTGTCCTGGTGGGCTCGATCTCCGTCGAGGTTTCCGAGCACCTCTCACAGCTGCTCGACCGCCAGGGAATCGCGCACAGCGTCCTGAACGCCAAGCTGCACGAGCAGGAGGCCGCGATCATCGCGGACGCGGGCCAGAAGGGCGCGGTCACGATCGCGACGAACATGGCCGGCCGCGGCGTCGACATCAAGCTCGCCGAAGGCGTCACCGACCTAGGCGGCCTCTACGTGCTCGGCACCGAACGCCACGAGGCCCGCCGGATCGACAACCAGCTCCGGGGCCGCTCGGGCCGCCAGGGCGACCCCGGCGAGTCGCGCTTCTACCTCTCCGGCAAGGACGAGCTCGTCCGCCTGTTCGCAGGCGACCGGATCTACAACATCATGGAGCGCTTCAAGGTGCCGGACGACCAGCCCATGGAGGCGAAGATCCTTTCGAACCAGATCGAGAACGCGCAGAAGAAGGTCGAGGAGCAGAACTTCGTTGCCCGCAAGAACGTCCTCAAGTACGACGACGTGCTGAACAAGCAGCGCACGGTGATCTACGAACAGCGGCGGCGCGTGCTCGAGGGCGAGGACCTCTCCAGCGAGGTGATGCTCTGGATCGACGAGGTGATCGAACGCACCGTCGCCGAGTACACCACCGGAGAGTTTTCGGAGGAGTGGGACCTCGAAGCGCTCTGCAAGGCGATGCAGGACCTCTACGCGACGAGCGACCCCATCACGCCGGAGGAACTGAGCGAAGAGGTCGGGCTCGATCGAGCCGCCCTCGTCGAGGAGTTCCAGGAGGACGCGCACGACACGTACGAGGAGAAGCAGAAGGCTCTAGGGCTCAATCCGGAGACCGAGCAGCTGCTGATGCGGGACGTCGAGCGCTTCGTGATCCTGCAGGTCGTCGACGTCCGCTGGCGCGAGCACCTCGAGAACATGGACTACCTGCGCGAGGGCGTGCACCTGCGCGCGATGGCCCAGAAGGACCCGCTCGTCGAGTACACCTCCGAAGGGCACGTGATGTTCGAGGACTTGAACGCCGCGATCCGCGAGGAGGTTGTGATGACGCTCTTCCACGCCGAGATCGAGATGGAGGAGGCGACCGAGCTCCAGCAGGCCCAGGCTGCGCAGCGGCTCGACGGCGGGGCCTTGGCCTACGAGCACGACTCGCTCGCCGGCGCGCAGGCGATCGCGGCCGCCGGAGGGGGTTCGATGCTCGGCGACGGAGCCTCGGTGACCGCAGGCGGGATCGGCTCCGGCGGGGGTTCGGTCGCAACGCAGCAGCGCGTCACGAGCGAGCGCGAGAAGAACGTCGGCCGCAACGACCCGTGCTGGTGCGGCAGTGGCAAGAAGTTCAAGCGCTGCCACGGCGCTTAGCCACCCCTCCCGCAAAGACACCCGCGTTTCGGCCGGCCCATTTGTCCAACCCGGGGTCAGACCCCGGGTCCGGTCCGAAGCGGCCACGCGCGCTGGAACTCGCTGCACGCGCCGCCGTTTTTTGCCGGGGTGGATGGTCGGTCCAGCTTTCGTACGGGGCGAAAGCACATGTCCTTCTGGGGAAAACGCTCGCGCTCGCTACCATCGTCGCGATGGCCGACCAGACCACTTCCGTCCCGCTCGACCAGCAGCTCCAGGAGATCGGGGCCCAGCTCGCCTGGGTCCGTGATTACCTTTGACCCTGATCAACTGGAGCAGCGCATCGCCAAGCTGGAGCAGGAGCTCGGCGCTCCGGGCTTCTGGGACGACCCGCAGCACGCGGCCCACGTCTCGTCCGAGCACGCCCGCCTGACCAAGCGCCTCGAGCGCTACCGCCGCCTCACGCAGGAGTACCAGGACGCCCAGGAGCTCCTGGCGATGGACGGCGACATGGCCGCCGACATCGAGGCCTCGATCGCCCCGCTGCGCAAGGAGCTCGACCGCCTGCAGGAGGACGCGCTCTTCTCGGGCGAGTACGACGCGGGCGATGCGCTCGTCACGATCCATGCCGGAACCGGGGGCACCGACGCCCAGGACTGGGCGGAGATCCTGCTGCGCATGTACTTGCGCTGGGCCGCAGGCCGCGGCTTCCGGACGGACCTGCTCGAGGCCAGTGCCGGCGAGGAGGCGGGCCTCAAGTCGGCCACCTTCTCGGTACACGGCGAGAACGTCTACGGGATCCTTAAGGCGGAGCGCGGAGTCCACCGTCTCGTCCGTCAGAGCCCGTTCGACCAGGCGCACCGCCGCCACACGAGCTTCGCCCAGGTGATCGTCAGCCCGCTACTGCCCGAGGAGGCCGACGTCGAGATCGACGAGAGCGACCTCCGCATCGACACCTACAGAGCGAGCGGCGCCGGCGGCCAGCACGTGAACAAGACAGATTCAGCAGTCCGTATCACGCACGTCCCCACCGGGATCGTCGTTCAGTGCCAGAACGAGCGCTCCCAGAGCTCGAACAAGCAGACGGCCCTGCGCATCCTCAAGTCGAGGCTCCTCGAGCAAGAGCAGGAGCGGCGTGAGGAGGAGCTCGCCAAGGAACGCGGTGCGGCCCAGGACATCGGCTTCGGCAGCCAGATTCGTAGCTACGTGCTCCATCCGTACCAGCTCGTCAAGGATCACCGCACCGACTACGAGACGGGCAACACGCATGCGGTGCTCGACGGCGACCTCGACGAGTTCGTGCGCGAGTACCTGCTCGCGAGGGCTGCCGGAAAAGTGTTCTAGCCGCAGGTTTAGCTAGAGTTCTGAGCCCAGCCCGACCGGCGCGAGCGTACGCCGCGCCTCGGTTTTTCCAGTGCAGGACTTGGAACTTGAGCACATAGACACCGGTGCAGCGGTACTCGACGACGAGCCCGTAGCGCCGTCGCCTGCTCCCTCGAGCTCGGCGATGGTGGTCTTCGAGAACGTGACGAAGATCTACGAGCCCGACGTCGCTGCTCTGCGTGACGTCTCGTTCGTGATCGACAAGGGCGAGTTCGTCTTCATCGTCGGGGCCTCGGGCTCGGGCAAGTCCACCGTGATCCGACTCGTGCTCAAGGAGCTCGAGCCGACCCAGGGAAAGATCTTCGTCGGCGGCCGCGACCTGACGCGCCTCAAGCGCTCGAAGGTGCCGCTGTTGAGACGCAACGTCGGCTGCGTGTTCCAGGACTTCAAGCTCCTCCCGAACCGCAGCGCGGCCGAGAACGTCGCCTACGCGCTCAAGGTGCAGGGCGAGAACGCGAACTCGATCCGCCGCAAGGTCCCGGAGGTGCTGAACCTCGTCGGCCTCTCGCACAAGATGTCGTCGCTCCCCGACGAGCTCTCGGGCGGCGAGCAGCAGCGCGTCTCGATCGCACGCGCGTTCGTCAACCACCCGCCACTCCTGATCTGCGACGAGCCCACCGGGAACCTCGACCCCGACACGAGCGTCGGGATCATGCAGCTGCTCTACCGGATCAACCGCTCGGGCACAACGATCCTGATGGCCACCCACGACCGGGAGATGGTCGACAAGATGCGCAAGCGCGTGATCGCGCTCGAGGAGGGCAAGCTCCTGCGCGACGAGCGCCGCGGCGGGTACACCTCCGAATGAGCCGCTTCCGCCTGATCGTCGCCGAGGCGGTGCGGTCGCTGGGCGCGAACCTCTCCACGACCTTCGCTGCGACGACGACCGTCCTGATCGGGATGTTCATGCTCGGCCTGGTCGTCGGCCTCGGCAGCTGGGCACTCTCGCTCGGCAACCACTACAAGGGCCAGCTGCTGGTGAAGGTGTTCCTCTGCGCCCCGTTGCGCTGCGACCAAGAGGCCACGACCAAGCAGATCAACGATGCGCGCGCCCGCCTGGTCTCGTTACCGGGGGTCAAGACCGTCCGTTTCATCTCGAAGGAGGATGCGCTCCAGATCATGCGCAAGAAGAACCCGGAGATGACGAGGGGCCTCACGTCCAATCCGTTCCCGGCCGAGTTCGAGGTCATCCCCAAGCGCGGCGAAGACGTCGACAAGCTCGCGGCGCTCGCGAACACGCCGCCGCTGGCGGGAGTGGAAAAGATCTGTCCGCCGCCGCCGGGCTCGAAGTCGTCCAACACGGCGCTCGGTGAGCAATGCAACCAGATCACCCACCGCGTGCTGTCGGTCGCGAACTACCTCTGGGTGATCGTGCTGATCGCGTTCATAGTGCTGATGGTCTCTTCGACGCTGCTTGTGGCCAACACGATCCGCCTCTCGATCTTCTCGCGGCGACGCGAGATCGAGGTGATGAAGCTCGTGGGCGCGACCAACTGGTTCGTGCGCGGACCATTCATGATCGAGGGCCTGCTCTGCGGCCTCGCCGGCGCGGTGGGGGCGATCATCCTGCTCCTGCTCGGACGCACGCTGTTCATGCCGCTGATTCACCTGACGAGTGCCTCCGACGTCCACGCCTGGCCCTTCGGGCTACACGTCCTGGTGGTGCTCGGGGCGGGCCTCGCACTCGGCGCCGCGGGCTCCGGGCTTACGATCCGCCGTTTCCTCCAGGTCTGACCTAAAGGCGGTTTCGGACTGAGTTCGAGCGGCTCGACCGGTCCGTTCAGACGGGCGCCCGGGCAAGGCCCGAACGTCCTGGGGATGCCATCGCAAGCGACGCCTTAGTAGTCGAGGTCGCGCGACGAGGTAAGAACCTCGTCGGCGAGCCGTACTTCGTCCCGGGGACGCCGCTGCTTCTCGACCGGAAGGGAAGCGGCGAAGCGAAAGTCGGCGATCTTGCCCTCGTCAGCAAGGGCCGCGGCCGAGCACGGGTGATGCGTGTCCTCGGCTCCGCGGAGAGGATCCAGACCGTGCTCGAGGGCTTGTTGGTTCAGGAGGGCGAGCTGCGCGGCTTCGAGCCTTACGATCCGCCGGCGATCAGCGTGGATGGCCGCGTCGACCTGCGCGATCAGCTCGCCTTCACGATCGACCCGGAGACTGCCAAGGACTTCGACGACGCGCTCACGGTCACCGAGGACCGGGCGTACGTGCACATCGCCGACGTGTCGTACTTCGTGCCGGCCGGCTCGCCCCTCGACCGCGGTTCGCAGGATCGAGCCTTCTCCGTCTACGTGCCGGGGCTCGTCTCGCCGATGCTGCCGCCGGAGCTCTCGGAGGAGCTCTGCTCGCTGCGGCCGCACACCGACCGACTCTGCCTCACGGTCGAGGTGCCGTTGAAGGGCGGGCTTCCCGACGGTGAGCCGCAGTTCTACCGCTCCGTGATCCGCAGCCGCGAGCGGCTGACCTATTCTCGCGCGCAGGCGATCCTGCGCGGCGGCGAGCAAGCCGATGCCGAGCTGACCGAGGCGTTGCAGAGGGCCGAGCGGCTCGCCACGGCGCTGCGTGAGCGCCGGTTCGCCCGCGGTGCGCTGCGGATCGAGAGCGGGGAGGTGGTCTTCGCCTTCGACGACAAGGGCGGGGTGGAGCGCGCCTGGCGCGAGACCGAGCCGCACGCGCACATGCTCGTCGAGGAGCTGATGATTCTGGCCAACGAGCTCGTCGCGGGCCTGCTGGCCGGTCGCCGGCGTGACGCGCTCTTCCGAGTGCACGAGCCACCGGATCCGCAGTCGGTACAGCTGATGCTGGCCCGCCTGGCCGACCTCGGGGTGCCGACCCCGCCCGTTCCCGGGCAGATGGGCTCCACCGACGCGGCGGCCGTCGCCGGAGCAGCGAGTGAGGCAGTCACCGGGTACATCAAGACCAGCGGCCGTGGCCGGGATGCGTTCCCGCCGCTCGTGCTCCAGGCCCTCAAGCAGGCGCGCTACGACCCTCAGAACCTGGGTCACATGGGCCTCGCCAGCACCGCCTACAGCCACTTCACCTCACCGATCCGACGCTACCCCGATCTGGTCGTGCACCGGGCTCTCCTGCGCGAGCTCGGCCTTTCTGACGAACCGCTGCCGGAGGATCTGTCGGAGGTCGCCGAGCACGCGTCGGTCCGCGAGCGCCAGGCCTCGCAGCTCGAGTACCAGGCCGACGAGATCTGCCTCGCCTGGCTGCTCGAGGGGCGCCTCTTCGAGCTCGGCTGGGGGGCGACCTTCGACGGCGAGATCACCGGGGTGATCGTGTCCGGCCTCTTCGTCCGCTTCGGCGAGGTCTTCGAGGGCTACGTGCCGGCGCGCCGACTCCCCGGCGACTACTTCGAGCTGAACGAGCTCGCGACAGCCCTCGTCGGCCGGCGCGGAGGACGCAGGTATCGCCTGGGCGACCCGATCGAGGTTCGCGTCCAGGACATCCGCCGCGCCGAGGGCAAGGTCGAGCTGGCGCCGACCGAGAGCCGTGAAACGCAAGCGGCGCCGCGGCGCGGAGGCGGCCGCCGGGTCGGTTGTTGAAATAAATCATGTAACCACGGTTACGCTGAGCACGTGGTGCCGCGCGCCGTCTACCTGCTCCAGGCAGGGCTCGTCGTCAATGCCTTCGGCAACGGCGCGGCCGGCCCGTTCCTGCTGCTCTACCTCCACGACGTGCGTCGCATCCCGCTCGGCCTCGCAGGACTGGCCGCCGCTCTCAACGCCGGAACGGCGCTCTTGGTGGCGCTGGTCGCCGGGAGCCTTTCCGACCGGCGAGGTCCCCGACCGACGATGATCGCGGGCCTTGCCTGCTCGGCGGTCGCCTTCGCGCTCTACCCACTCGTCCACGAAGCCTGGCAGGCGTTTCCGGTCGCCATTCTCGCCGGGACAGGAGGGGGTACGTGGTTGACGGGGCAATCGAGCCTCGTCGCCGCGCTCACGCCGCCCGAGGTGCGACACATCGCGTTCGCCCAGCAACGAGTCGCGGCAAACGTCGGGCTCGGCCTCGGCGGCTTCGCGGGCGGCCTGGTCGTCGCCGTGGCACAACCGGAGACATTCACAAGGCTCTTCCTCGCGAACGCCGCCACATTCCTCGTCTACGGCCTCGTGCTCCTGCTGCTCGTGCCGGACCCGACGCACGTGCCCGCTCCCAAGCCGTCGGCCCTGACCTACCGGGTGGTTTTGCGCGACGGCACCTTCATCCGCTTCGCGGCGCTCACCTTCGTGTTCGTCTTTGCCGTGGTCTCGTTGCTGAACAGCGTGTTCCCGGTCTTCGCGCGGAACCAGGGAGGCCTGACCGAGGACAAGATCGGCCTGCTCTTCCTGCTGAACTCGCTCCTGATCGTGGTCTTCCAGCTACCGATCGCCCGTGCGCTCGAGGGCCGCCGTCGTATGGGCGGCTTTGCGCTCATGGGCGGTCTCTTCGCCCTCTGCTGGCTGCTCGTGCTCGCCGGGAGCGCGACGGCGCCGCTGCTCTTGATCGGCGCCGGGATCGTGGCGATGAGCTTCGGCGAGTGCCTCTACGACTCGATCCAGGGACCGCTCGTCTCCGATCTCGCGCCTGCAGAGGCCCTCGGCCGCTACATGGCGGTCAGCGGCTTTTCGTGGCAGCTCGGCTTCATCGTCGGCCCGGCGCTGGGCGCGTTCATCCTTGGAGCCGAGCCGTATGCGCTCTGGCCCCTGATGGCCGGGATCTGCTTGCTGGCGAGCTTGTACGCGCTCATGCTCGAGCGACGGTTGCCGGAGTCCGCGCGCCTGACTACCCGGAGAGGATCGCCTGCCGCCGGTGCTCGTACAGCCCGTCGAAGAGCGGCCGAGCCAGCCGCAGCAGCTCGTCGTCGTCGCTGACGAGCGCGAGGCCTCGCATCAACACATCGAGGCCGGGCGCCTCGGGGACGTCGTAGCGCCCATCATCGAGGTCGGCCTCGTGCACGACGCGGGCGATCTCCCAGAGCACGGGGTCGTCGAGCTCGTAGCGCTTGAGGATGGTCTCGAAGGTGCAGTCCCCGTTGTGGTGCGAGAGTTCCACGCCGCGCATGTCGAACGGAGTCGCGTCCGGCGGCACGTCCTCGGGGTCGTCGACGAAGATGAAAGTCGCCTCCTGGTCGACGAAGCGCCGGATCACCCAGGCGCAGGCTGCGCGATCGACGTGACAGCGCCGGCGGGTCGCCCACTTCACGGGCGCGCTGCCGTCAGCTGGGCGAGCCGTTCGACGGCCCGCTCGGCCCGCTGCCGCTCGGGCGGCGAGAAGTAGTCGCGGGCGCGGATGTCGCGCATCGAGCGGCGCAGACGGCTCAGCGTCCGCTGCCCGCCGCCGGCCTCGGCCGCCTCGATCACGAGCTCGTAGTCGGCGGTCACCGCCGCGTTCATCCGGGCGACCAGCTGACGCTCCTGGGCGCGCCCGGTCAGCTGCCCGACCCAGACGGTTGCCTCGCCGCCGGCCTCCTGCACCTCGTCGGCCAGCCACTCGAACTGCTCGCGCGTGCGGTCGTCCAGCGGCAGAGCAACGAGGCTGTCCACCGGTTGCACCGCCCCAAGCCGTCGCAGGCGCCGCCAGAGCGCGATCCGCGGAGTCGAGGGCTCTCGGGGAAGCCTGTATGCCAGCAGTACCCAGTCGATGGCGAAAAGCTACCAGTAACCGCGGTTGCAGCCTGAGCCGAGCCTACACTTGTTCTCATGGCCGAGAAGCTGATCGCGGACAACCGGCGCGCCCGCCATGACTACAACCTGCTCGAACGCGTCGAGGCAGGGATCGTGCTAACCGGCAGCGAGGTCAAGTCGCTGCGCCAGGGCCACGCGATCCTGCAGCGCGCCTACGCGGATACGCGCGGCGGAGAGCTCTGGCTCGTGGGGCTGCACATCGCGCCCTACGAGCAGGCCTCGGTCGAGCCGCACGAGCCCGACCGCGACCGCAAGCTCCTGCTGCATCGCCGCCAGATCGACAAGCTGGCCTCGCAGACCGCCGAGAAGGGGCTGACTTTGGTGCCGACCCGGCTCTACTTCAAGGACGGTCGCGCGAAGGTGGAGCTAGCAGTCGCTCGCGGCAAGGAAGGCCGCGACAAGCGCCGAGACATCGCCGAGCGTGAGACCAAACGCCGCATCGAGCGCGAGCTCAAGAGCCGTGGGCGATAGCCCGCGGAAGCCAAGCGATTCGCGAACACAATGCCAGCGGCCGCGTCAGCCCGTACTCGGACTTCGAACCGTGTGATCCTTCGAGGCCGCCCGGTGCGAGGCGGCAGAGAGCCAACAGCCGATCTCGACATCGTTCGAGGCGTACCCGATCGGCCGCCTCACGCGAGCGGGACTCTCACGGGGGGAGCTCGAACTCGAGCTCCTCGCCGTCCTCGTCGTCGAAGTGGCGGCCGACCTGGCGGAAGCCGAGCTGCCGCACGATCGCCAGCGACGGCTCGTTCTCCGGCCCGACCGACGCGACGAAACGTTCGATGCCCTGTGCCCGCGCCCAGTTGAGCAGCGCTCGCACGGCCTCCGTCGCGTAGCCGCGGCGGCGGTACTCGGGGAAGACGCTGTAGCCGATCTCTACCGCGTCCGGTGCCTTGCGTGCATTGCGTCCCGGACCGCCGTGAAAGCCGATGTGCCCGATCATGGGCCGCCCAGGTTCGCGCAGCACGATCGCGCGGACGAGCCACGGTGACTGGGTCGGGTCCTCGCGCGCCTGCTTCAGTCGGAAGGCGAGAAACCGGGCGTCGTGGTCGTTCGGCCAGTCCGCGGGAAGAGCGAAGCCTGCGATCTGCGCCGCCTCCGCAGCCCCACCGGCCAGCAGCGCCTCGATGAACTCGGGCGAGAGCCAAACGAGTTCCAGTCGCTCCGATTGGATGACCTCGGGGCTCACGTGTCTGCCAGGGGGCCGCGAAGGTAGATCCGGCCCACTGCGGGCTGGTAGCCGAAGCGCTTGTTGAGCCTGCGGATCGGCGCGTTGCGCTCCTCGTTCGACGTCCTGAGCTCCTCGTAGCCGTTCTCCTTCGCCCAGCGGATCTGCGTGGCCTTCAGCGCAGTCGCAATGCCTCTGCCGCGCGAGGCGCGCTTCACTCCCGTCATGTCGTGGTACAGCGTTGTCGGCTGCGCGGCACTGAAGTGGAACTTGGCGTAGCCGACGACCTCTTCGCCGGCGAGCGCGACGAAGATCCCCTCGGCTCGGTCGCCCGCCGACTGCATGTCGCTACGGAGCCAATCCTCGAACGGCTCGACTGCCTCGTCCTCTTCCCCCGGGATATCGACGGCCGCCTCGGCCCAGACCTCGTGAAGGCCGGGCGCCACCTCGGGGCGGTCCGCCCAAGTCGTGAGCTCGATCCCAGCTGGGGTCCGGACGATAGGCGCCTCGATCGAAGTCAGGTCGAGCGTGAGCCCGCGCTCGCGGCCGGTCTCCTCGTAGCCGAGTCCGCCCGCGAAGGCAATGCCCTCCTCGGCGTCCTCGCGAACCCAGGCCTCGAACCCGCCGTAACCCTTCGATCGGGCCCAGGCGGAAGCCTCGGCGAACAGGGCCGAGCCGAGACCCCGCCGCCGCTCAGCGGCGGGTACCCAGATGTGTAGCCATGGATTCGGCCTGCGTGACTCGAAGAAGGCGCGGGCGACTCCGACGATGGTGCCGTCGTCGTCTGCCACGAGGTCGGATCGTTCGCGCGCCTGCTCGCCCCACGCGATGAATTCGATGGCTGTGATCGGGTCGTCGGGGTAGACCGCGTTGAGGATGCCGACCACGCTCTCGACGTCGCTCTTGCCCTGGGTCCGGCGGATCTCCACGAGCCGAGCGTATCCCGTTGAACCGAAGGGTTGTGAGCCGCGCGGGCCGGAGCTACGCTCTGAGTGCCGTCCCCGTGTTGCCGATGAAACGGATCCGTTCCCGAGCAGGGCTTGCCGCCGCCATCAGCCTCGTTCTTTTGGCCGCGAGCGCCGTTCCGCTGGTCCTGCTTGCCGACCGAACGGCGAGGATCGCGGTGGCTGCGGCGATCTGGGCGGCGGCGGCGATCGTCATCGTGTTTCTCGCAACCCGCGCCCGCCGTCGTGATCGCAGCCAGCAGGAGGAGCTCGACCTGGCGGAAGCGCGCTTCCGCGCGCTCATCGACGGCCTGCCGCTGGTGACTTGGCTCACGGAGCCCGGCGACCGCAGCACCACGCTCTACGTCAGCCCGTTGATCAACGAGCTGACGGGCTACTCCCCGGCCGAGTGGGCCGATGAGCCCGACCTCTTCTCGAAGCTGCTGCATCCCGAGGACCGCGCGGTCGTGATGGAAGAGCTCGAGCACGCGAATGACGGAACGCCCGTGCGAGCCGAATACCGCCTGATCACGCGCGACGGCCGCGTCGTCTGGGTGCGTGAGGAGACGACGACCGCGCGCGATCCGGGCGGCGAGCCGCTCTATACGCAGACCTTCCTGCGAGACATCGGTGAGCGAAAGCGCTCCGAAGACGAGCGCGAGAACCTGCTCGCCGCAGAACGAGCCGCCGCCTCCGGCACCGCCGAGCGGCAGTCGCGGCTCGATCTCCTCCGCCGTGCCGGCGACGAACTCGCCTCGACGCTCGACCATCAAGCCGCCCTACAGCGAGTCGCCGAGCTGGTCGTGAGGGACTTCGCAGACTGGTGCATCGTCGACATGACCGACGACGGAAACGAGCTGCGGCGCCTCTCGGTCGCGCGCACCGAGCCCCGGAAACAGGGCGGCGGCCCTGCGCCCGACAACCACCCGGACGCCGCTGTTCGCGCAGTCGTCGAGAGTGGCCGCCCCGAGGTCGTTCCCCCGCTCGGCGAAAGCTCGAGCAGCGCACAGCCTGTTCGCTTCCTCGGCGGTATCGAGACGTCCTCGGTGATCTGTGTCCCCTTGCGCGTCCGCACTCAGGCGCTCGGGGCGCTGACAGTCGCGCGCACGGAGCCGGGCGTCGTCTACGGCGCGGACGACCTGGCCGTGGTCGAGGATCTGGCTTCGCGCATCGCTATCGCTGCCGATCGGGGACGCCTCTACCGCGAGGTGGAGGAACGCGCCGACGCCGGGCGCGTGCTCGACCACGTCGCCGACGGCATCCTGCTGCTCGACCGAAGCGGGGTCGTTCGGCTCTGGAATCCCGCCGCAGAGGCGATCACCTCGATCGAGTCCGAGAAGGTTGTCGGAAGGGCGGCGGCCGAGGCGATTCCCGGCTGGCAGGAAGCGGCCGAGACCGTTCCCGTCTCCAGCTCGCCGGATCCGGGTCACGACGAGGTCGTCATCCCCATCGAGACGGAGCGCGGCGAGCGCTGGATCTCGATCTCGGGCGTCCAGTTCTTCGGAGGGACGGTGTACGCGTTCCGCGACCTGACCGACGTGCGCCAGCTCGAGGAGATCAAGGCCGACTTCATCGCCACCGCCTCGCACGAGCTCCGCACGCCCCTCGCGGCGGTCTACGGGGCTGCGCAGACGCTCCTCCGTCACGACTTCGCCCTCGACGAGGTCGGGCGCGACCGATTCGTCTCGCTGATCGCCGATGAGTCCGAGCGCCTCGGCAGGATCGTGAACGAGATCCTGCTGGCGAACCAGCTCGACGCCGGCCGCCTCGACATGCAGTACGAGCCCTTCGACGCAAGCGACGTGGTCGAGCGCGTGGCCGAGTCCACCCGGGCCTACGCCCCACCGGCCGTATCGATCGAGGTGGAGGCTGCCGACGACCTCCCGCGCGTCGCGGCCGATCTGGACAAGGTGAGGCAGGTGCTCGTCAACCTCGTCGAGAATGCGATCAAGTACTCACCGGACGGTGGACGCGTGGAGGTAGGGGTCGAAGGCCACGACCAGGCGATTCGCTTCCACGTGCGCGACGAGGGCCTCGGCATCGACCCGGAGGAGCAGGAGCGCGTCTTCGAGAAGTTCTATCGCGCCGATCCCCAGATGTTGCGCGGCGTCGGCGGCACGGGGCTCGGGCTCTACATCTGCAAGGAGCTCGTCGGACGCATGGGTGGCCGCATCTGGGTCGAGTCGAATGGAGAGAAGGGCTCGGTCTTCGTGTTTGAGCTGCCGACGGCCGATGTGGTCGCGCACGGGCCTCACGGCTCCGGGCGGCTACAATTCAAGAACTGAACATACGGGGGCGACCTGGCTTCGACGTGGTCGGTTCTCCGGCAGAGCTGCAAGCCGAGGTCCCCGGTCGGCCTCGTAAAACAACCGGGACATAAAGCAAGTGCGAAGGACAACTCCGCACTCGCACTCGCTGCCTAACTAGGTACGCGATGCGCGTCGTTCCGAGCTCGGCCCGTGGCTCGGGTAACGGCGTCAGAAAACGGGCTCGGCGCCAAGGGAGAGCCAATCGCCCGAGGCGCGACATCGAAGGATGGCTAGTCCGCCGGTAGGTCGGTTGCCAACCGGCCGGCGGGCGAAACCAAACGGCAGCCTAAGCTTGTAGAGGCTCTGACCGGTGCGATTGCGGACGCGGGTTCGATTCCCGCCGCCTCCATAACCCCCAGCAAATGGGGCTATTTCGGTCGGAACGATTCTCGGGGTCGGTGGTTTCCGCGTGGGCGTAAATGTTCGGCGTCGTGCCAATGTGCATCGCCGGCGAGCATCTGCGCAAAGCTTTAGGTTCGCGCTAGGGGCGGAGAAAGTCAGTGATCGCGGTGTGGCGCGGCCGATCGAGAATCGAACTTCTCCGCAACTGCGGCATCCTCGCCCATCTTCTCGACGACCCAAAAGCGCTCGGTCTTCTGGAGCACCCACTCTGCTTCTGGGATGAAGTGCTCCTCGCTCGGAGCGACGAAGAAGGTACGCGGGTTGCTGCGCACCGACTCGTACTCCTCCCGGCGCAAGCTGACCTGCTCGAAGCAGCTGTCGTGTCCGCACTCGCAGATGAAGTTATCCGGCCAGATCAGGACCCCGACCACACCCGTAGTCTCCACTACCCGCTCGTTGACCTCGCGGAAGAGGGACTGGTTCTCCCCGACGCGGCCGTCGCGGTCGCCTCCGATGCTTGTCTCGCTCATGCTGAGCCTCCTTTTGCACCGCTTGAGATCTCTTTCAGGAGCCTCTGAATGAGCTCTCCGGCTCCGACGCTTTTCTGCCTACACCGAACGACCACGGCGGCTCCTCCTCGATCGACTTCTTCCTCCTGACCGAGGGGCGCCTTGGGCCACCGAGGACCCGAACCGCTCCCGCGTCTTCCCCTGTCGACACCGCCGCTGCCCGCGGGCGCCACGACGCCGGATGACAATCGTAGCGGCGGATTAACGGGTTGCAAAGTAGTCGCGCAATCGCCTACGTCGGTTCCTTCAACTCGATATGGCCTTTCGCGTCGCCGAGCGTCCTCTCACTCGACTTGATCACGTAAAACCACACTGGTAATCGGACCCCGACCTGGGCTGAGCAGGGCTCACCGGATGCGACGTTCTGAGACGTCAATAAGGACTCGTCCTATCTCCGGATCGATCAAGCGCCCCGCGATGCGCACTGGGCGCGGCCGATGGTGCGCCAAGAGCCAATTGAAACGGTCCACCTGTTTCGCGCGCTCGAGCTCCGCCAAACAGTGTTCGTCGCCGAGCTCCGAACGACAGTCCGGCCCGTAGCCGCGCTTCCTGCTCTCGGGGTCATGCAGCGGCCGATTGCATACCGCACAACGGCCGTACTGGACGTCGCCATTATCCATGAGGACGACCCACCCACCAGCCCATCTCACGCCTAGCCGATCCTGCTCCGCCCACAGCGTGAGTCTTGGGGAAATCTCGAGGCGGTCGTCGAAGCTCGTCACCAAGTGCGGTCACCTTAGACTCGGACGAAGCGGCCTGCG
>DATHAF010000037.1:0-3049 GCA_035296785.1 Gaiellaceae bacterium
CTGCGCCTGGCGGACGCGCTGCGCATGCCGACCTTCGAGTTCGAGGGGAAGCGCCTCTACAAGCGGCTCGCGCTCGTCGCCGAGGAAGGGCGCATCGTCAAGGTCTTCTACCCGGTCTTCCCGCCGGATGAGAACGCCGCCGAGGTGCTCGCCTGGCTGCGCGGGCGGCTGGGTTGACGTACTCGATCGTCGCGCTGGATCCGGAGAGCGGCGAGCTCGGCGTCGGCATCCAGTCGCGGGCGTTCCGCAGCGGTGCGGTTGTTCCGTCGGCGCTGCCCGGCGTGGGCGCGGTCGCCTCGCAGGCGTTCAGCGAGAAGAGCTACGGCCCGCTCGGGCTCGAGCTGATGCGTGCGGGGAAGACACCGGAACAGGCGCTCGCCGGCCTCGTCGCCGCCGATCGGCTCGCCGCCAACCGTCAGGTGTCCATGCTTGCGGCCGACGGGACGGCGGCCGTGCACACAGGTGACGCCTGTATCCCGGCCGCGGGTCATCGGATCGGCGAGGGCGTGACCGCGCAGGCCAACTGCGTCGAGGCCCCGCAGGTCTGGGAGTCGATGGTCGACGCGTTCGTGGGGGCGGAAGGCTCGCTCCAGCGCCGCCTGCTCGACGCTCTCGACGCGGCTGAGGCGTCAGGCGGCGACTGGCGAGGTCGGCAGGCTGCCGGCATCCTCGTCGTTCCCACGAAGGGCCAGCCGTGGGACACCGTCTGCGACATCAGGGTCGACGACCACCAGGATCCCCTCGGGGAGCTGCGGCGCCTGCTCGATCTCCACGAGGGCTACACCGCCCTCGGTGAGATCGACGACAGCGCGGAGGTTGCCCGCCGAACGGGCCTGCCCGAGCTCGACGTCCACTTCGCGGAACTGTTCGACGCGGCGCGGGTGGGAGAGGTCGAACGAGGCCGCGAGCTCGTCGCTGAGCTCCTGCGGCAGGACGAACGCTGGCGCGGGTACCTGCAGGCACTCGCCGACCTCGAGTACCTCCCCAACGCCGCCGGGCTGCTGTCCGAGGAGTAGGCTGGTGGCATGGCGGTCGCAGCCCCGGCGCGCCTCTATTTCACTCCGAGCGACGAAGCGAACGAGCTGATCGCGCGAGATCCGCTCGCGCTCCTCATCGGCTTCGCGCTCGACCAGCAGGTGACGGTCCCCCAGGCGTTCACCGGCCCACAGAAGCTGAAGGAACGCCTCGGATCGCTCGATGCCGCCGAGATCGCGCACATGGACCCCGACCGGCTCGAGGGAGCGTTTCGTGAGAAGCCCGCCGTCCATCGCTTTCCCGGCGCGATGGCGACGCGGGTCCGCGACCTCTCCGCCCACGTCGAGGACGAGTACGGTGGGGACGCGTCCCGGCTCTGGCTCGAGGCCGGCGACTCGGCCGAGCTCCGACGCCGCATCGCCGCGCTGCCGGGCTTCGGCGAGATGAAGATCAAGGCGCTTTCGGCCGTGCTGTACAAGCGCTTCAGCGTGGAGGCGGCTCGCGAGCTGACGCCGGACCACCCGACGCTCGGCGACGTGGACTCGCCCGAGGCGCTCGAGCACTACCAGGCGCTGAAGCGCGAGCACAAGGCAAAGATGCGCGCGCAGCGCGGCGCTTGAGAGACCGCCCCGGCGTCATCGTCTACGTCACCCGCGCGGCCCCATTCGAGTGGGAGCTCCTGCTGTTCGACGTCGTCGAGGAGCCGGGGTACGAGGGATCGTCCCGGGAGGCGGGATCGAGCAGGGCGAGACGCCGGAGGACGCCGGGGTGCGGGAGGTACTCGAGGAGACGGGCCTGGAGGTGCGGATCCTTCGCGGGCTCGGCGTCGACGAGGGGACGCATTTCTTCCAGGCGATGCCCGTCGGGCCGACCGAAGACGAGTGGTTTCTCGGTGGCGGCGAGGTGCGGTGCTACTGGGCGCCGCTCGACGGCGAAGTCGCCGCCTGGGGAAGGCGCGGCGATCTCCTCGCCGAGCTCAAACGTCAGCGGGTGGTGGCCTACATCACCCGCGACTCTGCGCAGGGCCGCGAGCTGCTCGTCTTCGAGATCCCGGCGGAGCCGGGCTCGGGCGTTCAGGTGCCGGCCGGGCGCCTCGATCCCGGCGAGGAGCTCGAACCAGCCCTTGTGCGCGAGATCGAGGAGGAGGCGGGCCTCACCTGCCTGCGTCTGTTGCGCGAGCTGCCGGGCTTCGAGGAGCACTACCCGACGAGGTACGAGAATCACGGTTTCCACCTCGTCCCGACGGAGGAGCTCCCCGACGAATGGGATCACGTCGTCGAGGGCGACGGCGACGACGCCGGCTTCGTCTTCCGCTTCCGCTGGGAGGCGATCGAGCCGGGCATGCGGCTCTTCAATCGTCGCAATCCCGTGATCCACCGGCTGCTGGAAGACCCTGTTCTTGACTGATTTCGGACGGTATTGGACACTCGGTCGGCCCAGGCAAGGTCAATCGACATAAGGAGAAGCCACATGCGAAGGCTGCTCGTCGTCCTTGCCGCTGCATCACTGATCGGGGTCTTGCTGGCTCCGACTGCGGCATCAGCACAGAAGGCGCACGTCTTCCCGCCGAACGCACACGCCTTCGGGGCCAGCTACGGCGAATGGCAGGCGAGGTGGTTCGAATGGTTCATCGAGATCCCAGCGCCCGCCAGCCCGCTCTTCGACGAAACGGGTGCGCTCTGCGGCACCAACCAGAGCGGCTCGGTCTGGTTCCTGGCGCCCGTTGCGCATCCGGGGACCACGACGCGGGCGTGCACGGTCCCCACGGGCACCGGCATCTTCGTCCAAGGCCTCGGAAACGAGTGCTCGAATATCGAGCCGCCTCCGTTCTTCGGCGCGACCGAGGCGGAGCTGCGCGCCTGCGCCGCTGCAGGCTACGAGGCGTTCTTCGGGGATGCCACACAATCGATCACCGTTGACGGTGTCACCGTGTCCGGCTTCGAAGACCGCTATCGGACGCAGACGCCGCTGTTCAGCTACACGCTCCCGCCGGACAACCTGTACGGCCTGCCGCCCGCAAATGCGCTGGCGATCTCGGACGGCACGGCAGTCATCGTCAAGCCATTGCCGCCGG
>DATHAF010000038.1:0-2484 GCA_035296785.1 Gaiellaceae bacterium
GCATCCAGACCGCCTCGAGCTCGCCCGAGGCGAGCAGCTTGGCGAGCGTTCTCGCGTCGAGGCGGTCGGTCTTCGCCCGCGCGCCGCGGATCCCGGTGTCGGTCGGCGAGACGACGATCACCTCGGCGACGTGCGGCTCGATCAGCCGCTTGATCTCCCACGCGTTGCCGGTCACCTCAAGCGCGACTCGGTCGTCTGCGCCGAGACTCCGCGCGAACAACTCGATCTCTTCCGGCTTGGTCTCGATCCGCCCCGCGGAGCGGACCTCATCTCGCTCGGCAATCGCCACCTCGCAGAACTCGAGGTGGACGTCCAACCCGATCGCTCTCACTTGCTCCTCCTCTCGTTGCTCAGACCAAGGAGAAGCTGTGGGCAAAACGACATCGACGCATTCGCGCTCGAAGCGCAACCGGACAAGTCGCAGGGGCGGCCACCGAATAGCTCGGGCTCGAAGCCCATCGTCCAAATCGGCCTGCCCATCTTGCGTTCTCCCAGAAAGCCCCTGTCCCGGTCAGCCGACCGTATGGTCGGAGCCGGACATCAGCTACCGGGGATGATTTTCATCTCCCGACAGGGAGGAGCTTCTATCGACTCTTCGGGTGGCTGTCGTTTCCGGCGCGAACCGGAAATCGGGCCAACTCAGCGCGCAACCCGGTACTGCGCCACGATTCGAGCGTCGCTCGTAGAACCTATTGGGCCTCCGCTACTGAGAAAGGCCCGCGGATGCGGGCCTTTCTGTCTCCGGGAACGAGCGGTTTGCTAGCGGCCTGAGATCGCGCTGGCCACGGCGCTCTCATCGGGGCGCGGGGCCCCCGTCGAACGGTCGTCGCCCGAGCCGATTGCCGCGGCGATGTTGCTCTCGTCGGGGCGCGCGGCGGCTGGCTGCGATCCGACCGTGGCGGCCACCGCGCTCTCCTCGGGGCCGCCGTCGGAGCGGCTGGTGCCGGCCGGGCTGGGCGCGCTCACGGCACTTGCCGAGCCAAGGCTCGCGTCACGGTCGTTGTCGATTGCGAGGATCACGACGGCCGCGGTAAGGCCGACCACGGCGATCATCGCGACGGCGAGCAGGGCACGCAACTGCCGGTATTGGGAGCGGAGCACGACTGCGGGGTGCTGCGTGGAGATTGTTGCCTGGCCCATGACTGCCTCCTGTTGTGTGGGGACTGATATCGGAGGCGATCATGCGACGAACCGGTCACGGCGTCACCACACCGCGGTAACACAGCGGTATCCGCGCCAGCCGATGCTGCCGATGCCGGCGACCTGGCAGCGGGATTCCGCCGCCCGCGATAGGGACGCGGAACGCTTGTTAGCCACTTCGACCAGGCCTCGTAAGAGGACGGCGATGTTTGGCGACGGCCGGCGTCCTGCTGTACGTTGCGTCCAACGACTCGTGCCGCTGCTCGCATGGACTTCCGCATCCTCGGTCCGCTCGAGGTCTTCGACGGTGGCCGCAGGCTCGTGCTTGCGGGAAGCAAGCTGCGAGCGCTGCTCGCGTTGCTGCTGCTGCACGCCAACGAGACGCTCACTACCGACCGGCTTATAGACGAGCTCTGGGGCGAGCATCCGCCCGCCAGCGCTGCCAAGACGTTGCAGATGCAGATCTCCCGTCTGCGCAAGGCGCTGGCGGGCGGAGACGGCAGCGGCCCGGGCGGCCCGATCGTGACGCGCGAGCGCGGCTACGAGCTGGCACTGGATCCCGAGTGCCTCGACTCACACCGCTTCGAGCGGCTCGTCGCCGAGGGCAGGAGCGAGCTGGCCACGGGCCGGCCTGAGTCCGCCCTCTCGACGTTCGAGGAGGCTCTGGCGCTATGGCGCGGGGCGCCGCTGGCGGACCTCGGCTACGAGTCTTTTGCCCAGGCGGAGATCGCGCGTCTCGATGACCTGCGGGTCGCGGCTCGTGAGCAGCTGATCGAGGCGAAGCTCGCGCTTGGTGACCATGCGGAGGTGGTGGAACAGCTCGAGGTCCTGATCCGCCAATTCCCCTTCAGGGAACGCATGCGCGCCCAGCTGATGCTCGCCCTCTATCGCTGCGACCGGCAGGCGGACGCGCTGCAGGCCTACCAGGACGCTCGCAGAACCCTCGTCGAGGAGCTGGGGATCGAGCCGGGGGAGCGTCTCCGCGAACTCGAGCGAGCGATACTCGCGCAGGACCCGGAGCTGCACTTGGCGGCGGCGGAGGAGCCGGCGGCGGGGGAGCCTGCAGTTGAGGCCCCGCGGAGCGCGTTTGTGGGCCGCGAGCGCGAGCTGGCCGAGCTCGTCGGCGGTCTCGATGACGCCTTCGCCGGCCGTGGGCGCCTGTTCCTGCTCGTCGGCGAGCCTGGGATCGGCAAGAGCCGCCTCGCCGAGGAGCTGATCGTGCAGGCAAGGGTGCGCGGCGCGCTGGTGCTGGTGGGGCGCTGTTGGGAGGCGGGCGGCGCCCCGGCCTATTGGCCCTGGGTGCAGTCGCTGCGTTCGTACGTGCGAAATTGCGAACCGGAGACG
>DATHAF010000039.1:0-26026 GCA_035296785.1 Gaiellaceae bacterium
GGCTCCCGTCGGGACGCAGGAGCCGCGCGGCCAGCGGCGCGTTCGGCGCATTGCCGAGCTCGAGCCTGAAGTAGACGTCGCGCAGACCACGCCTGAACGTTCCGGTGCGGGGGCCTTCGTCCCAGGGGAGAAGGGCGCGCCCGCGGTAAGGGCGAGGGCTGAACGAGAAGTCACGGACGTAGGCCTCGGTTCGCTGCGGCACCTGGTTGAGCCAGCCGCTCGACCCGGGTCGGCAACGCCCAGCGAACGGCTCGTAGACGTCCCCTCGCCAGCGGGTGGTCAGGTGCAGGTGCGGTCCGCTGGAGTTGCCGCTCGAGCCGGTTAGCCCGAGCTGCTGGCCCGCGAGCACGCGCCGGCCGACGTGCACGCTGATGCTGCCTCGTTTGAAATGGCCGTAGACCGTCTCCTGCCGGTTCGCGTGGGCGACCACCACGTGGTTGTCATACGGCCGCGTGTGCGTGCCCCAGCTGTCGTCGGGCCAGTTCGGTCCTTGCACCTCGGTCACGCGTCCGTCGAGGGCGGCGAACACCGGTACCCCGATCGCCTGCTCGCGGAAGCTGCGGATGATCGAGTCCTCGCCCGTGTGGGTGTCGTAGGTCTGGCGGCCGCAGTTCCAGTCTAGGAGGCCGCCGGTCGGATCGAGATCGACGAAGTTGTAGACGTAGAGGTCCTGCCCGAGGATCTCGGCCTGCGGGTAGAAGCGCAACTGCTGCGGCTCGCCGGAGGCGGGTGGCGTAGGTGGGGGAGGAAGCCGGCACTGAGCGACCGCGCGTTGGAGGCGTTTCAGCCTCGCGAGCTGCCGCGGCGTGCGGTGGCGTGGCAGCGCGTGCCGGTAGGAGACCAGCGCCGCCTGCCGTTGTTGGAGTTGGGCACCCGATGCGCAGGCGGAGCGGCCTAGTGCGAGCGTCGCCGCGGGCAGGAGAAGCCAGCCGACCATGTAATGGACATTAAGCAGTTTGGGCGTTACGGTCATACCTGTGCTCGATCGAGCCGCTCTCGAGCTGATCAACAGCCTCACGCCAGACGGGGAGGATCTCTTGCGCGATCGTGCCTGGGCGGCCGAGACCTTCCGTCGCTGGGAGCTCGAGCCGCATGAGCCGACGGAGGCCGAGCTCGCCGAGCTCGGCGAGCTTCGCTCGATGCTGAGCCGCCTGGCGAAAACGGTCTCCGCTGGAAGACTGCTCTCGAAGGCACAGCTGGCCGAGTTGAATGCCGTCATCAGCGCGCCGGTGCGAGCGGAGCTTCGGGTTCTCGACGGTGCCTACTTCGTCGAGATGACGCCCGAGGCCGGCACCTGGATCGAGGCGGCGGTACGCGAGCTCGCCGGCTCGTTCTCCTCGATGCTGAGGCATTCGCACCCGCCGAGGCTGCGCCTCTGTTCCAACGAGGCTTGTCGCACTGCCTATTACGACGAGAGCCGGAACCGCACCCGGCGCTGGTGCGACCCGAGTGGCTGCGGCAACCGTGCGCGCGTCCGGCGACACCGCGCCCGCCGAACCGCATAATCCACCGCATGCAACGCGTGAACGTCTTCACGCAGCCGGCCGAGTTCGATCAGGCCGACCCGGAGGGCTACCGGGCCGGAATGTCACGCTTCGGCCCGTCCATCGGCGCCTCGATGCTCGGCGGCAGCATCTACGAGCTCCCACCTGGCCAAGCGATCTGCCCCTACCACTACGAGTACGGCAACGAGGAGTGGCTGCTCGTGCTCGAGGGCTCGGTGACTCTGCGTCATCCCGCCGGCGAGGAGCAGCTCGAGCGCGGCGAGGTTGTTTGCTTCCCGGTCGGCCCGGAGGGGGCGCACAAGGTGTCGAACCCGGGCGGGGAGGCGGCCCGCGTGCTGATGGTTTCGACGATGATCGAGCCCGCGGTCTCGATTTATCCCGACAGCGACAAGCTCGGCGTGTGGCCGGGTGAGAAGCGGGACAATTTGATCGTGCGCCGCCGTAGCGCGGTCGACTACTGGGAGGGCGAAGGCTAGGACCGGTCCGTAACGCTGGCCGCTCTTGCAAGACTGTTGAGCGTGAACAAAATCCAGAAAACAGAAGAGCAGTGGCGGGCGGAGCTCTCGTCCGAGCAGTACCGGATCCTGCGTGAGAGAGGAACCGAGGCGCCGTTCAGCGGCGAGTACGACCACGTCTTCGAGCCGGGCACCTACCGCTGCGCAGGCTGCGGGGCGGAGCTGTTCGTCGCAGACGCGAAGTACGACTCCGGCTGTGGCTGGCCTGCGTTCTACGCGCCGGCCGGCGAGGAGTCGGTCGAGGAGGAGACCGACACCAGCCACGGCATGGTGCGTACGGAGGTCATGTGCGCGAGCTGCGGCGGTCATCTCGGCCACGTCTTCCCGGACGGCCCAGCGCCGACCGGGCAGCGTTACTGCATCAACTCGGCAGCACTGAAACTGGAGGAGGAGGTAGTGGAGAAGAAGGCAACGTTCGGAGCGGGCTGCTTCTGGGGCGTCGAGGCGGCGTTCCGCCAGCTCGAAGGCGTCACCGCAACCGAGGTCGGCTACGAGGGCGGCACGCTCGAGAACCCGACCTACGAGGATGTCTGCTCGCACACGACAGGCCACGCGGAGGTCGTCCAGGTGACCTACGACCCCGAGCGGATCTCCTACGAGCAGCTGCTCGATGCCTTCTGGGCCAAGCACGATCCGACGCAGGTGAACCGCCAGGGCTGGGATGTGGGCGACCAGTATCGCTCGGTCGTCTTCTTCCACGACGAGGAGCAGCGGGCCGCAGCGGAGGGCTCGAAGGCGCAGCTCGACGCCTCGGGACGCTACAAGCGCCCGATCGCAACGGTGATCGAGCCGGCGCAGACGTTCTACGTCGCGGAGGACTACCACCAGCGCTACCTCGAGAAGCAAGGTCGCGCGAGCTGTACACCCGCCCTTGCTGAGGCGGGCTAGCCGATCCGGGGAGCCGGGGGGCGCTCAAGCTGTACGGCGCTTGCGAGAGCGCCTAGTTCTCGAGGAACACGGCCAGGGTCGCGGTGAAGCCGTGGAGGAACGGCTTCCCGCCGACCGGGCCGATCTCGCCCGCGCAGAAGAAGCCGGCTACCGCGGCGTCGGCGCCGATCGCCTCGCCGACGGCGCGGGCGTCGTGGTCTCCCTCGGAGAACATGTTCGTTCCGCGCCCGTTGCAGGTGAAGAGGAGCGCGCCGGCGGCGCGGTCGCCCTCCAGCGCGCTCGAGAGGTTCTCGCGCAGGTCCTCGTCCGCTGAGCGGGCGTCGCGTACGTGGAAGCGCAACGTCTGGCCAACTCGCACCGGCTCGCCGACGGCCAGGGCGCCTGTTTCCTCGTCCACGCCGATCAGGCCGCGCATCAGGTAGTCGCCACGCCGGTAGTCGGCGCGGTTCTCGTCGATCACCAGGCCCGCGAGCACGCCGCCGTTGGCCGCGAGCCGCTGCTCCTCGTCGGTCAGGGTTCCGAGGTCGGTCTTGAGTCTCTCGAGCGCGGGCTCTCCGGCGAGCTCGAAGACGACGTTGCCCTCTGCGCTCGTGATCACGGCCTCGCGGCCGATCGGCGCGCAGCCCTGCGAGACCACGGTGCGGACGGGCACGCCGCGCAGGACTGCGCCAACGGCGCCTTCAGTCAGCAGCTCGCCGTCTAGGAAGAGCACCTGCGTGTCCGGATCGCCCGAGCCGGCCGCGAGCCCGCCCACGAGTGGAACTTCGTCCTCCTCCTCGTTCAACTTCGCGAGGAATCCGGAGGCGGGGAACGTGAACGGGTCGACGAGGAACGTGACCAGGTCGGCGCCGTCCAGCAGCGGGAATCCGCTCACGGCCACGCCGTCGTCGCTGCCGAAGGCGACGCTGTGAAAGGTCTCGATCTCCGCCTCCGGGAGCGAGGCCGCCCAGACCGCTGCGCCGGGGCCCGACTCGAGCTCTCGGTCTCGGGCGACGACGCCTTGTGCGACGCAGCCGAGCAGGTGTGCGGGCTCGAGCTCTCGCTCGACGGCGGCGAGCGCTTCCTCGGCACCGGCGACGTGGTCGGCCGAGAGGAAGAGGAAGGCAAGGTCGACCGAAGCGCCAGCCAGTGCATCCCGGGCCTCGCGCGCGGCCTCCGCGGTCGCCTCGGCCGCCGAGGTGGAGGCGGACAGCCCCGCCCCGACCCGGCGCGTGAGCGTTTCGGGCCTCATGGGGCGGAGTGTACGCCTCGGATCTCTAGCTCTTCCGAGCGGTGGCCTTGCCGCCCTTGCGGCCCGCGGCCTTCTTCTGGGCGGTAGTGCCGCCCTGGCTCGAATTGCTCCTCGAGCTCGACCCGGAGCCGGACTTCTTGCCGCCCCGGCTCGAGGCGCCGGGGGAATTGGCGATCTTCGCCGCCCGCTCCTTCGACATGCCCTTGTCCTTCAGGGCCTCGTACTGCTTCTCGTTCTTGACGTTCGCTTTCTTGCTCGGCATGTCCCCTCCTCGGGTTACGGCTGTGAGATTTCCTCGACGAGCGCGCCCGTCTTCTGGTCGTTCGCCTCCCTGGCCACGTCGGCCTGAGCCACGATTCCGACGAGCCTTCCGTCCGCCTCGACGACCGGCAGTCGGCGGATCTGGTGGCTCGCCATCAACCGGAGCGCCTCGTCGAGGTCCTTCTGCGGATCGACCGTGACCAGATCGGTGGATGCGATCTCGCGCACGCTCACCGACTGGGGATCCTTGCCGGCGGCGACGACCCGAGTGGCGATGTCGCGGTCGGTAACGGTGCCGACCAGCCGTCCGTCCTCGACAACCGGGATGATCCCTACGTCTTTCTCCTTCATGAGCCTGGCGGCTTCCACGACCGTGCTCTCAGCCTCGATGCTCGCCGGATTGGACGTCATCACGTCTTGCACGCTCTTCCCCATGGAGTCCTCCTATTTCTTTGGAGTCATCCTCGGCTTCCCCGCCCGGAACACTCCGAAACGGTGAAAATGAGGCCGTGCGTACGGCCACCATCGAGCAGCGGATCACGGAGCTCGCGCTCTCGTTCCCGGAGTCGTACGAGGACCGGCCCTGGGGTGACTTCCCGGTCTTCAAGGTGGGGGCAAACAAGGTCTTCGCCTGGGCCCAGGTCGAGGAGGGCGCGGTGCACGTGACCGTGAAGTTGACAGCGGAGGAGCGTGAGATCGCGCATCTCCTGCCCTTCGTGCGCACCGCGAGCTACGTGGGGCGGTACGGCTGGGTCACCGCCGCGGTCACGGACGAGGACTCGCTCGAGGCCGCCCTCGAGTGGCTGCGCGAGAGCTACTGGCTCAAGTGCCCCGCGGAGCTGAAGGGTGCCGTCGAAGGCGAGGATTAGGGCCTGTCCCGGGGTCTGACCCGGGGACATGGCCTCACGACCCGATTTCTTTGCAGCGATTCAGCGTGATCTATCGCGACCAGAGCAGGGGTTTCGACCTGGAAACTATCCCCTCCGGCCACGGCCTGGGGTCTGAGCCCGGGTCATCGCCGGAACTGCCATGTCCTAGTCGGCCCCCGGGTCGTCCTGAGCGTCTGAGTCGCCCGTTTCCGGATCCGGCGCCGGAGAGTCGTCGAGCTCGTCGTTGCGGTCGTCGTCGCGAGGCTGCGAAGTATCCTGCTCTTCCATGAAAGTGGTTCTGCCCGACTCCTCGGAACTCGAACTTCCCGCCGGCGCTACGGGGCTCGACGCCGCTGCCGCGATCGGGCCGAAGCTGGCCGAGCAGGCCGTGCTCGTCCGCTCCAACGGCAACGTCCAGGACCTGCGCGCGCCGCTCGAGGAGGGCCAGCAGATCCAGATCCTGACCACTCGCGACACCTCGGATCCCGACGCGCTCTACGTCCTGCGCCACTCGTCTGCGCACCTCCTCGCCGAGGCGGTCCGCCGCCTGTATCCGGGCACGAAGATCGCGATCGGGCCGCCGATCGAGAACGGCTTCTACTACGACTTCGAGTTCCCGGAGCCGATCAACGAGGAGGCGCTCGAGCGGATAGAGGACGAGGTCCGCAAGGAGCTCGCGGAGGGCCGCTCCTGGAACCGCGAGGAGGTGAGCGCCGAGGAGGCGAAACATCGCTTCGCCGAGCAGGGCGAGGACTACAAGGTCGAGCTCGTGGACACCGCCGACGGGCCGATCACGCTCTACACCCAGGGCGAGTTCACGGACCTCTGCCGGGGTCCTCACCTGCAGGACTCGAAGCCGATCAAGGCGGTCAAGCTGACCGGCCTGGCCGGCGCGTACTGGCGCGGAGACGAGCACAACAAGCAGCTGACGCGGATCTACGGGACTGCCTTCTACTCGCAGGCCGATCTCGACGCATACCTCGAGCGGCTCGAGCAGGCACGGGCGCGCGACCACCGTCGGCTGGGAACGCAGCTCGATCTCTTTCACCTTTCCGACCACGCGCCGGGGATGCCGTTCTGGCACCCGAAGGGAATGGTGATCTGGAACGCGCTCGAGGACCTGCGCCGACGCGAGAACGCGAAACGGGGCTACGTCGAGGTCAAGACGCCGCTGATGTACGACGTCGATACGTGGAAGACCTCCGGTCACTGGGAGAAGTTCAAGGACGACATGTTCCTCGTCCCCTACGGCGAGGATCGAACGCTCGGCCTCAAGCCGATGAACTGCCCCGGGCACATGCTCCTGTTCGGGTCGGCGCTTCGCAGCTACCGAGACCTGCCGCTCCGCTACGCGGAGGCCTCGACGCTGCACCGCAACGAGCGCGCCGGAACCCTGCACGGCCTGCTTCGCGTCCAGCATGTGACGCAGGACGACGCGCACTTGTTCGTCACGCCGGAGCAGATCGAGGACGAGATCTTCGCGTGTCTCGACTTCGCCGCCACCCTCTACGACCTCTTCGGCCTGGAGGCGCGCTTCGAGCTGTCGACAAGGCCGGAGAACAAGCTGGGAACCGACGAGGAATGGGACTTCACCGAGGGGGCCTTGCGCGCGGCCCTCGAGCGGCGCGAGATCGACTACACCGTCAACGAGGGCGACGGCGCGTTCTACGGGCCGAAGATCGATCTGCACATGACCGACGTCCTCGGCCGCTCCTGGCAGATGGGCACGATCCAGCTCGACTCCCAGATGCCCGCCCGATTCGGGCTCTCGTACATGGGGGCCGACAACGAGGAGCACACGCCGTACGTCGTCCATCGCGCCCTCTTCGGCTCGCTCGAGCGCTTCATCGGGATCCTGATCGAGCACTACGGAGGCGCCTTCCCGTTCTGGCTCGCCCCGGTGCAGGTCAGGATCATTCCCGTCGGCGAGGATCACCGGGCCGTGGCGCACGAGTTGGCGGAGCAGCTCGCCGGCTTCCGGGTCGAGGTGGACGAGCGAGACGAGACGGTGGGCAAGCGCATCCGGGACGCGGAGGTCGAGAAGATTCCGTTCGTGATCGTCTTCGGCGACAAGGAGTCGGAGGAGTCCCTGGCCGTGCGCGAGCACGGGGGAGCGCAGTCGACGAAATCGCTGGACGAATTTCGCTCGTACCTTGCTACGCTGTGATCCTGCTCAAGCAGGGCCAGCCCTCACCTCCCGAGCCGTGCGCTTCTGCGGAGGTTCAACCGAGTCGGTGGACGAGGAGTTTCAGGCCGCTGCTTGCAGCGTTTTTGTCGTCGAGAAGGAGGAACTGAGAACTTGGTGAAGGGCGTTTGAGACCACGACGGAACATCGAGCCGGATCGCGCGCCGGTCCCGCAAGCCCGAATCAACGAGCTGATTCGCGCGCCGAAGGTCAGGCTGGTCGACGAGGACGGCTCGCAGATCGGGGTCAAGGACACGAACGAAGCGCGCGAGTACGCCTGGGGCAAGAACCTCGACCTGGTCGAAGTCGCAGCGCAGGCCGATCCGCCCGTCGCGCGGGTGATGGATTACGGGAAGTACCGCTACGAGCTGGAGCAGAAGGCCAAGCTCGCGCGCAAGCATCAGGTCTCGATCAACGTCAAGGAGATCAAGTTCCGGCCCAAGATCGGAATTCACGACTACAACACCAAGAAGGGCCACGTCGAGCGCTTTCTCAACCAGCGCGCCAAGGTCAAGGTGACGATCATGTTCCGTGGGCGGGAGCAGAGCCATCCGGAGCGCGGGCGTGACCTCTTGATGCGGCTGGCGGAGGACGTGAAGGAGATCGGGCAGGTAGAGTCCCCGCCGCTGCTCGACGGCCGGAACATGGTGATGGTCCTGGGGCCGACGAAGAACGCAGGAGTGACCAAAGAAGACGATGCCAAAGCAGAAGAGACACAGCGCAGCCAAGAAACGGTTCAACGTGACGGGGACCGGCAAGCTGCTTCGCCGGAAGGCGATGCAGAGCCACTATCTCGAGAAGAAGTCGGCTAAGCGCAAGCGCGGGTTCCGCCAGGCCGAGCCTGTCAGCCCTGCGGACGTGCGCGAGGTCAAGAGGCTCCTCGGGAAGTAGGGAAGATGCCGCGAGTCAAGAGATCCGTTCACGCGCGTAAGAAGCGCCGGAAGGTGCTTGGCCAGGCCAAGGGCTACTGGGGGCTCAAGCACACGAGCTACCGGCGTGCGAAGGAGCAGGTCGAGCATTCGCTCGTCTACGCCTACCGTGACCGCAAGAACAAGAAGCGGAACTTCCGCCGCCTTTGGATCATGCGGATCAACGCAGCCGCGCGCCGCGAAGGGTTGTCCTACAACCAGTTCGTCTCGGGGCTGCGCAAGGCCGAGATCCCGCTCGACCGGAAGGTGCTGGCCGACATCGCGGTCAGCGACCCCGCGGCCTTCGGCAAGATCGCCGAGCAGGCCAAGGCCGCGCTCGACAGGGCCTGACCGAGCTACCTGAGGTCTTCCGCCGGCAGGCGGAGCATTTCGAGGCGCTCGGCTCACCTGTCTACGCACGGTTGGCACGGCGCTGCGCGACCGAGCCGCTGCTGGAGGAGCTGATCGGGGAGCTGCGGTGGGACGTTCCGCTACGACTCTTCGGCGGCGTTCACTATCTCGAACTGTCGGGCGTCGAGCCCTACGCGCTCTCCGGGGAGTGGGAGGACTTCCGCCGGACGCTGGTCGCCCAGCAGGCGTTTCTGGCCCGGTTCATCCAGGAGCAGGCGGTTCAGACCAACGAGGTACAGCGTTGCTTCGCGCTGCTGCCGGCGTTCTTGACCCTCGCCAAGGTCTCCCGTGCTCGCTTCCTCGACCTGCTCGAGCTCGGACCTTCCGCCGGGCTCAACCTGCTCTGGGACCGCTATGCGTATGCCTACCGGCACGGGTCGTGGGGCTCGTCGGAGCTCACCCTGCGCGGAGTCGAGTACGTGCCGATGCCGGCTGAGGTGTTGGAGACGCAGGTCGAGGTCCGCACTCGGCGCGGGATCGACCTCAACCCGGTCGACGTGACGACCGAGCACGGCGCCCGCTTGCTGCGCGCGTTCATCTGGCCCGGGCGGGTCGAACGTGGCCAGCGGTTGCGGAAGGCGATCGAGATCCTGCGGCGCGAGCCGCCTGTCCTCGTGCGCGGCGATTATCTGGAGTTGCTGCCGGGGCTGCTGTCGGAACGGGACGCGGATGCGCTGACGGTGGTCTTCCAGACCGCCTCGACGGGATACCTGCGGCCCGAGCAGCGCGCCGAGCTGCGTGAGCTGCTCGAGCAGGCGGGGCGCGAGGGGCCGCTGGGCTGGATCTCGACCCGTGCGGTCGAGGAGCGAGAGGAGAAGCGCGACGACAGCTACGAGCTCGAGGTCGCGCTCTGGCCGGGGGGCACGCGGCGCTTCCTGCTTCGGTGTGACTTCCACGGCAACTGGATCAGGTGGCGCTCGTGATCACCTCGGCGTCGAACCCGCGTCTGAAGCTCGTGCGCAAGCTCGGCTTGCGCCGGCAGCGCGAGAAGCTCGGACTGTTCGCAGCCGAGGGCGAGGATCTCGTCGCAGCCGCGCTCGGGGGCGGCTGGGAGCTGGAGTTCGCGCTCGTGGACGCCGAGCGGTCGCCGGCGCTCTCGCTAGCGCAGGCCGAGCGGGTTGCGCCGGAGCTGCTCGCAGCAGTCTCGAGGCTCGGCCACTCGCCCCGGGTGATCGGCGTCTTCCGGACGCGGTCGCCGGAGCGCGAGCGGCCGGAGCTCGGCCTCGAGCTCTGGCACGTGCGCGATCCCGGCAACGTTGGGACGCTCGCGCGCGCGGCCGACGCATTTGGCGCATACCTGGCTTTATCCGAGGAGTGCGCCGACCCCTTCGGGCCGAAGGCGCTGCGGGCCTCGACCGGCTCGATCTTCCGCGTGCCGCTTGTTGCCTTCTCACCGAAGGGGTGCGTGGCGCTGCTGTCGCACGGTGCACCCACGCTCTCGGAGCTCGACCCGTCGCACTCGCGCTTTGTCCTGGGCGCGGAGCGGGAGGGGCTCCCCGACGAAGTGGTCGCCGCCTGCGCCGCGACTGCCACCATCCCACTCGTCGGGCGCGCCGAGTCGCTGAACGTCGCCATGGCAGGGACGGTCGCGCTCTACAATTGGCGGAAGTCGCATGGAGCTCGCTGACTGGATCGAGGCGTACGGGCGTGCCTGGGAGGAACGTGATCCCGAGGCTGTCGTGACCCTCTTCACAGAAGACGCCTCGTACCGGTCGTCACCCTTCGGCGAGCCGAATCTCGGGCACGAGGGCATCCGTGCCTACTGGGCTCAGGCGGTAGGCACGCAGGAGGGCGTTCAGGTGCGAATGGGCGAGCCTCTGGTCGACGGCAACGTGGTCGCGGTCGAGTGGTGGACGACCATGAACGACTCCGACGGAGAGGTCACGCTGCCCGGCTGCCTGCTGCTGCAGTTCGCCCCGGACGGGCGCTGTTTCGACCTGCGCGAGTACTGGAATCTTCAGGAGGGCCGGCTGCCTCCACACGTGGATTGGGGCAGCTGGAGGCGTGGGTAGACTGGCCGGAATGGCCACGATCACCGGGATCTGGACCTCTCCAGGCCGCAAGAGCGGGCGCTCCGTCGGCCACGAGCGGATTCGCGCCACCGCCGGCCAGGGGCTCGAGGGATGTGCGCACGCGAACCCGCCCAGGCGCGAGGTGCTGTTCGTCTCGAGCGAGCACCTGGAATCGGTCGGAGTCAATCCGGGCGAGATCCGCGAGAACCTGACCGTCGAGGGGGACGACGTGGAGCAGTGGCCGATCGGCCAGCGCGTGCGCGCCGGCGAGGCGGTCTTCGAGATCACGATGGTCTGTGATCCCTGTCACCGGATGGACGAGCTCCGCGAGGGCCTGCGCGCAGAGCTCGAAGGCAAGCGCGGGATGCTGGCCCGCATCGTCGAGTCGGGCGAAATCACCGTCGGCGACCCGGTCGAACTGCTCTAACCGTTCCCTTTCGGCCACGCCTCTGGGTCTGACCCTGGGACATGTCAATCGCTCCTCGTTTTGCGGGGCCTTCAGCGTGCTAGTTCTCAGGAGAAGCAGGGTCTTCTTCGCTGTTTTGCACCAAGCGGACACGACCCGGGGTCAGACCCCGGGTCATGGCTCGGAGGGTTAGCGCGGCCGTCTAGCCACCCAGACCGTGTCCTCGCCACCGCTATAGGGCCGCCGGTCGAACCAGCCGAAGCAGCCGAGCACCTCGAACCCTGCCTGCTCGACCAGCGCGCGCCATTCCTCCGGCGAGAGCCAGGCGAGACTGAAGGTGGTCGCGCCCGAGTCCCCCCGCACGGACAGGGTCAGCGTGCGGACGCGCGAGTCCCAGTCGGCGCGCTCGAAGATTCCCGGCTCACGCTCGAGCCAGCGCCCGTGCGTGTCCGCGATGTCGGCGGCCCCCGGCGCGAAGACGTCGAACACGAGCCGCCCGCCGGGCACCAGCAGCTCCCGCGCCGCCCGCAGCGCCCGCAGGCGCGCTTCGTCGTCCAAAAGATGCAGGAACGAGCGAAAGGGGCAGGTCACGAGCCCGACGCGCTCCTCCACCGGCGGCTCCTCGAGATCGCCAAGCCGCAGGTCGACCAGCTCCGAGACACCCGCCAGCTCCGCACGCTGCCGGCACACCTCCAGCATCCCCGGGGACGAATCGACCCCGATCACGCGGATCCCCTCGGCCGCGGTCGGTACGGCGATTCGCCCGGTCCCGACCGCGAGCTCCACCACGGGGCCACCGGCGCGCCTCGCCTCCTCGACGTAGAAACCAACGTCCTCCGTCACGCTCCGGCTCCACGGGTCGTAGAGCTCGGCGATCGAGTCGTACAGGCTCACCCGGGCTTGCGCGCGACCCAGACGAACTCTTCGCTCGTCGCGTCGAAAGGACGCCGGTCGAACCACCCATAGAGCGCCTCGACCTCGAGCCCGGACACATCGATCAGCCCTTCCCACTCGGAGCGGGTGACCCACCAGAGCGAGATCGAGCCGCCCGCCTCGAGCGTGATGTCGATCCGGTTGTCGGCGGGCGCGTGATCGACGCGGTGCCGGATCCCTACCTGGTCGGCCCAGACGCCGTCGTTTGCCGCGGCGATGTGCGGGTTGAACGCGAACGCGTTCCAGGCGAAGCGGCCACCCGGCTGCAGCGAGGCGGCCACCCGCTCGAAGACGCGTCGCCGGTCGGCCCAGGTCGGCAGATGCAAGAGCCCTCGGAACGGACAGTAGATGAGCGCCGCGGACGTCTTCAAGGACAGCTCCCGCATGTCGCCCTCCCGCAGCTCGAGCTCCACGCCCGCCTCCGCGGCCCGTTCCCGCGCCTGGGTCAGCATCGCCGGCGAGGTGTCGATCCCGAGCACGTGCCCGACGGCACGCGCCACGGGGATCGCCACCCGTCCGTTGCCGACTGCGAGCTCGACTACCGGTCCGTCGGCCTCGTTTGCCAGCTCGACGTAGAACGGAACGTCCTCGGTCATGGGCGAGGCCCAGTCGTCGTAGATCGCGGCGAAGGGCTCGTAAGCGCTCACGAAAGCCGATGGTACAGTCGCCCGATGGACCGGCAGGCCCTCGAAACCGAGGCACAGAGCGCGATCGCAGGCGCAACGAGTGCCAGCGAGCTGGAGGAGGCGCGCGTCCGGTACCTCGGCCGGAAGAGCGAGCTGGCTCAGGCGCTGCGCGGCGTTCGCGACCGTGAGAGCGGCATGACCCTGAACGGAATCCGAGGCCGCCTCGAGGCAGCGCTCGAGGCACGCCGTGCGGAGCTCGAGAGCACCGAGCTCGACCGCTCACTCACGGAGGAAGTCGTCGACGTCACGCTCCCTGGCGACCCGTTGCCGCTCGGCCACCTGCACCCGATCACGCAGGCGCGCCGCCAGATCGAGGACACCTTCCTCGGCCTCGGCTACGAGATTCGCGATGACCGCGAGGTCGAGACGACGGAGTACAATTTCGACAAGCTCGCCTTCGATCCGTGGCACGCGGCGCGCTCGCCGCGCGCGACCTTCTTCTTCGACGAGCGCCGGCTCCTGCGCACCGAGACCTCGCCGAGCCAGATCCACGCGCTCGAGGAGCACGAGCCGCCGATCTACATGGTCTCGATCGGCCGCTGCTACCGGCGCGACGCGATCGACGCCACGCACTACCCGATCTTCCACCAGTTCGAGGGCCTCGCCGTCGACCGCGGGATCACTCTTGCCGACCTCAAAGGCACGCTCCTGCACGTGATGCGCGCGATCTTCGGGCCGGAGCGGCGCGTCCGCTTCCGTACCCACTACTTCCCCTTCACGGAGCCCTCGATGGAGCCGGACGTCTCCTGCGGGATCTGCGATGGCAAGGGCTGCCGCACGTGCCGCTACTCGGGCTGGCTCGAGATGGGCGGCTCGGGCATGGTCGACCCACGCGTCTTCGAGAACGTCGGCCTCGATTCCGGCGAGTGGAGCGGCTTCGCGTTCGGCTGCGGGATCGAGCGGGTCGCGCAGCTGAAGTACGATTTTCCCGACATCCGGGCGCTCTGGGAGGGGGACCTCCGCGTCCTCACCCAGTTTTGAGAGTCCCCGTCTCCTGGCTGCGGGACTACGTCCCGCTCGAGATGCCGCTCGACGAGCTGGCGACGCGCCTCTCGATCTCGACCGCCGAGATCGAGGGGATCGAGCGGCGCGGCGTCCCGGACACCGACGGCAACCTCGGCCTCTTTCGCGTGGGCAAGGTGCTGGAGGTCGCTAAGCACCCCAATGCAGACCGGCTCCAGCTCTGCCGCGTGGACATCGGCGAGGACGAGCCGCGGCAGATCGTCTGCGGAGCCTGGAACTTCGGCGCCGGAGCCACGGTCGCGGTCGCGCTCCCGGGCGCGGTGCTTCCGGGCGGCTTGCAGCTGGAGCAGCGCAAGGTTCGGGGCGAGCTCTCCGACGGGATGATCCTCGCCGAGGACGAGGTCGAGCTCGGTACCGACCACTCGGGGATCATGGTGCTGCCCGAGGCGGAGCCGGGCACGGCGCTCGGCGACGTGCTCCCGCTCGTCGAGGAGGTACTGCTCGTCGAGTCGACCGGCAACCGGCCCGATCTGCTCTCGATCTACGGGCTGGCGCGCGAGATCGCGGCGCTCTACGAGCTCGAGTTGTCGCCGATGCCCGGGCGTGATCCTGATGCGCGTAGCGCGTGCCACGAGCCCGTGGACGTGACGGTCGAGGACTTCGGGGGCTGCCCGCGCTACGTCGGCCGGCTCTTCCGCGGCGTCACGATCGGCCCTTCGCCGATCTGGCTCAAGACGCGCCTGCTCAACGCGGGGATGCGCCCGATCTCCAACGTCGTGGACGTGACCAACTACGTCATGCTCGCGCTGGGCAACCCGCTGCACGCCTTCGACCTGGCCGCGCTGAAAGGGGGGAAGGTCGTCGTCCGGCGCGCCGAGCCGGGAGAGACGATCCGTACCCTCGACGGCGTCGAGCGGAAGCTCGAGCCGACCGACCTGATGATCGCCGACGCCGAGCGCTCCGTCGCGCTCGCCGGGATCATGGGCGGAGAGGAGACCGAGATCGGGGAGTCCACGACCGACGTGCTGCTCGAGGCGGCCAACTTCGAGCCGACCACGATCTTTCGCACCTCTGAGCGCCTGCGCCTGCGCACGGAAGGCTCGAATCGCTGGGAGAAGGGCGTCGACCCGTACCTCGCCGAGTCGGCCGCGAGGCTCGCCACCCAGCTGATCGTGGAGACCGCCGGTGCCCGCTGGGCCGGCCATGCGGACGTGCACGAGCGCCTGCCGGAGTGGCCCGTGATCAACTACCGGCCGGAGCGCGCCGACGAGCTAATCGGGATCGTGACTCCGCCGGCGGAGCAGATCGGCTGGCTCGAGCGCCTCGGGTTCGAGCATCGGGGCGTGGAGGTGATCACGCCCACCTGGCGGGCCCGAGACGTGACACGCGAGGTGGACGTGATCGAGGAGGTGGCCCGTAAGCGCCTCGAAGAGGTTCCCTTCACGCTCCCCGCCCGGCGCGAGATGTTCGGAGCCCTGACACCGCTGCAGCGCCTGCGCCGCCGGGTCGAGGACGTGCTCGCCGGTCTCGGGCTCACCGAGACCTATACACCGTCGTTGCGGCCGACCGATCCCGATCCGAACCCCTGGCGGCTGCCCGAGCCGATCTCCGCCGAGCTGGCCGTGCTCAGAACGCGTCTGCTCCCGAGCCTCGTGGACGCGGCGCGGCGCAACGTCGAGCTCGGCGCCGAAGGGATCGCCCTCTTCGAGATCGCGCGGGTGTACCTTCCGGGGGACGAGCTGCCCGACGAGCACACGCGCGTTGCCGCGATCGTCGAGGGCGGCTGGAGCCGGGCGAAGGGCACCGTCGAGACGCTCTACGGTGCGCTCAAGGCCGAGCCCACCTTCCAGCGTACGAGCGACGACCTGCTCCATCCGGGCAAGGCCGCGACCGTCGGCTCCGGGGTGGTCGGCGAGCTCCACCCGGCAGCGTCGGACGGCATCTGGGGCGCCTTCGAGCTCGATCTGGCGACGTTGCTCGAAGAGGCCCGCGAAGAGGTGCGGTACGAAGACGTCGCCAGCTTCCCGGCGATCCACCAGGATCTCGCCTTCACCGTTCCCGAGGAGGTCAACGCCGCCGAGCTTGCCGCTGCCGCGCACGAGGCCGCGGGCACCGAACTGCGCGAGATGCGGCCCTTCGACGTCTACCGCGGCGAGCAGGTCGGGCCCGGCCGCAAGTCGGTCGCCTTCGCGGTCAGCTTTCAGTCGGCCGAGCGGACGTTGACCGACGAGGACGCGGCTTCGCTGCGCGAGCAGATCGTGGCAGCGCTGAGCGAGCGCTTCGGCGCGGAACTGCGCGCCTAGTACCTAGAGGTGGTTCGGCGCTAGCCGCTCGGCTAGCTCCACCAGCACCTTCCGCTGAAACTCCGGCTGGTCGTCGAGCAGGCGCTTGAACGAGCGGTCCGTGATCACGAGCGCCCGCACCGGCGAGGTCGCCGTCACCGTCGCCGTGCGCGGCGAGTCCGAGACGAGCGCGATCTCGCCGAAGAAGTCTCCCGGGCCGAGCCTGTTGATGCTCGTGCCGTCCTTGATCACGTCGGCTTCACCCTCGAGCAGCACGAAGAACTCCCGGCCACGCGAGCCCTGCGTCGTCATCTCCTTGCCCTCGCGCAGGTCGATCTCGTCCGCGATCTGAGCGATCTGCTCCAGCTCCTTTTTGGAGCCTCCTGCAAACAGCGGCACCCTCTTGATCAGCTCGACCTTCTCGTTGCGGTGAAGCACGGGGTGAGTCTAAGGCTCTCGAGGCCGGGAGAAAACCGAATGTGTATTTCGACCCGTATGGGGTAGCGTGACCACTATGCGACCGATGCTGTTGCTCCCACTCGTGCTGGCCGCAGTGCTGCTGCCGGGATCCGGCCAAGCGGCCGACCCGGTGCTGAAGGCCAAGGTCGGGCCGGGCTTCTCGATCTCGATCGCGAACGGCGCCGGCGTCAAGGTCACGCGCGTGCCCGTAGGGACGTATTCGATCGACGTGAGCGACCTCTCAGCGGAGCACAACTTCCATCTCAAGGGGCCGGGCGGCATCGACATGGCGACCGACGTGGCCGCCACCGGCAGCGTCACCTGGAACCTGAGGCTCCTGGACGGTACCTACACCTTCCTCTGCGACGCCCACCCGGGGACGATGAGGGGCACGCTCGCAGTGGGTGCCGCGCCGCCGCCGAAGCCGAAGCTGACCGGTCGCGTCGGTCCCGGCAAGGTGATCTCGCTGAAGACCGCCGCCGGTACCACGGTCAAGACTCTCAAGGCCGGCACCTACAGGCTCACCGTCCGCGACGCGACCCGGGGCGAAAACTTCCACCTCCTGGGCGCAGGCGTGAACAAGAAGACGGGCGTGAGGTTCAAGGGCTCCGTCATCTGGACGGTCACGTTCAGGGCCGGTAGCTACACGCTTCGCTCCGACGCGAGCAAGAAGCTCCGCCGGAACTTCAAGGTCATCTAGGCCCCTACGCGCCGCGTCGCGCCGGTCGCACGAGTCCCGCCCTGGGCCCGCCGGCCGCGTGGATTTCCGCCTGCCGGTCGAGCTCCGCGTTCAGCTCTGCGCCGAAGAGAATCGCCCACGCGCTGTAGTTGAGCCACAAGAGCAGGATGATCGCTCCCGCGACCGAGCCGTAGGTTCTCGCGTACGAGCTTGAATAGCTGGTGTAGAGGGCGAACAGCCCCGAGAGCACGAGCCAGAGCACGGACCCGACCAGCGACCCAGGCGAGATCCACCGCCAGTTGCGGTGCTCCACGTTGGGCGCGAGGAAGTACACCAGGGAGAAAAAAAGCAGCACCGCGACGAACGCAATCGGCCAACGCGCGATGTTCCAGAAGGTCTTGAAACCGCCGCCGAGCCCGGTTCGGGAGACGATCGCGTCCCCGAGACTGCCGCCGAAGACGATCAACAGGAACATGCCCGCCGTGACGAGGCCGGTCGCGATCACGAGCACGAGCGCGATCAGGCGCAACTTCCAGAACGGTCGCGTCTCGATGCGGTCGTAGGCGCGGTTGACGGCCTTGATGACCGCGCCCATCGCGCCGCTCGCGGCCCAGAGCGCAAGCAAGGTGCCTACGGTGAAGGCGATGGCCGAGCCGGTCTTGTTGTCGGCCGCATCCTTCTTCGCCAGCCCGATCATGTCCGTGACGCCTTTCGGGGCGACCGTGCCGACAAAGCGCTCGACCTCGTCGAACGCGCCGGTGCCAAAGAGCCCGAGCAGGCCGATGAGCAGGACGACGGTCGGCAGGAACGCAAGCAGCGAGCTGAAGGCGACCTGCTGGGCTAGTCCCATGCAGTCGTCCGTCATGAACTGCTTGCCGGCGCGCTTGAAGACGTCCACCCATTCGCGCCAGGACAGCCGGAACGGGCTAGCGGGCGCCCGCCCGCGCTCGGTGCTAGTCGCGGTCGACAAGGGAGAACGGGCCGAAGCGAACCTTCGTCCTGCCCTCGCGGCTGCGTCGCATCAGCAGGCGCATCGTGGCGCCGATCCCGCCCGAGACGACGAAGCCGAGCCCGAGCGCGGCCGCGGCCGCGACGGGAAGCCTGTTCTTGAGCTTTGCGTTGACGTCCACCCCGGCGCGAAGGTCGTCCACTGCCATGCCGAGTCGCTCGCGCTCGGCTTCGATGTCGCGACGGACCTGCTCGGTGGTGCGGGACCTATTGGTGGCCATCGTGCTTCAACGCCTCCGTGGTCAGCTTTGCCTCACGCAGCGCCTGTTCGGGAACCGGCGGCGTGCCCTTCTTGAACGAACGCAGCGCTAGCCCACCCAGCAGGCCGGCGACAAGGACCACTCCACCGGTGACGATCAGGAGCGCCAGCCAGGTCGAGGTCGCCGTGGCGATCGCGGCCGCGATCGTGGCCAGGGCGAAGCCCAGCCCAAAGACCAGAAGCACCGCGGCCAGCAGGCCAAAGACGATTCCCTTCGCCAGGTACCCGACCTTGCGCTTGAGCTCGAGGGTGGCAAGCTCGAGCTCCAGCCGCACCAGCGTGCTCGCGCGCTCGGCGAACTGCTTGGCCGCCGAGCCGAGGCCGGCGGATTCCCGGTCAGTCTCTTGGGTGTGCATGGCCCCTCCAGTCGAGCACCTTGGCGAGCAGCACGCCGGCCACGAGCGCGGCCCCGACGACGACGACCGGCGGCGGGCCCTTTCCACCCAGCTTGCGCTTCCTCGGGCGCTTGCCGAGCTGGGGGCTCGACGGAGCGGGCGGGGGTGGTGCGCCGGGCTCCTGGTCGGTCGGTGCCCGCCCTCGCGCGCGCGCCTTGATCAGGCTGGGCTTCAGCTTGCGCAGGAACGCGGCGTCGTTGGTCAGCTCTTCGGCCAGCCACTCGCCGACGCCGTCGCCGCGCGCAGCGGCCCGGCTGGCGAGTTGCTGGAGGCGCTGGGCGCCTCGCTCGACTGCGTGATCGGCCTTCGTCATTTCTTTGCCGGCGGGGCCTCGCCCGTCGCGACGCGCCAGATCGTGGATGCGGCTCGGCGCGCGGCCATAGTCGCGCCGGCGGCGAGGCCTGCGTAAAGGCCTGTCCAGAGGAGCTTACGAAGCATCCCGTCTTGGTTACCTGACGATGACGTGGCCAAACCTGGGAGCTACTGTAACCACGTGGAGCCCGAGGCGCGCCCGCTCGTAAAATCCGAGCGGCAGCGACTGATCGCGAGCGTTGTCTCGCGGCGGCGCGTCGGCAGCCAGCACGAGCTCGCGGAGGCGCTCGCCAAGGCAGGTTGCCCGGTCACGCAGGCCACGATCTCGCGCGATATCCGCGAGCTGCGGCTGGAGAAGACGAGCGATTCGCTCGGCCGCCCGCGCTATGTGCTGCCGGACCGCGCGCCTCGCCGCGACCCGCGCGAGACGCTGGCCGGCGTCCTGCGCCAGTTCGGCGTGCGTGCGACTGCTGCGCAGAACATCGTCGTCGTGCAGTCCGAGCTCGGCTCGGCACCCGCGATTGCCCGCGCCCTCGATCGAATCGAGCACCCGAAGATCGTGGGCACGCTTGCCGGAGACGACACGTGCCTGGTGATCACGAGCGGCCAGCGCGAGGCTCGCGCGGTCGCGCGCGAGCTCGGCCAAGCAATCGATTCCTAGTCGGCCTGGATCTGCTTCGTCGGCGGCGGCTCCTCGTACTCGTCGAGCCGCGCGAACTCGTCCTTGCCGATCGAGAGGCCGACCTCGCCCTGGACGATCTCGGTCACGAGCTCGGCGGGCACGAAGTGCGCCTTGTGCAAGAGGCCCGTGCCAACGGTCAGGCCGCTGAAGATGTCGGCATTCGAGTCGCCGACGACCTCCTCGACCTTGCCGACCTCCTCACCGTCGGCGCCCACGACCGTCCAGTGCTTTTCGATCAGGAACCAGGAGACGGGCTCGGCCATGCCCTCAGACCGCTTTCCCGCCGACGTACCAGACCGGGCCCTGCGTCGCAACGGGCTTCGTGTCGGAGAGCGCGCGCAGGATCCGTGTCTCCCCGGTTATTCCTTTCTGGTCGAGCCGCTCGAGACAGCGGCGGGCCATCTCCTCGGAGGCTCCGTAGCCGAACCGGCGGGCGACGCGGAAGCGGTACGCGAGCCGCTTGTCAGCCCGGGCCGGGTTGACCGGCGCGAGCATCAGCGCTCCTCGCTCCAGGTAGTCGCTCGAGGTCAGCTCCACCTCGGCCCAGAGGTCGCTCCAGTCCGCGGGCAGCCCTCCGAGCAGCAAGTCCCATTGTTCGACGAACGTCTGCCGCTGCCGCGCGGGCGCCCGGGCCGCCGCTTCGATCACGTTTACGAGCTCGAGCGAGCCGCCGAGTCCCTCGCGGTCGACACGGCCCAGGAGCCGCACCGCGAGATCCGGAACAGCGCCGCCGCCGACCCGCGAGATATAGACCCAGATCACCTTCCCGCGCCGGCTCGGGTTCGCCGAGCCGAGCAGCGCGGCGGCGCGAGCAGCCTCCGCTTCGTCGTGGACGGTCAGCCGCAGACGCGCCTCACCCCAGCCCTCGGGCAGGCTTTCCTCGATCGCGCGCCACTGGTCGACGAGTGCCATTCGGCTGAGCATAAGCGATCACACCGTCCGTGAATCGTCCTCTCCGACCGCGAAAAGCAAGCCATGCAAGGAAGCGGGGAGTCTGCGTAGCCGGAGGCTCCGGACGCGACTGAGGACGCCGCGAGACGCTGCTTTGCAGCGCCTCGGAGAGGGCGAGGCACGGGCCGTGGGGTCGTCAATAGACTCAGTGGAATGGCGAAGGTCGAGCGGAAAGCACGAGGCAGCCTCTCGGAGGAGCGGTTGCGCGAGTTCCTGCGCGAGATGCTTCTGATCAGGCGGTTCGAGGAGAAGGTCGAGGAGCGTTTTCGAGCCGGCGAGCTGCCCGGCTTCCTCCACGTGGCCATCGGCCAGGAGGCGGTCGCGGTCGGCGTCTGCCAGGCGATGGACGACGGCGACGTCTTTGCCTCGACCCACCGCGCGCACGGCCACACCCTCGCGCGCGGAACCCATCCGAACGCGGTCATGGCCGAGCTCTACGGGAAGCTCGAGGGCTGCTCGCACGGCTACGGCGGCTCGATGCACCTCTACGACATCGAGCGCGGGAACCTGGGCGCGAACGCCGTCGTCGGCGGCGGGCTGCCCGCGATCACGGGCGCCGCGCTCTCGTTCAAGCTGCGCAACGAGGCGCGGGTGGCGATCGCCTTCTTCGGCGACGGCGCGACCAACATCGGCACGTTCCACGAGTCGCTCAACCTCGCACAGCTCTGGCAGGTGCCCGCGGTCTTCGTGCTGGAGGACAACCGCTGGGCCGAATCCACGCCGGAGTCGCAGCACTCGCCAATCCGAGACTTGAGCAAGCGCGCCGAGGCGTTCGGGATGAAGACCATGAAGGTCGACGGTCAGGACGTCGAGGAGGTGCACCGCGTCGCCTCGCGCGCGATCAAGCATGCCCGCGACGGCAAGGGCCCCGTGTTCCTGCACGTCGAGACCGAGCGTCTGGTCGGCCACTACATCGGCGATCCGCAGGTCTATCGCGACAAGGACGAGCTCCACGAACTGCAGGAGACACGCGACCCGATCACGCTCCTGCGCGAGAAGCTCGACGTCTCCGACGGGGACTTCGAGGCGGACGACCGCGAGGTGCAGGAGCTCGTCGACGCTGCGGTCGAGTTCGCGAAGGCGGGCACCGATCCCAAGCCCGAGGACGCCCTCAAGTACATCTATGCCTGACGCATCTGACCGGCCCCCGCTCACGGCCGGCGAAGCACGCCTCTGCGCCGGCCTGCCGTCGCTGACGGAACGTCGCTCTCCGGGTCCGTGCTCACGCACTGTCCCCTCCGGCGCCGCATCGCCGGCGCCGCCTCGGGAGCGCCAGGATGCCTGAGCTCTCCTACCGCGAGGCGGTCCGCGACGCGCTTTCGCAGGCGATGCGCAAGGACGACGACGTCTTCATCATGGGAGAGGACATCGCCGAGATGGGCGGCTCGATGGGCGTCACGCAGGGGATGCTCGACGAGTTCGGCGCCGACCGCGTGCGCAACACGCCGATCTCGGAGATTGCGATCGTCGGCGCCGGGATCGGCGCGGCGATGCAGGGCATGCGGCCCGTCGTCGAGGTGATGTACGAGGACTTCCTGACGGTTTCGATGGAGCAAATCGTCAACCAGGCGGCGAAGCATCGCTACATGTCGGGTGGGCAGCTGAAGGTGCCGCTCACGATCCGAACCCAGGGCGGCGCCGGCTGGTCTCCCGGCGCGCAGCACGCGCAGCAGGTCGAGGCGTGGTTCGTACACGTGCCCGGCCTGAAGGTCGTCTTCGCCTCGACGCCCGCCGACGTGCGCGGGCTGCTCTGGTCGGCGATCTACGACGACAACCCGGTGATCTTCTTCGAGCACCGCACGCTCTACGGCCTCAAGGAAGAGGTGCCCGAGGACCTCGAGCCGATCCCGATCGGGCAGGCCCGCGTGCACCGCGAAGGGGAGGACGTGACCGTCGTTGCGACCGGGCGGCTCGTGCACGAGGCGCTCGGTGCGGCCGAGGAGGCGGAGTCCGACGGCATCTCGGTCGAGGTCTTCGACCCGCGCACGCTGCAGCCGCTCGACCTGGACGGGCTCGTGGCCTCGGTGAAGAAAACCAATCGGGTCGTTGTCGCGCACGAGGCGATCACGCGCATGGGCTTCGGCGCCGAGATCGCGGCGGTCGTGCAGGAACAGGCCTTCGACTGGCTCGACGCGCCGGTCGAGCGCGTCGGCGCGAAGTTCGCGCCGCTGCCCTTCGCGCCCGTGATGGAGGAGTTCGTCGTGCCGCACCAGGCAGACGTGCTCGAGGCAATCCGACGGACGGTGGGCCGGAATGGCACCTGACCAGCCTGTTTTCGCCCCCGTCCCGGGGACAGTCACAGTGACAGTCACAGTGACTGTCACCTGTACTTGGCTGGAGGAGCCATGGCCAACGAGGTAAAGCTGCCGCGGCTGGGCCAGGGCATGGAGTCCGGCACGATCGTCAAGTGGCTCAAATCCGAGGGCGAACGCGTCGAGAAGGGCGAGCCGCTCTACGAGCTCGACACCGACAAGGTCACGCAGGAGGTCGAGGCCGAGGCCTCCGGCGTGCTGCTCAAGATCGCGGTGCAGGAGGGCGAGGTGCCGGTCGGCGAGACGATCGCGGTCATCGGCGAGGAAGGCGAGGAGACGCCCGACCTCAGCAGCGGGAGCAACGGCTCGGCCGCGCAGGTCGACGAAGACACGAAGAAAGAGGGCTCGGCCGCGCAGGAGGTCGATGAAGACTCAAAAGAAGAGGGCTCGGCCGCGCCGGCGCGCGAGGAGGAGCGCGAGCGGGGGCGCGAGGCTTCGAGTGACGCGCGCGAGCAGATCGCCGAAGCGCGGCAGCCGGAGCCGACGCGGGATGGTGGCCGGGTGAAGGCATCGCCGCTGGCCCGGCGGATCGCGCGCGAGCGCGGCATCGACCTGGCTTCGGTCTCGGGCACCGGGCCGGAGGGGCGGATTGTCGCCGAGGACGTCGAGCGCGCTGAGGTCGGACACGCGCCGGTCGCAGCACAGGCGTCTGCGGCGCAGCCGTCCGGCGAGATCGAGCGGCGCGAGCTGACGAGCATCCGCAAGACGATCGCCCGCCGCCTCATCGAGGCGTGGCAGATCCCGGCCTTCCAGCTCCAGGTCTCGATCGACATGACGCGCACCGACGCCTTGGTTGCGAGCCTGCGCGAGCACGACGAGGGACCCAAGACGACGGTCACCGACGTGCTCACGAGGGTCTGCGCCGCCGCGCTGATGCGCCACCGCGAGGTGAACGCCCGGTACACCGACGACGCAATCCTGCTCCTCCCGACCGCGAACGTGGGCATAGCCGTCGCGGCACCGCAGGGGCTGGTCGTCCCAGTGATCCACGGCGCGGAGCGGCTACGCCTCGCCGAGATCGCTGCCGCGCGCGCGGACATCGTCGCCAGAGCCCGCGAGGGAAAGCTCCAGCCCGCCGACCTCGAGGATGGGACTTTCACGATCTCGAACCTGGGCATGTACCGCGTCGAGCGCTTCACGGCGGTGCTGAACCCGCCGCAAGCGGCAATCGTTGCTGTCGGGGCAACCGAGGACCGAGCGGTAGCGGTCGACGGCCAGCTCGCCGTGCGGCCGACGATGATCGTAACGGGGACCTTCGACCACCGCGCCGTTGACGGCGCGCCGGCGGCAGACTTCCTCCAGACGGTCAAGGAGCTCCTGGAGGAGCCCGGCCTGATGCTGTGAGAGTCCGGCTGTGAGGGTCTGGTACCGAGTCCGCGACCTCGACGCCGCCCGGGTCTTCTACACCGAGGTGATGGGCTTCACCGAATCCTTCGTGGACGAGAACGAGCGCTGGGCCGCGCTCGACCGCGATGCCACCGAGATCGCGATCGGCGAGGGAGAGCCGGAGCCGGGGGAGGAGGAGGGCCTGGTCGCGACGATCGACGTCGAGGACGTCAAGGCCGAGCGCGAGCGGCTCGACCAAGCGCAGGTCCAGGTCGGCACCGTGCTCGAGCTGCACGGGGCGATGCGGCTGCTCGACGTCTTCGACCCAGACGGCAACCGCATCCAGCTGACCCAGGAGCTGCCGTGATCCGCCCGGCCGGCCCACAGGACGTGCCGTTCCTGCGCGACATGCTGCGCCACGCCTACTACTGGCGAGTGGAGAGCGTCACCGAATCGGGCGAGCCGCCGGTGCAGCGCTACGTCGAGCGCTGGGGCCGGCCCGGCGACACGGCGCTGATCGCGATCCAGGACTTCCAGCGCGTCGGCGCCGCCTGGTTCCGCCTGTTCACCGACGACAACCCTGGCTATGGCTTCGTGGACGAGGAGACGCCGGAGCTCTCGATCGCAATCGTCCCGAGCAAGCGCGGCACGGGTCTCGGCTCCGAGCTGCTCGATGCACTCTTGGACCAAGCGCGAGCCGACGGTTACGACGCGATCACGCTCAGCGTCGAGAAAGACAGTCCGGCCGTCGGCCTCTACGAGCGCCACGGCTTCGAGCGGCTCGGCGAGGACGACGGTGGGGTGACGATGAAGGCCGACCTTCAGTAACGCGCAAGTGTCCGTTTCCCAAATCTCACCCGAGCACGTTCGTAAGTTTCGTGACGAGGGCTTCTTCATCCTCGAGATGGTCGTATCTCCGAGCGATCTCGAGACGCTGCGGGGCGAATGTCAGCGCTTGATCGACGAGCGCGACCGCGAGATGGAGCGCCTCGGTGTCGAGAAGCTCGACCTCGACCACCTCGGCCGCCGCTATTTCGTTCACGCGTACGAGACGAGCCCGGCCGTCCGACGGTTTCTGCTCTCCGATCTCATGGCGCAGATCGCGCAGGCGACGCTCGGCGAGAACGTCTACCTCTTCAACGAGCAGTACGTCGTCAAGGCCGCCGAGCGTGGGATGAAGTTCGGCTGGCACCAAGACTCCGGCTTCATCGACTACGCCCATCGAGCGTATCTCACGTGCTGGATCGCGCTCGACGACGTAACTGAAGCCAACGGCACCGTGTACCTGCTGCCCTATTCGCGCGCCGGCACGCGCGACGTCGTCGAGCACGTCCGCGATCAGGAGTCCAATGACCTGATCGGCTATTTCGGAGACGACCCGGGCGAGCCGGTCGTCGTGCCGGCCGGAAGCATCGCCTGCTTCTCCAGCACGCTCTTTCACCGCAGTGGCCCCAACACGACGGACCGCATGCGGCGCATCTACCTCGCGCAGTACTCGCCTGAGCCGATCCTTGATGAGGATCGTTCAGCACCGCGGCACCTCGCCGAGCCGCTCCTGGTCGCCGGCGAGCGAGTGCGCTAGCCGGCG
>DATHAF010000040.1:0-2472 GCA_035296785.1 Gaiellaceae bacterium
CGTGGTGCGCGCGATGAAGCTCGCCCGGAACAGGCGCGCCGCAACGATCGCGATCGCCGACGCCACCCTCTCCGAGGTGGCCAAACTTGCGGACCACAAGCTGTACTACTCGTCGAACAGCCCCGCCTACGTGCGCTCGCACTCGGCGCTGCTGGCGCTCGTCCAGGCGCTTGCCTACGGGGTTTACGCGCTCGACGAGTCCGCCTACGCGGACCGCATCAAGGCCTTCCGCCTGAAGTAGCCTCATTCGCGCCGGTGGGTAAGTACCTCCAATGGTGCTCCGAAGCTTTTCTGCCGCCCTCGTCCTGTTCGTTCTCTGCGCCGCCTCGGCCCAGGCCGACTTCAGTCCGGGCGCCGACGGCGCCGGCGACCCGTTCTACCCGCAGGCCGGGAACGGCGGGTACGACGTCCGGACCTACTCGATCGAGCTCGACTACGAGCCTCAGAACGAGCAGCTCGACGGCGACGTGACGATCACGGCGCGCGCCACGCAGGACCTCTCGAGCTTCAACCTCGATCTGCGCGACCTGAAGGTCGAGAGCGTCACGGTCAACGGAGCCGCCGCGAGCTTCACGCGCAAGGGCCAGGAGCTCACAATCACGCCGGCGGCCGGGCTTCGCAAGGGCCGCGAGTTCACGACACGCGTGGTGTACGGCGGCCACGTGAACTACGTGCTCGACCCAGACCATTCGAAGGACGGTTGGATCCCCACCGACGACGGCGCGTTCGTGGTGAACGAGCCGCAGGGCGCGCCGACCTGGTTCCCCGCGAACGACACGCCGAAGGACTTCGCCATCTTCGACTTCACGATCACGGTGCCAGAGGGCAGGACAGCGCTGGCGAACGGCAGGCTCGTGTCGGAGACACATAACGGCGACACCGCCACCTGGCGCTGGGCAGAGAGCAGCCCGATGGTGACGTACCTGACCACCGCGACGAACGGCGTCTTCGACCTGGAGAAGGGAACGGTCAACGGACTCGCCGAGTACAACGCGGTTGACCCGCAGACGCGCCGCTTCGGCCAAAAGGAGCCCAACCCCGCCCTGGCGTGGCAACGCCTGGGCCTGCACGACCCTGCGCTGGACCTGTTCACCGAGCTGTACGGCCCCTATCCGTACGACAGCGTCGGCGGGATCGTCGACTGGGCCCCGGACGTCTTCTATTCGCTCGAGTCTCAGACGAAGCCGAACTACTGGCACATTCCGACGGAAGCCACGGTCGTCCACGAGCTCGCACACCAGTGGTTCGGCGACGCCGTCGTGCTCGAGGAGTGGCCCGACATGTGGCTGAACGAGGGCTTCGCCACCTGGTCCGAGTGGATTTGGTTCGAGAGGACCTATCCGACTACTGGCCCAACCGCACAGGACCAGTTCGACGCTCTCTACGCCACGCCCGAGGACTCCGCCGCGGGCCAGGACCTCTGGTTCCCGGCGCCGAACGCGCTGGCCGGCCCGGAGGAGCTGTTCCACACGCCGGTGTACGACCGCGGCGCGATGACGCTCCAGGCGCTGCGGCAGAAGGTCGGCGAAGGCGTGTTCTTCCAAATCATCCGTACGTGGTACTCGGAGAACCGCTTCTCGAACGTGACGACGGAGGACTTCATCGCGACCGCGGAGCGAGTCAGCGGCCAGCAGCTCGACCAGTTCTTCCAGGCCTGGCTCTTCGAGGAGGGCCGGCCGGAGTCCTGGTAGCTCTATTCTGGAAGGCCACATGGAGACCGGCACCTTCAGAGTCAAGGCGGGCCTCGCGGAGATGCTCAAGGGCGGCGTGATCATGGACGTCGTCAACCCGGAGCACGCCAAGATCGCCGAGGCGGCCGGTGCCGCAGCGGTGATGGCGCTCGAGCGCGTCCCGGCTGACATTCGCCGTGACGGCGGCGTCGCTCGCATGAGCGACCCCACCATGATCGAGGGCATCAAGGAGGCCGTCTCGATCCCGGTGATGGCCAAGGCGCGCATCGGGCACTTCGTCGAGGCGCAGGTGCTCGAGGCGCTCGACGTGGACTACATCGACGAGTCGGAGGTCCTCACTCCCGCCGACGAGGCACACCACATCGACAAGTGGGCCTTCAAGGTGCCGTTCGTCTGCGGCGCCACCAGCCTCGGCGAGGCGCTGCGGCGCATCGGCGAGGGCGCGGCCATGATCCGCTCGAAGGGCGAGGCCGGCACCGGCAACGTCGTGGAGGCGGTGCGCCACATCCGCCTCATCACCGGCGAGATCCGGCGGCTCGAGTCGCTCCGCGAGATGGAGCTGCCCACGGCCGCGAAGGAGCTGCAGGCACCGCTCACGCTCGTGAAGGAGGTGGCGGAGAGGGGCGGGCTTCCCGTCGTGCTCTTCTGCGCGGGCGGCATTGCGACGCCCGCCGACGCCGCGCTGATGATGCAGCTGGGCGCCGAGGGCAACTTCGTGGGCTCGGGCATCTTCAAGTCCTCCGACCCGGAGCGCCGCGCCCGCGCGATCGTGGAGGCCACG
>DATHAF010000041.1:0-2359 GCA_035296785.1 Gaiellaceae bacterium
TTCGCGCGGCTTCAGCTCGCGGACTGGGTGGCGTTCGCGGCGGCGCTCGCGCTGCTGTTCACCACCGCGCCCGACTGGTACAGCACGACCCGCGGAGAAGAGGCTCGTGAGATCCAGAAACGGGCAGGGAGCGGCGATGGCGAGGTGGAGCGAGAGGTCGAGCAGGATGCCGGGGCGCTCGCGGAGGGAGAGGAGCGCAACGCGTGGCAGGAGGACGGCCTGCTCGACCGAATCATCCTGATCGCCCAGCTCGCCACCAGCGCGTTCGGCGTGGTCGCCGCCTTCTGGCGCGCCAGCGGCCGCCCGTCGGACGGCCTCGGCCCGTTTGGGTTCGCGGGCCTGGCTGCGTGTCTGACCGCCCTGCTGGTGTTGTATCGGATCATCCAGGAGCCCCGCTTCGATGAGCTGACGACCGTGAAGGTCGGCGCCCCCCTCGCGCTCGGCGTCCTGGGAGTGATGGCGTTCGCGTGCGCGACTTCGCTGCGCAGCGACTCGCGCGGCGAGCCCAGCAAAGCGCCGGACGCCAGCCCGGCGACATGACCCTGGAGCCCGGCCTCGAGCGAAACGAGGAGTTCACGGTCGAGGGCCGGCTGCTCACCGACGTCCGTGGCTCCCTGCCGGTGAAGGTCCTCTCGACGCCCGGGATGATCGCCATGATCGAGCGCTGCGCTACGACGCTCAGCTGGGAGAACCTCGACGACGACAAGGCCACGGTCGGCTTCGAGGTTTGCGTCAAGCACGTGGCCGCCGCCCCAGAGGGCGTCGCCTGCACGGTCACGGCCAAGCTGCGCGAGGTCGAGGAAGGCCGCAAGCTGCGCTTCGACGTCGAGGTACGTGACGGCGAGCGCACCATTGGGATCGGCACCCACGAGCGCCGGGTGATCGACCGCTCCAAGTTCGGCGGCTAGGAGAGCTCCAAGCGGCAGCGGCGCATGTCGTCGTCGATCACCCGTCTCGCCACGGGCACAACCTACAATCGGCCGCGATGATCGACAGGGACCAGGTGCTGCACGTGGCGAAGCTCGCACGGCTGAAGCTCACCGATGACGAGGTCGATCGCATGGCCGCGGAGCTGTCGAAGATCCTTGGGCATGTTGAGACGATGAACGAGCTCGACCTCGAGGGCGTCGAGCCGACCTCGCACGTGGTCGACCTGACCAATGTGCTGCGCGAGGACGTGCCCCGATCCGGGCTGTCACGTCAGAAGGCGCTCGAGCAGGCGCCGGATGCCGCCGAGGGCGGGTTCCGGGTGCCGAGCCCAGGTGCCTCGTGAGCGACGAGCTGCTGAATTTGACTGCCTCGGCGCAGGCGAAGCGGATCGCAGCCGGGGAGGTCTCGCCGGAGGAGCTGTTCGAGTTCTGGCGCGGGCGCGCAGCCGGTGACGACCTCGGCTCCTACCTGTGGGTAGCTGACGAGACACCCGACGACGCGGGCGCGCTGCCGCCGGTCGCAGTAAAGGACCTTTTCTGCGTCGAGGGAGTGCCCAGCACGGCCGGTTCGAGAATCCTCGAGGGCTACCGGCCGCCGTACACCGCCACCAGCGTGCGCAACCTGCAGGCGGCCGGGGTGCGCGTACTCGGCAAGACGAACCAGGACGAGTTCGCGATGGGCTCCTCGAACGAGAACTCCGGCTTCGGCCCTGTGCAGAACCCGTGGGATCGCCAGCGGGTGCCCGGCGGCTCCAGCGGCGGCAGCGCCGCGGCGGTGGCAGCCGGCACGGCGCCTTGGGCGATCGGAACCGACACCGGCGGCTCGATCCGCCAGCCGGCGTCGCTGTGCGGGATCGTTGGGATGAAGCCCACGTACGGCGCGGTCAGCCGCTACGGGATGATCGCCTTCGCGTCCTCGCTCGACCAGTGCGGCCCGCTTACGCGCGACGTGACCGACGCCGCGGTTCTGCTTCGCCACCTCCAGGGGCGGGACCCGTGCGACTCCACCTCGCTCGGCATCCCGGGCGATATCCCGCTTCCGAGCGCCGAGCGCCTCGACGGCCAGCGCTTTGGGGTCTGGGGTATGGAGGAGCCCGGGCTCGAGCCCGGTGTGGCCGACAGCGTGAGGGCCACGCTCGCCGGGATCGAGGAGCTCGGCGGAAGCGTGAAGGAGATCGAGCTGCCGAACGCACGCCACGGGATCGCCGCCTATTACGTGATCGCGCCGGCGGAGGCGAGCGCGAACCTCGCCCGCTACGACGGCGTCCGCTACGGCCCGCGCTCCGGCAACGGCGATCTCAACTCGATGTACGAGCAGACGCGTCATGACGGCTTCGGCGACGAGGTCAAGCGCCGCATCATGATCGGCACCTACGCGCTGTCGTCGGGCTACTACGAGGCGTACTACGGCACTGCGCAGAAGGTTCGCA
>DATHAF010000042.1:0-15531 GCA_035296785.1 Gaiellaceae bacterium
TGGGTCAGGCCGACTCGGTGCGGGTCGAAGGGCGGGCCGGCAGCGACGAGCTGTCTGGCGCGCTTGTCCGATCCTTCCTTGAGCCTCGCCGTGATTGCGACCCGTTCCATGAAGGCATCGTGCGTGGAAACGGAGCCGAGAGCATCAGGTTGGGCGCCGATCCGAAGCGCGGAGAACTAAGGATCCTCGTCAGCGCTCTTGCCGATGGCGAGGCCTGTCCGGTGCGCTCTGATGTCGGCAGATGACCGAGTTGGAGCAACAGTGGACGCGCGCCCTCGATTCTGAGAGTGCCGCGCTCGAGGCAGCTGCGCGGGCACAGACCCTGCCGGCGGTAGAGGTCGGCGCGCATCGGCGGCAACTCGAGCTCGAGCGCACCCGGCTCGCGATGGTGGACTGGGCATCGTTTGACCGAAGCCATCCCCGCACCGAGAGCTGTCGCGCGGGGCTTGGCAAGCCGGTCGCCAATACGTGTAGGAGGGGCGAAGCCGAGATCAGCAGCCTCCACGATCTCAAGGGTCCCGCGCCGGAGGAAGCTCAGTGCAATCCACTGAGCGATTGGCAGCTGCGACAGACCTACCCGACTAGACGCGGGCTCGGCTGGGCGACCGTCGTCAGCAGTTCCTGCCAGAGCGCCTTAGTTTCGCCGACCGGGACCTCGAGGCCGGCTAGGCCGATGGTCAGCTCGAGCCTCTGCCTCTCAGGGTCGTCGGTCGCCCGGACGAAGCCGAGAAACGTTCCGGTTCGCTCTGCCTGGTCGAGCGCGGCCTCCTGGAGCGGCTCCAAGGGCCGGCGGACGTACACGTGGAACATCGTCGTCTGGGGCGGATCGGGCACGATCTCGATCCCGTCGAGCTCGGCGAGCGCCATCCCCAGTTCCCGCGCGTGGGCCACGAGTTCGGGGATCCGCGGCAGCACCTCGTCGAGGCCTCGCTCGGCCGCGATCAAGTAGGGATGGACGCTGTAGAGGCGACCGCCATGGCGTACTTGCCACACACGCGCCTCCTCGATCAGCTCGGCCGGTCCCGCCAGAGCGGCTCCGGCCGGAGCGCCCAGGTCCTTGTAGAACGAGACGTAGACCGTGTCGAAGAGGGCCGCGATCTCGTCGAGGCCCCGCTCGTAGAACGGCCCGCACTGCCAGAGCCGCGCGCCGTCGAGATGGAGGGCGGCGTTCTGCTCTCGCGCCTTGGCGCAGATCGCGACGAGCTCGTCCCAGGCCGGAAGAAGCCCGCCTAGCTCGCGTTCCGGCAGCTCGAGGAGTACGGCCGCGACCGGGTCTTCCAGCTCGTCGAGGTCGGAGGCCCTGATGAGCCGGTCGCGTGAGCCGAGCAGCTGGGCCTTCAGCCCGTGCAGCACCTCGTAGGCGCGCTCCTCGTGCTCCTCGAGGTGACAGAGCGGATGGAACGCGACGCCCCTGCTCCCCCGACGCTCCGAGTGGAGCCGAAGTGCGATCTGCTGCGCCATCGTGCCCGAGGGCATCCAGACGGCGGCCTCTGTTCCCAGCAGCTCGGCGATCCGCGCTTCGAGGCGCTCGGCGAGACCGCCCTCTCCGTAGTGGTCGATCTCCTCGAGCGAGGGCGCGCGCTCGGCGAGCGCCAGGAGCGTGGCCCGCGGGTCGCGGTCACGCGGGTTCGGCGCGCCGACGGAACGCTTGCTCTTCGCCCAGACCTCACCCTGATCGCGAGCTTCAGCCATACCGGAAGCGTACGCGCGGGTACTAATCTGCCACCCGATGGTCGATTGCTGAACGGGCTGGCCAATCAGGTCTCCGGCGAGTGGTGGTCTTACCTGCTGGTGTTCGGCCTGGCCTACGCCGACGTGCTCTTCCCGCTCGTGCCGAGCGAGACCACGGTGATCACTGCCGGTGTCCTGGCGAGCCAGGGGGACATGCACCTGTCGCTGATTATCGTTGCCGGCGGCGCCGGTGCCGTAGCGGGCGACAACACTGCCTATTTTCTCGGCCACTACTTCGAGCAGCCCCTGCGCCGGCGCGTCTTCTCGGGCGACAAGGCGCAGGCCCGAATCCGCTGGGCCGAGCGCCAGATCGAGGAGCGCGGCGGCCAGTTGATCGTCGTCGCGCGGTTCATCCCAGGGGGCCGGACCGTGGTCACCTTCGCTTCGGGCTGGCTGGAGATGCCCTGGCGGCGATTCATCGCCTTCGACGTGGTCGCGGGATTCGTCTGGGCCGCCTACGCCGCGCTGCTCGGCTACTTCGGCGGCAAGGCTTTCGAGAAGGCCCCGTGGAAAGGGCTCCTGCTGGCCTTCGGGATAGCGCTGGCGGTCACGGCCGCCGTCGAGGTCGTGCGCTGGTGGCGGCGACGCGGCAGGTAGCCAGTGATCGAGGTTGTGCCGGGAGCGTGCGCGAGTCTCGGTCGCGTGAGCGTTTCCCCGTTCTGAGAGCGCCATCAGCGGCTCCGTCAACGAGCGCTCGCAGCGCGCGAGGTCGCGCATCTGCTCTCGACCGAGAACATGCCGGCCGCTCCGGAGCGCCGCCGCGGGGGGGTCCGCAGCAAGCCCCGCAGCTAGAGGCGGTTACGATCGCTGGCGGGAGGCAATGACCCTCTCCCAGCTTTCGATCACTGTCGCCCTGCTGGGCGGGCTCGGGCTTGTGGCCGGCCGAGTCGGCCTCTCGGCAATCCCGGCTTACCTCCTCGCCGGCTTGTTGCTCGGCCCGCACGAGCCCAAGGCGCTCAGCGTCGTGCGGCCCTCAGAGGTGACCGACTTCGTCGCGGAGATCGGCCTCGTTTTCCTGCTCTTCTTCCTCGGGCTCGAGTTCACGATCGGACGAATCGCCCGCAGCCGAGGCCATGTCTTCCTAGGCGGGGCAATCGACGTGGCCGTCAACGGCGTGCTCGGGTTGGTCGTCGGCGTGGCCGCGTTCGGGCTCAGCTTCGCCGCGTTCATCCTCGCGGCCGCGATCTACGTCTCCTCCAGCGCGGTCACGCTCAAGGGTCTGATCGACTTCCGGCGGCTCGCCGACGACGAGACCGACCTCGTGCTCGCGATCCTGGTGGCGGAAGACCTCGTGATCGCCGTCGTGCTGGGCTTCGCCTCGGGCGGCGGCGGGGCCGCGACCCACACGCTGGCGATAGTGGCCAAGGCGATCGGTTTCATCGCGGCGGCGCTGGCGATCTCGAAGTGGCTCAGCCGGCCGATCGACCGCTTCCTCGACTGGCTGCCGCGGGAGATCTTCCTCCTGAGCGCCTTTGCCTTCCTCGTCGGCTCGGCCGCACTCGCCGAGAAGCTCGGCCTCTCCGTTGCCGTCGGAGCGCTTATGGCAGGCGTCGTCCTCTCGGGCACCTCGATCCGCGAGGAGATCGAGGAGCGTTTCTTCAGCTTCCGTGACGTCTTCGCGGCGCTGTTCTTCTTCGTCTTCGGCCTCTCGATCGACATCGGCAAGCTCGGCAGCGTCGCCTGGTTGCTCGCCCTCGCGGTCGTGGTCAGCCTCGCGGGGAAGATCGGCGGTGGCTACCTGAGCGGCCTGCTCGGCGGCTACAGCCCGAGGCAGAGTCTCAACGTTGGAGTCGCCCTCGTGGCGCACGGCGAGTTCACGATCATCCTCGCCCAACTCATGAGCGGGAATCCGCGCATCTCCGACGCGATCCAGGTGAAGATCGCCGCGTTCGCCGGCTTGTACGTGCTGATCACGGCCACCCTCGGCATCGCCCTGATGAAGGAGTCGAAGGCGATCGGCCGCTGGCTCTTCGTAGACTGGAGGCGAGATGCCCGTAGACCTGCGTGAGACCCGGCTACCCGGGGTCGGGACGAAGTTCACGTTCCGCCTCGACGGCGGCGGCCGACTGGCGGTGATTCTGCACAACGACGGGCCGCGCGAGCTCTACTTCTTCCGTCACGCGGGCGACGACGAGCCGAAGGCCGTGATCAGGCTCGACGACGATGAGGCCCGCCAGCTCGGCGCAGTGATCGGCGGAGCCTACGAGCGGCCGAAGATCGTCGAGGACCTCGAAATGGCGCTCGGCGAGCTGCTGATCGAGTGGGAGGCAGTACCCGACACGAGCCCGTGGATCGGCAAGACGCTCGCGGAGAGCGGGTTTCGCGCCAAGACCGGGGTCACGATCATCGCGATCCTGAGGGAGCCGGAGCCCGTCACGGGAGCGCAGCCCGACGACGTGATCCAGCAAGGAGACACGCTCGTCACCGTCGGCAAGGCCGGCCAATACGGCAAGTTCCGGAAGCTGCTCGCCGGATCAGAGCTCTAGGCCGGGTGCCTTCACCAGGCGGGTTAGCTGCGTCGTTTTCGGGCGAGCCAGTCGAGCTCGGCGCGGCTGTAGTCGGCGACCTCGGCCGTGTTCATCCACGGCGTGCCGTCGGACAGCTGCAGGCGCTCGGCTAGGGTCGCCTCCAAGGCGTCGACGGCGGTTCGTCCGGCATGCGGCTCGAAGAGCCTGGCGACGACGGTGTGTCCGGCTGTCTTGCTCAGGACGAGGAACGGAAGCGTCAACGTCGAGAGGGTGCGCGTCTTCGCTTTTTTGCATGGCGCCAGAGGGTGCGCGCGCCTACCAGCGGAATCGCCGCCGGCTGGGCCCTAGGCGCCCCAGGGCCGGACGGACCCGACGAAGCCGGTGCTATATGCAGGCTCCGCAAGCGAGGAGATCTTGACCACGTCGCCGGTGTGCGGGGCCTGGACGAAACGCCCGCCGCCGATGTAGATCCCCTCGTGCTGCGGGCCGCGCGAGCTCGGATGGAAAAAGAGGAGGTCGCCGGGCTGCAGCTCCCAGGGCAGCACGGGGCGACCCTCCTGGAACTGGGATCCGGTGTAGTGGGTCAGGCGAACGCCGAGCTGCGCGTAGACATACAGCGCGAGACCGGAGCAGTCGAAGCCGCCGATCGGGTCGGCGCCGCCCCAGCGGTAGGGCACGCCGAGGAACTGCAGGGCGATCCTGGCCGCCTGCGCGCCTGTCGTCCCACCGGCCGGGACACCGAGCAGCAGCGGCTCCTGCAAGCGGTCGTTGCTGCCGGTGTCCACGCCATGGCCGGCGACGCCGAGCGCAAGCCACGACAGGCGTGCCGTGCGGTGCGTGTGGGCGAGAGGTGTCGCCGCCCGAGCGAGCCCGACGAGGAGCTGCGAGCCGGGGTCGATCCCGAGCGACGCGTCTCCCGCTACAAGCCGCAGGCCGACCACGCCGCTGCCCTCTCCCGGGACGACGGCCTCCTGCAGCACGACCAGATAGCTTCCCGGACCTAAGGGCACGAGGACGTTTGGCTGCGCAGCCACGGCTCGCCCGTTCACCACCAACCCTTCGACGCGGGCGCCGCGCAGGCCGTGCGCCGGCACGAAGATCCGTTCCGCATAAACGATGCCCCCGGCGAGCGAAACGCCGACGAGCGAGACACCATGCGAGCTACGGGACGCCGAGTCGAAGCGGAGCGCCCAGCCGCCGTCCTGGAAGCTGGCAAACGACCGGCCGGCCCCGGCATTTGCGATGAGGTGGCCTTGAGCGTCGCGAATCTCCGCGATCCCGCCCGAAGCCGGCGCCGCGGTGGCGAGCGCGAGCGCAACGACGATGGACAGGCGCCGAATCATGCGCGGGATGGTTGCACAGACTCGCGGTTGTGGCGCTCGATTCTCCGCCGGAGCCGGGCGTGCACCGGCGGGAGGCTCACTGCGACAGAAAACACCGGGAGCAAGCGACGCAGAGACGGCTCGTGAAATGCTTGCGCCACGCTGCCGCTCGCAAGGAGGGGGCTGACGGGGAAACCAGGGGTTCCCCCGTGATGGGTCACGGATGTTCGGCCGGGACCCAGTGTGGCCCGCCCCAGCTCAGGTCGTACGGGTAGTGGTGGATCACGTGCGCCCAGATCGTCCAGGCGATCCAGCGTGAGGTTCCATAGAAGAACGCGGCTCGGTAGAGCACGATCAGCGCGCCGCGCGGGACCCACCGGTTGACCCAGGGCCAGAAGGCGTCGGCACGGTAGATCACGCTGTCGAAGTAGGCGCTCGTGAGAACGCGCCAGCTGATTAGCCCGTAAACGATCCAGACGACATCCCACATTCCGCCCAGGCCGCTGAAGTAGGCGGCGGCATCGGTCAGGCGGCCGGTCTGGCCCGCATAGGCCCACGCATCGATATGAAAGTGGAAGGTCCAGGGAAAGAGCAGTTGGGTTCCGAGGGTGTCGCACGTGTCGGTCAGGGCATGCGCCCACTGACCGATCATGAAGCTGAGCCCCCAGAGCTTGCTTCCGAAGCCCTTCCAGATCAGGAGTCCCAGGACAGCACCGAACAGCAGCGAGTGAGTGAAGCCAAAGCCGGGCCACCCACGGTGGAATTGCGCTGGGTCGGATGCTTTCAGCTCCCACGGGCCGAGGTGGATCCCGTAGACGAACCACTTGGTCAACATGTCCGGCGAATAGGAGCCGAACAGCAGCGGCACGAAGGCGATCTTCAGCTTCAGATGCCGCTGGATGGCGTAGGGCTCGAGGTCGTGCGCCGCCCAGCTCACCGCAGCCGCCTGACCGCTGCGGGCACGAGCCAGGCGACGACGAGCAGGTAACCGGCGCCAACCCAGAAGGAGAGCAGGAAGTCGAGCACGACGACGCCGATCGCGATGTAGACCGCCGCGGCCAGGCAGTACCAGGCGAACACCCGTAGGTCGCCTTTGCTGGGGAGGTCGAGGCGCAAGGCGTGAGAGGCTAATGCCCGTGCAGGAAGTGCTGACTCCGGAAGCGGTGGCGTTCGTCAAGGAGCTCGAGCGGCGCTTCGGGGCGCGGCGGCGCGAGCTGCTCGCGGCCCGCGCCGAGCGGCAAGAACGGCTGAGCGCGGGCGAGCTGCCAGACTTCCTGCCCGAGACGCGGGAGATTCGCGAGCGCGACTGGACGATCGAGCCCGTGCCGGAGCCGCTCCGTGACCGCCGGGTCGAGATCACCGGCCCGACCGACCGGAAGATGGTGATCAACGCCCTCAACTCGGGCGCGCGCGTGTTCATGGCGGCACTTCGAGGGACGCGAACTCGCCCACCTGGGCCAACCTGCTCGAGGGCCAGGCGAACCTGACCGAGGCGATCGAAGGCACGATTGAGCTGGAGACGCCGGACAAGCGCTACCGGCTGAACGACGAGACCGCGACCCTGCTCGTGCGGCCACGCGGCTGGCACCTCGAGGAGCGTCATCTCGAGCTAGACGGCGCGCCCGTTTCGGCGAGCCTGTTCGACTTCGGCCTCTACCTCCGCCGCAACGGGCAGCGCCTTCTGGACAAGGGCGCAGGGCCGTAGCTCTACCTGCCCAAGCTCGAAAGCCATCTCGAGGCGCGGCTCTGGAGCGACGTCTTCGTCCACGCGGAGGAGGCGCTCGGCCTTGCGCGCGGCTCAATCAGGGCGACGGTGCTGATCGAGACCGTTCTGGCCGCCTTCGAGATGGACGAGATCCTCTGGGAGCTGCGCGAGCACTCGGCCGGCCTGAACGCCGGGCGCTGGGACTACATGTTCAGCGTGATCAAGAAGCTCGGCCACCGGCCCGAGTTCGTCCTACCCGACCGGAACAGCGTCTCCATGACCGCGCCGTTCATGCGCTCCTACACGGAGCTGCTGGTCAAGACCTGCCACCGGCGCGGAGCGCACGCTATGGGCGGCATGGCCGCGTTCATCCCGAGCCGCAAGGACGCGGAGCTGAACGAGCGGGCGCTCGCAAAGGTGCGCGGCGACAAGCGACGCGAGGCGGGCGACGGCTTCGACGGCACCTGGGTGGCGCATCCCGACCTGGTGCCGGTCGCGCTCGAGGAGTTCGATCGCGTGCTCGGCGGGCGCCCGAACCAGCTCGAGCGTCGGCGCGACGACGTACAGGTGAGCGCGACCGAGCTGCTCGACGTGGCCTCGACGCCAGGCGAGGTCACCGAAAAGGGCCTGCGCAACGACGTGAGCGTCGGGATCCAGTACCTCTCCGCGTGGCTGCGCGGGAGCGGCGCGGTCGCGATCGACAACCTGATGGAGGACGCGGCCACGGCCGAGATTGCCCGCTTCCAGGTCTGGCAGTGGGTGCGCCACGGGAACTTCGAGCGAGAGCACGTGCGGCGTGTGATCGACGAGGAGCTCGAGCGGCTGCGAGAGACGTTCGGCGACGAGGCCTTCGAACGCAGCCGCGCAGCGGAGGCACGAGAACTTCGAGCAGGTCGCGCTCGGGGAGGAGCTGATCGATTTCCTGACCCTGCCGGCATACTCGTATCTGGAGCCAGAGCCCGCCGCTACAGGTACATGACCCACTTGGAGCTGCAGCCGCAGTCCTTGTGCTTGTGGCCGCACTTCGCGCACTCCCAGTAGGTCCACCAGATCCACTTGAGGTGGTTCAGCTCGAGGACGATCAGTGCGATGCACCAGAACGATCTGGGTGCTGCTCATCGTGCAAGAGTCGCACTCGAGGCCTCCGATTCAATGGGCCGAACGGCTCATTCGCGCGGCCCGGGTGGACGGGTGGGGAGGCCTGCTGGCACCGTTAGGCGCGCTGATGGCATTTCGTAGGCTCGCGTTTCCGTTCTGGCTGGCTTGGACGCGGCTGGGCCGTCGTGGCGGCCGGCTCGCGCTCGTCGTGATCGGACTCGCCGCCGCCGCGGCCATGCTCGCCGCTGTCCTGGCGGGCACGGTAGGAGCGGAAGACCGGGCGGTCGGCCGCAAGGTCGCCGCGTTGAGCCCGGACGTGCGAGCGGTCCGCGTGAACTGGTACAGCGTGGGGGGGCAGGCGGCGCCGTATCCGACTCTGGACGCCCGCGTGCGCCGCGAGCTCGCGACCGTGTCGGGGAAACATGCGGTGGGAACCTCGCTCTATCGAGACAGCACGATCGGCGGTGCGTATCTCGGGATCGGCGCCGCGGATGGCCTCCGCAAGTGGGTGCGGCTGCGGTCGGGTCGACTGCCGCGCGTCTGCTCGCCAAGGAGGTGCGAGGTGCTCGTGATCCGCCGTGGCGGACCTGTCCCGAACGTTCCCGGCCTGCGGCTCGTCGTCGTCGGGGAGGGCGATCTGCGTTCTGCCACGCTCTTCGGCGATTCGGTGCCTGTTGCAGGCCAGCCGCAGTCTGCCTTCGTGCAGGCCATGGTCCGCTATCACCGGCCGGCCCCGCCTCCCCTCGTGCTGACCGAGGGAGTCGCGGCGCTCGACCGATTGCCGCTTCTTCACGATTCCTACCGGAGCTACGGCTGGGTGCTGCCGCTCGACCGCTCGCTCGCTCGCTCGTGGGCGGTTCGATCGCTCGTGCAAAGGATCGACACCGTGCGCTCCACGCTTCAGGCGGATCCGTTCGGGTTCGCGCTTCGCGCCCCCACGGAGGAGCTCAGAGCCGCCGCCGGCTCGAGCCGGGTCGCCGGGCGGCGGTTACTCCTCCTCGGCGGTGAAGGCGTTGCTCTGCTGCTCGCGTTCGCGGTGCTCGCCGCGGCCCGACTCCGGCGGGACGTCGAGGCCACCCGTCGGCGACTGGTCTCGAGCGGGGTGCGTGGCTGGCAGGTCGAGGCGGAGGTGGTGGCCGAGTCCGTAGCGACGGCCGTTGCCGGGACGCTCCTCGGCTGGATGCTGGGCTTGGTCGTGGCATTCGTAATCGCCGACCGAGCGGGGGAGCCCGCGGGCACGCTCCTTCGCCACTCGCTCCTCTCCGCACGAGGGATCGCCGTCGTGTTGCTGCTGGTCGCCACAGCGGCCACGGTGCTGACCACCGCTCTTGCGATCCGGCCGATCGCGGTCGGGCGGATCTCGTTCTCGCCGCTCGATGCGATTGCGCTCGGCGCCGTCTCGGTAGTCGCGGTCGCCTTGGCTCGGGGAGCCGCGGACACGGAGGCCCTGCTTGCCGGCAACGGCACCGGCGTGGTGCTGCTGCTGTTACCCGCCCTCGTCGCTTTCGCAGCGGCGGTCGTCGCGGCACGCGTGCTGCCGGCCGGGCTTCGCCTGCTCGAGCGCGCGGTGCCCCGGGACGCGATCGCGCTCCGGCTCGCGGCCCTGGGGCTCGCCCGCAGGCCCGGCTACGCGGTTGTGGCGGTCGGCTTCGTGGCGGTCTCGGTCGGCCTCGCGCTCTTCGCGGAGACCTACCGCTCGACCCTCGTGCGCGGTGAGCACGACCAGGCGGCGTTCGCAGTGCCTGCGGACTACGTCGTGCGCGAGGATCTTTCGCAGTTGATCCCGGTCGACACGGCGGTCACCCCCGCCGTGCTGCGCTCGTTGCCGAGCTCGGTCCGGGTCGAGCCCGTGACGAGGCAGAACGGCAGCATCCAAGGGGCGGCCGACGTGAGCGGCGTGGCTGTTCTCGGCCTCAGCGCCCGTGCGCTGCCGCGAATCGAGGGCTGGCGGAGCGACTTCGCTGCGGCGTCGCTCCCCGACCTCGCACGCAGGCTCGACGTCGGGCCCAGGCGCCTGCGCGGCGCACCCCTGCCGCCCGGCGCGACGAGGCTCGAGCTCCCGGTGCGCGTGAGCGGTACCGAGATCGGCGTCGTCGCGAGCATCCGGGGACCTGACGGGCACTTCGTCGCGCTGCGGCTCGGCGAGTCGCGAGAGTCGCGACGCGTTGTGCTGGGCGGAGCCATCCCGGCGGAGGCCCGCGGCGGGACGCTGGTCGCGTTCCGCTTCGAGCCGCCGCCGAAGCTGGAGGAGCGAGGTGCCGACACGGGGGCACCGGCGACCGGCTCGGTGTTGCTCGGCCGTCCCGTTGCCGTGACTCGGTCCGGCCCGCTTGCCGTGACCGACTACCGCGACTGGATCGGGACGAGCGGGGTCGGTCGGGTGGTTCGCGACGGCGCCCTCAGGTTCGCGCTCACGCTCACGAACGAGGTCGATACCTATGTACGCCCACGGCAGCCGACCGACGGCCTGCGCATTCCCGCAGTCGTCTCGCCTCGCATGGCCGCACTGGCGGGGCGCGACGGCGTACTCGGCCTGAACGTCGCCGGACACGGCCTGGTCTTTCGGATAGTGGCCGTCGCAAGACGGTTTCCGGGAACGGCCTCGCTCGAGACGGCCGACTTCGTGATCGCCGATCGCCCCGCGTTCGTGACCGCCCTGAACGCCTCCGCTCCGGGTGCGGGCTTCACCACCGAGCTCTGGCTGAGCGCGCCGTCGGACAGCCGTGAGGCCGCCGATGCGCGCCTTCGCAAGCCCCCGTTCACCGTGCTCGACGTCTCTTCGCAGGCCAAACTTCGGCGGGAGCTGAGCACCGATCCCGTCGCTCGCGCGGCCGTGGCCATGCTCGAGGCAGCGGCGCTGACGGCGCTCGTGCTCGCACTCGTGGGCCTCCTGCTCGGCGTCGTCGCCGAACGCAGGGACGAAGGTGCCGAGCTCTTCGACCTCGAGGCACAGGGCTTGGCACCGGCACAACTCCGGCGCCAGCTCCGGCTCCGTGCGCTCGTGGTGGGGATCGCCGGCCTCCTCGGCGGGATCCTCACGGGCGTGTTGCTATCGCTCCTCGTCGTCGGCTTCGTGGAGCTGACGGCAAACGCGACCGCGCCGAACCCTCCGCTCCTGCTCTCGCTCGACTGGGCAGTCGTAGGCCTCGCGGCCGCGGCGGCCGTAGCCGCCGCGATCCTGGCGGTCGTAGTGGCGACGCGTCGAGCCTTCAAGCAGGCGACGCCCACGCGGTACGGAGAAGGAGGCGCATGAGCCCTGCGATCGACGCGCGGGACGTCTTCCGCGTCCATTCGACCCCCGAGGGCGATGCCGCCGCGCTGCAGGGGCTGACGTTGACCGTCGGCGAAGGCGAGATCCTGACCGTGCTCGGCCCAAGCGGGGCAGGCAAGACGAGCTTCCTGCGCATTCTCGCCGGGCTCGATCGCCCGTCGGCCGGCACGGTGCGGGTGCTGGGGCGCGACCTGCGCACTCTCGGTGGCCGGGGACGGGCGCGTTACCGCGCCGAGGAGGTCGGCTATCTGGATCAGCACTACGCGCGCGCGCTGGCACCGGAGCTGAGGGCTCGCGAGCTCGTGGGCCTGAAGCTGCGTGCCGAGGGCGTCGCGGAGGCCGAGCGCGAGTCGCGAGCGCAGCAACTGCTGGAGCAGGTCGGCCTTGCGGCCAAGGCGACCGCTTTCCCCGGTCAGCTGTCGGGAGGCGAGCAGCAGCGAGTCGCGCTGTGCGCGGCGCTTGCCCACCGCCCTCGCCTCCTGCTCGCAGACGAGCCCACCGGTGAGCTCGACGAGGGCAATGCCCGCCTCGTCTACGCTGCGATCGCCGAACTCGCGGCGGCCGAGCGTTGCACCGTTGTACTCGTCAGCCACGACGTGGCCGCGACGGAGATCGCCGACCGCTTCGTCCACATCCGAGACGGGCGGGTGAGCGAAGAGACCGTTCGCGGCCGTGCGGCGGGTGAGAGCGCGATCGTCGTCGCGCGGGGAGGGTGGCTGCGGTTGCCGCAGGAGTTCCTCGACCGTGCCGGGATCCGCTCGCGGGCTGCTGCCGAGCTCGAGGGAGACCGGATCGTCGTCGTCTCGGCGGGAGAGGATGGCTCGGCTCCCGCGGAGGTCGAGCAAGCCACCGTCTCGGCGGGGCCGGGCGAGAGCGTCGCCCGGCTGGAGGGGGTGGAGAAGGCCTATGGGTCGAGCCAGAGCGGCGCGCGGGTCTTCTCGGGGCTCGCCGCCTCCTTCGAAGCCGCCCGCGTGACCGCCGTCACGGGCCCCTCGGGCTCGGGCAAGACGACTCTCCTGCACCTGCTGGCCGGGCTCGAGCTGCCCGAAGCGGGTCGGATCGACGTCTGCGGCTCGGCGGTGGAGCAGCTCGATCGTGCCGGGCGCGCCGAGCTGCGCCGCAAGCACGTTGCGCTCGTGGGCCAGCAGCCGGGGCTGGTGCCGTTCCTGAGCGCCCGTGAGAACGTCGAGCTCGCCGAGGAGATCCGCGCTGTCCCACAGGGGCGTTCTCGCGAGCTACTTGCCGCGGTCGGACTGGCCGAGCGGAGCGAGCAGCGCGTCTCGCGGCTCTCCGCCGGCGAACAGGTCCGCGTCGCCGTGGCGCGAGCCTTGGCCGCCCAACCCGAGCTGCTGCTGGTGGATGAGCCGACAGCGCGGCTCGACCAGGCGAACGCGCTGGCGCTGGCGGCGCTTCTGTCCCGGCTTGCGCGCGAGACGGGCGCGGCCGTGGTCTGCGCGACCCACGATCCGGTGCTGATCGAGCAGGCTGACGCCGAGCTCGCGCTCGCGTAGTCTCGGTCCCGTGAGTGAGGGGATCAGCCTCGAGGAGCTGCAGCTCGCGGCGCGCAACCACGGGATGCCGCTCGAGGCGCTTCGCTTCCCCGTCACGCCGGTAGGGCTGCACTACCTGCTGATCCACTACGACGTGCCGATCGTGGATGCGGGGGAGTGGAAGCTGTCTGTTCATGGGGAACGGAAGCTTTCGCTCGGCCTCGACGACCTGCGCGCCCGGCCTGCGCTCGAGCTGACCGCGACGATGGAGTGCGCGGGAAACGGCCGCGCCCGCCTGGAGCCTCACGTGATCAGCCAACCGTGGCTGCTCGAGGCCGTCGGCACCGGCCGTTGGAAGGGAGCCCCGCTGCGGCCGCTGCTCGAGGAGGCGGGCGTGAGTGACGGCGGGGCCGAGGTGCTCTTCACCGGGCTCGATCGAGGCATCGAGGGCGGGGAGGAGCAGCGGTTCCAGCGCAGCCTGCCGCTCGAAGAAGCGCTCGGGGACGAGGTGCTCCTGGCCTACGAGCTGAACGGCGCATCCCTGCCACCCCAGCACGGCTTCCCACTCCGGCTGCTCGTTCCCGGGTGGTACGGCATGACGAACGTCAAGTGGCTCGACCGGATCGAGATTCTCGAGCGCCCGTTCGAGGGCTATCAGCAGGCGCAGAGCTACCGGCTGCGCCAGAACGAGGACGAGGCAGGCGAGCCGCTCCAGCGGATGCTGCCGCGCTCGCTGCTCGTTCCGCCCGGGATTCCGGAGTTCCTGACCCGAGAGCGCACGGTCCCGGTCGGCGAGTGCCGGCTCGAGGGCCGCGCCTGGTCGGGCTTCGCGCCGGTCGAGCGCGTCGAGGTGAGCGCCGACGGGGGCGCCAGCTGGGCCGAAGCCGAGCTCGACCCGCCCGAAGGCCGCTGGGCCTGGCGCGGCTGGCGCTTCCGCTGGGACGCCCAGCCCGGCGAGCACATCCTCTGCTCACGCGCACGTGACGAGGCGGGCAACGAGCAACCGCTGGAGCCGGCGTGGAATCTCGGCGGCTACGCGAACAACGCGGTGCAAACGGTGCGCGTGACGGTCAGTTGAACGCGAGCGTCAGAGCCACCGCGACGAAGGCGAGGGCGACGGCCGCCAGCACGACCAGATAGACCGCACTAACCCCTTCCGCCTATCTTCCCAGCAGGCCCGCGTTAAGCGAGTCGCACTTTCCGGGGTCAAACCGGCCGGGGCGGCAACAAGAGAAAGCGCCCCGGCCGGATCCTGGAGAGACCGCGCCTACGAGGTGGGGCGCGGACGCACTCCGCTCTTGCGGCCGTAGTGGGCGCCGGCCAGCAGCCCCGTCCCGACCAGCACGAGCCCGAGCATCGCTACCGCACCGATTCCGAAGGCTCCCCACGAGAACTCGCGGGTCGAGACCGAACGTGTCCGCGCCACGGACACTGTCTTCTCCGTCCCGAGCCCGTACCGCTTGTCGAGGGCCTCGCTCCGGACCGCAAGCGCGCTGTATGCGGCAAGCGTCATACCTTGTGGCACGCCCTTCCAGGCGCCGATCCGGTACTTCTCGTCGAGCCCGGCACTCCGGACGGCGAGGGACTGGTACGCGGCCTTGGACATCCCGGCCGGCCTCGACCCCGCCGCTCGACCGACCCCACCAGCGGCGGCGAAAATGACTACCAACCCGATGACTGCCACGATCCTGTGTCCTGTGCTCGAGATCTTCATGTCGCCTCCCTTTCTCGGCGGCCGCCTCGTGCGGCCTTTGCAGACCAGACCACGAGCGGCTAAAAAAAGGCTTGCTGGGACCTAAAGGGCTCCTAAAGGAGGCACTAAACGAGCATCGAGTTTCGGATCCTCGGCTCGCTCGAGGCGGCCGTGAATGGCCAGCAGATCGTGCTCGGCGGCTCAAAACAGCGAGCTCTCCTGGGACTGCTGCTACTGCACGCCAATCGGGTCGTCTCGCGGAACCGGCTGATCGACGAGCTTTGGAACGGGTCGCCGCCCGACACGGCCGCGACCGCACTCCAGGTCTACGTATCCCAGCTGCGGAAGGCGCTCGGGCGCGACACGATCGTGACGCAGGCTCCGGGCTACCTGGTAAGCGCCGAGCCGGGCGCGCTCGATTCCGAACGCTTCGAGCAGCTCGTTCAGGAAGCGCACGCCGGCGACGCCGACGTCGCCGCCGAGCGGCTGCGCGAGGCACTCGCCCTCTGGCGCGGTCCGCCGCTCGCCGATCTCGACGAGTCGATCGCCCGGCCCGAGCGGGCGGAGCTCGAGGACCGCCGCGCCGCGACGCTCGAGCAGCGGATCGACACCGACCTCGAGCTCGGTCGCCACGCTGAGGTCGTCTCCGAGCTGGAGGCTCTCGTCCGGGAGGACCCGCTGCGAGAACGCCGCCGGGGGCAGCTGATGCTCGCGCTCTACCGGTCGGGCCGGCAGGCGGACGCGCTCGAGGTC
>DATHAF010000043.1:0-15410 GCA_035296785.1 Gaiellaceae bacterium
AGGCGAGGAGGGCGAGATCGTGCGACTCGCAGTGGCTCACGAGGACCCCGAGAAGGTGCGCTGGGCCCACGAGCTCCAGGAGCGCTACCCGCCCAAGCCGAACCAGCCGCACGGCGTGCCGCAGGTGGTCCGCTCAGGCAAGCCGGAGTTCTTCCCGGAGATCCCGGAGGCGATTCTCGAGGAAGCGATCGGCGACGACGAGGAGCTGAGGCAGATCGTCGACCAGCTCGGCCTCCGCTCGATGATCTGCGTTCCCCTTACAGCACGGGGGCGTACGCTCGGCGCGCTCACGCTGATCGCAGCCGAGACGCACCCCACGTACACGGAGGCCGATTTCCAGCTCGCTCTGGAGCTCGCTCACCGGGCGGCAGTGGCAGTCGACAACGCCCGCCTCTACGGCGAGGCCGAGAAGGGCGCCAACGCCGCCCAGGCGCTCGCCTACGTCGCCGACGGCGTCGTCCTGCTCGACAACGACCGCGTCGTTTTGCACTGGAACCCGGCCGCGGCCGCGATCACCGGCGTGGAGGAGTCGCACGCGCTCGGGAAGCCGGTGGACGAAGTCGTGCCCGCCTGGCCCTCCCTCACCTCCCACGTTCCGCTCGCACGGCCCGGGACCTCAGGCACCCGCCCGGTGACGGTGCCGCTCGTCCTCGACGGGACTGAGCTGTGGGTCGCGGTATCCGGTGTGGACTTCGGCGAGGGGAGGGTCTACGCCCTTCGGGACGTCACCGCCGAGCACGCCCTCGAGAAGACACGCAGCGACTTCGTTGCGACGGCCTCGCACGAGCTACGCACGCCGCTGGCGGCGGTCTACGGGGCCGTCCGGACCCTGCGCCGCGAAGACATCGAGCTCTCGGACGAGGACCGAACCACCTTCCTCGAGATGATCGAGTCCGAGGCGCTCCGTCTGTCGCACATCGTCGGCCAGATCCTGCTCGCGGGCCAACTCGACGCCGACGCCGTCGAGCTCAGCGTCGCCGAGTGCAACCTGGCCGAGATCGCCTCCGGCGTAATCGAGTCGGCATCGGTGCACCTGCCCGAAGGGATCACCCTAGACCTCAGCGCCGACGGGGTGTCTTCGATCATGTGCGACGAGAACAAGCTCCGGCAGGTGCTCGTGAACCTCCTCGACAACGCGGTCAAGTACTCGCCCGACGGCGGGCACGTCCAAATCCGGCTGGAGCGGGCCGGCGGCGGCTGCCTGATCGAGGTCTCCGACGAGGGGCTTGGCATCCCGAGCTCCGAGCGGGAGAGGATCTTCGAGAAGTTCTACCGCCTCGACCCGGAGCAGACAAAAGGCGTGGGCGGCAGCGGCCTTGGGCTCTACATCTGCCGCGAGCTGGTCGAGCGCATGGAAGGACACCTCTCGGTCGACTCGCAGCCCGGTGTCGGCTCGCGCTTCACCGTCGCCCTTCCAGCCCGTCTCTAGGGCTTACCAGCCGCGAGTTTCGAGCAGGTCTTCGGCCGGGATGCCGGCAGCCGGGAGACCGCTCATCGCGTCGCCCAGGCCGCCGGAGACGCGCGCCAAAATCTCGGGGTCGCGGAAGTGCGTCGTCGCCTCGACGATTGCCTTGGCCCGCGGCGAGGGGTCGTTCGACTTGTAGATCCCCGAGCCCACGAAGACGCCGTCGGCGCCGAGCTGCATGCAGAGCGCGGCGTCGGCCGGAGTCGCGATCCCGCCCGCGGTGAAGGTGACCACCGGCAGCTTTCCGTTCTCGGCGACCCACTTCACGAGCTCGTACGGTGCGCGCAGCTCCTTCGCCTCGGCGTAGAGCTCCTCCTCGCGCAGCGCGCCGAGCCTGCGGATGTGGCCGAAGACGGAGCGCATGTGCGTGACCGCGTTGACGATGTCGCCCGTGCCGGCCTCGCCCTTCGTGCGGATCATCGCCGCACCCTCGGCGATCCGGCGCAGCGCCTCCCCGAGATTCGTGCAGCCGCAGACGAACGGGACGGTGAAGCCCCACTTGTCCACGTGGTGCGCCGTGTCGGCGGGCGTGAGCACTTCGCTCTCATCGATGTAGTCGACCTCGAGGGCCTCGAGGATCTGCGCCTCGGCGAAGTGGCCGATGCGGCATTTCGCCATCACCGGGATCGAGACTGCTTCCTGGATCTCGCGGATCTTGTCCGGGTCGGCCATGCGCGCGACGCCGCCGTCCCGGCGGATGTCGGCCGGGACGCGCTCGAGCGCCATCACGGCGACCGCGCCGGCGTCCTCGGCAATTCGCCCCTGGTCGGCGGTGGTGACGTCCATGATCACCCCGCCCTTGAGCATCTCGGCGAGGCCGCTCTTCACCCGCATCGTCCCGGTCTCGGCCATCGCGGTGATTCTAGCCACGCCGCGGGGGCTTGACATCTCGCCGGCCGGTGACAGCCTTTGAGTTGTGGACGCCGTCTCCACGAAGGAGCTGCGCCTTGCGCTGGTCTGCTACGGAGGCTCGTCGCTCGCCGTCTACATGCACGGGGTGACGAAGGAGCTTCACCGGCTCGTGAAAGGTTCGGCCCTGCTCGAGGTTGACGAGGGCGATGTGGCCACACCGAGCGAGCGGGTCTACGGACGGCTGCTCGACGAGCTGGCCGAGCGCAGCGGCGAGCAGCTCCGGACTCGCGTGGTGGTGGACGTGATCGCGGGCACCTCGGCCGGCGGGATCAACGGCGTGTGCCTCGCCAAAGCGCTGGCTCACAACCTGCCGCAGGAGGAGTTCCGCAGCCTCTGGTTCGAGCGCGGCGACCTCGACGGGCTGCTGTCAGCGCCCCGATGGCTGCCGACGCGGGTGCTCAAGGGGCTCTACGTGGCGGCCAGGGCGCTCAAGCACGCACCGCTGCGCGGTGATCTGATGGCACGCTGGATCTACGACGCCTTCCACCGCATGGACGAGAAGGGCTCGACGCCCGCCTCGCTGCCGACGCTGCTGCCGGATCGGCACAAGCTCGAGCTGTTCGTGACCGTCACCGACTTCTACGGCTACGGGCGCCAGGTGCCCTACGCCGACCCGAACCCGATCTACGACCGGCGGCACCGGCACCTCCTCTCCTTCCGCTTCGGCGGCGACGATCGCCGCGACGACTTCGATCACGAGTCGAACGGCGCCCTCACCTTCGCCGCGCGGACGACTTCCTCGATCCCGGGCGTCTTTCCGCCAGTGAGCTTCGACGCGCTGAAAGGCTGGCTCGGCCAGGATCGGCCCGTGGCCTTCGACCGGGTGGAGCAGCGGTTCTTCAGGCTCTACGAGCTCGCGAAGTTCAAGCCGGCCTCGACGTGGTTCGTCGACGGTGGCGTGCTCGACAACAAGCCGTTCGGGCCGGCGATCGACGCGATGCGGGAGCGACCCGCCGACGTGCAGGTCGACCGGCGGCTCCTCTACCTGGAGCCCGACCCCAGCTCGGCGCTCAGGCCTTCCACCCGGCCGAGGCCATCGACGGTCACCGCCGCGCTCGGCGGCCTGACGGGCCTGCCGCGGACCGAGCCGATCCTCGACGATTTGGTCGAGGTCGGAGCTCTGAACGAGCGCGTCCGGCGGATCCGCGACATCATCGAGACGAGCTGGGAGACTGTCGAGAAGCGGGTCCGGGAGATCGCCGGGCCGCTGCCAGACATCCCGGACGACCCCTCTGATCCCAAGCTCGCCGAGATTCGCAAGCGAACCGAGGAGGAAGCGCGCCGCGGCGCCGGATTCAGCTACGCCACCTACGTGCGGCTGAAGATCAGCGCCGTCGTCGACCGCTATGCCGAGACCGCGTGCTCGGTGTGCGACCTCCCGGCCGACTCCACCCACGCGCTCCTGACCCGGAGCGTCCTGCGCCGCTGGGCCGAGGGGCGCAAGCTGTTCGAGCAGAGCATCGAGCCGACGCCCGAGCAGCTCGAGTTCCTCCGGACCTTCGACCTCGCCCACGGCGAGCGGCGCCTGCGGTTCGTGATCGACGGCCTCAATCACCTCTATCGCCACGCGGGCACGGAGGGCTACCCAGAGCGAGAGCAAATCGACGCGGCCAAGGGCCGCTTGTGGGAGGCCGTAGGCACTCTTCGCGACGCGATGTCGGGCACGGGCTTCGACGAGACGCTCGGCGGCCACTTCAACACCTGCTTCGCCGTCGAGGCGATGCGCGAGTTCATGGAGAAGACGGGTTTCGACACCAAGGCGTACGTGCAGGAGCACCGCGAGCAGCTCGACGCGCTCGAGACGGCGCTGCGCGAGTACAACAAGAAACAGCTCTCGGGCTTCACGTCCGACCTCTACGTGAGCTTGCTGCAGCTGACGGAAGGCTGGAACAACGAGCGCCGGTGGGATCTCCTGGTGCGCTACCTCGGCTTCCCGTTCTGGGACGTCCTGCTCTACCCAGTCCAGTCGCTGAGCGACGTGGGGGAGCGCGACCACGTCGAGATCGTCCGGATCAGCCCGGGCGACACGCACCGGGTCCCGGTCGAGACGAAAGGGAAACAGGGGAAGCTCGTCGGCGCGGAAAAGGGCCACTTTGGGGCCTTCCTCAGCCGCCCCGGCCGAGAGCAGGACTACCTCTGGGGCCGCCTGGACGGCGCCGAGCGATTGATCGGGATCCTGCTCGCCGCTGCGGAGGAGGCCGACAAGGAGCGCTGGTGCAAGGAGGCCTTTCGGGCGATCCTCGAGGAGGACGAGCGAGACGTGCCGAAGGCCGTCGAGCTCGTCCGGCGCGTCCGCAGCGCGATCGGTACGTAGCTCGGTAGGCCTTGCCAAATGGACGTGATCGTCCTACGCTCGATGTGCGGCCCAGCCTCTGGAGAGAGGAGGGCGCGATGAGAGCGGCAGGAGCGACCACCGTCCGGGCTCCGAAGCCACAGGCGTGCGGAGGCACGTTCGGCGGAGCCGTCCGGGCCGTTCGGTCTCGTTCGCGGAGCTCGTCTGGGTGCACTTCCTGCGCCAACAGGAGCTCCGCGACCATCACCACAATCCGTACGAGGGTCCGGCCGAGGAAGGGTACCGAGAGCTCGAGGAGCGCTTCGAGGCCCGGCACGGGCCGGTCGTCGCCGCGTACTGGTGCAAGACGGAGGCCTCGGGCGTGGCGCTGACGATCAAGCACCGGCCCTGGGTGCTGCCGGACGTCGTCCGGCTGCACTGGGCGACCAACTGGTCGACGCAGGACAAGCCGAAGCTGATGAAGCTGCTCTACGGTTCGAGAGTTTGTCCGTGCGCGTGCAGGAGGTGCTGCGCGACACGAGCCAGCGGCTTGCGATGCAGTCGCTCTTCACGATGATCACCTTTGTGCTCGGTTTCGCCGAGAGCGGGCGGGCCAAAAGTGACCCGGCGGTCGCCGAAGTCGAGCACCTCGCCAAGGAGCAGCTGGCGAAGATCGAGACCTACTACCACGACGCCGCGGTGCGCTCGGGCCAGATCGTCTACCTGAGCGGCATGCTGCTCGGGATGATCCCGACCGCGCTGCTGGTCGTGCTAGCGCTCGTCCTGAGGCTAGCCGACCCCAGCAACGCCACCGTCCGGACGGGGATCCTCTGCCTCGCCGCGGGCAGCGTCGGCGCGCTGATGAGCGTCATGTCGAGGATGAACTCGGGCAAGGTTCGGGTGGATTGGGAGTTCGGCAAAGACACGCTGCGGACGCTCGGCGCGTTGCGGCCCTTCGTCGGCGCGGTCTTCGGCCTGATTACCTTCTTCGCGCTCAAGAGCGGCGTGGTCGCCCTCGACATCGCGAACCACGAGAGCAAGAGCACGTACTTCTACATCCTGTTCGCGTTCGCGGCGGGCTTCAGCGAGCGGCTCGCCCAGGACATGCTCGTGGGCTCGACCGTCGAGGCCGCCGTCTTGCGGGGAAGGCGTCGGCGGGCCGAAGAGCAAGGGTCGCCCGAAGCCCCAGCTGACAATCTGGCCGAAACCGAAACGACCCCGGGCACTGGGATCTAGCGATGGCGGCGCTGACCAAGAGCCTCGTCCAGGAGTACAGCCTGCTGTACGAGTCGTGCCTCATTCGGCCGAAGCGCAAGGCGGCCGTGGCCCAGGTCGTGCGCCGGCTGACAGCGAACCGGCCCCGCTACGAGAAGGTCGCAAAGGCGCTGAAGATGCCCTGGTACGTCGTCGCGGTGATCCACAACATGGAGGCCGGGGGCGACTTCAAGCGGCATCTCCACAATGGCGACCCATTGAGCGCGCGCACGACGCACGTTCCCGCGGGCCGCCCGAGAGTCGGCAAGCCGCCGTTCACCTGGGAGGAGAGCGCAATCGACGCGCTCGCCGGCCAGGGCCTCGGCGCGTGGAAAGACTGGAGCATCCCCGGTGCTCTCTACAAGCTCGAGGGCTACAACGGCTGGGGCTACCGAGACCACCACCCGACGGTCAAGACGCCCTACCTCTGGAGCTTCTCGAACCACTACAGCAAGGGGAAGTACGTCGCCGACGGCCGGTTCTCGCCGACGGCGGTCTCGCAGCAAGTCGGCGCGGCGGTCCTGCTCAAGAAACTCCACGACTCGGGGAGGGCCGCGGTCGAGGCGGGCCCGCGCGTGCTTCAGCTCGCCAACCCCCACATCAGAGGGACGGACGTGAAGGAAGCGCAGCGGCTGCTGATGAGCAACCCCTTCGGCTCGTTCGACCCCGGCGGAGACGACGGCGAGTTCGGCGACCTGACCGCCGGCGCCGTCGCCCGTGCGAAGTGGGAGCTGGGCTTCCCGCAGAACGCGTCGAACAGCGTTTTCGGACCGCAGCTCAAGGCGATCCTGTCCGGCAGGAAGCCGCTGCCGGCGGCCTTCAAGCAGCGGCGTGCGAAGCGGAAGCGGCAAGTGGGCTCCGAGCAGGCGATGCGCAAGAAGATCGTCAACTGGGCACTCTGGGGCTGCAAGCACAGCGGCCTGATCGGCTATTCGCAGAGCGGGACCGTCCGGCTCGGCGCATTAGGTGCTCCCGGCTCGCTGCCACTTGCGACCGACTGCTCCGCGTTCGCGACGCTCTGCTACTGCTGGGCCGGCGCGCCGAACCCGAACGGCACGGGCGTCTACGACGCGCGGCAACCGGCCTACACGGGCTCGATGCTCGACCGTTGCCGCCGGATCCCGCGGAGCGCCGCCAAGCCGGGTGACCTGGTCGTCTGGACGCCCCCGGGCCGCGGCCACCACGTCTGCGTCGTCGTGGCGTCCGGCCCCGACCCGATGCTCGTCTCGCACGGCAGCGACGCAGGACCGAAGCGTCTTCGCTTCTCTGTCGAGAACGCGTACCAGCGCAGCCACGGCCACGGCAACGCCGTCTGGCTCAGCGCGTTCTAGCCCGCTGCGTTAAAAGTCACCCATGGACGTCGCCGAAAGCCTCGGACAGCTGGCGCTGTTCGCCGATCTCTCGCCCTCGCAGCTGGAGGGGATCGCGCACTCCCACGACGAGGACGTCTTCGCCGCGGGCGAGCGCGTGCTTCGGCGGGGGCTCAGCGGCGGCAACTTCTACGTCATCCTCGAAGGCGAGGCAGGGATCGAGATCGACGGCGAGGAGCGGCACCGGCTCGGGCGCGGCGAGTTCTTCGGCGAGATCTCGGCGCTGACCGGCGAGCCGCCCACGGCCGACGTAGTGGCGGCGACCATGCTCCGCTGCCTCGTCATTCCGGCGCCGCAGCTCGAGCAGCTGCTACTCGACCGGCCCAAGTTCATGCTGCGGTTGCTGCGGATGGAAGCCCGGCGCCTCCAGGGCACGATCAATTGGCGGCCGTAGAGGCGCCGTTCCCACCGGGCGACTACGACGTCGTCGTCGTCGGCAGCGGTCCCGGGGGCCTTCAGACCAGCTACTTCCTGCGCCGGCTCGGAGTCCAACACGCGGTCTTGTCGCGGGACGACCGGCCCGCAGGGATGTTCCAGCGCTTCCCGATCTTCCAGCGTCTGATCACCTGGACGAAGCCCGACGCCCCGGTCGAGCGGACGGCGCGCGAGTACGAGTGGTACGACCACAACAGCCTCCTCGCCGACGAGCACGAGGTCAAGGCGCTCGTTCCGGCGCTGATGGACCGTGCCTTCGACTTGCCCTCCCGGGCCGAGATGGAGGCGGGCATCGCGGCGTTCGCCGAGCGCGCACAGCTCGCCGTTCGCTACGGCTGCACCTGGGAGTCGACCCGGCAGGAGGACGAGCGGATCGTGCTCGTGACGAGCGACGGCGAGTACCGCTGCCGGGCCGCCGTCTTCGCGCTCGGGGTGACCGAGCCCTGGCGGGCGGCCGTTCCCGGGCTCGAGCACGCCGCCCACTACGTCGAGACGCACCGACCGGAGCGCTACGCCGGCCGAGCCGTCTTCGTCGTCGGCAAGCGGAACTCCGGCTTCGAGGTCGCGCAGGGCATCCTGCCCTGGGCCCGCAGCATCGTCCTCGGCTCGCCGCGGCCCGTGCAGACGGACGCGCTCGCGCTCTCTGCCCTGAGAGTGCGCTACTTGCATCCCTACGACGAGTACGCTCGCGGCGGCCCCGGAACCTACGTGCTCGACGTGAGGATCGACCGCGTCGAGCGCAACGCGGACGGCTTTCGGGTGCTGACCCAGGGAACGACCTGGGACGGCCGGCTCGAGTTCGACGTCGACGACGTGATCGCTGCGACCGGCTTCCGGACACCGCTCCGCGACCTCCCCCAGCTCGGCCTCGTCACGGTCAGCGACGGGCGCATCCCGGCGCTCACGCCCTTCTGGGAGAGCGTGTCCCTGCCCGGTGTCTACTTCGCGGGCAACGCCTCACAAGGCGCGAAGGGAGTAGGTAAGCGAGGCGCGGGCGCCAGCTCGAGCTCGGTGAACGGCTTCCGCTACAACGCGCGCGTCCTCGCTCAGCACCTCGCGGTCGAGCTCAACGGCCACGTCCCCGCACGGCCACCCGTGAGCGACGTGGTGACGTTCCTGCTCCGTGAGCTGACCAGTGCGCCCGAGCTCTGGGTGCAGAAGGGCTACCTCTGTCGCGTGTTGTCCGCGGGCGCGGAGGGCTTCGTGGACGAGGACGTCGTTCCCCTCGCCCACTTCCTCGACTCGAGCGGCCCCGACGCCCTTGCCGCCACCGTGGAAGTGGACGACGCCGGCCGGCTCATCCCGATGGTCTACGTCCGCCGAGGTGCCGACGTCGTCGAGCATCAGCTCGAGACCCATCCGCTGCACGAGTACGAGGGCGAGGCCTACCGCCGCGAGCTCGAGCTCGTGCTCGCGCCGGTTCTCGGACGTGCGTAAGCCTTCGGGAGCTGCTGCCTCGTCGTGCTCACCCTTCCTCGTCGAAATGCAGGTCGATCCGGCTGCATCGGCGTGGGGCGCGGCGGCGGGGGCTCGCGATTGCGTCTTCCTAGCTCCCGGCAGCGGTGGCACCGGCGGCGCAGGCGCGCTCGAGCGCCGCCTCGAGACCTTCCCCACTTGCGAGCGCGACCAGGAAGGTAGCGGCGAATGCGTCGCCCGCGCCAAACGGTGACGTCCGGGCGACCGGAGGCGAGGCGACGTCGACGACCTGGCCGCCGCGACGTGCGCGCGCGCCGTCCACGCGCTTGACGCAGACGATCTCGAAGCGTTCTTCCAGCCCGGGAACCGACTGTGCCTCCGCTTCGGTCGCGAACACCACCTTCGCGTCGAAATCGAGCGCGGCAAGCCGCGGTGAAGCCAGGTCGACGGCAGGCCATTCGCCGTCGAATCGATCCAGGGCCGCGCGGGCCGCGTCGCGCGAGCCCTCCTGAAAGAGAGCGAACCCGGAGACGAGGAGCGCGTCCGCTCGCAGCGGTGAGGGCAAGTCGGGGGGCGACAGGAGAGCGTTCGCACCTCGGTCGGCTATGACGGCATCGGCCAACGCTACCGCTGTGCCGGTCGGGAGCTCTTCGTCGCGCGCGAGGTGGGCGTCTATTCCGTTCCCTTCGAGCGTCGACACCACGAGCTCGCCCGCGGCGTCCGCGCCGATACGCCCGACCACCTGTGCGCTCGCGCCGAGCTCCGCGGCCGTCAGCGCTGCGTTCACCGCCGAACCGCCGGCACGCAACCGAACGCTCCCGTGCGCATGCTCGCCAGGCGCCGGAAGTCGCTTGGAAACAACGTCGACCATGACGTCGCCTACCGTGATCAGCCTCACGCCGAACGGATCTCGTTCACCAACGGCGACTTGGCGAGGGTGGCGGCGCGCCCCGGTGCGAGTGTCGCACTGAACGCCTCCACCAGCTCCGCGGCATTCCCGTACGCAGCCGCGGCTTCGTCGTCCTCGCCAAGCTCATACGCAATGCGCCCCAGCGCGGCGCGCGCGTGCCACCGTGCGGGCGGACTGATGATTTCGTCCGCGATCGTCACCGCTGCGCGGAGTGCCTGCAGTCCCTCGTCGCGTCGACCGAGGAGGACGAGGGCTCGTCCGAGCAACGTGAGCGAGCGGGCCTCGTACTTCCGACGGCGCGTTCGGCGCGCGACCTCCACGGCGCGCTGTGCCCACTCGGCGGCGGATTCGGGCGTCTCGGCTTCGAGCGCGATCTCTGCGCGCGCGGCCAGCAGCCTCCCGGCAATTAACCAGGTCGTCCAGCCCGACGCTTGGTTGGCCTCTTCCCAACGCGTGGACCAGTCGTTTCCCGCAGCGCCGAAATCGCCTGCGAGGAGATGTGTCTGGATCAGGTCCGAGCCCGCGAACTGCTTGGGCATCCCGAACTGCATCCCGGCAGAGAGCTCCAGCGCCTCGCTGCTTCGGGCTCGCGCCTCCTCGAGGTCGTACAGCTCGCGATAGGCGAGCGAGGAGTAGTTGAGCAGCCCACGAGGGTTCTGGCCGAGCTCGCGCGCGATTTCGAAGAGCCGCTCCCAGATGGCGATCGCTTCCTCGTGCCGGCCGAGCCCCGCAAGTGCGAGGGCTTCGAGGCCTCCGCCGCGGAGGAGCGCCTCCGCGCTGTGGACGTCGCTCGCGATTGCGCTCGTCTGGCGGGAGAGCTCGGCCGAACGTTCGTACTCTCCCCGCCAGGCGGTCGTGTTCGCGTGAAGATGGAGTATGTGCGTCAGCTCGAGGTCCCGCTTGCCGGGAACCCAGAGCTCGAGGGCGCGGTCGCCGAGCTCGAGCGCCCGATCGAGATCGCCTTCGGCGCCGCGCATGGCGAGCCCCTCGCTCTCGAGCGCAAGCGCCGCCGCGATGCCCGAATCGTCGCCGAGCTCCTCCGCAAATGCGAGAGCCTGCTGTGCGGTTGTGATCGTCTCGCTCTCGCGCTCGGTCCAGACGTACGACAATCCGAGCCAGCTCAAGGCGTCGAGCTTCTCGTCACCTGTCAGCTCGGGCACGAGCGCACTCAACTCTTCGGCGGCGGTCTGGTAGTCGGTGAGAATGACGCGAGCATGCGCCCTTTGCAGACGAATGCGACGGCGCAGCTCGTCGTCGTCTGCGAGCTCCAACGCTCTCGTGTAGAGGTCGATCACGGCGCCTTGCGCCCAGCTGCGGCGAGCCGCATCGGCGGCGTCGAGGAGATAAGGAATCGCCCGAGCGGGCTCACCCGCCTCGCGCCAATGGTAGGCGAGGATCGTCGCAAGCGTCTCGGTGGCGAGCATGTCCTCGACGTACTGCGCGACCGCCGCGTGTCGCTCTCGACGGAGCGCGCGCGGGACGATCGAGTACGAGACCTCGCGGATGAGCATGTGCTTGAACGTGAACTGCACGTCCCCTGCGAGCTGGCTCGAGGAATCGCGCCGGACGAAGTCGCGGGCCTCGAGGACCTGCAGGGCGTCGTCGACATCCGCGACCGGACCGACGGCGTCGAGGACGCCACGCCAGAAGGTTCGTCCGATCACCGCCGCCGACAGCAAAGCGTCACGCACGGAGCTCGGCATCGCATCGATGCGTGCGGCAATCGCTTCGCGGACGGTGACGGGCAGATCCTCACTCTCACCCAGCTCGGCGACCGAGGCCGCGAGCTCCTCGAGGAAGAGTGGATTGCCCCCGGCGACGTCCACCAGACGCGCGGGATCGAGTGACGCCGCGCCGGTCGCCTCGACGAGTCGTGTCGCGAGAGTCTGTGCCGCCTCTGCGGCGAGCGGCTCGAGGGGCATCGTCGTCTGGGAGGCAAGCCCGGTGCCCCAGGCCGGCTGGATGTCGAGGAGCTCAGGTCGCGACGTGGCGACGAGTAGCGCCGGCGCATCGCGCACGTGTTGTGCGAGATAGCCCAGCAAGCCGAGCTCGCTCTCGTCGGCCCAATGCACGTCCTCGAAGATGAACACCGTCGGCTGCGCGAGGGCGGCGCACTCGATGAACCTCCGGCCGGCGAACAAGAGCAGGCGTCCGTCCGACACCTCGTCGTCGGGTGCGAGACCCATCAGCAGCAAGAGGTGACGCAGCGTCTCGGCCGCCTCGTCCTCGGGAACAAGCTCGCGCACGGTCGCTTCGAGCTTCGGCAGGGCCACCGTAGGCGAGTCCGACTCGAGGATGCCGCTGGCATGGCGTACTACCCGCGAAAACGCCTGGTAGCCGGCGCGCTCCTCGTAGGGAAGGCAGCGCCCCCGGAAGACTCGGCCGTCACTCGCGTCGACGAATGACGCGATCTCGCGGCAAAGTCGTGATTTGCCGATCCCAGGCGGGCCGACGAGCGTGACCAGGTGCGGCCGGCGTTCGTCGAGAGCGCGACTCCAGAGGGATCGCAGCAGCTCGACCTCACGGTCGCGGCCGACGAACGGGGTGGTCGTGAGCGGCCTGTCCGCCGGCGCCGTTGTCGCCTCCACGGCGAGCCAGGCCTCGACTGCGTCGGCCTTGCCTTTGGCGTGGATCGGGTCGAGCTCCTCGTAGTGGATCGCCTGGCGGGTGCCGCGATAGGTCTCTGCCCCGACGATTACCCGGCCGGGCGGCGCGGCGGTCTGCAGACGTGCGGCGGTGTTGACGACGTCTCCGGTCGCCAGCGCACCACCGGTCCGCGCGTGCTCCACGGAGACGAGGGCGGTGCCGGTGTTGACGGCTACGCGCGCGGCCAGGCCGAGGTCGTGCTTGCCGTTCAGCCCCTCGATTTGCTCGAGCATGCGCAAGCCGGCGCGCACGGCGCGTTCCGCGTCGTCGCCGTGTGCGACAGGCGCCCCGAACACCGCCATCACCGCGTCGCCGATGAACTTCTCGAGCACGCCTCCGTAGTGCTCGATGCACTCCTTCGCCTCGCGGTGGTAGAGCTGAAGAACGTCGCGCACGTCCTCAGGATCGGCATTGTCGGCGCGCGCGGTTGACCCGACGAGATCGACGAAGAGGACGGACACGAGCTTCCGTTCTTCCTGCGCCGGAACGACGTCCGCGAGGAGCGCGCCGCAGCTGCTGCAGAAGCGAGCGCCGGGTAGATTCCCCGCGCCACAATTGGCGCACTGGACTTCGACGGCGCTCATGCGTCTAAGTGTCGCCGAAGGGCCTCGAGGGTTCAAACCGCCCACACTGGTGTCGGGCCCAAGACGCCTTCACCTCGCGTAGCCCTGTTGCTGCCGGTTGCCCCGCATCGCTCGAGGAACTTGCCCGCGTGACCACGGCCTAGCCGCTCCCCGGGGACACACCCGACGACACCACCGGGAATAGAGTCGGCCGATGCTGTTCACGCCGGAGGCGCATGAGGCCCTTGTGGACGAACCGTGGAGTGCCGAACGATCGCGGGCGGCGATCGCCGCGATCGTTGCCGATGCGGAGAGCGCATTCGACGACGGCTGGCCGACCCATCCACAAGACGTGGACGACGAGGACGACGCCCAGAGGCGATTCCGAACGGTCTATCTCGGAGGTGCCGGAGTCGTCGCTGCGCTCCACCGCCTCGAGCGGCGGGGCTTCGTCGAGGTTCGGCGGGACTACGTCCCGTATCTGGAGCGCTCACTCGAAGCCCAGCCGGACTTCCCCGAGAAGGATCCCGAGCCCAGCCTGTGGATGGGCGAGACCGGAATCCGGCTCGTGTTGGAGAGGCTTGCGCCCTCGCAGTCGAATCTCGAGCGGCTGACCGAGCTGATCGCCGCTAACGCCCAAGACGAACGCTGCGAGCTGATGTGGGGCAGTCCCGGCACGATCCTCGCCGGCCGCGAGCTGGGACTGGATGTGAAGCCAAGCGTCGAGTGGTTGCACGGCCGGCGAGAGCCAGACGGCATCTGGACGCAGCGGCTCTACGGGAAAGCGTTGCGCTGGCTCGGCCCGGCTCACGGCTTCGCGGGGTGCGTGCTCGCCCTCGGGGATGTCCCGGATGTCTCGAAGACGCTTCAACGGTTCGCCGTCGAGGAGGGCGGGTTTGTCAACTGGCCGGCGCGGGCGGATGCGCGTCTCGACGCAACCGGAGACGGCCGGATCCGCACGCAGTGGTGCCACGGCGCGCCAGGCATCGTCGCGACGCTCGGCCACGTCATCGACGAGGAGCTTGCGATTGCGGGCGGCGAGTTGACCTGGCGTGCCGGGCCGCTTGCAAAGGGCGCAAACCTCTGTCACGGCACCGCAGGGAACGGCTACGCATTTCTTGCGCTGCTCGAGCGCACGGGCGACGAACGGTGGCTTACCCGGGCTCGCGCGTTCGCGATGCACGCCGCACGCCAGGTGGAGCAGAGCCGGTCGGACTACGGGCAGGCCCGGTACACACTCTGGTCGGGCGACCTCGGCGCAGCCCTGTACCTCGCCGACTGCACCGAGGGGCGAGGGAAGCCACCGCTCCCCTAGCGCGACGTTCTACGGCTGGGTGACACCGTCGCAGGAGGCCCGCCGGCCAGAGCGACGCGTGTAGGGTCGGGCCTCGCGGGCTTTGTGCTCGCGACCCCGCCGGGAAAGAGTTCGGCCTCGAGCACGCGGGAGTCGCCGTGGTCGACGGCGCGCATCACCGCGACGGAGCGGCGGGCGGCAGCCGCGGTGGACTTGTGCTGTCGCTAGCTGAACGACGCAATGAGCAAAGCCCCCTGAGGGCGAGCGCTCTTCCCCCGCCACTGGACGGCGGCCAGCACATACTCATCACGACGGCGCTTCCGGCAAACGCTGCGCTCCACGAGCGGCTCGAAAGGATGCGTCTGCGTGGCGTGAGAGATCGTTGGATCCTGAGTCCGTGGCCTTCCACGAGAAGCCGCCTAAGCAGCGACTTTTCGAGTGGGCCCGCCTGGATTCGAACCAGGGACCAACGGATTATGAGTCCACCCCGAGAGGATGCAAGAAACGGCGAGCCGCCGAAACTGCCTGCAAGCTCCCGCTTTTCTTACTGCACCTAACTACGGGGAAATGCAGCCTCCGGAGCCAAGCCTGTACGCGCAATGTACGCGCACCCGCCTAGCCATCGTCCGCTTTCACTAGGCGGAGCCCGCGGCGTCTCATACGATCTATCCACTAACAAAGCGAGCGACCTCCCCGAAATCTTTGGCGAGTGTGCTTTCGTCCGCCGCCGTGGCCGAGGCGATCCGCAGGGAACTGCGGCGGACGACCAAGCAGAAGGTCGAGGCCGACGAGATCACGCGCTTGCTGCGCGAGACGGTAATCCGTCCCGAGTGCTTGGAGGGGAAAGAAACCGACCGCTAACGCGGCCCGCTC
>DATHAF010000044.1:0-5551 GCA_035296785.1 Gaiellaceae bacterium
GACGGCGACGCAGCCCAGGAAGGTCTGCCTGGCAAGCGCGGCGCCGAAGCCGATCGCAGCCAGCGCCAATGCGCCGATTGCGCCGATGCCCGCGTCTCCCCAGTCGAAGCCGCTGTCCCTGTTCACCTCGACGATCCGGACGGGCACGGTGCGCTCGGCCGCGAGGTTCACGAGGGCTGCGGTCGTGGTCATGCCCGGAGAGTGAACCGACCCGGTAAACGTTTGGCTGCAAGCGGCAGCATCCCTCGAAATCAGGCCCGTGAGCCGCTCAAGTCGTCCATGCGCTCCGCCACGCCCGTGTCGGTGCCCGGCGGCGCACGAGCGAGCGAGCCTCGCGGAGGTCATCCACCGTCACCCTGATCTCGTCGGCGTCGGCCGGTGGCTCCGGCGGGCCTCCGCGATCACCTCGTCCGGCAGCGCTGAGGCGCCATACGGACAGAGCAGCATGAACGAGTCCGCCGCCGCGAACGCCTCAAGAGCGACTCGTTCAGCTGGCACTCGGGCAGCTCCTCAGGCATCCGGTTTGCCCAGATCGGCTCGCCGATCCGGCGCATGTCACCGTTTGCCGTCCGAGGCGTGGTCGGGCAGGAAGCGCGCCCATGCCGGGATGATGCGCGCCGGGTTGCGAGCGACGACCGCCATGTCGGCGAAGTGGACGTCGTCGCCCCGCTCGCCCAGCGCGTCCGCCAGCATCTGCAGCTTCCTCGGCCGCACCATGACGAGGCTGGGCTCACGGCGCTCGAGCCCCTCGTACACGAATGCACGGCAGCGGGCGACGAACTCGTCATCGCCCTCATACAACAGCGCCTCGTGATGGAAGGTCGCGGGGGCCATTCATCGCGGCGCCCACCTCGGGGGTCTCACCCGGCGATGGCGTTGTAATACCGCACCGCCAGGCCGGTCAGAAGCGTCTCAAAACACGACTCGACCGTCATTTCGTTCTCGCCCGCGTAGGAGCGGAGGCCTGCGGCGGCGATCGCGTCGGCCTGGGCGATCACGTCGTCCACCAGATCGGGGTGCTGGTCTGAGAAGTACGCCCCCATCGAGTAGAGGCTTGTGTCCATCAGCGACTCGAGGAACGAATCGTCCCCGACGCTCGCCGAGCTGCGCTTCGGCGCCACGGCGGGCAGGTTACCCGGCGCGCTGGCTAGGGCAGGGGGTCCGGGAGACCGTCGGTGACTCCGTCGGCCGTCTCGTCGACGACCGGCACACCCGTCGTCGGCACCTCCACCTCTGGAAGCCCGACACCGGTCTCCGTCGGCGCCGTCACCCCGGGTACCTGCGGTACCGACAGCTCGATTTCGTCCGGCGACGGCTGCGTGGGCGTAGAGGACGTGTCGGGTAGCGACGGAAGTGAGCTCGTCGGACTGGACGGCCCGGACTGAGACCCGCCTGACGGAGCCTGCGGCGTGGTCGAATCGCCGCTTACGGTCTCCGACGACTCGCGCGAACCGCCCGCGCCGCCCCCTGCCGGGCCGGAGGCTCTGCGCCCGGACGGCCGGCGCGCACCTGGGCGCTCCCCGTCCGTGGCGGGCCCGGCTGTGCGGTGCTGCGACTCCCTGCTGACCGGCGCGGAGTGCCCGATCGCGTGACGGTCCTCCCCAGCCGTCGCGCGATCCCCCCGGAGCGCTCCGCGTTCAAGCGCCGCGCCTCCCGCGCCCACCAGGGCGACCGCGGCCACGAGAGCCGCGGCGCGTTCCGCCAGTGGCGCGGCGTTCGCGCCCGTGGAGAACAGGCCGGTGATGCCGCCGCCGTCGCCGCCAGAGCGGCGGAAGAGCCACGGGATCGGCAGCAGCGCCGCCGCCTTCCTGCGCAGCGCACCGAGCGTGGTCAGCGGCTCGATCCCGAGCTCGCGCGCGAGCTTCCGGCATGTGTGGCAATGCTTCGCGTGTCGGGCCAGGCGATGCTCCTCCGCGCCGCGCTGGGTGCCCGCCGCCATGCGCGCCATAGTGGCCCGCATTGCCTCGCAGCGGCGTCCCTCGGAGAGCTCGGTGTATTCGCTCTCCAGCCGGCGGCGCGCACGGAAGAGCGCGCTCTCGACGGCCGGCCTCGTGAGGTCGAGCTCCTGGCCGATCTCGCGGTAGGACATCCCCTCCAGCTCGCGCATGACGAGCACGCGAGTGTGAATGTCGGACAGCTCGTCGAAGGCACCCCAGAGGTGGGTCAACCGCTCCTTGGCGACGAGCGCCGCATCGGGTGCGCCGTCCACGCCGACGAGCCGGTGGCGGTCGGATGCGCGGAGCCCGTCGTCGCTGTCCATCGAGACCTCAACCGCGTGGCTGTTTCGGCGGTACGAGTCGATCGCTGCATTGCGCGCGATCTGGTAGATCCACGGCTTGAAGTTGATCTCTCCGCCAGTGGCCCGCATGCGCCGGAGGGCGGACAGGAAGGCCTCCTGCGCGACGTCCTCGGCGCGCGCCTCGTCGTGCAGCATGCTGCGGACGAAGGCCGCGATGCGCGGCTGGTAGCGACGGTAGAGCTCCTCGAAGGCCGCGTCGTCGCCGTCGCGAACGCCATCGACGAGCACGCAGTCGGAGGCCTCAGTACCTACTGTGGCGATCAAAAATGCATCCCTGCCAAGGTTTTAGTCCCGCTGATGTACCCCGCGCACGCGCATTCTAAATATCGTCTCGCACAAGTGGCGCAGTTGTCCGAAGTCATCTCGTACCTCGACGACCTACTCGGAGTCGACGATTTCCAGGACTATGGCCCGAATGGATTACAGGTCCCGGGCGCGGAAGAGCTTCGTGTAGTGGTCACGGGCGTCTCGGCGCATCGCGAGCTGTTCGAGCAAGCGGCCAGCGCGGGCGCCCAGCTGGTCGTGGCGCACCACGGGCTGTTCTGGGACTTCCACCCCCGAGCAATCGCGCCTGCGATGAAGGAGCGGCTGCGCATCCTGTTCGACAACGACATCGCGCTCGCCGGCTACCACCTCCCGCTCGACGCGCACCCGGAGGTGGGGAACAACGCCCTCATCTGCGCCGCGCTCGGGCTCGAGCGCACGGAGCCCTTCGGCGAGCACCGCGGCCGCGCGATCGGGTTCGTCGGCCGCTCGGCCGAGGGCATCCCGTTCGAGGAGCTGCGGAGCCGCTGCGTGGCGGTGTTCGGCCAAGGACCCTTCACCTGGGACACCGGGCCGGAGGTCGTCCACAGCGTCGGGATCGTCTCGGGCGCGGCGGCCTCGGACTTCGGCGAGGCCATTGCGCAGGGCCTCGATGCCTTCCTCACCGGAGAGCCCGCGGAGCACGTCATGGCCGATGCGCGCGAGAGCGGGACCCACTTCATCGCCGCCGGCCACTACGCCACGGAGACCTTCGGCGTGCGCCGGCTCGGGGAGCTCCTGGCCGAGCGATTCGGCCTCGAGCACCGCTTCGTTGAGGCTCCGAACCCGATCTAGGCGCCGCAGTTTGCGGTAATTCGGTTGCGCCGACCGGCACAACCGATACCCTCAGGGACACGCTCTGCAAAGCGACGAGGAGGATGTAAGTACATGGCGATCCACCTGACGCCCACCGAGCTCGGCCGCGAGGCCGGCATGCACCGCAGGGAAGTCATCTCGCGGTGTATGGAAATGGGCGTTCCGATCTTCCAGGGACGGATCGACAAGACGCTGTTCCTCTCGAGCCTCAAGGAGGCGAACCAGAAGCGAGAGCTCGCCAAGGCGTAGCTCCGGGAGTCGCTTAGACTCCCGCTCATGGAAGCAGTCACGGCCGGCACGACCGGCGCTCAGGGCACCGGTTCTAAGACCATCGCCGACCTGTTGCCGCTCGCCGTCAAGCGGTGCGGCGACAAGCCGGCCCAGCGGTACAAGTCCGGCGACGAATGGGTCGACTCCTCGTACAACGAGCTCGGCGAGGCGGTAAAGGAGGTCGGGCTCGGCCTGATCGACCTCGGCATGCAGCCAGGCGACAAGGTCTCGATCCTTGCCCACACGCGCCCCGAGTGGACGCACGCCTGCTTCGGCATCCTCACCGCCGGCGGCGCGCTCGTGACGATCTACCAGACGAACTCGCCCGAGGAGTGCCAGTACGTGCTCGAGCACTCCGACTCGCGAGCCATCTTCGTCGAGGACGACGACCAGCTGGCGAAAGTCCGCGCCGTCGAGGACCGGTGCCCGAAGCTCGAGCATGTGATCGTCATGGACCCGGGCGGTGTCCCCTCGAAGAGTGGGCCCGAAGGGGTCACGCCGCAGAGCGGTGACGCGCTGACGCTCGACCAGCTCCGCGAGCGCGGCCGCGGCCGGGACGAGCCCGAGTGGGAGGCGCGCTACCAGGCCGTCACCCCGGACGACATCTGCCTCTACATCTACACCTCCGGGACCACCGGGCCGCCGAAGGGCTGCCTCCTGTCGCACGCTAACTACCGGGCGATCACCGACGCGGTCGTCGAGCAGGCGCCGCTCGTGGAGGGCGACTCGTCCTATCTCTTCCTTCCGCTCGCCCACGCGTTCGCGATCCTGATCCAGTTCGCCACCTTCGACCTCGGCGCGACGCTGGCGTACTGGTCACGCGACCCGAAGATGATCATCGCGGACATCACGCAGGTGAACCCGACCTTCTTCCCCTCGGTCCCGCGGATGTTCGAGAAGATCTACACCCTCGCGACCTCGCAGATCGAGGACAAGGAGGGGCTGCGCAAGGCCGTGGAGGTCGGCGTGAAGGTCCGCATGATGCGCGAGGCCGGCGAGGAGGTCCCCGAGCAGCTCCAGCAGGCGTTCGACCAGGCGGAGGAGAAGCTCTTCAAGAACGTGCGCGGGCTGTTCGGCACGAACATGCGCGAGTGCGTGACCGGCGCGGCGCCGATCGCCTCAGAGATCCTGGAGTTCTTCTATGCCGCGGGGGTGCCCGTGATGGAGGGCTACGGCATGACCGAGACGTCCACGAGCGCGACGGTCAACCGGCCGGAGGGGAACAACTTCCGCTTCGGCTCCGTCGGCAAGGCCCAGAAGGACGTCGAGATCCGGATCGCCGAGGACGGCGAGGTGCTCATCAAGGGCCCGAATATCTTCCAGGGCTACTACAAAAACGAGGACGCCACGAGGGAGACGCTCGAGGACGGCTGGCTGCACACCGGCGACCTCGGGCGGCTCGACGAGGACGGCTTCCTCTACATCACGGGCCGGAAGAAGGACATCATCATCACCGCCGGCGGCAAGAACATCACGCCGGCGAACCTCGAGAACGGCCTCAAGCAGAACCGCTGGATCTCGCAGGCGGTCGTGGTCGGCGACCGGCGCCCGTACCTGATCGCGTTGATAACGCTCGACCCCGAGGAGGCTCCGGCGCTCGCCGAGCAGCTCGGGCTCGAGGACGCGTCGCTGCCGGTACTGGCGCAGGACGAGCAGGTTCGGGCCGAGGTGCAGAAGGCGATCGACCAGGTGAACTCGCACGTCGGCCCGGTCGAGCAGATTAAGCGCTTCGAGGTCCTCGATCACGACCTCTCCCAGGAGACCGGCGAGCTGACGCCCACGCTGAAGGTGAAGCGGAACGTCGTGCACGAGAAGTTCGCCGACGTCGTCGACCGGGTCTACGGCGCACCGCGCTAGCTAGCC
>DATHAF010000045.1:0-35606 GCA_035296785.1 Gaiellaceae bacterium
GTGCGGCGGCTGCGCGGCGAAGTACTCGGCTGCCCGCCTCGAGGAGCTCCTCCAGGGATTCGTCCCGGTCGACTCGGAGGATCTGCTGGTCGGGCTCGCGCCCGCGGACGATGCGGCCGTCTACCGGCTCGACGACGACCGCGCGATCATCTTCACGCTCGACTTCTTTCCTCCAGTCGTCGACGATCCGGCCGACTACGGCGCGATCGCGGCGACGAACGCGCTCAACGACGTCTTCGCGATGGGCGGGACGCCGCTCCTCGCGCTCTCGATCGCCGCCTTTCCCGAGGAGCTGCCGCTGGAAATGCTCGCCGAAATCTTCGCGGCCGCCGATGCGCAGGTACGCGCGGCAGGCGGCCTGCTCGCCGGCGGGCATACCATCCGCGACGCCGAGCCGAAATACGGGTTGGCGGTGGTCGGGACCGTGCACCCCAAGGGCATCTGGCCGAAGAACGGCGCACGGCCGGGCGAGGCGATGTTCCTGACGAAGCCGCTCGGGACCGGGCTGATCATGAGTGCCCACAAGCGCGGCGAGGCCGGGTCGCAACAGCTCGAGCGCGCGATTCGCTGGATGCGGACACTTAACAACGAGGCTGCGGACGTCCTGCGCGGCCTCGAGCCGAGCGCGGTCACGGACGTGACCGGCTTCGGCCTCTTCGGTCACGCTCACGAGGTGGCCGAGCGCAGCCGCGTGCAAATCCGGCTCGAGTCGGAGCGATTTCCGGCGATCGACGGCGCGCTCGATGCTGCACGCCACGGCGTGCGCACGAGCGGGGACCCACGCAACCGGGACTTCGCAGGCCCGCACGTCTCGCTCGACGGAGTCCCGGACACCCTCGTCGCGCTGGGCTACGACCCGCAGACCGCGGGCGGGCTGCTCGTCTCGATCCCGGCCGAGCGAGGGCCCGCGCTGGAGGCGGAGTTCGCCTCGCGGAAGCTGTTCATCCGGCGGGTGGGGCGCGTGGAGGAGGGCTCCGGGGTCGTCGTTGAATGACCCGCGGCATGGTCCATGGGCGTTTTCAGCCCTTTCATAACGGCCACCTCGAGTACCTGAAGGGCGCAGCGGAGCGCTGCGAAGAGCTCTTCGTCGGCATCACCAACCCCGATCCGCAGCGGATCAAGCCAGAAGACTCGGACCCTCTGCGGCACCTGCCGGAGTCGAACCCGTACAGCTACGTCGAGCGGCTGCTGATGGTGAAGGCCGCCGCGCTCGATGCGAGGATCGACCTTGCTCGCCTGCACGTGATCCCGTTCCCGGTCAACGAGCCCGAGCTGTGGCAGGCCTATGTGCCCGAGGACGTCGTCCAGTTCATCCGGCTCTTCTCCGACTGGGGCGGCACGAAGCTCGACCGACTGCGCGAGGCCGGCTACGAGGTGATCGTCCTCGACGAGGGAACCGAGAAGGACGTCTCGGGCGCGGAGGTGCGCGCGGCGCTGCGGGAAAACGGAGATTGGGAGAGCCTCGTGCCGCCCGGCGTGGCCGGCGTGTTGAAGAGATTCGAGCGAACTGTGGTGTAAGAGTCCTGTAAGGGGACAAAACTTTTCGCAGGCCCGGGCGTCCACACCAGTACAAAACGCCGCAACCCAGGGGGGTTCAGCCAATGCGAATCGTCATTCTCTCGGCGGTCGCCGTGCTCGCGCTCGCAATCACGGGAGCGTCCCAGCCGGCCTCGACCGCGATCAAAGCCGTAAGGATCACCGCCACCGCGTTCAGTCCCGCCAGCGTCACCATCAACACGGGCGACGCGGTCAGATGGACGAACAGGGACACGAAGAACCACCAGATCGTCGCGAACAACGGCGCGTTCGCCTCGCCTACGATCGCACCGGGCAAGAGCTACACGCGCGTCTTCAACACGGCGGGCACCTTCCGCTACCACGACGCACTTCATCCGAGCCTGACCGGCCGGGTGATCGTGATCGGCCCGCCGCCGGCCGTCACGATCGGCGCGGCAATCCCGATCCTGACCTACGGGCAGCTCACCCACATCTCCGGCACCGTCTCGAACGCGAGGACGGGCGAGACAGTCACGCTGTGGGCGCAGCCCTATGGCCAGGCCTCGCCTGTGCAGCTCGCGACGGTTCTGACCGCCGCGGGCGGCGTTTGGGACTTCGTCGTCAAGCCAACGCTCCTCACGACCTACGAGGCGCATTGGAAGGCCGCTATCAGCGCCAAGGTCAGCGTTCAGATGAGGCCGAACGTGCTTTTCTCGGCCACGAAGGGAATGGGCTTCGTCAAGGTTAAGTCCAATCACTCGCTGCAGGGCCGCAAGGTCTTCGTCCAGCGCTTCACGCGCTTCGGGCAGTGGGTGAAGATGAAGCGCGTGATTCTCGGCCAGAGCTCGCAGAAGCGGTTCTACCTGCGACTTCCGCGCGGGACCTACACGCTTCGCATCTTCATGTCCTATAACCAGGTCGGCGCCGGGTACCTGGACGGCTACAGCCGCACGGTCATCTACAAGCGCAGGTAACTCGTCGGATACACGGCGCGGGATAGCCTCCGCGCCGTGTATCCCATCGTCGTCCTGCTGCTGGACGGTCTCGCCGATCGGGCCCACGAGGTGCTCGGGGGGCGGACGGGCAACGAGGCCGCCTCGACGCCGAACCTCGACGCGCTGGCGGCGAGCGGCTCCTGCGGGCTGATCCACGCCGTTGGTCCGGGCCGCGCGCCCTCGAGCGAGGTCGCGCACTGGTCGATGCTCGGCTACCGACCCGACGAGTTCCCGGGGCGGGCGGTGTTCGAGGCGCTCGGGCGTGGGCAAAAGGTGAACGCCGACGACGTGCACGCCTACGCCGCCCTACGGCCCGCCGAGCGACGTGACGACGGCTGGTGGCTGACCGGCAGGCCCGACCTCGATCGAGACGCCGAAGAGGCCGAGCGCCTCGTCGAGCGCTGCGCCGAGATCGTCGTGGGCGGGCTCACGTTCTCGCTTGCCCACGTCTGGCGCGGCGAGGCCGTGCTGCGCATCTCCGGCGGCGCCGACGAGCGCGTCACCGACACGGAGGCCTTCTTCCGGGACAGGCACCCATTGCTGCGCCCCCTACCGCTCGTGCCGGCGGCCGAGCGCACGGCCCACGCCTGCGAGGAGTGGACGCGGGAGGTGCTGAGCCGCCTCGAGCACGAGCGGTTCAAGGTGATCACGCTCAAGTGGTTCGGCCGGCAACGACCTGTGCCGAGCTTTCTCGAGCGCCACGGAGTGACGGGCGTGTTCGCGGCGGACTCCGCCTTCTTGCGTGGGCTCGGGAAGGCAGTGGGGCTGGAGCCTTTCGACGCACCCGAGACCGACGATCCGGTTGGTGACCTGCGGAAGCGCGTCGAGTTGGCCAGGCGGCGGCTCGACGCCGGCGACACCTTCGTGTTCTGCCACCAGAAGACCACCGACTCGGCCGGACACACCAAGGATCCGCGCATCAAGCAGGAGACGATCGCGCAGCTCGACGCGGCCCTCGGCGACCTGCCCACCGACCGGGCGATCGTCTGCGTGACCGGCGACCACGCGACGCCTGCCTCACCGGAGGTGATTCATTCCGGCGACCCCGTGCCGCTGCTGGTGGCCGGGCCGGGCGTGCGAGCCGACCGGGTCGAGCGTTTTGGGGAGCTCGACTGCGCCTCCGGGATCCTCGGCCAGCTCCGCGGACCTGACCTGATGCCCGTGCTCCTGAACGCCGCCGACCGGCCGCTCTTCCTCGGCTCCCGGCCGACTGCGGTGGACGGCGCGGACGGGTTTCCGGCCCTGCTCGAGCCCCTTCTCTAGCATTCGCGACGTGCACGTCGAGGCCTCGACGCTCGGCCGGCTGCGTCGGCTCGAGCTCTCACCGGTGCGGTTCCTCCGGCTCGCGATCCTGAACGCCGGGATGCTCTGGCTGATCGTCGTCACCGGCGCGGCGGTCCGGCTGACCGGCTCGGGGCTCGGCTGCCGCCACTGGCCCGGGTGCGAAAAGGGCCGACCGTTGCCGGAGAAGGACTACCACGCGTATATCGAGTTCGGGAATCGCCTTGTCGGCGGAGTCACGATCGCGGTCACGCTGCTGGTGGCGCTCGCAGCAACGAGGACGACCGCGTTGCCGCGCTGGGCGCGGCGGCTCGCGCTGGCGGTCTTCCTCGGCACCTTCGCGCAGGCGCCACTCGGGTACCTCGCCGTCGAGACGGATCTGCGCTGGCCGGTGGTGGCGACGCACCTGCTGCTCTCGATGGTTGTGCTCGCCGGCGCCGTCGTGCTCGCGCTGGAGGCCTTTGCCGCGCGTGCCGGCCGTGCCGAGCCGGTCGTCCCGCTGGAGCTGCGCCGCCTCGGGATCGCCTCTGCGGCATCGTGCCTCGTGCTCCTGGTCAGCGGCACCCTCGCGACCGCAGCCGGGCCTCATTCGGGCGGCGGCGCCGAGCATATCGACCGGCTCTGGCGCCTCCAGCCGCTCGTCTACGTCCATGCGATCGCGGTCGGGGTGTTCGGCCTCTCGCTCGTCTTCGTCCTCGGTTACCTCGCTGCCCGACGCGATCGCTCGCGGCGCCTGTTCAAGCTCGGTCTCGCCGTCCTCGCGCTACTGCTCGTGCAGATGGCCCTGGGCGAGATCCAATATCGAACGCATCTCCCGTGGCCGCTCGTGCTCGTGCACGTCGGCTTCGCGGCTGCCGTCTGGACGGCTCTCGTCGTCTTCGTCACGGTTCTGTGGCGGCCGCCCGCGGCTTTCGCGCAAGGCCCGCACGTAGACTGAGGCGATGGCCGAGGAGTTGCGCATCCACAGCCGGCCGGAGCTCGAGAAGCCCGTGCTGCTCGCCGCGTTCCGGGGCTGGAACGACGGGGCGCAGGCCGCCTCCCTCGCCGCCGGCTACCTCGCGAAGACCTGGGAAGCCGAGCAATTCGCGGAGATCGACCCGGAGGACTTCTTCGACTTCCAGGCGACGAGGCCGCACGTCTCGCTCGAGGAAGGGCTCACCCGCCGCATCGAATGGCCTGAGACCGGCTTCTACCACGCCCGGCCGGAGGGGCTCGACCGCGATCTCGTGCTCCTCCTCGGGATCGAGCCGAACCTTCGCTGGCGGACGTTCACCGAGCTCGTGGTCGGCCTCGCCAACGAGCTCGAGGTCGAGTTGATGATCACGCTCGGGGCGTTGCTGGCCGACGTGCCGCACACCCGACCCGCCCCGGTCACCGGGAGCGCGACCGACAGCGAGCTCGTCGAGCGCCTCGGGCTGTCGGCTTCCCGGTACGAGGGCCCGACCGGGATCGTCGGTGTGCTTCACGACGCGTGCCGGGAGGCGGGCATCCCGTCGGCGAGCCTCTGGGCGGCCGTGCCGCACTACGTCTCGCTGACGCCGAGCCCCCGCGCCGCGGTCGCCCTCTGCGAGCGGCTGGGGAGCCTGATTGGGGTGGACATCGACGTCGACGAGCTCGAGGAGGCCGCGCAGTCCTACGAGGAGCAGGTCAGCGAAGCCGTGGCCTCCGACGAGGAAACCGCTTCCTACGTCGAAGAGCTCGAGCGTCGAACCGACTCGATCGAGGAGAGCAGCGACCTCCCTTCCGGCGAGGCCCTCGCTGCCGAGCTGACGCGTTTTCTACGAGAGCGCGACGAAGAGGGCGGCGAGGACGCCGCCCGCGAGCAGTAGCTCTTCCGGTCGTCCGATCCTTCGGGACGACGCCATCCGGCTCGTGCCGCTCGCGCCGCGCCACGAGCCGGGCGTCGCCGCGCTGGTGCAGGAGAAGGACGTGCGTACGTTCACCCGCGTGCCAACGAAGCCGCCCGCGGGCTTTGCCGGCGAGTGGATCGCCAGGTACGAACAGGGCTCGCAGGACGGGACGCGGGCCGGGTTCGCGATCGAGACTCACGAAGGTGATTTTCTCGGGCTCGGTCTCTTCGTTCGCATCGAGGGAGAAGGGCAGCAGGGCGAGATCGGCTACGTCGTCGCGCGGGCGGCACGAGGCCGCGGCGTCGCGACCCGAACGTTGCGGCTCCTCACCGACTGGGGGTTCGCTCAGCTCCGGCTGAAGCGGATCGAGCTCTGGATCGACACCAGCAACACGGGCTCCGAGCGCGTCGCCGAGCGCGCGGGCTATGTGGCTGAGGGCGTGCTGCGGTCGTGCTGGTTCAAGGAGGACCTTCGCCGCGACTTCGGAATCTGGTCGAGGCTCGCCGATGAGCAGTCGTCGCCTCAGCCGAACGTGAAGGCGTAGGCCGTGATACCTGGGGCGAAGCGCAGCTCGAGCTCCCCCTCGCGCAGGTTGGGGTAGCGCAGCAGCGTGTAGAGGCGGCTAAGCCCGCCGACCGTGATCGTGCGGACCCGCTTGCCGTTCACGAGTACCTGGAGCCTGCCCTTGCCCCCGAGGACGAGGTAGACGTTCTGAGCGAGGAACGCGAGACGCAGACGTGCGCGGTCGACGGCGACGATACGCTGGCGCTCGACCTTCCAGAGACCGTCGTAGGCGAGCGTGTTCGGCGTCACGGTGCGCGGGAACTTGTACGGCACGACGCGGTCGGGCACGATCTCGGAGCCGGAGTAGCGCTCGAGCCGCTCCCAGCCCAGGTACGACTCGGGGGTAATCACGTGCTGGGGCGTCGTGTCGGCCACGGAGGCGAGCTCGCCCTTCGCGGGCTCCCCGAGCAGCTTGCGGATCGTCCGCTCGGTGTCGTCGTAGTTGCCCTCGCCCTCCTTGATCTCGCGGATGTGCCCGCGCCGGTCGACCAGGTATTCGGTCGGCCACGCGCCGTTCTGGTACGCGTCCCAGGTCTTGTAGTCGTTGTCGATCGCGACGGCGTAGCGGACGCCGAGCTCGCGGGTGGCCTTGCGCACGTTCGAGGGCACGTGCTCGAACGCGAACTCGGGCGTGTGAACGCCGACGATCCTGAGCCCTGCCTTGCGGTAGGCGGCGTCCCAGGCCTTCAGGTGGGGAAGCGTGCGCAGGCAGTTGATGCAGGAGTAGGTCCAGAAGTCGACGAGCACGACCTTGCCCCGGAGGTCCGAGACCGTCACGGGCTTCGAGTTGATCCACGTTGAGGTGCCTCTGAAGTCAGGCGCAAGCCCGAAATCCTCGAGGGCGCTCGAGGCCGGCTTCGAGGTCAAGCACCGCTGCCCGAGCTGCTTGCGCGTGTAGCAGCTGCGCTCCGCCTTCTGGAGCCATGGCGTGTAGTCGCCGATCTTCGTCTGCAGCTTCTTATCGACGTCGAATGCGATCAGCAAGGCCGAGGCGGCCATCACGCCGCCGAGAACCGCTCGTGCCGCGGTGCTCTGCAGGCTCAACGCCCGAATCCGCCCAGCTGCCCGCTGGCCGCCGAGGGCGAGGAGGAGCATCGGGAGCGCGGCACCGAGCGCGTAGGCAACCGCCAGGCCGACGCGCTTCCCCCCGGCGAGGCTCGCGGTCTGCGTGGTGATGAAGCCGAGCACCGGCCCGCCACAGGGAACGAACAGGAGCCCGAGGCTGGCCCCGAGCAGGAAGCCCCCGCCGAGGTCGCCCGAGGGGCGTCGCGTGAACCGCAGCAGCGGCCGCTCGATCGTCCTGGCGAGCGGCGGGATCACGAGTGTGGCGGCGAAGAGCAGGAGGAAGCCGATCGACACGTCGCGCAGGAAATCCTGGGAGAGCCCGATCCGATCGAGCAGCCAGCCGACGAAGAGCAGCGAGAGGATGAAGGTGACGAGAAGCCCGGCGATGATCGCGTAGGGGCGCCGCCGACCGCCGCTCGCGCCGCCGGCGAAGATGATCGGGAGCACCGGATAGACGCACGGAGAGATCGCCGTGACGATTCCGGCAAGGAAGGCGATCGCGTAGAGGAGCATCCGCTGGCAGGGTAGTCCGCGCAGAAGCGCGGGCGTTACACCTCGGCGGTGGGAGCCTGCTCGGCCTGGTCGGCCTTCGGCTCGGAGGTCTTGCCGTCTTGCGACGGCTTCCCCCTTCGGTTCTGGCTCCGATTCTGGTTCCCGCCTTGGTTTTGGTTCTGGCCCTCGGCCTGGCCCTTTTTCTTGCGCTTGCGCCTGCGCCGGCGCGAGCGGCCGGCCGCAGCCTTCGGGGCGGGGAGGTTGTCGGCGAGCGCGTGGGCGACCTCCTGGATCGTCCCGAGCCGCTCGCGGGCCGCGTCGATCAGCTGGTTGGCGCGCGGCGTGTACCCCTCGGCGGAGGCGAGCAGGGCGGCTCCGACCTCGCGCGGCTGCTCGAGCGTCGTGTTGACGAGCTTGGCGGCGTTCTCCTCGTGCCGGTGGCCACGCGAGTTCGCGAGAGCTCCGAGGAGCCGCTTCGCCTCCGGGAACTCGGCGCTCGCGCGCCGGTCCTGCACCTTGCGCGTTGCCTGGGCGAGCCGCCACGTCCAGCGGACGAGGATCTGCTCGGGCGCGTCCACCTTGCCGTCGCCGATGGCGCGCAAGAGGATGCGTACGCCCTGAACGCGGTCTTTCTCCCAGGTCAGCGCCTGGGTGACGAGGGTGACGAGGTCGTCGAAGCTCGCGCGGTCGACCACCATCGAGACGCGATCGGCCAGAGCAGTCAAACGTAGGCGCCTGTTCGGGTTCTCGGCCGCGCAGGCGTTCAGGAACTGCTCGAGCGCTGCGCGATTCGCCTTCCCCTCGGTGAACTTCTTCACGAACTCGACGCGCTCGTCGAAGCGCACGTTGCGCCCGGCGATCGTGGCCCAGTAGAGCTGCTCGTCGTCGTCGAGGTAGTGCGGGTCGGTGCGCTGCCACTCGCGCGTGATCACGGCGAGTCGGCGCTTCACGTCCGGGGTCACCGGCACGAGCCACGGCGCCGGCGAGAGCTTGCGGCGGGCCCGGCGCTGGACGCGGCGCCTCGGCGCCGGGGTGACCCGTGCGCCCTCGCGGTAGAAATCAGCGTCCAGCAGGCTGTGCAGCGAGACGACGCGCTCGTTGTGCGTCGCCCCCTTGGGCGTGAAGTCGATCACCACGCCCGCCTCCTTGCGCGGGTGCATGCGCATGATCCGGCCGATCCGCTGTTGGTAGACGCGGCGCGAAGCCGTCGGCGCAAGGTGCATGCAGATCGTCGCGCGCGGTGAGTTCCAGCCCTCCGCGAGCAGCATTGCGTTGATGAGCACGTTGATCTCGCCGCGCTCGTAGGCGGCGAGGGTCTCGGCGAGCTGCACGGGGGGCGTGCGGCCGCTGACCGCCTCGGCCTTGAGCCCGGCCGCGCGGAACTCCTGCGCCAGGTTGTACGCGTGCTCGACCCCGGCGGCGTAGACGATGCCCGGCGTGTGCTCGAAGCGGTCGCGGTAGAGGCTCGCGGCAGCCTGGTTGAGGGCCGTGTGGTCGAGCACGGCCGCCAAGGCGCGCTCCTCGAAGTCGCCCCCGACGATCGGCACCGACGAGATCGCGGCGGCCGGCGGGACACGCAGGCAGCGCAGGGGCGCGATCAGCCCGCGCCGGGCGGCGTCGGCGAGGGGAAGCTCGTCGATCGAAGCCGGGAAGACGTCCGAGACCTGCTTGGCAATCAGCTGCTCCGTCGCCGTCATCCCGATATAGATCGGCTCCGAGAAGTTACGGATCGCCTGGCTGGTCTTCTCGCCGAGCGCCGTGTGCGCCTCGTCGGCGATCACGAGGTTGTACGTCTCGGGGTCGAGGTCCTGCCAATGGCGAGCGAACCAGGCGTAGGTCTGGACGGTGACCGGGTTCGGGCGCTTCGCCTTCTTACCCTTGAGGACGGCGTCCTCGAAGCGGTCGCCGTAGCCCTCGGCCGTCAGCTCACGGTTGAACTGCGTCACGAGCAGCCGGCGGTGGGTGAGGATCAGGACGCCGAGGCTGCGGGCGGCTTCCACGAAGCCGGCCGCAGCAATCGTCTTGCCCGAGGCGGTCGGATGACGGAAGCGGAAGCGGCGACTCGCGCCGGGGTCCTTGCCGATGTGCTCCAGCGGGAGCTCGAGCTCCTCGCTCGGTGCCTCCAGATGGACGCCGAGGTCGTCCTCTTCCTCCTCTTCGCCCTCCGCCCCGGCTTCGGCAGCCCCGTTACCGTTCAGCTCCGGCTCCACCTGGGTGGCTGCGATCAGCTCCGTGAGCATGCCCGCCAGCGCGTCGATCTGGTGGCGGCGGAGCTCGGTTCCCGAGGCGAGCCTGGGGGGCCGCTCGCTCAGCACGCGCTCGAGCCCGAGCATCAGCGCGTAGCGGATCTTCAAGTCGAAGGAAGGCTCGCGCTTGCCCGTCTCGATCTCGGCCAACGCGTCGTCGAGCGCGCGCCGGCGGGCGGTACCGGGGGCGAGCACGGCGGACGGGTCTTCGTCCGGGTGGAGAAACGGCTCTCCTGCCCAGGTTTCGGCTCGGAGGGCGGCGGCGGAAAGGCCGTCCGTCGCCTCCGGAGCCAGGGTCGGCTGCTCGGTGGTTTCCTGCATGTCTGCGGCACCTGCCGTGCCGCGAATCTCAAGTGAGAGAGCGCGCTCGCGTGGATCCCCGTGGCGAGCGTCGCACCCGGAAGCATAGCCGATTTACCGGAGCTTCAGCTAGCCCCCGAGTCCACCGAACAGCGCAAACGGGTTCTGCGGAGCCACTTCCCAGACGACGTCCCCGCCCGGTTCGGCCTCACCGTGCAGCCGGCGAGCCAGTTCCCGCGCCTGCTCTTCGGAGGCGGCGCCGATGATCAGGTAGCGCCAGCGGCGCACGACGTCGAAGCCCTCCCGCTCGAGCGTGTCCGCAAGCTCCTCGGCTTCTGCGTGGGACCCGAGCTCCACCCGTACCTCCCACGGCGCGTAGCCGCGCCGGAGCTCTTCCTCCTCCCAGGTCTCCTGTGGCGGCTCACCGGACCAGCGCTCCTCGACCGGCAGCCAGCGCTCGACCTGGATCTCGGCGGTGATCTCCTCGTCGGCCAACTCGGCCTCGACGATCTGCCGCGCGCGTTCCGCCTGGGCTTGTGAGACGGCGTAGACGAAGACCACCTCGTCGTCGCGGGAGACGGCGAGCCGGTGTCCCTCGAGCTCCTTCACGAGCCGCTTGGCCTCGTCGGAGCCGAGGTCGAGTCCGAGGCGATCGAGCAGGGTCCCGGCATTACCTTCGTCGGGAAGCTGGATCCGGATGCGCCAGTTGTCGTTCATGCCGTGGGCGCCCCTGATCCGACCTCGGCGAGCGGGCGCCCGAACATCTTCTCGGAAACGCCGGTCTGGTCGAGGTACTTCGTGATGCCGCCGAGCCAGAAAGGCCACGCGGCGCCGAGTAGGAGGGCGGTGTCAACGTCTTTCGCCTCCGCGACCACGCCTTCCTCGAGCAGATGGCGGATCTCGTCGGCGACCGCTTGGAGGGCCGCTTGGAGGATCTCGTCCTGCGTCTTCGGCTCGTGCTCGCGCAGCGCGATTTCGTCCTTCCCCTCGGCGTAGTTGGCGAGCGTCTGCAGTAGGGGGAAGCGGTCGGGGTAGGCCTCGTGCAGCGTTTCGAGCACGTGGTTCGCGACGCGCGGCCCGACCATCTGGAGCAGGACCGACGGCGCCATCGGTAGGCCGAGGCGCAGGATCGCCTCGTCGGCTTCGTCCGCGGTATTGCCGTGCTCGACCGCGTCGAGGACGACCGCCATCAGGCGGGTGAGGACGCGGTTGACGACGAAGGCCGGTGCGTCGCGCACGAGCACCGGTCGCTTGCGGAGCTGCTCGGCGACAGCCCAGGCTGTGGCGAGCGTGACCTCGTCCGTTGTAGGTGTACGAACCAGCTCGACCAGCGGGAGCACCGCCACGGGGTTGAAGAAGTGGATGCCGACATCCGCGCCCATGTCGGTCACGGAGAGGCTGGAAGTGTTCGTCGCGAGGATGCACTCCGCCTTGACGTGCTCACGCAGCTCGGCAAAGACTTGCCTTTTGAGCTCGGGTTCCTCAAAGACGGCCTCGAGCACGAGATCGCAGTCCGCGAACTGCTCGTAGCCCGTGGAAGTGGAGACGAGGGACGCGAGAAAACGCGCCTTGCCGTCGTCGTAGCGGCCTTTCGCCACCTGCTCCTGCAGCTCGGACTCGATCCTCTCGCGCGCGCTCACGAGGGCAGCCTCGCTGATGTCGCGCATGGCGACCGGGACCTCCAGCCGGCGGAGGAAGAGCGCCGCCAGCTGGGCGGCCATGAGCCCCGCGCCCACGATCCCGATCTTCTTCACCGGGCGGGGCTCGGCGTCGGGCCGGCCGGGCGGTCGCCTGGCGCGCCGGTCGACGAGCTCGAAGGCGTAGAGGGAGGCCTTGGCCTGGCGTCCGGGGAGCAGCTCGCCGACGGCCTCCTCCTCCGCTCGGTAGCCCTCCTCGAGCGTCCAGCCGGAGCAGGCGCCCTCGATCAGCTCGAGCGCCTTGTACGGTGCGGGCGCGGCTCCGTGCAGCTGGTCGTCGAGCCTTCCGCGCGCCTTGCGTATCACTTCCGCCGCAGAGTGACTGTCACTGTGACTGTCACTGTGACTGTCACCGTTCGTTGCGAGCTCGAGGGCGAATGCGATCGACTCGTCCAGGAACTCCGCGGGCTCGAGCAGGCGGTCCGCGAAGCCGAGCTCGTGCGCGGCAGGCCCCGTCAGGACGCGGTTCTGGCGCATCGGGTTGGCAACGACGAACTTCACCGCGGTCTCGATCCCGACCAGGCGCGGGACGAGCTGCGTGCCGCCCCAAGCGGGAACGATCCCGAGGAAGCACTCGGGGCAGGCGAAGTGTCGGACCGCGGTCGAGATGGTTCGCGCGTCGCAGTGCAGCGCAATCTCGACGCCCCCGCCCAAACAGGCGCCGTTGATTGCGGCCACGGTTGGGAACGGCAGCTCCCGGATCCGGCCGAAGAGCTCGTGGCCGGCGCGGCTGCCCGCTATCGCCAGCTCGCGCGTCGCTTCCGGAAACTCCGTGATGTCGGCGCCGGCGGCGAAGACGAACGGCTTCCCGGTAAGCACAAGCGCAACCCAATCACCCTCCTCGAGCTGAGGCAGCAGTCGCTCCAGCGACTCCATCGCCGCCCGGCCGAAGAAGGTCGGCTTGGTGTGGTCCTCGCCGTTGTCGATCGTCACGAGGGCCACCGCACCGGCGTCCGCCCTGTCTACGCGTCCCAGCTTGAACTCAGTGTCCGGCAGGGACGTTCTCCCAGATGAGCGCCGCACCCATGCCCAGGCCGACGCAGAGGGCTGCCATCCCGTATCGCGCCCGAGGGCGTTCGCGAAACCCGTAGGCGAGCTGTGCCAGCAGCCGCACGCCGGTTGCGGCGAGCGGATGACCGCAGGCGATCGCGCCGCCGTACGGGTTGAGCCGCCCGTCCTCCGGATCGACGCCAAATGCGTCGCACCAGCTGAGTACCTGGACCGCGAACGGCTCGTTCAGCTCGAAGAGGTCGACTTCGTCGAGCGACAGGCCGGCGAGGTCGAGAGCCTTCTGCGTCGCCGGAACCGGGCCGAGTCCCATCAGCTCCGGCTCCACGCCGGCGAACCCGTACGAGACGAGCCGCATCCGGGGCACGAGGTCGTGCTCGCTCACGCCGCGCTCCGAGGCCAGTAGGCAGACCGTGGCGCCGTCGGTCAGCCCCGCCGAGTTGCCGGCAGTAACCCGCCCGCCGGGGCGGAAAGGCGTCGGTAGCTCGGCCAGGTCCTCGAGGCTCGTGTCCGGACGCAGGAACTCGTCGCGTGCCGCGACGCGCCAACCGTCGTCGGTGAAGACTGACATCGGCACGACGGTCTCGCGCATGACGCCGTTCTCCCACGCGGCCGCGGCCTTCTGCTGCGAGCGCATCGCGTATGCATCCGCATCGTCCTTGGTCAGCTGGGGCAGGCGGTCGTGCAGGTTCTCCGCGGTCGCGCCCATCGTCACAGCCGAGGGGTCGACGAGCCGCTCGGCGACGAAGCGCGGGTTGAAATCCACGTCCTCACCCATCGGGTGGTGGCCCATGTGCTCGATCCCGCCCGCGAGCACGACCTCGGCCGAGCCCATCGCGATCTCACCCGCGCCCGCGGTGACCGCGGTGAGCGCCCCGGCGCACATGCGGTCGACTGCGAAGCCCGGCACGCTCTGCGGCAGGCCGGCGAGCAGCGCCACGTCCCGGCCGAGCGTCAGGCCCTGGTCGCCGACCTGCGCGGTGGCCGCCATGACCACCTCGTCGATCCGTTCGGGCGGCAAACCGGGGTTGCGGCGAAGCAGTTCGCGCACGACCTTGACGCCCATGTCGTCGGCCCGCGTGCGCCAGAACATCCCCTTCGCCCCGGCGCGTCCGAACGCGGTTCGGACGCCGTCGACGTAATAGACCTCGCGCAATTCCCCCACGCAGAAGACCCTAGTCAATCGTTACACCGTTGCCACGGTTCCGTCACCCATCCGTTCCTCGACGCTCGATACGATCGCTCCGGGGAGGAGGTTGGCTGTGCCTGAACCAGAGGTGGTCAAAAACGAGAACTGGGCGGAGCATCTCGAGCGCGAGGAGAGCCGCTATCACGACGGAGAGGCGCGCCTCGGCGACTCCGTCGATGCGGACGCGCGCCAGCGCCAGCTGACCCGACTCGGCAACGCCGCGGGAGGCGCCGGGCTCGCCCTGCTGATGAAGGGCCATACCGACGAAGCCGCCGAGTGGTTCGCGCGCGCCGCCGCCCGCTACCGCGAGAGCTTCTCCGATGCTCCGCCCGACAGCTGGGGGCGGCCGATCGGCGCGATCAAGTCGCTCGTCCTCGCCGGCGACTGGCCGGCGGCCGAGGAAGCCGCCGAGTGGGCGCTCGAGGGCGGCTCGACCGAGGCGGACTCGCCGATCGGCCGGTATACCGCGGCCTTGGCGCTGCTCGTGCTCGGGCGCGACGCCGAGGCTCGGCGACACGCGGACGCGATTCGGACGCGCGACGACTTCCCGGGAGCTGTCGGCGATGCCCTCGCCTACCTGGCCGCGGGCGACGTGCTCGGCTACACGGAGGCCGTCGAGGCGGTGCTCGAGTCGTTCGAGGGCCGCGACGAGTATCTCGAGGACATGCCCGTCGCGGACACCGTCCTCGTGCTGCAGGCGTTGGCCGGGCGGCGCGGCCTCAGCGCGAGCCTGACCTCTCCGCTGCTTCCTTAGAGGAGGGTTAGTCGCCGCTCGTAGGCGGGTGGAACACCGTCGTAATGGTCAGCGGCTCGACGCCGGGCTCCTCGAGCTCGCGAGCGCGCTCTGCGAGCTCGGTGATCAGCTCGAGCGCCCGCTCCGGCCGCAATCGCGCCCTGATCTGAGCGGAACGGAAGGAGCCAGCGGTGCCGTGCTCGGCCCAGCCGCGCTCGACCTCCTCGAGCATCGCCGCGCGCAAGTCGCTGGTGAAGCCCGAGGAGAGCAGCTCGGGGGCGACCCGAACCGTGCGCGCGACGGCGCGATAGGGCTTCTCCCGGCCCTGACCACCCTCTGCCAGCTCGATCAGCCCCGCCTTCAGGAGCATGCGCACGTGGAAGTGCAGATGCCCCGGGTCGACGCCGAGCTTGTTCGCGAGCTCGCGGTTCGTCAGGTGCTCCTCGTCCCCGGTGCCGAGCGTTTCCAGTACGCGGAGCCGCAGCGGGTGCCCGAGCGCTTTCAGCTGGTCCGGGCGGTCGAGCGTGAGGACGTCGAGAAGAGTTCTGGCTTCGGCGGCCGAAGGCATCGCTGCATCTTTGCGAGGCGGCGTTGCCTTGTCTAGTCCAGCAACACGGAAGCAGCCGCGCGATCGGCTACAACCCGCGTGGTTCCAGGGATTGAGCGGATCAGGCTCGCGGGCGTCTCCAGGCTCGGAGGGCGGGCGAAGGCCCGTTCAGCGGCCTCCGCCTTCTCGGCACCGGTGACGATGAAGAGCACCTCCGGCGCGGACGAGAGCACCGGCACCGTCATCGTCACCCGCTCGACGAACGGCTCGAGACCGGCCTCCGCCGGAACCGCTCGTCGCTCGCGCTCTGCGAGTGTCGGTGCGTTCGGGAACAACGACGCCGCGTGTCCGTCCGGGCCCAGGCCGAGCAGCACGAGCCCGAGCCGCACGTCCTGCAGCAGCACGTCGTACTCCTGGGCCGCAGCCTCGGTTCCTAGCTCGCCGCGAATGCGGCGCATCTCCTTGGGCCGCACCTCGAGCAGGTCGATGAGATTCTCGCGCGTGAGCTTGTAGTTCGAACGGTCGTCGTCGGGCGGCACGCAGCGCTCGTCGCCCCACCAGAGCGAGGCCTTGCCCCAGTCGGGCTCGCGCTCGGCTGCGAGCTGATAGGCCCGCCCCGGCGATCGGCCGCCGGTCAGCGCGATCGCGCGTCCCGCTCGCGCTGCCTCGGCGAGCTCGTCGGCCACGATCGACGCCACCTGCTCCGGGGCGTCGGCAACGACGAGCTCGACCCCGTAGAGGCTCACGGCTCGCCGGCGGCGAGCTCCCGCGAGCGCTCCATGGCGGCCTCGATCGCATTCAGGAATGCGGCGCGCACCCCGGCGAGCTCGAGCTCGCGGATCGCGCGGATCGTGGTGCCGCCGGGGGAGGTCACCTGCTCACGGAGCTCGACCGGGTGAATGCCTTCGTCGCGCAGCAGCCGCGCGGTGCCGAACATGGTCTGCACGACGAGCTGCGTCGAGATCTCGCGTGAGAGGCCGAGCAGGATCCCGGCCTCGATCATCGCCTCGGCCAGCAGCGCGAAGTACGCCGGCCCGGAGCCCGAGACGGCGGTGACGGCATCCATGTAGCGCTCCGGCACCTGCACGACCGCGCCGACGTGGCTGAGGGCCTCCTCGGCGAGCCGGAGGTGTTCCTCTCCCGCGTGGGCTCCCGCGCAGATGCCGGCGATTCCCTCGTGCACCGTCGCCGGGCGGTTCGGCATGGCCCTCACGACGGGCACTCCGGGAGCCACCTTGCTCTCGATCGTTGCCGTCGGAATCGCTGCCGCGACCGAGAGCACCGTCTGCGCGGAGGTGAGCGCTCCGCCTATCTCGCCGAGCAGGGTGTCGAAATCCTGCGGCTTGACCGCGATCACCACCAGCTCCGCTGCGGCGACGGCCTCGGTGTTCGACAGCGTTGCCAGCACGCCGTGGCGCTCCGCCAGCTCGGCCGCGCGCTCCTCGTCCCGAACCGTGACGACGAGCTCGCCGGGCTCCCGCCAGCCGCCGCTCAGGAAGCCGCGCAGGAGCGATTCGCCGATCGTGCCCGCGCCGAGGATCGCGACGCGTCGCGGCTCCACAGCCATTGAGAGAGTCTAGGCTGCGGCGGTCTGCGCCGGCACGAGCCCGAGGCGGTAAGCGGCGAGCAGGTAGATGCTCGCGAGCCCGGCCCACTCGCCATAGGGCTCAAGCAGCTCGGCCGTCTCCCAGCCTTCGACCCAGCGGCCACGCATCGCGGAAAGGAGCTTCACCAGGCCGAGATCGGCCACGAGTCCCCGGTCGTAGCGACCCAGGCCTTCGAGGAAGACGACGCCAACCGACCACGGCCCAAGACCCCGCTCGCGAGTGAGCCGATCCGCGGCCGCGGTGCTCGGCACGTCGCGCAGCCGCTCGAGCTCGGCCGAGCGGCAGAGCCGGACGAGCGTGGCTCCGCGGCGCATCCCCAGGCCTAGCCGGCGCAGCTCCGCGGGGGCGATGCGACCGAGGCTTGCGCAATTCGGCGGCACATGCAGCGCCGTGCCCTGCAGCTGCGGCGTCGCCGCGCGGATCACGTTTCGCTCGATCGCCCGTGCCCGTCGAGCCTGGATCAGCTGGCCGCACACCGCGCGCAGGAGCGCGTGCGCCACCGTCGGCGTGCGCACCGGACGCAGGCCGCGCACGCGGCGAGTCGCCTCGCCGATCAGCGGGTCGCGCGCAAATCGGCTCAGGAACTCGGAGTGGTCGTCATCGAGCGCGAGCACGAATCGCAGCTCCGCGATGCCCGCCTCGCTGGGTGCGCGCAGCTGAACCGTTCCGTTCGAGAGCTGCCACGCGCGGCCCGCGCCGCCAGAGGCGAGGGCAGCGACCACGACGCCGTCGGTCACGCTGCGGGTCGCATCCCCCGCCAGCCGGGCGGAGAGTCGGAGAGAGAACGGGCCGCGCGGCCGAACCGCGGCCGAGATCACTCTGCTGCGTGGGCCTGCGCGTCCGCGACCTGCTCGGCTGCGAGGTCGGTCGCGCGCTCGAGCACCTCGAGCGCCTCCTCCTCGCGGCCCGCACGCCGCAGAAACTTGCCCCAGGAGCGGAACACGTCCACGTACTCCCGCCGATGGCCGTTTGCCTCGAGGAGCATCGTCGCCTCCCGAAAAGCGCTGTCGGCACCGTCGGCGTCGCCGTCGAGCGCTCGAGCTTCCGCGAGCGCCCACTGTCCGAGACCCATCTCGCGCGGATACTCTTCCCCGGCCAGCGCCCCCACCGCCGCTTCGGCCTTCGCGACTGCCAGGCGGACGTTGCCGAGCCGCGCCGCCGCTTTGGACTGGTCTGCGTAGAGGCCCGATAGATCCTCAGGCTCCGCGTTCGTACCCAGGAGCTTCTCGGCCAGCTCGTGGTGCCTGGTCGCCTCCTCGGGACGGCCCTGAGTGAGCAGGATGGCCGCGGAGAGGATATGCGCGCGTGCCAAATGGAGCGTGTCGTCGGTGACGTCCAGCAGGGCGATCGCGCGCCGGATGTAGTCGAGTGCCGCAGCGGGCCTTCCGCCAACCTCGTTCAGGCGAGCGACCCCCCAGTAGAGGCGCACTCGGGAGTATGCGTCCGTCATGTTCTCGGCCGCCCCGAGAGCCTCTTCGAGCACCTCCTCGGCGCGGCGAAGGTCTCCGAGATCGGTCAGGGCGTAGCTCAGGTAGGTGGTGAATCTCACCTGCGCAGCAACGTCGTCCGGGGCTTCCAGCGAGACCTCCGCCAGGCAGCGTTCGAACAGCTCCACCGCTCGCTTCGGCTGGCCGCTGGCCGCGTATGCTTTCCCGAGAGTCGCGTAGACGTCGGGCCGCGCGCTCGCTGAGACCGGCGACAGCTTCAGGCCCGACTCGAGCATCTCGATCGCGTCGCTGTTACGCCCGGCGTGAGCCGCCGCGAGGCCCAGCGCGACGTTCGCGCGGGAGGCGGCGACGGCGTCCCCGGCCTCCAGGGCGTCAGACCGCAATCGCTTCAGCTTCGCTTCGGCTTCGTCCGGGAGCTCGGCGAGACGAAGCTCCAGCTCGGCGTCTGCGATCTGGAGCTCCCGCTCGTCGGTGTCACGGATCTCCGAGCCGGTCTCGAGATAGTCGGCGGAGACGCCCAGCTTCCGGGCGAGCATTCGCAGGGCTTTCACCGATGGACGCCGCGCGCCCGCTTCGATTCTCGAGATGTAGGCGTACGAGACACCGGGACCTGCGAGCTCGCGCTGAGAGAGCCCACGGTCGTGCCGCAGGCGACGCAACCGCTGGTCGATCGTCTCGGCCTGCCCCTCGAAGCGTTGCGGTGACACCGAATTCAATACTGACCGTGGGCCCGGACCTCGTCAACGGGGAGGCGAAGTCGACAACAATTGGCGACAACGCTCGAGTGTTGTCCGCGCCTCGGTGCGCGGAAAGGAGGATCTCCATGTCTGCTCGCACACAGGGGCTGCTGCTCTCGCTCCTCACGCTTGCCGCCGCAGCGTTCAACGGCTCGATTCCCTGGGGCCCGTAGCGTTCGCCGTAGGAGGCAGGCGCGACCTCTCCGGCCGCTTCTGCCTCCTATCTTTGACAACGAGCTCCCGGGCCGCGCTGGGCACGCCAGTCGCTATCGTCGCGCGGTGGGCATCGATCCCGGCGTCCATATCGGCCACGTCCACCTGAAGGTCGCGGACATCGACCGCTCGCTCGGCTTCTACCGCGACATTCTCGGCTTCGACGAGATGCAGCGCGTGGGCGACGAGGCCGCGTTCCTCTCTGCGGGCGGCTACCACCACCATCTAGGGCTGAACACGTGGCAGTCGCGCGGCGGCTCTCCGCCACCGGCCGGCACGACCGGGCTCTTCCACGTCGCGATCCGCTATCCGGATCGCCGCACGCTCGGCGATGCCCTACGACGACTCATGGAGGCGAAGTGGCCGATCGACGGCGCGACCGACCACGGAGTCTCGGAGGCGATCTACCTGCGCGATCCCGACGGGAACGGCGTCGAGCTCTACCGCGACCGCCCCGAAGAGGAGTGGCCGCGGCCGGCGAGCGGGAAAGGCGTGGCGATGCACAACGCGCCGCTCGACCTCCAGGCCTTGCTTCAAGAAGCGCAATAGCTAGCATCGACAGCTATGGCCAAGGGGTACGCGGAAGGACCGGCGGCCGAGGAGGCCGAGCGTCGACTCGCGGAGCTCGAGCGAGGCGGCGACGAGCCTGACCCAGAGCTTCGCCTCGCCGTCTACGGCTCCACCGAGGACGAGCCGGAGCGCCACTTTCTGGGCTGGCGGGACGAGGTTGATCCCGACGAGCTCTTCACCTCCGGGAAGGCCTGGGGCATCAAGCTGGTCCGCGCTACCGTGTAGCCGATGAGCAAGCACGTCGAGCAGCTGGAGCAGGTGATCATCCGGTTCGCCGGCGACTCCGGGGACGGAATGCAGCTCACCGGCGGGCGTTTCACGAGCGAGACAGCGCTGCTCGGCAACGACATCTCGACGCTCCCCGACTTCCCAGCGGAGATCCGCGCGCCGGCCGGCTCGCTGCCGGGAGTCTCCGGCTTCCAGCTCCACTTCGCAGACCACGACATCCTCACGCCCGGTGACGCGCCCGACGTGCTCGTGGCAATGAACCCGGCCGCGCTGAAGACGAACCTGCGTGACCTGCCGAAGAGCGGCACGCTCATCGTGAACCGCGATGCCTTCACCGAGCGCAACCTCGAGAAGGCGGGCTACGCCGAGAGCCCGCTCGACAACGGCTCGCTCGCGGAGTTCCACGTGCACGAGGTGCCGCTGACGACGCTCACCCTCGAGGCGCTCAAAGAGGTCGACGTGACCAAGCGCGAGGCGGAGCGCTCGAAGAACATGTTCGCCCTCGGCCTGATGTCCTGGCTCTACCACCGGCCGACCGACGGCACGATCGCCTTCCTCGAGCGCAAGTTCGCCTCGAAGCCGACCATCGCGGAGGCCAACGTCAAGGCCTTCAAGGCCGGGTGGGCTTACGGGGAAACCTCGGAGGACTTCGTCGTTTCCTACGAGGTCGCGCCCGCGGAGATGGCCCCGGGTACCTACCGCAACATCACAGGCAACCAGGCGCTCGGGATGGGCCTGATCGCCGCGAGCGTCAAGAGCGGCCTCCCGCTCTTCCTCGGCGCCTACCCGATCACGCCGGCCTCGGAGATCCTCGAGAACCTTTCGCGTCACAAGCGCTTCGGCGTTCGCACGTTCCAGGCTGAGGACGAGATCGCCGCCGTGGGAGCTGCACTGGGCGCGAGCTTCGGCGGCGCGCTCGGCGTCTGCACCTCGAGCGGCCCCGGAGTCGTCCTGAAGAGCGAGACCGTTGGGCTCGCGGTCGCGCTCGAGCTGCCGCTGCTGATCCTCGACATCCAGCGCGCGGGCCCGTCGACCGGGATGCCGACCAAGCCCGAGCAGGCGGATCTCTTGATGGTCCTCTACGGGCGCAACGCCGAGTCGCCGGTTCCGGTCGTGGCCGCGTCGACACCCGGCGGCTGCTTCGCGGCGGCGCTGGAGGCCGTGCGGCTCGCGCTCAAGTACCGCACGCCTGTGTACCTGCTTTCCGATGCGTACCTGGCGAACGGCTCCGAGCCTTGGCTCCTGCCCGACGTGGCCTCGCTGCCGGAGATCGCGGTCGACTTCGCGACCGAGCCGAATCGCGAGGGCGAGTTCTGGCCGTACGTGCGCGACCCGGAGACGCTCGCGCGCGCGTGGGCGATTCCGGGCACGCCCGGGCTCGAGCATCGCCTCGGCGGCCTCGAGAAGCAGGACGAGACCGGCAATGTCTCCTACGACCCCGACAACCACGACCTGATGGTTCGCCTGCGGGCCCGGAAGATCGCCGGCATTGCCGCCGACATCCCCGAACTGGATGTGGACGACCCCGACGGGGCGAGCCTGCTCGTCCTCGGCTGGGGCGGCACCTACGGCTCGATCACGTCCGCGGTGCGGCGGCTGCGCAAACGAGGAAAGAAGGTCGCCCAGGCCCACCTGACCCACCTGAATCCGTTCCCGCGCAACACCGGCGAGGCGCTCGCCGGGTACGACCGCGTGCTGGTGCCCGAGATGAACCTCGGCCAGCTGCTCAAGCTCGTGCGCGCCGAGTTCCTGGTCGACGCGGTCGGCTACAACCAGGTGCGCGGTCAGCCCTTCCGCTCGGACGAGCTGGCCAACGCGATGGAGGCGATGGCTTGACTGGGAAGAACGGCAACGGCCACCCGCTGAGCGCGAAGGACTTCAAGACCGACCAGGAAGTGCGCTGGTGCCCGGGCTGCGGGGACTACGCGATCCTCGCGGCGGTGCAGGGCTTCCTGCCGGAGCTCGACGTGCCGAGGGAGCGCACGGTCTTCATCTCGGGGATCGGCTGCGCAGCGCGGTTCCCGTACTACGTCCAGACCTATGGCATCCACTCGATCCACGGCCGGGCGCCCGCGATCGCGACCGGGCTCGCGCTGGCGCGGCCGGACCTCTCCGTCTGGGTCGTGACCGGCGACGGGGACGCGCTCTCGATCGGCGGCAACCACCTGATCCACGCGCTGCGCCGCAACGTAGACGTGAAGATCCTGATGTTCAACAACCAGATCTACGGTCTCACGAAGGGCCAGTACTCGCCGACCTCGCCGCTCGGGACGGTCAACAAGACGACGCCTATGGGCTCGGTGGACTGGCCGTTCAACCCGGTGGCGTTGGCCCTCGGCGCCGAGGCGAGCTTCGTCGGGCGCTCGATCGACACCGATCGCACCCACCTGACCGAGACGCTGCGCCGCGCCGCCAAGCACCCGGGCGCGGCTTTCGTCGAGATCTACCAGAACTGCAACGTCTACAACGACGGCGCTTTCGACGCGGTGCGCGAGCAGAAGGAGAACCGGATCCGGCTCGAGCACGGCAAGCCGATCCGGTTCGGCAACGAGGACGAACGTGGCGTGCGACTTCGGCCCGACGGCTCGGCGGAGCTCGTCGGAGTCGCCGAGGCGGGGGAGGAGGCGCTGCTCGTGCACGATGAGCACCTCGAGTCGCCGAGCCTCGCCTCCGCACTGGCCCGACTCTCGCACACGCCGCACGGCCCGACCCCGATCGGCGTCTTCCGCGACGTGGAGCGGCCGGTGTACGACCGCCTGATGACCGAGCAGCTGGAGACGGCGCGCACCCAGCAGGGCGAGGGCGACCTGGCCGAGCTCCTGCACGGTGGCGACACCTGGACGATCGACTAGAACGAGTCCCAGTACCTCTGCTCGTCAGTTGCCGCGTAGAGGTAGATCGCCAGTCCGGCGACTGCGGCGAAGCCGCCCATGATCGCCCAGTTCCAGATGCCGAGGCTCTGGTCGAGGGCGATCGAGACCATCAGCAACGGGAAGAAGACCCACAACACCGAGAGGCCGAAGCCGCAGAACAGGCACGCGGCGAGGAGCTTCACGCGGTTGTGGCCGACCGGGATCAGCAGGTCGCGCTGGCTCACCGGGTTGGGGCGGAAAGCGCTCCAGCGGGTCGGCCGGTCCTCGGCCTCGGTCAGATCGCGCTTGTACCTGCGCCACGAGTCGACCATGCACCGAGCTTACCGAGAGGCTTGCCGGGGTAAAAGCGGGCGATGCCCAACCCGCTCGACGACATGATTCGCGGCTTCAACGTCCTGCGCGCGCAGGTCGCCCAACGGGTGGGCGGCGACGGCGACTGGCTCGAGCGCCTCGATCCTCGCCAGGACGCGGAGCCGCGAAGCCTCGAGGAGCTTCAGGCCGAGCTCGAATCGCTCGTCGGGCTCGAGTCGATCAAGAGCCAGGTGCGCGCCCTCCTCGCCTTCCTCCAGATCCAGGCCCAGCGCCTGGAGCACGGGCTTCCGGAGGTGGCGACCTCGCAGCACCTCGTCTTCCTCGGCAACCCCGGGACGGGCAAGACGACGATCGCGCGGCTCCTCGCCGAGATGTACCGGGCGATGGGCCTGCTGAAGAAGGGCCATCTCGTGGAGGTCGACCGTGCGGGGCTGGTCGGCGAGTACGTCGGCATGACCGCGCTCAAGACCGACCGGGCAATCCGCCGGGCCCTGGACGGGGTGCTCTTCATCGACGAGGCCTATGCCCTTGCACGGCCGGGGGCGGGACAGCGCGGAGTCGACTTCGGCCAGGAGGCCATCGAGACGCTGCTCAAGCGCATGGAGGATCATCGCCACCGGCTCGTGGTGATCGTGGCCGGATACCCGCGGCTGATGCACGAGTTCCTCGACTCGAATCCCGGTCTCCGTTCACGCTTCGCGCGCGAGCTCGTCTTCCCGGACTACTCGAGCGAGGAGCTGGTCGCGATCACGGGCACCTTCGCCCGGCAGAACGAGTACAGCCTCACCGAAGGTGCCGCCGACGAGCTGCACCGCATCTTCGATCGGGCCCAGCGCAGTGAGGGCTTCGGCAACGCCCGCTACGCGCGCACGATCTTCGAGCAGGCGCTGAATACCCAGGCGCTTCGCCTGGCCGGCAGCCCGGACGCCTCGATCGACGAGCTCGACGCCGCCGAGCTAACCGGCTTGACGGCGGCCGACTTCGATGCCGCCGCGCAGACGCTCGGTGAGGCGCCGAACGATCGGCGCCGCCGCTGGCGTCGAGCCTCGTGACAACGACCGAAGGCCGACTGCCCTTCCGCGAGTTCGAGACCTGGTACCGGGTCGCGGGCGACGGCGAGGGCCCGGGTCGCGTGCCGCTCCTGGTGCTGCACGGTGGCCCCGGCGGCTCGCACGATCCGCTCGAGGGGCTGGGCGCGCTCGCCGAGCAGGGCAGGCGTGTCGTCTTCTACGACCAGCTGGGCGGTGGCGACTCGGACAAGCCCGACGATCCGTCGCTCTGGACGGTCGAGACGTTCCTGGAGCAGCTGCGCTCGGTGCGCGAGCGCCTCGGGCTCGAGCGCTTGCACCTCTTCGGCTCTTCCTGGGGTGGCATGCTGGCGCTCGAGTACGCCCTCACCCGGCCGGAGGGGCTGACCAGCCTCGTACTCAACTCGACGCCGACGAGCGCGCCGCGCTGGGCGAAGGAGACGCGACGGCTGCGCGACGAGCTGCCGCAAGGGCTCGACGACAAGGCGGCGCCGCAGGAGTTCTGGCGCCGCCACATCTGCCGAATCGAGCCGGAGCCGGAGGCGCTCGGCCGCACGCGGGCGAAGTTCGGGACGCAGGTCTACGAGACGATGTGGGGCCCGAACGAATTCACCGTCATCGGCACGCTCAAGGAGTGGGACGTGATCGACCGGCTGGGCGAGATCGAGGTGCCGACGCTGATCACCTCGGGTCGCCACGACGAGTGCACTCTCGCGCTCGTGGAGCCGCTACATCGCGGCATCGCCGGCTCCGAGTGGGTGCTCTTCGAGCGAAGCTCGCACACCTCGCTGCTGGAGGAACCGGAGCGCTATCTCGAGGTGATCGGCGGTTTCCTCGCGCGCGTGGAGAGTCAGGCCAGCGCCTGAATGGCCGCGGCAGCTCCAGCCACGAGAAGCACCGCGCCGATCGCCCGCACCAGTGCCTGCTCGGAGAGGCGGCCGGTGAGGCGGGCGCCGATCAGCGCGCCCGGGATCGACGCTGCACCGCCGACGAGGATCAGCCGCCAGTCGGGAGCCGCCGAGGGCAGGTGGCCGGCGAGCCCGGCCATGCCGACGCAAACTCCGACGGCGAGATTCGTCCCGACCGCGCGGGCCGGGGGCTCGCCGACGAGCCGCAGCAGCGCAGGCATCCGCAGGGAGCCCAGGATCAGGCCGACGAAGCCCCCGAGCAGGCCGATAACTGCGCCCGAGACGATGGCGGCGCCGACGTGCGGGTCCTCGCGCGGCCGGGCCGTCGCCGACCGGCGGAAGAGGAGGTCGAGCCCGCTGTAGAGCAGCACCGCGGCGATCGCCAGCAGGAGCGTCGCCTCGGGAACCCGTCCGGAGAGGTAGCCCCCGGCGAGCGCGCCCGCGATCGAGGGCGGCGCCATCCAGCCGAACAACCGCCAGTTGATCCGCCCGGCGCGCACGTGGGTCGTGGCGGCCGTGGCCGCTGCGATCCCCGAAACTGTGATGTTCGCCCCGCCCGCCGCAGCCGGTGACGAGGCGGCGGCGACGAAGAGCGGCAGGCGCAGATTGCCGAGCACCAGGCCGACGGCACCGCCGGCGACCGCCACCACGAACGACCAGAGGGCGACAGCGATCAGCTCCAGCTCGCTCATCGGCGCGACCCTACAAAGGGCGAGGCCCGCCGGGCGTGGCGGGCCTCGGGAGAGAGCTACTGGGCGGAGGGAGAGCTAGCCGGAGCCGACCGAGACGGTCTTGACGATCTCGCAGTTGACCGTCACGTCGGACTCGCCGGCGCGGACCCACGCCACGTCGCGCGCGCCCGCACCGCAGTCCAGCGTGTCCACCTGGCCGTCGGCCGCGAGCGCGTGCAGCACGTCGTTGCCGTCGCCTCCGTTTTCGCGGTCGATGCCGCGGCCGCCCCAGAGGAGGTCGCGCTCGGGGCCGCCGTTGAGCGTGTCGTCGCCAGGGCCGCCGTGGAGCCGGTTACGGCCGGTGTTGCCGGCGTTGAGGGTGTCGTTCCCTTCGCCACCCCAGATCACGGCGCCGTCGGCGCCGGCGCTGAGCACGTCGTTTCCGTGCCCCCCGAAGAGCCGGTCGAACTGGGCTCCGCCGTCGACCGTATCGTTGCCCTTCCCGGCGTAAGCGATGTCGTGCCCGTCCCCGGTCGAGACCTGATCGTTACCGGCGAAGGCGAGGACGAAGTCGGGCCGGGCCGTACCCGCGATCACGTCGTCCCCGCGTGTGCCGCGGATGACGTTGAACCAGCGTGCGCCCGCCACGCCGGTCATGGCGAGGCCGAGGCCGAGCGCGAGCGCGAGGAGAATGAGTCTGCGTGCCATTGGACGGATACCTCCGTAGAGAGTGCTTGAACGCAGTAAAAGCGTCGCCGGTTAGGGCGCCATAGATGAATTGGAAGGATTCTTTGAGGACGAAGTTCGGGTTTTGGGTCGGGCGCGATTTGGGGATGCCGTGGAGGGGCATAGAGAGCCGCGATGAGATTCCGTCCGCGATTCCGGCGTCGGCCGGCTCCGTCGCGCCGCGTCGCCGAAGCCGAGACGGTCGTCGAGGAAGGGCCTCGCGGGGACGTCGTCGAAGAAGAGGTTCTCGAGCCGCAGCCTCCGCCTCCGCCCAGACCGCTCGTCTGGCCCTGGTTGCTCGTCCTGCTGCTGCTCGTCGGAGGCGGCTTGGCCGCGCTGTGGCTGCTGACGCGCGACGACGAGAAGAGCGACTCGGTCGTGATCCCGAACGTGATCGGCCAGTCCCAGTCGACAGCGGTCGAACGCCTCAACCGCCGCGGGCTCGTCGCGCGGGTCGCGACCAGGTCGAGCGACTACCCGGCGGGCAAGGTCTTTGCCGAGGAGCCCGGCGCTGGGACTCAGGTCGACCGCAAGTCGGTGGTGACGCTCTCTGTCTCCGCGGCCGACGTCGCTGCGGTGCCGAACGTGGTTGGCAAGAAGGCGGCCGCGGCCACGGCCGAGCTGCGCGCGGAGGGCTTCACGCTGGGGATCTCCAGCGTGGCCTCGAACAAGCCGCGCGGAACCGTTCTGAGCCAGAGCCCGGCGGCAGGTGCCAAGGTCGCGAAGGGCTCGACGGTCGTGATCCGGATCTCGCGCGGGATGGTGAACGTCCCGGACGTGGTCGGCCAAACGCGCGACACCGCGTTATCGGCGATCCGCGCGGCCGGGCTCGTCCCTCAGGCCTTCACCGTGCCTTCGGCACAGCCCAAGAGCTCGGTCGTCTCGCAGAGCCCGCAGGGCGGCAAGCGCGTGCCCGGCGGCTCGAAGGTGCGGTTGAACATCTCGAGCGGTCAGGCTTCCGGCGGGGTGCCCCCGCCTCCTCCGCCACCGCCACCTTCGGGGACCAAGCCGGCGAGCGTGCCCGTGCCCGACGTCACCGGCCAGCCACAAGAGGCGGCCCAGCAGAAGCTCAACTCGGCGGGTCTCAAGGCGGGTGTGGTCTTCGTGCCGTCGGATCAGCCAGAGGGCACGGTTGCCTCGCAATCGCCGACGCCCGGCACGACGCAGAAGCGCGGGACGCGGATCCAGCTCAACGTCTCGCTTGGCCCGGACCCCGGCGAGCAACGAGCCGTGCCCGACGTGATCGGCGATGACCCGGCCGCCGCGAAGGCGAAGCTCGAGAGCGCCGGATTCGAGGTGCAGATACTGGCGCAGGGCGTGACGGACGCGAGTCAGATCGGGACCGTCGTGGACGAGCAGCCGGGGGGCGGCAGACGCGCGCCGGTGGGCTCGACCGTGACGATCTACGTCGGGCGCCGGGCCTAGCTCGAGCTGACTAGTCGGCGCACGCGGCGTCGACCACGTCGACGGAGACGATCAAATCGGGCCGTATGAAGCGGCCCGCGTAGAAGGGCCAGCGGCCCCCGGTCGCGTTCGAGAACTGCTCGATCACTTCCTGGGCGCCTTCCATCGCGGTGCCGAAGTCGCGGAACTCGCCCACCTCGACTCCTTCGGCTTCCTTGAGACGGACGACGACGCGGAAGTGGCCGCCGCGCTTCGGCGCGAAGAGCTCCTCGAGCTCGGGGGTGACAACCGGCTCGGGAGCCGGCAGAGCAGCCTCGAACGGATCGTCAGGGATTCTAAGCTCCGGCTCCGGGACGTCGATCGGCGCAGTGGCGATCGGCTCCGGTGCAACCTCCGCCTCCACCTCGACCGGCTGCGGGGCAAAGAACGCGACAGGCGCGACCTCGACCGCAGGCTCGGGCGGGGCCATTGTCGGCAGCTCGGCCGCCGGCTCCTCGACCGGCGGGGCCGGCGCGACGAGCGGAGTCGGCTGCATCTCGGCGAGCCGCACAGGCTCGATAGGTGTCGCCTCGACCGGTGCGATCTCCGGCAGCCTCGCAGCTGCCGGCTCCGGGGAAGGAAAATCGTCGATCACCTGCTCCTCAACAGGCGCTGTCGCCGGAAGCTCGGGCGCTGCAGAGGGGGTCTCCGGCTGGAGCTGCGCCGACTCAGGCGCCGCAGCCGGCAGCACCGGCTCAAGCTCGGTTCCGACCGGTGACTGCTCGGGCTGCTGAGGCACCGCGGCCTGAGGGGCGGGAGCAGGCTCGAGAACCGGCGCCACGCTCTCCGGCGGCCGAATGGCCGGAGGAGGAGTCGGAAGATCGGAGATGTTCGCGCTCGAGAGCATTGGCACCGACGCGCTGTAGCCGCGCACAACCGGGGGACTCAACGGAGGCTCCAGGCCCAGGCCGATCCCGGCAGTCATCTGTTTGTACGTACGTAGTCCAGACATGTGCCAACCCTTTCCATTGGTTTCACCGGGCTCCCGTAGGAGCTCACGAGCGCGTTCGGCCAGCTCCGGAGCCACGAGCATGAGCTCGGGCGAGAGGAAGCGAACGAGGGATTGATGTTCGGTGAAACCAATAAGCCGCAGATTTTTCGTGCTACGCCATGCGGGAGAGACCCGCAGACGCAGTAAAGGCGACCTGTTCGGGTCGGGGAATCACCCACTAGGGTGATTGATGCGGCGGGCGGCCACGTGGTGTGACTGCCGCCCGCCGAGCGGTTCTCCTAGTGGTTCGAGCTCCCGGGAGTCGGGCTTGCGCTGACGGAGAAGTCCGCCGCGTTGTCGTTGGTGTCGTACCCGTCCGGAAGCCGGATCGCGCTGCTTCCGGGGGCGGTTGTTGCGGGTGCGGCCGAGGCTGGATGACCCTCGACGAACGCGTTGACCGCGTCTCCGTAGCCCACCGAATCGACGATTCCGCCTGCAGAATCGCGGATCGCAACGCCGCCGCCCGTGGCCGCGAGGGCCGTCGAGAAGCTCTGGTCGGGAGGCCGCGAGCCCGCATAGGCGCTGCCACCGAGTAGGTAGAACCCGCCGGCAGCGAGCGACGTCCCCGCCGGAACCGTCGCGAGCGTGACGTCGCTCGTTCCCGCCGCGGAGCGGTAGGCGAGCCGGAAACCCCCGATATCGACTGCTGCGGTGCCTGTGTTGACGATCTCGACGAACTCGTTCGCCGCGGCGCCGATCGAGCCGGTCATCAGCTCGTTCACCCCCAGCGTGGACGTTCTTCCGCCGCCGGAGCTTCCACACGTGATGGTCGCGACGCCGCTCGCGTCGTAGGCCAGTGCAACCGTTCCCGCCTGGCCGCCCGCATGGCAGCCGATGCCGTTCAGGTTCTCGAGAGCACTCAGACCAGGCCCGGCCGGGCCTCGCGGCCCGGTTGCGCCGGCCCGTCCGGTGGGGCCTGCCGCGCCGGTCCCGCCACGCTGCCCCGCATCGCCCTTCGGGCCCATCGCTCCTGCGCGGCCCTCCGCACCAGCCGGGCCGGTGGCACCGGGCCGACCCGCCGGCCCGGCCGGCCCCTGCGCGTTCCACGCGAGCGGCAGCTCGTTGCGGCGGCACGAGGCAGCCGCGGCGACGACCCGCACGCGGCCGTCGTTCTTCTTCACGCACGCGTTGATGACGGCGTTGGACGGCCGCCGGCCGCTCGGCTGCGCGGCCAGCGCGACGCCGGCGACCAGCGCAAGCGGAAGCGCGACGAGCAGCGAACGTCTTCGGGGAAGGCGCATGTGAATCTCCTCTCGTTCGGTTTCGACCAGGGATACCGGCGGCCGAACCGAGCAACCAGGGCGCGTGCGCCTTCCGGCACGCTTTTGTTCCAGCTCCCTAGAAGTGCGCGCCACGCCAGCCGCTGGCGATGACGAGCACGATGATCGCCGCGGCCAGGAGGCGGTAGACCACGAAGGGCGTGTAGTCGTGACGCCGCACGTAGCCGAGCAGGAGGTCGATGGCCACGAGCCCGACTGCCGCAGCTGCGATTGTCCCGACGACGAACGGCCCCACGGAGCCGGCTGGGAGCGGGTCGAGCACGACGTGCTTGAGACCCTTGTAGGCGACGGCGCCGAAGACGACCGGGATCAGCAGCAGGAACGCGAAGCGAGCGGCCGCGTCGCGTTCGAGCCGGAAGAAACGGCCCATAGTGATCGTGATACCCGAGCGCGACACCCCTGGCATCAGGGCCAGGATCTGCGAGATCCCGACGGCGACCGCCGGCCAGAAGCCGAGCTCGCCGATCTGACGCTTCTGGGGCAGCCGGTCGGCGAGCCAGAGCAGGACGCCGAACACAACGAGAAAAATTGCGATTTGCCACGGCTGGCCGAGGTGCTTCTCGATCGGCGACTCCCCGATCGCGCCCGCGATCGCCGCCGGAATGGAGGCGAAGAAGATCCACCAGGCGATCCGCTCATCCATCGTCGCGACGCTGCGGCGCCCGATCGAGCGGAACCAGGCCGACACGTAGCGGGAGACGTCCTCCCAGAAGTACGCGACGACCGAGACCAGCGTGCCGAGGTGGAGAGCGACGTCGAAAGTCTTGTTGAAGCTCGGATGCACCTCGAGGTAGTGCCAGTCCGCGAGCCACGGCACCAGGATCAGGTGGCCCGAAGAGGAGATCGGCAGAAGCTCGGTCAGGCCTTGCGTGATGCCAAGGACGAACGCCTGCCAGTCAGAGAGGCGGCCGGCCTGCTCGCCGACGTCCGCAGCTGCGAGGCCTGCGGCGATGAGCAGCAGCAGTGCGGCGACCCCGTAGACGAGCTTCGGGCGCAAGCGGCGCCGCGGCTCAGCGGCTGAAGCTGCCGTCGCGCCCACTCGCCGGACGCTAGCAAGAGGGCATCCCACCGCGACGCCCTCGCTAGGCTCCCGCTGTGGCGACCGGGGAGGCGAGGATCGAGCAGACCGAGGCCGGCGCGGTGGTGGCCTCGCCGGGCTGGTTCGTCCTGAACATGGCCGACGTCGCGTGGACGCGCGACCCGCGTGGAGGCGAGTGGACGAACGTCGAGCCGGAGGCGGGGGAGTTCGAGCAGTACGGGATCGGCATTCACGTCCTCCATCCGGGCCAGTCGAACGGGCTCTACCACTCCGAGAATGTGCAGGAGGACTTCATCGTCCTCTCCGGCGAGTGCCTGCTTCTGATCGAGGAGGAGGAACGCCTGCTCAAGGCCTGGGATTTCGTCCACTGCGCGCCGGGCACGCACCACATCTTCATCGGCGCCGGGGAAGGCCCCTGCGCGATCCTGATGGTCGGCGCGCGCGGTGAGGGCAAGACGCTGCACTACCCGCCCAGCGCGGTGGCCGCAAAACACGGCGCCTCCGCTACGGAGGAGACGATCAACCCGCGCGAGGCGTACCGCGACTGGCCGCGCGACTTCGAGCAAGTGCGCGCGACCTGGCCGTTGTGACCCAGCGCGAGCAGGCCGAGCTCTTTCGCTCGTACCATTTGGCGCCTCCGGTGCTCGTGCTCCCGAACGTCTGGGACGTGGCCACGGCCGTCATCGTGGCCCGCACCCCGGGGGCGCGGGCGCTCGCGACCACGAGCGCAGGCCTCGCCTGGTCGCGGGGCTACGCGGACGGCGAGGTGATCCCGCGCGACGAGATGCTGGAGGAGGTCCGCCGCATCGTAAATGCGGTCGAGCTTCCGGTGACCGCCGACCTCGAGGGCGGCTACGGCGACCCGGGCGAGACCGCTCGGCTGGCGATCGACGCGGGTGCCGTCGGCCTGAACCTCGAGGACGGCACTCGCCACGAGATCCTGCGCCCGGTCGAGGAGCACGTCGAGTCGGTCCGGGCCGTCGTCGCCGCAGGAGAGCAGGCGGGAGTGCCGCTCGTCGTGAACGCGCGGACGGATGTGTTCCTGATCGGGGCTGGCAGCGCCGAGGAGCAGGTCGAGACCGCGATCGGGCGCCTGAACGCGTACCTCGAGGCCGGCGCGGACTGCGGCTTTGCGGCCGGCGCCCGGGACGCCGCGGTGATCGAACGCCTCACGCGTGAAGTGCGAGGCCCGGTCAGCATCTTCGCGGGGCCCGGCTGGCCGACGATTGCCGAGCTCGAGAGCCTCGGGGTCGCGCGGATCAGCGTCGCGACCCGCGCTGCCACGGCCGCGTACTCACTCGTCGCGGCGATCGCGCAGGAGCTCTTCAGCACGGGCACCTACGACCACCTCGTCCCCGCGGCAGACCCGCAGCCGAAACTGAACGAGCTGCTGGCCTGAGCCCCGAATAGGCTTCGCCGCGTGGACGAGCACGTGCTGCTCGTGGAGGACGACCCCTCCATCCGGGAGGTCGCCAGCCTCGGCCTGGAGCAGGCGGGCTTTCGCGTCACGGCCACCGGCGACGGGCGCGATGCGCTGCTCCGTTTCAGGCAGGGGCCGTTCGACCTCGTCGTCCTCGACGTGATGCTGCCCTCGCTCGACGGGCTCGAGATCTGTCGCGAGATCCGCCGTGAGAGCCAGATGCCGATCGTGATGCTCTCGGCGCGGAGCGAGCTGCACGACGTCGTCGTGGGCCTTGAGCTCGGAGCGGACGACTACGTCACGAAGCCGTTCGAGCTGCCCGAGCTCGTCGCGCGAATCAAGGCGGTGCTCAGGCGTTCGACCGCCGGGCCGCCCGAAGGCGTCATCTCCGCCGGCGGCCTCGAGATCGACCCGGGCGGGTTCAGCGTACGCAAGGGCGGGGAGAACGTTGCGCTGACGGCAACCGAGTTTCGCCTGCTGCTCGAGCTCGCGCGCCGGCCGAAGCAGGTCTTCACGCGTGAGCTGCTGCTCGAGCTGGTCTGGAACTACGACTACCTCGGCGACTCGCGGCTCGTGGACGTGGCCGTTCAACGCCTGCGCGGGAAGATCGAGGACGACCCGGCGCAGCCGACGCTGATCCAGACCGTGCGCGGCGTCGGCTACCGGTTCGGCCAGGGCTAGTGCCGTTGCGCCGCCGCCTGACGGTCGCGTTCATGCTCGCGGTCGGCGTGTCGGCAGCTGCGCTGGCAACCGGCTCCTACTTCCTCGTGCGCCACAACCTGCTGGCCGATTCCGTCGATTCCAGCACGAGGCAGGCCCGCCGAAATCTCGACATCGCACCCACCTACCTTAGGGACGGCACCGACGCGCTGATCGCCGCCTACGGACGGGCTGAGGCCGGGTTCCTCACCGTCGGGATCCGCCGGGGTCGGCCCTTCTCGTCGAGCCTCCAGGCCGGCGTGCGCCAGGTCCCGGCCGGCCTGAGGCGCATCGTCGCCCGCGGCGACCTCGGCTATGAGCGTGCGGCGGTCGCGGGCAAGCACTACCTCGTTGTCGGCGGACCGGCGAACGGCGAGACCGAGCTCTATTTCTTCTTCTCCGAGCAAGGCTTGCGTCACGACCTTGCGCTGCTGCGGAACATCCTGGCCGGCGGGGTCGGGATCCTCGTGCTGCTGGCCGGCTTCGCCGGAGCGCTCCTCGCCCGTCAGACGCTCCGCCCGGTCGGTCGCGCGAGCGACGCCGCCCGCTCGCTCGCGGAAGGGCTGCTGGAAACGCGGCTCCCGGTCGAGGGCCGGGACGAGTTCGGCAGCTGGGCGCAGTCCTTCAACGAGATGGCGGCGGCGCTCGAGGCGAAGATCGCCGATCTCTCCGTGGCGCAGGCGCGGGAGCGCCGCTTCACCGCCGACGTGGCGCACGAGCTGCGCACGCCTCTGACCGCGCTCGTCGGTGAGGCCTCGCTACTCGCCGAGCACCTCGACTCGATGCCGCCTGAGTCGCGCCGCCCCGCCGAGCTGCTGGTCGCCGACGTGGGCCGGCTCCGGCGTCTCGTCGAAGACCTGATGGAGATCTCGCGCTTCGATTCCGGGCAGGAAAGCGTCCACGCCGAGAGCGTCGAGCTCGGTGCGCTGACCGCGGCCACCGTCCGCGCGCGCGGGTGGGAGGAGCGGGTGCGGCTCGAGGTCGACGAGGTCGAGCTGACCAGCGACCCCCGCAGGCTCGAGCGGATCGTCGCCAATTTGGTGGGCAATGCCGTCGAGCACGGCGGAGGCGAGGTGGCGGTTCGGGTGGGCCGGGACGGCGGGCCGTTCGTCGAGGTCGCAGACCGGGGGCCGGGCATCCCGCGAGAGCACCTGCCCCACCTGTTCGAGCGCTTCTACAAGGCTGACGCGGCCCGGAGCGGCGGGGGAACGGGCCTCGGGCTCGCGATCGCGCAGGAGAACGCGCGTCTCATCGGGGGCCGAATCGAGGTCTGGAGCGAGCCGGATGAGGGCGCGCGGTTCACTCTCCGCCTGTGACCGAATCGTTACGTGGCGGTGACGGCGATGTTGCGGGCGAGAAGCAGGATGGGCACGGGGTCACGACAAAAGGAGCCCGACATGAAGCCATCGCTCGCCATCATCGCAACGCTCGCCCTTACGGCAGCGGCAGCCACGGCATTGGCGCGTCTCTCGCCGGCGCCTGCATCCTCGCTGGCACCCACCGTGAAGAACGCGCCGCGGGTGGTCGTCCAGTACGCGCACGTCAAGTCCCTCAGGCGCACGGGCGGTCGCTTCGTCATGCGAGTCGATCCCGCTCTCTGGCTGAGCGGCGTGACCGCCTACCACGCGGCCCTCGAGGACAAGGCCATCGCGCCGGGTGACGCGGTTGCGAACGACTACTACATCCGCGACCCGGATCATCGCCTGTTGACCTACCTCGTTCGCTCGAACGCGCGCGTCACCGTTCTCACCCGTGGCGGAAGCGGCCCGCTCCCGACGACCGCGATCTCGGTGGCCGAATTCGCGCAGATCGTCCAGGGCAGGAATCCGAAGCACCGCCGGCTGCTCGAGCCCAAGGCCGGCTTCTGGCTCCGAGTCGCTGTCGACAGCATCCTTTCCCTCGACCAGCAGTACCAGCCCTAGGAGGCAACCATGAAGAAGCTGCTCGCA
>DATHAF010000046.1:0-96539 GCA_035296785.1 Gaiellaceae bacterium
GACCCAGGCGAAAGCAAGCGTCACGGCGAGGCGCGTCCCCCCGAAGCGCAGTCCGACGAGAGCCAGGCCCAGCAGGCAGAGCAGGTCGAAGAGAATCGAGCTCAGGTGCGCCGCCGGAAGATCGTCCCACTTGCCCGTCCAACCGAGAATCAGGTACCCGGGGAGGTAGGCCTCGTAGGCAACCGGTCCGTACGTGTCGCCCTGCGGATTGGCGGACTCGCAGCGGCCGTTCGTCTGGACGCGCTCACGGATCTCGCCCTCGGCGTCGGCCTTCCCGCAGGCCTCGAGCGTTCCCTCGACCGGGAAGTGGTCGTACGGCGACTGGCCGTTAGCGATCCTGTTCGCGCCGATCACGCCGGAGTAGCCGACGTCGATCACGTTCGAGGCACGCACGTTCAGACCGACGCGGAAGCCGCCCGTGAAAACCGTCGCGGCGGCCAGCAGCCAGATCGGCCAAACCGGAACCGAGCGCGTGCCCAGCCGGCCACGCCACCCACTCCAAGCCATGCGCCCGAGCAGGTAGAGCAGCGGCGGGTAGACGAGCGGGACGCTCGTGAAGATGTCTCCACGGTTGAAAAACCAGAGCGAGACTGAGAAGGAGAGCAACGCGAGCAAGTCGAGGTTGCGCATGCTCAGCGGCCGGCGCAGGTCGGCAAGGCCGACCAGGAAGAGCAGGCAGAAGCCGAGCCAGACCGCGGCGCTGTTGATCTGCTTGCCGCCGAAGGCGCCGTCGACACCGCGTGCCATCTTCCACGCGACCTGGGGTCCCGTCCACGCCTCCGTGACCGCGCCGGTGGTGTCGTCGACCTTGCCGGTGGCGACCTCGCCGCCGCCGCGCTTCGTGTCGTCGACCCTAATCTTCCAACTGTGCTTCTCGTACGTCGCGGTCGTCTGGAGGATGTTTCGCGGGTAATGGCTGAGCCAGTCGGCCACCTTCCGGTCCGCGAGGAAGATCCGCGTTACCTGCGCCTCGGTCAGGCGCTTCGCCGGCGGGGTGAGCGGGCCCTTCAGCGCTCCGGGAACGGTTGCCGTCGGCGTGCCGGCAACAGCCGACCCCGCGAGAGCGAGCGCGGCCACGACGGCCGGAGCGAGAGCGCGGCCCATCGCGCTCAGCCTAGCCAGGGCGCGAGCGGAAAGACCAGAGCTTGTTGCCGATGAAGTTCAGCGGGGTGACCAGGACGACCGCGATCGCCTGGGCCAGCACCTTGTCGAGGCCCAGCGCGATGAAGCCCGCGAGCAACACGAGGTTCGCCGCGTAGGCGACCAGGGCCACCACCAAGAAGCGCAGCCCCTGCCAGCCGACGTGGCCGCGCTGGGCGTGGAACGTCCAGACTCGATTCCAGGTGTAGTTGTTCGTGACGGCGACCAGGAACGAGCACGTTGCGGCAGTCGCGTAATGGAAACCGGCGCCGCGCAGAAGGGCGGTGTAGACGGCGAGGTTGATCGCGTAGCCACTCCCCCCGACCGCGCCGAACTTGGCGAGCTGCACCCAGTTGTGCGAGCGCCGCAGTGCCTTGCCTGCCCGGGTGCGCGCGAAGCTTGCTGCCGGCGAGAACGCCATCGGCCGGCGAGCGTACCACCGGCTCTCAGCGGGTCGGGAGCAGCAGACCGTCGAGGGGGACGCGCCGTGCTCCGTCGAGCACCAGCTCCTCGACCGCCCACTCCGGGCCGAGGACGACGTCTTGCAACGACGAGCCGTCAGGTCCAACAGGGATTCCGCGAAGTCTCGAGAGCGACCTCGCCTGAACGCGGTAGAACGAGCCGAGGGGGAGGTCGAGCAGGACGAACGGCGATTCGACCTCGAAGGCCTCTTCGCTCAACGAGGTTGCCGAAAAGGGCAGGAAGCGGTGGGTCTCATCGCCGCAGAACACGTCCACTCCCAGCCCCCGCGCTTCGGTCGGGTGCAGGAGCACGTCGACCGCGCGGCCGAGCTGGATCCCTCGCAGCCGGACCGACAGACGCAGGAGCTCGTCTCCCGTGTGACCCCTCACGACGGGTCGTTGTGCCCGGCTACCGCACCTGGAAACCCGTCTCGCCCGCCGGCTCCTCGCGGACGGCCTCGACCTCGTCGACTCGCGCGCCCGCCGGGCCCCGCCGGCACCATGCGAGGAGCGACTCGACCTGCTCGTCGTCGCCCTCGAGGACCGCCTCGACGCTGCCGTCTTCGGCATTCCTGATCCAGCCCGCGACGCCGAGCGACTCGGCGCGCGCCCGGGCCTCGGCTCGGAAGAACACGCCCTGCACGCGGCCCCGGACGCGCATGCGCACCCTCGTCAAGCGCGAAAGCCCTCCTCGCCTACCAGCGGGACGAAGCGGCAGGGCACCGAGTGAACGACCGCCGGGCCCTCCGGGCTCCGCACAATCACCTCGAGCCGTTGAACCCGAGGCCCGCCGACCGGCACGACGAGCCTCCCGCGCGGTCGGAGCTGCTCGTAGAGGGTCTCCGGCAGACCGGGTGCGGCGGCCGCCACGGCGATCGCGTCGAAGGGCGCGCGCTCGGGGACGCCGAGAGTCCCGTCGCCGACCACCACCTCGACTCGGTCGTACCCCGCTGCGGCGAGACTCTCCCGCGCCCGCTCGACGAGCTCGGGGATCCGCTCGATCGTGACCACGTCGGCGCCGAGCTCCGCCAGCACGGCGGCCTGATAGCCGGAGCCGGTGCCGACGTCGAGTACCAGCTCGCCGGCCCGGGTCGCGAGAGCCTCGGCGATTCGCCCGACCATGTAGGGCTGGGAGATCGTCTGGCCGTGAGCCAGCGGCAGCGCCGCATCGTCGTACGCGCGGCGGCGTTCCGGCTCGGGAACGAACAGCTCCCGCGGGACACGCTCCATCGCGGCTAGTACCGCCTGATCCACGATGTCGCGCTGGCGCAGCTGGGTCTCGACCATGCGGCGCCTCGCCTCGGCCGCCTGCTCAGGCTGCATCGGGAAGCCGGCGCGCGTAGGCCGGCGGCTCGACCCCGAAGTGAGCCAGCGCGAGCGGGGCGAGATCCACGATCCGGCGGGCCTCGCCCTCGATTCCGACCGTGAGGATCGGCACCCCGGAATCGCCGGCGTCGAGCGATCCGTGGCTGCCGCCGCCGAGGTGACTGCGACCGGCCAGGTCGGTCAGCTCGACGCCCGCCGGCGGCGAGACGAGCAGCTCGCCCGCGTTCGGGTTCACAAGCGCAGCCCACGAGCGCTCGAGCGCGTCGGGCTGGTCGAGCAGACCGAGGTCGCCGGTCGTGGACCAGGCCCCCTCGGCAGGAGCGAAGCGAAGCTCCTCGCCGTCCCGCCTGGCCACCGCTTCGCCCCCCTCGCGGTAGAGCACGACGTCCGCGGCGGGCTCCCCGTCGAGCCGGCGCGCGAGCTCGGCCGTATCTTCGCGGCATCCGGGGAGCCGATAGACCATGCCGGCCCGGTTCGAGGCGGTCACGAGCACCCCGTCCACGCCGGCGAAGGGCGCCTGCAGCGAGACGGCCCGGTCGACCCGGGTCTGGCCGTGGTCGGAGCAGACGACGACCGCGTACCGCTCGAGGAACTCGTCCGGGCCACCCGCTGCCTCGATCAGGGCACCGATCGCAGCGTCGCTACGGGTGAGCGCCTCCTGCGTCTCCTGCGGACCGAGCGCATGGGAGGCGAAGTCGTAGTCAGGCAGGTAGTAGACGAGGAAGTCGAACCCATCGCGGGTGACGAGCCAACGACCCACGAACCCGGCGTAGGCGTCGATCGAGCCGGTGGAGCGGCCGAAGACCGACACGGGCGCACCGGTCACATCCGACTCGAAGAGGTTGTAGAAGAAGAACCGCTTCGGACCGTAGGCGGGACGGACGAGCCCCGGGATGAGCGCGACGTGCCGGTTCCTGCCGCGATAGCAGGTGACGTTGACGGCGGCCGCCGTCAGCCCCGCGTCCTCGAGCGCCTCGTAGACGGTGACCGCGCCCGAGCCGAGGTGCTGCTCGTTCATGTTGAAGATCGCATCCAGGATCGAGCGGCGAGTACCCGCGGCTCGGATCGCGGCGAAGGAGGAGCCGTATTCGACCAGCCGCCGCTCCCCGCGGTGGTACCAGACCAGGTGCGGGATGCGGTGCACGTCTGGATGGGCGCCGGTGGCGATCGAGGAGAGGCAGACCGGGGTGAGCGACGGGAAGGTCGAGACCCCTCGGCGGTAGCTGCCGTTCGCCGACAGGAACGAGAGCGCCGGCGCGCTGCCGGTCTCGACAGCGTCTTCGAAAACGGCGGGGGTGAGTCCGTCCACCACGATGAGGATCAGCTTCTTGCGCTCGGCCAACGTCAGTCGCGGGCCAGGCTGCGCAGGCCCGCGTAGCGCTCGCCGCCGTGCCGCCTGGCACGAGCGGCCAGCGCGGGCAGCACCACCGCCTCGAGGTAGCCGACGGCGGGAACGAGCGCGAGAGCGGCGAGCACGAAGGCGGCGAGAGCGACCAGCACAGCGGTCCCGCCCCTAGTCCCGCCGCGCCGCAACGCCCCGCCCACAAAGGCCGAGATCACGACCGCGCCGAGTATGCCTCCCGCTCCGCCGGCCACCGCCTCGTGCCAGCCGCCGATCGCGTAGCCGACGCCGGCGCCTCCTGCAGCCGCGATTGCCGCGACCACGAGCACGAGGGCCCGGCGAGGAGCGGCCAGCGCGGCGAGCACCCCGCCGAGGCCGATTCCGAGACCGAGCGAGAGGCCGATTCGGTACCACTCCCACATCTCGCTAGGAGTGTAGACCCCGCTTCCAAGCATACGGTTTGGGCTCACGTTTGCAGGGAAAGATGGTCGCTATGAAATCCGATTCACGCCCGTTGCTCGTCTTCTTCGGCGCCGCCCATTCCGGCCCGGCCCGCCGGATGGAGAGCCTCGTCGCGCACCTCGCGCGCAAGGAGCGCGCCCGTCTGCGCGTGACGCAGGTGGACGTGAACGAGCAGCCCGAGCTCGCGGAGCGCTTCCGCGTGGAAACCGTGCCGACGATCGCGCTCGTCAAGGGGAAACGCGTCGTCGGCCGGCTCGAGGGCCGGGTCAGCGCGCCCCGGATCGAGCGCATGCTCGAGCCTCATCTCGACGCCGCCTAAAACCGCCGCGCAGACTCCGGCGTATTACTCGGTCAAGACCGAGAGGAGAAGCATGCGTAAGGCACTCATCGCCGCAGGAGTCGCGGCAGCGTCGCTCGCCGCCGCGCTCGCGGCAGGAGCCGCGACCAACGCGACGACCAAGCTGGAGGCCAACCTTCGCGGCGCCGCCGAAGGAGCACCGGCGTCGAACCGCGGCCGGGCGGAGATACGGCTGACGCCTTCTACGGGCAGGGTCTGCTGGGAGCTAAGGATCACGAAGATCGACGGCAAGCCCAACGCCTCCCACATCCACAAGGGTCGCCGAGGCATCTCCGGCAACGTGGTCGTCCCGCTGGGTGCGGGCTACAAGCGTCAGGGCTGCACCACCGCGTCGAAGGCGTTGGTCAGGGCGATCGTCAGGACCCCTGGTGCCTACTACGTAAACGTGCACAACGCGAAGCACCCGGCCGGCGCGATGCGCGGGCAGCTGATCAGGGGGACCTAGGTCCTCCTGGAGACGGGCCCCGGCGGACCCTCGCCGCCGGGTGCCCGCCCTCTGTCTATCGTTCGAGGCGCCGGATGACGGCGAGCCCGAACTCGGCTGCGCGGGCGCCGTCGACGACGCGGTGGTCGAACGTGACGGAGACGTAGCCCGTCGGGCGCGCGACGATCTCGCCGTCGCGCACGACCGGGCGCTCGGCCACGCGCCCGATGCTGAGGATCGCCACCTCGGGGTGGTTGACGATCGGGGTGGTCAGGAGCCCCCCGAGCTTGCCGGCGCTCGTCACCGTGAACGTCGAGCCGCGCAACTCCTCCGGCTCCAGCGAGCCGGCTCGAGCCGCCTCGGCGAGGCGCTCGACCTCCGCCTGCAGCTCGTCGAGGGAGGATCGGTCGCAGCCGCGGACGACCGGCACCACGAGCCCCCGCTCGGTCTGGACGGCGACGCCGAGGTCGTAGCGATCGAGGTAGACGATCTGGTCGTCCTCGAGGCGTGCGTTCAACTCCGGGAACTCCTGCAGCGTCTCCGCGACCGCCTTCAGCACCGCCGGCACGAGCCGCTTGAGGTCGACCGAGCCGAAGTCGCATTCCTCGACCCAGGTCACCGGCGCCACCTCGCGGTGGGCGCGGGTCATGTGCTCGGCGACGAGGCGGCGCACCCCCCGCAGCGACTCGCGCCGTCCCTCTTGGGCCGGTCTCGGGGTCTGACCCCCTGCCGTGGCCGCACGGCGCACGTCCTCGTCGGTCACCCGCCCCTGCGGCCCTGTTCCCTCGAGCGCGTCGAGGTCGACCCCGAGCCCCTGAGCCAGCTTGCGCACGAGCGGCGTCGCACGGACACGTCCTGCAGGGACCGGTCCCGGGGTCTGACCCCGGGTCGTGACCGAAGCGGACGGTGCCGTGCCGTCCTCGCCGATCACGACAAGCACGGTGCCGACTGGCACCACGTCCCCCTCGGTGACGAGGATGCGCGCGACCCTGCCCGCCGCCGGCGATGGGATCTCCACCGTCGTCTTGTCGGTCTGGATCTCGACCAGCGGGTCGTCCTCGGCGATCTCCTGGCCCTCCTCGACGAGCCAGCGGGCGATCTCGCCCTCGGTCAATCCCTCGCCGAGGTCCGGAAGCTTGAACTCGTAGGCCACGGCGCCGGAATCTATCGGGGCCGGCCGACCCAGGCGTCGTGCGGGACGATCAGCACGCGCAAACCGGCCTCGACCCGCCAGAGCGAGACGGCCTGCTCGTCCCCGCCGAGCTCCGCAGCGGTCTCGCGCGGCACGTAGCCGAGCTGCAGCGTCCGCTCCTCGTTCCAGATCCCGACCGCGTTGGGGTCGTGCTCGTTGTCGGGCTCGGGCACGAGAGCGAGCCGGCGACCGTGGTCGAACGAGGGATCGGGCAGCGCTTCGGCCCGGTACGAGACGCCTGCGACCGGCACGACGCGGATCCGCGGGTCGTCCCAGCGCACGGGCTCGCCGGTGGCCGCATCCCGCAGGCGGTACCCCGACTGGGCGCGCTCCAGCAGCAGCCGAAGCCGCTCGCCGCCACTAGAACTCGAGCAGCTTGCGAACCGCATCGACCACGCGCTCGACCGACGGCATGTACGCATCCTCGATCTGCCAGTACGGGTACGGCACGTCGTAGCCGGTCACGCGCACGACGGGCCCCTCGAGATCGAGCATCGCCTTCTCCGCGAGGATCGCCGCGAGCTCGGCGCCGTAGCCCGCAGTCCGCGGCGCTTCCTGCACGATCACGACCCGGCCCGTCTTGGCCGCGGTGGCCAGCAGTGCTTCCTCGTCGAGGGGCTTGAGCGTCCGGATGTCCAGCACCTCCACGCTGGCCTCGCCCTCGAGCGAATCCGCCGCCTGCTCGGCCAGCGGGATCATCGCGCCGTAGGCGACGAGCGTCACGTCGTTGCCCTCCCGGGCGAGCCGCGCCTGCCCCAGCGGGACGACGTGCTCTCCTTCCGGCACGTCGCCGCGCATCGTCCGGTAGTGGAGCTTGGGCTCGAAGATGACCACCGGGTCGGGATCGCGAATCGCCGCCGCCAGCAGCCCCTTTGCGTCGCCCGGCGTCGATGGGATCGCGACCTTCACCCCAGGGGTGTGCACGTAGTAGGCCTCGGGCGAGTCGTCGTGCAGCTCGGGCGCGCGCACGCCGCCGCCGTAGGGCATGCGCACGACGAGCGGGAATTCCATCGCGCCGCCGGTGCGCCAGTGGTAGCGCCCCACATGCGTAATCAACTGATCCAAGCAGGGATACGAGAAGGCGTCGTACTGCATCTCGCAAACCGGGCGCCAGCCGGCCATGCAGAGGCCTACGGCGCTGCCGAGGATCCCCGCCTCCGCGAGCGGCGTGTCGACGCAGCGATCGGCCCCGAAGCGGTCGCGCAGCCCGGCGGTCGCCCGGAAGACTCCGCCCGCGCGGCCGACGTCCTCGCCGAGCACCATCACGTTCGGGTCACGCCCGAGCTCGACGTGAAAGGCGTCGTTAACCGCTTCCACGAGCGTGAGCTCAGGCATCGAGGATCCTCCGCAGCTCGGCAAGATCGGCATCGAGCGAAGGCGGCGGATCAGCGTACGCATGCTCGAAGACGAGACCCGGATCCGGCGGCGGCTCCGCCTCCGCCTCGGCGATCCCGGAGCGCATCAGGTCGGCCGCCTCCGCCCGTACGGCCTGCGCTGCCTCGTCCGAGAGCAGCTCCTGGCGCCGTAGGTACGCCTCGTAGCGGCCGAGGCACTCGCGCTGCTTCTCCTCCTCGACCCGCTCGAGGTCGATGTAGGCGCGTGGGTCGTCGGCGGTCGCGTGCGGCGCCGCCCGGTACGTGACCGCTTCGATCATCGTCGGCCCCTCGCCCGCCCGGGCCCGCGCGACCGCGTCCCGCGTCGCCTCGTAGACCGCGAGCACATCGCCGCCGTCGACGCGCACCCCGGGGATTCCGTAGCCGATCCCCTTGTCCGCCAGCGTCCCGGCTGCGGTCTGCGCCTCGAGTGGCGTCGAGATCGCCCACTGGTTGTTGTTGCAGAAGAGGACGAGGGGCGCCCGCATCACGCCCGCGAAGTTCGCGCCCTCGTGGAAGGCGCCCTCGGAGGTCGCGCCGTCGCCGAAGTAGGCGATCGCGCAGGCGCGCTCTCCGCGCAGCTTCTTGCCCCAGGCCAGCCCCGCCGCGTGCGGGACGTGGGTCGCGATCGGGACGCAAATCGAAGCGACGTTCCAGTCGAGCGGATTCCACCAGCCGGCCGGGTGACCCCGCCACCAGGAGAGAATCGTCGAGGCCGGCATCCCGCGCAAGAGGCCGATCGCCGACTCACGGTAGCTGGGGAAGATCCAGTCGTCGCGCTCGAGCGCGTAGGCCGAGCCGGCCTGCATCGCCTCGTGGTTCCAGAAGATCGCGTAGGTGCCGATGCGGCCCTGGCTGTGGTAGACGACCGAGCGCTCGTCGTAGGTCCGCAGCAGGACGAGCCAGCGGTGGAGCTCGAGCAGGTCCTTCTCCGAGAGTCCCTCGACCTCGCCGTCCGGAATGCCTTCGCCGTCGCCGATTACGCGCCGAAGGTCGCGCTCGGCCGGAAGCACCTGCGCCATGGGCCGCGAATCTACCGGACGTGAGTTCGCGCCACGCCCGCGACGACGGCGAGCGCGGCGGTGGCGGCCGCGACTCCCGCGAGCTCGAGCCCGAAGCCGCCCTGGATCGGCAGGCCCGCCGCGATCACGATGAGCGCGGCCGTGACGCACCCCCCGGCGCAGGCCAGCAGCACCGTGACGAGCCGCCGGAGCGCCAGCCCCCACTCCGCCCAGGCGGGCACGCGCTGCTCGAGCGACCACCAGGCGAGCTCGGCCACAAGCAGGAACGCGCACGCGTAGAGCGGCGTCCACGGGTCGAGCTCCGCCGGCCCCCTGGCAAGCCGCACGGCCTGCTCTGCCCCGAGCAGGCCTACCCCGAAAGCGAGTGCCGCGCCCCAGCGGGCGGCGAGCCCCACGCCGAGCGCTAGGACGCCGCCGCCGCCGAGCAAGAGCAGCAGCGCCCAGTCGTGCGAGTCCCGCGCGAGGGGCGACACTGCGACCCCGGCGGCCACCAGGACCGCCCCGGCCGCAAGGGCTAGGCGCGCGTGACCCGGGCGTGGCGCCTGAATGTCCTCACCTCCTCCAGCGCAGCCTGGAGCGGCGCTCCCTCGCGCCACTCGACCACAGGCACGCCCAGCCGCAGGTAACGCGAGCGCAGCGCATCGCGGCGCAGCAACCAGAGCCGGTGCGCGAGGTCGTCGAGCTCTTGCGTGCCGGGCGGGGCGAACGGAACGGGCGAGATCTCGATCACCGCGAGGTCGAAGCCGCGGGCGCGCAAATCGAGCAGCGCCCGCACGGAACGCTCGTCCAGCAACGGCGTCAACGCGAGCACCAGCGACTGCGGCGGCAGCGTGCGCACCGGCAGGAGGTCGACGCCCTTCCACGCATAGCTGAGGAAGATCTCGGCGTCGAGCAGCGAGTCGAGCACGCGGTAGAGCTGGCCGATCCCGCTCGAGGCGGTGAGCCAGTTGAGCACGCCGCCGAAGGCGACGAGCCCGACCCGATCCTTCTCGCGCATGTAGTGGACGGCCAGCGTCGCGGCGGCATGAACCGCGTAGTCGAGGGTGCTCTCTCCGTGGCGCCTGGCCTCGGCGAAGGTGTCGAGGAAGATGACCACGTCGGCGTTGCGCTCCGGGTGCGTCTCGTTCACCCAGGGTGCCCCGCGCCGTGCGGTCGCGCGCCAGTTCACGCGCCGAACGCGGTCGCCCGGCACGAACGGGCGCAGGTCGGCGAACTCGATCCCTTCGCCCTTAGTGCGCGGCAGCTGGTTCCCGGCGAACGCCTGCGTCTCGAGCGGGCGCAACAGCTTCTGCAGCACCTCTCCGCGCGGGTAGACCTTCAGCGGCCGCCGCAGGTCGAGCGTCTGCTCGAAGACGAGCAAGCCGAACGGGTCATGAGCGCGCAGGACGAGCTCGCCGACGAGATGCGCTCCCCAGCGCTCGCAGCGGATGAGGTGCTGCAGGTCACGCCGCTCCCCCGCGTGGAGCCGCAGCAGCTGCGGATTGGGCGTCTCGGCGACGAGCCCCTCGGGCAAGTCGAGCAGGACTTCGAGCCTGGAGACCCGCGTCTCGGAGCGGAGCTCGAGCTCGAGCTCCACGGCCTCGCCCTGCACCTGCCGCTCGGGCTCGAGCTCGAGCACCGCCGACAGGCGCGGTGTCTCGGCAAGCGAGAGCCCAACGACGAGTAGCGTTGCGAACGGCGCCGCGAGCGCGGCGAGCTCCGGACGGCCGAGAACGAGCGCCGCGAGCAGTCCCGCGCCGGCGAGCCCGGCGTAGGCGCCGAGCTTCGGCGTCGCCGCCCGGGTCACTCCGCCGCCGGCTCGGGCTCGGCCTCGGCCTTCGGGGTCGGCACGCGGTCGAGCAGCTCGAGCACGAGATCCTCCGGCCGCAGCCGCTGCACCCAGAGCTCGGGCCGCAGCGAGAGCCGGTGCGCGAGTGCCGAAACCGCGACAGCCTTCACGTCTTCGGGGATCACGAAGTCACGGCCCGCGAGCGCGGCCCGGCAGCGCGAGAGCTTCAGTAGCGCAAGCGAGCCACGTGGGCTCGCTCCGACCTGGATGCCGGGCGCCTCACGCGTCGCGGCCACGAGGTCGACCATGTAGAGGCCGACGCTGCGATCCACGTGCACCTGCTCGATCGCACGCTGCATCTCGATCAGCTCGTCGCGACCGACGACCGGCTCGAGCTCGACCTCGTCGGCCGCGCGCGCTAGCCGGCGCTCCAGCACCTCCCACTCGTCCGCGCGCTCCGGGTAGCCGACGCCGATCCGCAGCATGAAGCGATCGAGCTGCGCTTCGGGCAGCGGGTAGGTGCCCTCGTACTCGATCGGGTTCTGAGTCGCCAGGACGAGGAACGGCGGCGCGAGCAGGTGCGTCGTCCCCTCGATCGTGACCTGCCGCTCCTGCATCGCCTCGAGGAGGGCGGCTTGCGTCTTGGGAGGAGCGCGGTTGATCTCGTCGGCGAGGAGAAGGTTGGTGAAGATCGGGCCGGGACGGAACTCGAAGTCGCCTTCGCGCTGGTTGTAGATCGAGGAGCCGGTTACGTCCGAGGGCATCAGGTCGGGCGTGAACTGCACGCGTGTGAATCCGATGCTCGTCACCTGCGCGAAGGCCCGCGCGGTCAGCGTCTTGGCGAGACCCGGAAAATCCTCGATCAGCACGTGGCCGTCGGCGAGGATCCCGAGCAGGACGAGCTCGAGCTTGTCGCGCTTGCCGACGACCGCGCGCTCGACCTCGTCGAGGATCTGCTCGGCCTGGCGCGCAAGCTCGTCGATGGTCATCTAGAGCGCCTCCAGCCGCTCGATCGCACGACGGGCGGCGTCGCGAGAGATGCCACTTGCGAATCTGCGAACCGGCGGCTCGCGATCCCGGCGGACGAGCTCCCAGAGCTCATCGCCGAGCGCCTCCTCGACCGCGGCGCCGCCGCCGTCGAGCCGCAGGCCGCGGCTCGCCAGGCGCTCGTTCGCGATCTCGCGCAGCGTGGGCCGCAGTCGGTAGTGCAGGTCGAACGCGGTGGACGCGCCGAGGGTCAGCTCGCGCTCCAGCCGCTCGAGCTCGGGCGGGCGCAACGGCCCCGGTGGCTCTCGGTCGAGCGCCTCTGCGAGCGCGGAGCGGGCAGCGCGGGGGTATGCCTCCCGAGTCGCCATCACCACCTGGAAGAGCGCCAATCCGCCGACCACGAGTATGTAGACGTCCAATTCGAGCTCAAAGCGGCCGGGTTGCGCCAATCGAGCCAGCACGAGCGCGGTCGTCGCGAAGGCGGTGAGGAACGCCCAGGTCTGGAGCATCCGCTTCATGCAGCCTCCGGACGGTCGTGCTCGAGCTCGGCGCGCAGTCCGGCGAGCGCCTCGATTGCGTCGTCCTTCATCGAGGTTTCGATCGCGTGCGGGCTGAACTTCGCCCGCTCGAAGAGGTTCACGAGTCGCCGGACCGCGAAGGAGCCGACCCGCAGGCTGTCGAGCACGCGCGCCACGTACTCGAGCGGCGTCTCGTGCTCCTCGCGCGGCACCCCGTAGGCCCCAAAGGTCGTCTCCATGCGGGCGTAGGCGCGGATCACCGCCTTGCGCGGGTCGCGCTCGGCGCGCAAGTCGTCCAGCGAGTCCGAGAGTACGTCGTCGAGGGCGCGGGCGAGCTGCGCCTCACCGTCGAGCGCCTCACGATTACGGCGGGCATGAGCGACCGCGATCCCGGTGGTGACGACGATCCCGAGCAGGAGCGAGCCGAGCACGAGCACCGGGAGCCAGCTCCACTGGGCCCGGTGCGGAGGCGCCTCGGCCCGCGGTTTCAGCCGCTGCCTCAGCCCCGTGGGACCGAGCGGGCCGGGGAGCGCGGTAACACCCGCGTTGCCCCGCTCCTGCCGCTCTTCCTGGCGCTTCTCGGCGGCGAACACTGCGACCGAGAGCAGTGCGGAGATGAACGCGACCGCGATGAGCGTCCTCCGCCAGTCCGTCTTCCCCGAGAGCCTCTGCTGGCGGCGACGGTTCGCAAGGCCCCAGACGACTATCACCGCGCCGACGGGCATGATGATCAGCGCGATCGTCGCCAGGTAGTCCGAGATCAGCGTGGGCGCGTGAGCCTCTCCGCCGCCGGTGCCGCCGCCAGGCCGATGGGCGTGGCTGGCGATCGCGACGAAGGCGAGCAGTGCCGTCAAAGCGGCGCCGCTCAGCAGGAGCTTTCGAGCCCCGCTCACGGCTGAACCCTAGATGAGCACGGCGATCGCGTCGCGCTCCGCCTCGAAGACCGCCTCCCGCACGTCGCCCAGATCCTCGCCGTCGGCCTGGAGCGGGAACGGACGGTCGCAGGTGATCTCGATCCGATCGAGGTCGTGACCGTAGAGAACGTCGCTCGCCGCTGTCTGGCCACGGCCGGTGACCACGTAGCGCAGGAGCCGCGGCAAGGTCAACGGGCCGACCCGCGCCGGCGCGACCAGGTCCAGCCCGAGCTCGAACCCTGCCTCTGGAGCCACGTGCACCGGCACGCGGCCCGCGTACGTGTAGGGATCTGCGTTCGCCACCAGCGCGAAGGCCGCGCGGCCGAGCCCCCGCACCTCGAGCGCCGGCCCGAATCGGCCGCGCCGGCTCGCGAGGAGTCGCATCGCGGCGCGGAGGTAAGCCGTGTCGCCCGGGCGTCTGCCGTCGTGGCGGCGGCCGAGCGCATCCACCCGGCGCACGAGCTCTGCGTCGAGGCCGATCCCCGCGGAGAAGGCGAAGCGACGTCCGTTGACGCGGCCGAGCGAGATGCGCCGCCGACGCCCTTGCTCGAGCGCCTCGGCCACGCGGCGAGCGGCGGCGACCGGTTCGCGCGGAAGCCCGAGCGCCCGCGGCAGCACGCTCGTCCCCCCACCCGGCAGGAAGCCGAGCGGAATCCCCTCCGGCACGCCGTTCAGAACCTCGTTGAAGCCGCCGTCGCCCGAGAAGATCACCAGCGCGTCCACGCCGGCGACCTCGGCCGCCAGCTCCGCGCCATGCCAGGGCCGCTCGGTGAAGAGCGTGTTCACCGAGGCGGCGCGGCTGAGCTCGCGCTCCACCTCCCACACACGAGCCTCGGAGACCGCGCTCGCCAACGGGTTCACGATCAAAGCGAGTTCCATGAGCTGACGCGAGCATGCCACGGCCCGCCCATGGCTAGCTCTCGTCGCGCTGGCGGTCGTGCTTCTCGCCGGTTGCGGCGGCCTTGGGTGAATTACGTTGCCGGTGTCGCGTAGCCGCGCATGCCGTCAACCAGCAGCGAGTAGAAGCGGTCGGCCAGCTCATCGGTGTCGCGGCCGGCCTGCAGCCAGGTGTAGGCCCAGTTCGCGGCCGAGAGCGCGAGCAGCGCGGCGGTCGCGTCATCAAGGTCGCTGCGCAGCTCGCCGAGGTCGCGGCCCTCACGGAAGAGGGCGCGGATGCGCTCTTCGTAGCGCCGCCGCTCGCCCAGGATCTCCTCGCGACGATCGCCCTCGAGGTAGCGCCACTCCTGGACGAAGACGGTTGCTACATCGAGCTGGGCGGCGACGGCCCGCAGGTGCGAGCGCAAGGCGAGCCGGATCTTCTCCGCCGGGCGGAGGTCGTCCGGGATCGCGTCCAGACCGGCATGGAACGCCCGCGCCCCTTCGCGCATCGTCTCGTAGAGCAAGTCCTGCTTCGAGTCGATGTGCGCATAGAGCGAGCCCTTCCGAACGCCGAGCGCATCCGCGATCTCGCCGATCGAGGTGCCGTGGTAGCCCTTCTCCGCGAACAGCCTCGCGGCCTGGCGGGTCAGTTCGGCACGTCGCTCGGACACGCTTGGTAGCCTAACGACCGTTCGGTATGGAGACGCGCGAGCGAGAATTTCTCGAGTACGTCCAGTCCGGAGGCCAGGTCGAGACCGACGACTGGATGCCTGACGAGTACCGCGCGCGCCTGCGTAAGTTCATCGAGATGCACGGCAACTCGGAGCTGATGGGCGTCCTGCCCGAGCGTGAGTGGATCCTGCGCGCGCCGACCCTGCAGCGCAAGCTCGCCCTCACCGCAAAGGTGCAGGACGAGGTCGGCCACGCACAGCTGATCTACCGCGTGGTCGAGGACCTGGGGAAACCCCGCGAGGAGTGCCTCGACGACCTGATCTCCGGCAAGTCGAAGTTCCACAACGTCTTCCACTACCCGACGAAGACCTGGGGCGACGTGGGCGTGATCGCCTGGCTCGTGGACGCAGCCGCGATCATCAGCCAGAAGGCGCTGCTCAAGTGCTCGTACGCGCCTTACGCGCGGATCATGAAGAAGATCTGCTGGGAGGAGTCGTTCCACATCCTTCACGGCCGCGACGTGATCCTCACGCTGATGAACGGCACCGACGACCAGCGGGCGCTGGTGCAGGAGGCCGTCACGCGTTGGTGGGGGCCGCTGATGCAGTTCCACGGCAACCCGATCCCCGGCGAGGAAGACCCCATGCTCGTCTGGCGGATCAAGAGCCAGGGAAACGACGAAGCCCGCCAGCAGTTCCTCGACGGCTACGTGCCGCAGATCTGGGAGCTCGGCCTGACCGTACCCGATCCGGAGCTGCGCAAGGACGAGGAGAGCGGACGCTGGCACTACACCGAGCCCGACTGGGACGAGCTCAAGCACGTCGTCACCGGCCACGGGCCGAAGACCGGTGAGCGGCTCGACCTCAGGCGGATGGCCCGCGAGAACTCGGCCTGGGTTCGCAGCGTCGTGCTCGCCGAAGCGGCGTAGTGATCTACGAGGTCTTCCGGCAAGAGCGGAAGGGTCAGGCCTTCCAGCACGCCGGCTCGGTCGAGGCTCCGGATGAACCCTTCGCCGAGTGGTATGCCCGCGAGCAGTTCGGCCGCCGGGGCGAGTCGGAAGCGCTCTGGGTGGTCGCCCGCGAGTCGATTCTGCCGATCGAGGACTTCGTCGACGAGCTGAACCGGAACTACCACCGAGTGGACGGGTATCCGCTCAAAGAGAAGCTGAAGGAGGCACGTGAACGAGCGGGTACGAGCACGCAAAAGGCCACCTAGGGTGACGGCGAGTAGCCGGCGGAGCCGGGCTCTGCCCGGCGGGAGTCAGCCCTCGGCGTTTTCGCCGTCAAGGCGAAGAAGGGGACTCACGGGGGAACCATGGTTTCCCCCGTGCTCAGGCACGTGAACGAACGGGTAGAGCTGCTCCTCGAGATCGCTGACGACGAGTTGATCCTCGGCTGGCGCGACTCCGAGTGGACCGGGATCGCCCCCTTCCTGGAGGAGGACGTTGCCTTCTCGTCGATCGCCCAGAACGAGATCGGCCACGCCCGCGCCCTCTACGAGCTCGCCGCCCGCGAGCTCGGCAAGACCGCCGACGAGCTCGCGTTCGACCGACCTCCCGCGGACTACCGCTGCGCCCGGCTCGTGGAGCTGCGGCTGCCGAGCTGGGAGCACACGATCGCGCGCCACTACCTCTACGAGGAGGCGGACGCGATCCGACTCGAGCAGCTGAAGGCCTCCGCCGACGCCGAGTTCGCCGGGCTCGCCGCGAAGATCGACCGCGAGGAGCTCTACCACCGGATGCACGCGCAGATGTGGTTCGACCGGCTGGAGAACGAGCCGCGCTTCGTCGCCGCCCTCGACGAGCTGCGCCCGCTCGTCGGCGTCCGGGACGGGCATACGCCGGAGCTGACGGAGCTCTGGGTCGAGATGACGATGGTGCGCCGCTCGCAACCGGCGGGCACGACATGGTGACCCCCGACCAGGTCTGGGCGGCACTCGGCGAGATTCCAGATCCCGAGATCCCGGTGATCTCCGTGGTCGACCTCGGCGTCGTCCGCGGGGTACGCGTCGAGGAAGAGCGGGTCCATGTCGAGTTCACGCCGACCTTCCTCGGCTGCCCGGCGCTCGAGCTGATGCGCGACCAGATGGCCGCCCGCATCGCCGAGCTGGGGGCCGAGCCCGAGATCGAGGTCGTGCTCGACGACTCGTGGTCGAGCGACCGGATCACGCCGGAGGGCCGCGAGAAGCTGCGCACCGCGGGGCTGGCGCCGCCGGCTCCGCGCTCGGCCGGGGCGCCCGCACTCGTCCAGCTCCAGGCGAGCGGCTTCCGCTGCCCCTATTGCGGCTCGCGGGATACGGGCCTGGAGAACATCTTCGGCCCGACGCCGTGCCGCTCGCTGCGCTACTGCCGAAGCTGTCGCCAGCCGTTCGAGCAGTTCAAGACGATCTAACAGGGCGGCTGACCCGAGCTGGAGCCTCGGCGCGTTGCGAGATCTGCTCGGCGACGAACTCAGCGTCGTGCTTCACCCAGCCGAGCAGCGCCGAGCCGCGTGTGTGCTGCCAGGTGAGCCCGAGAAAGTAGAGCCCCGGAACGACGGTAGCGCCCCGCTTGTGGCGAATGCCCCCGTCGGGGTGGAAGGCGGGAACGTCGATCCACGAATAATCGGGTCGGTATCCGCTGGCCCAGATCACCGCATCCACCTCGAGCTCGCTGCCGTCGGCGAAGCGAACGGTGTGCTCGGAGGCATCCACCACGCGCGGCTCAAGCTCGACCCCGTAGCGCCGCCGTAGCTCGCGGGGGCTGGAGCCGATCAGCGTGTCGCGGTGTTGCAGCTTGCGCCCGAGCCGTGACTCCACGGTGATCCCGAGAAGCCGCGACTTCGTCAGCCACCAGAAGAGGTCGCGGCCAAGCAGCCGCTGGGGCAACGGCTTTTGCCGGGATCCGACCGAGAGATGGACCTTGTGCGTTGCCGCAAGCTCCTTCGCGAGCTGGAATCCCGTGTTGCCGCCGCCCACCACGAGGATCGTCCCGTGTGGAACATCGCTCGGCTTGCGATAACCGGTGCTGTGTGTCTGGAAGATCTCAGGCGCGAGCCGCTCCGCGAGCTGCGGCACGGATGGAATCTGAAACGGCCCGGTTGCGACGACGACGTGGTCGGTGCTGATCGTCCGGCCGTCAACTTCAAGGAGAAAGCGGCCGTCGCCGGACGTGAGTCTCACGACGTTGCTGTTCAGCTCGACCGGCAGGTCGAACGTCTCTACGTACTGCTCCAGATAGGCGATCACCTCGTCTCGGGTGGGGTAGCCGTCGGGATCGCCCGGGAACGGAAGCTCCGGAAGGCCGCTGTAGCGTCGGGGCGTGAACAGGGTCAGCGAGTCCCAGCGCTCACGCCACGCTGCTCCGATTACGCCCGCGCGCTCGACGATCACGAAGCGCCTGCCTTGACGTGCGAGGAGGTTGCCCATCGCCAGTCCGGCCTGACCCGCGCCAACGACGACGATGTCGAACCGGCGGTCGGCTTTCAGCTCGTCAGGACCTGTCTCACTATCGGCCACGTCTCAGCGGACCGCCTCGAAGTGGGCCATCATTCCCATCGCGTGGTGTTCGAGGATGTGGCAGTGGTACATCCACTCGCCGGGTCGATCATCCGGTAGCCACGCAATTCGCGTTTGGCTCTTCCGGGGGACGTTGACGGTGTCCTTCCATGCCAAAAACGCCGGCATCGCGCCGTTTTCCTGGACGATCTGGAAGAAGAAGCCGTGGAGGTGAAACGGATGGTCCTGGCCCGTTTCGTTGACCAGGTCCCACACCTGAAGGTCGCCCACTCGCACAGGCTCGGCGCGCTGGTGATGGCCTTCGTGCATGAGCGCCTTCAAGCTGATCGTCCGGTTCGGTTCGGCGCCTTCTTCAACAAGCGGATCTATGTGCCGCAGTGTCTCTGGAACCTGCGCGCTCGACGCAGCCGGGGAACCAACTTGTAGCGTGGCGAATCGCTCGCGCGGAGTCTCACCCTTGCCACGGTCGTAAGGGAGCGCCTCGAGCTCGATGCTCTCCCTTTCCTCGAACGGACCCACCGCGAGATCCACACGCTCGCCGGGCGTGAGCAAGACCTCTGTTGCGGAGACGGGCTGAGGCAGGAGCCCGCCGTCGGTGCCGATGATCGTGAAAGGACGTCCGCCAATCGAGAGGCGGACGAAGCGGGTGTTCGCGGTGTCGATGATCCGCCAGCGCTCGACGGTGCCTGCCGGGATGTCGAGGTCGGGCTCTTGCCTGCCGTTGAGCAGGCGAACGTCGCCCTCGCGTCCCGCATGGTGCTCGTGCTCGTCGCCGAAGGGCGCCAGGTCTCCGTGGGGGTCTAGCTTCAGATCGTCGAGATGCAGAATCCGCTCAGCGTCAAGATTCGGGTCGCTCGGGTCGCGAACGATCAAGGCGCCGTACAGGCCCCGCTCGAGCTGCTCGGTCTCGTTCGTGTGCGAGTGGTACCAGTACGTTCCCGCGTCGGGAACCTCGAATCGATACTCGAAGGTCTCGCCCGGCCCGACCGGAGGTTGCACGGCCTCCGTCCCGTCCATCGCGGCAGGAACGCGAACGCCGTGCCAGTGAATCGTCGTCGGCTGCGGCAGGTTGTTCCTCAGACGCACTTCGATTGTGTCGCCGACGCTCGCCTCGATCGTCGGGCCGGGGATTTCGCCGTTGAACGCGAACCCCGGAATGCTTCGTCCGGGAGCAAACTCCCAGGTGATTTCCTGCGCGTCTAGCTCGACGGCGACGAGATCAGGCACGTGGCCACCCTAGCCGGGGTTGCCGACCGTGGACGGCCGAACGGACGTTCAGAAACCGAGTGGATCGAGGATCAGCCGCCCGATCGTGTCGCGGGCGATTGCGAGCTCACCCGCCTTGATCTCGACCATCTGGCGGTGCAGACGCAGCAAGGAGAGGAAGAAGGTCGCAAGACCTGCGGCGAGCACGAGTACGCCGATGACGAAGCCGACAACGTCTGGGAGGTCGGTCAAGACGAGCGCGACGAGCCACGCCAGGACATCCAGCGCCACGTTTCCGAGCGGCCGCAGTCCAAGGCGGGGATCTAAGTGAGCGGCGTCGGGGAGCAGACGCTCACCCGCGAACCAGGAACGTTCGAGAGGATCCGCTCGGTTAGAGGCTGCAACTCACCTGTCACCGGAATCGGTGTTTCGCCGGTTCCCGTTACAGGGACACGCGCGGTCCGCCGGAAGGAGACCGGCGGTTGGCAACATGTCCTCGTGGATCATGCGTCCGAAGCTCATCGACAAGCGACGCTGAACCGATCGGCCTTCAGCGCGACCACCCACTGCCTCACCGGTTGTGCGATCGGCGAGGTTCTCGGCATGGTCATCGCGACGGCGATGGGCTGGGGGGACGTTGCCTCCATCGCCACCGCAGTCGTTCTCGCCTTCTTCTTCGGCTATGCGCTGACGCTCGGCCCGGTCCTGCGAGCGGGCGTGCCGCCGCGCCGCGCACTTTCGCTCGCCTTCGCCTCGGACACGGCCTCGATCACGGTCATGGAAATCACCGACAACGCCTTCATCCTGCTCGTTCCGGGCGCGATCGACGCTGGGCTCGGGCAGGCCCTGTTCTGGTGGAGCCTCGGGGTCAGCCTGCTGGTCGCCTTCGTCTTTGCGTTCCCGCTCAACCGCTGGCTGATCTCACGCGGACGAGGGCATGCGGTGATTCACGCCTATCACGGCCACTAGTCCCACGCGCAACGGGAAAGCAGATGGGTAGGGCGCAGAATGCCCTCACCAAGTATCCGCCTAGAAACCGGCCCGGGTGATGTAGGTGATGAGCCGCGCCCCGCCTGAGAGGTGCGCGACGAACTCCGATGTGCGGGCCTTCGCCCCGAACGGCGAGAAGGCTGCATTTCCGACCGTAGTCGTCGAGTCCAGATGCCGGTAGATCGCTGCCAGCTCGTCGTAGTCGTGCTGGTTCGGGTGGGTGCTCGTGGTATCTGAGGCCGAGGTGTTGCGGTAGTAGTCCACGCAGGTGATCTGCGAGGAACCGTCCTCGCTCTGATGGTCGAGCCCGAACGTGTGCCCGATCTCCTGGCAGATCACATGCTGCATCTGCGCCGTGTTGTTGTAGACGTACCGCTAATGCGAGTTGCCGCCGAAGTAGAAATCGTTGTTCTTGACCGTCCCTTGCACGATGTGGCCGCCCGATAGCCAGTTCGAGGCGACTCTCAGCCGCTGGACGCCGCCGTAGTTGTAACTGCAGACCTCGACCCGTCCAAGCGTGGGCTTGCAGGACTTCGGGGCGGTGCCACCCGACACGACGGTGGTTTCGAGCACCCTCGACTTCGACCACTCGGATGAGGCCGTTCGGAGCATGTTGTCCCAGGCCCCGCTGACGTTGTCGCCGGGCTGGACGGTGAACGGATTGGACGTGCGGGCCCAGTGGTAGCCGTTCCACGAATGGTTCGCGCTCGCCGATGATGCCGCCGCGCCAGCCATAACGCCGACAGCGGCGGCGAGCAGGAAGACGCCCGCCCCGGGAACGTCAAGCTCCTGCCCACCGATACAGGCCACCCCCGGCAGACCGCCCGACCATCGGGGCTGAAGCGTCGAATCCGCTCCGTCCGAAATAGGGCGTCGCGCAGCGTAACCTTGTCCCGGAATGGGTACCGACCTCACGGCACCCGGGGGTAGCGAACGAGACGGAAGCGCGGCCGCGCGCGCGCTTCCGAACCCACCCGGATCCGAACCGTCCGTTCGAGACGATCTGATGCGCGCGCTCGCTTGGCTGCTGGCCCTCTCCGCCCTCCCGCTGGTGGCCGGCGGCTGCGGCAGCACGGACAAGCGGCTGACGAAGGCCGAGTTCGTCGAGCGGGCCAACGCGATCTGCGCCAGGTACGAGCAGCGCGTGCAGAACCGGATGGCCGGCATTCCCGCCGGCAACGAGAAGCAGCTGGCGAGCTCGATCGAGAAGGTGCTGCCGGTGATCCGCGAGGGCAACGACGAGCTGCGCTCGCTGAAGCCGCCCGAAAGCCTGCAAGGCCACTACGACCGCTGGATGAGGATCGCCGATGCCGAGGTGGCTGCGGCGAGCAAGCTCCAGAACGCGCTGCGCACGAGCGATCGCAAGACGATCCAGTCCGCATTCGCCGAGCTGCAGACCAGGGACGTGGATCAGGACCGGCTCGCGCGCAAGGAGCTCGGCCTAAACGGCTGCGCCTCGGGCTCCTCCGGCTAGCTCTCGATGCCGACGTTGAAGCTCGGGTAACGGTCGGTCAGCAGCATCACGTACGCGTACGACTGCGTCTCGAAGCGCAGCGCGAGCACCGCGAAGTTCCGTAGCCCTTCGGGCACCCGTCCGGTGATCAGCGCGATGAACCAGCTGAACACGGCCAGGAGCTGCGAGAGGTTCGAGAGGATGTTCGCCACGAACAGCGCCGGCAGCGCAAGGATGATCCGGAAGAACACCGTGAGCCGGTTCTGGGGCTGTGCCGAATCGACCTCGAGGTCGATCGGGTAGCCCGGCTTGCCCGTGAAGCCCGGGAACGGATCGGCAATCAGCAGCGTGTATGCGCGCACGTGCGTCGCGTAGCGCAGGAAGGTGGCCAGGAAGTCATGGAGCCCGTCGGGCGATCGGCCGGTGAAAAGCGTCGCGAACCAGTTCGCGATCCCGGCCAGGATCGCGATCACGGCCCAGAGCGCGACCCAGATGAAGTGAGGGATGGCAAGGATCAGCCGGAAGAAGACGGTGAGGCGGTTTCGCTGCAGGTCGTCGCTGACGACGATCCGCACCGGGTGCTGCGCCGTGCTGGTGGTGGAAGCGAGGGATTCCATTGGGCGATCGTAACGTGTCTGTCAGCGGCCCTCGAACCGCGGCTCGCGCTTTTCGAGGAACGCGTCCACTCCCTCACGGAAGTCGGCGGTCTGCGTCGCCGTCGTCTGAAGTTGGGCCTCGAGCTCGAGCTGCTCCTCGAGCGTCGCGTTCTCGGCGTGGTCGAAGAGCCGCTTGGTCAGGCCGATCCCCCGCGTTGGCATGGCGGCGAGCTCCGCGGCGCGCTCCGCCGCACGCTCGGCCAGCTTCTCATCCTCGACCACCTCGGAGACGAGGCCCCATTCAAGCGCTTCGGAGGAGCCGAGCCGGCGGCCCGAGGTCATCCACTCGAACGCGCGGTTCGTGCCGAGCAGGCGTCGCACGAAGTACGTGCTTCCGGAGTCCGGCACCAGGCCGATGTTGATGAACGCGGGCACGAAGGTGGCGCCGGCCGCCGCAAGCCGCAGGTCGCAGGCGCACGCGAACGAGAGTCCGGCGCCGGCGGCCGGGCCGTTGACCGCGGCGAGGACCGGCTTCTCGAGCAGGCGCAAAGCGAGGATGTTCGGGTGGTAGTTGCCGCGCAGGCGCTCGCCGATGTCGCCGGCGGCCTCGCGGAACTCGGTCAGATCCTGCCCGACGCAGAAGCCGCGCCCGGCACCGGTGACCACCACGGCGCGAACGTCCTCGGCTTGCGCCTCGTTCAATGCAACGCCCAGAGCCCGATGGAGGTCGGCGTTGAAGGCGTTGAGGACGTCCGGCCGGTTGAGCGTGATCGTCAGGACGGCGCCGTCGCGGGTCGTCTCAACCTCGGCCATCCGGCGCAGCCTATAACCGCATTGCTAGCTTCGGACGCGATGGCTCAGCCGACATTCATCTCCGATCCGCCCAGCGAGCAGGAGGCACTCGACGCGTACTCGCGAGCGGTGGTCGCCGTGGCCGATCGGCTCGCACCTTCGGTGGCGAACCTGCGGGTCTCGCATCGTGCTCGCAACGGCCGGCGTCTGGACGGCGGCGGCAGCGCGGTCGTGATCACGCAGGACGGCTTCCTGCTCACCTCCGCGCACGTCGTAGCGCGGAGCGAGAAGGGCGGCAGGGCCTCGTTCGTGGACGGCCGCGAGCTCGGCTTCGAAGTCGTCGGGTCCGACTCGCACTCCGACCTCGCCGTGCTGCGCGCCGACGCGCGCGACCTCGTCGCGGCCGAGCTCGGTGACGCCGAGCGCCTGCGGGTCGGTCAGCTCGTGGTCGCAATCGGCAACCCGAACGGCTTCGCGGGCTCGGTCACCGCCGGAGTCGTCTCGGCGCTCGGCCGCTCGCTGCCGACGCAGAGCGGGCGCGTCGTGGACAATGTGATCCAGACCGACGCGGCCCTCAACCCCGGCAACTCGGGCGGTGCGCTCGCAGACGGCAGCGGGCGCGTCGTCGGCGTCAACACCGCCGTCGCAGGGGTCGGCCTTGGCCTCGCAGTGCCGGTGAACGCTGCGACCCGCCAGATTGTGGCGGCGCTGATGACCGAGGGCCGTTTCCGGCGCGCCTACGTGGGAATCGCCGGCGGTGCCCGGCCTTTGCCCCCACGCCTCGCCCGCAGCCTGGGGCGAGACGCCGGCGTCGAGGTCGTTCAGGTCGTCGAGGGCACGCCCGCGGCGGCCGCCGGCCTGCGGCCCGAAGACCTGATCGTCGAGCTCGACGGCTCGCCGGTCACCGGTGTGGACGACCTCCAGCGCCTGATGGTGGTGGAACGGATCGGCGCGAAGGTCCCGGTACGCGTGCTGCGCGAGGGTCGAGAGCTGACGCTCGAGCTCGTGCCCGCCGAGCTTGAGTAACGCGTTTACCGCCCCTTGAACTCCGGCTTGCGCTTCTCCGTGAACGCCGTCAGCCCCTCCTGCGCGTCCTCACTAGCGAACGCCAGGTAGAGCGCGCGCCGCTCGGCCTCCAGACCTGTGGTGAGGCTGGTCTCGAACGCGCGGTCGACCGACTCCTTGGCGAGGCGCGTTGCGACCGGGCCCTTCTCGGCGATCTCACGCGCCAGGCCCTTCGCCCCCTCGAGCCAGGCGTCGTTGGGTACCACCCGCGCGATCAGCCCGGCCGTGAGGGCCTCCTCCGCCGAGAGCCTGCGGCCGCTCAGGATCATGTCCATCGCAAGTGCCTTGCCGACTGCGCGCGTCAGGCGCTGGGTCCCGCCCGCGCCCGGGATGATCCCGAGGCCGGTCTCCGGCTGGCCGAACTGGGCCGATTCGGAGGCGACGATCAGGTCGCAGGCCATCGCGAGCTCACAACCACCGCCGAGGCAGTAGCCCGAGACGGCGGCGATCAGCGGCGTCCAGAGTCCACGGATCGCGTCCCAGCGCTCGATCCGGCGCTGGTAGTAGAGGTCGATCGCAGAGGCCTGCGCCAGCTCGCCGATGTCGGCGCCGGCCGCGAACGCGCGCTCGGAGCCGCCGAGCACGATCGCGCGCACGCCCTCGTCGCGGTCGAGCTCGGTCAGAGCGGAGACGAGCTCCTCCATCAGCTCGTCGGAGAGCGCGTTCAGCTGCTCGGGCCGGTTGAGCAAAAGGACGGCGATCGCGCCGTCACGCTCGGCCTCGACCAGGGTCATTTCTTCTCCAGGAAGCGCTCGATCGCCTTCCGCGGCTCCTCGGTCGCCATCGAAAGCGCGAGCCAGTCGCGCGCGTGGTTGATCGTCTGGTGCCATGCGAGGTCCTTCCAGAAGTTCAAGTGCTCCTTGGCGTAGCGCGTCGTCTGCGGGAGCTTCCGCGTGAGATTCTCGACCACCGCGTCCACCTTGTCGTCCAGCTCGGTCGCGGGCACGGCCCAGTTGACGAGACCCCACTCCTCGGCCTTGCGCGCCGGCAGCTCCTCGCACATGAGCACGATCTCGCGCGCCCGCCGGTCGCCGACCATGATCGCCAGCCACTGCGTCGCGCCGCCCGCCGGGACCGAGCCGTGCTCTGGCCCCACGTGCCGGATGAACGCGTCGTCCACCATCACCGCGAGGTCGCAGGCCATCTGCAGCTCGTTGCCGCCCCCGACGGCGATCCCGTTGATCCGGGCCAACGTCGGCTTGCCGATCTCCCGCAGGCGGTCGTGTGCGTCCTTGAAGGCGCCGAACCACTTCCAGTACTCGTTCGGGTTGCCGAGATAGTCGTCGGCCCAGGACTTCAGGTCGGCGCCGACGCAGAACGCACGGCCTGCGCCGGTCAGTACCACCACCCGGATCTCGTCGTCCCACGAGGCGTCCTCGCACGCGCGCGCGAGCTCGCGGAGCATGCGGAAGTCGAAGGCGTTCAGCACCTCCGGCCGGTTGAGGGTGATCGTGGCCCGCGGCGGAGCTTTCTCGTAGACAATCCGCTCGAAGCCGAGCTCGTCCGGCGGCTGCGGCCGGGGCGCCTCGGGTTGGCTCATTCGAGCTCCGCGAAATAGACGCGGAACGGGACGCCGAGGCCCTGCGCGTCCTCGGCCGAGCGCATCAGCCCCTCCTGCGCCGCCTTCCAGGCCTCCCTGTCCGTGAACTCGAATTCGAAGTAGTAGGCGGCGTCGGGATCGGGCACACCGCCGAGCACGCGGCCGTGGCGGGTGATCGCACCCGGGGCCGCCTGCCGTGAGAGCTCGGCGTGCTGCTCGTAACGCGCCGGGTCGGGCTGCTCGGAATAGAGGACGAAGACGCGGATCACTCGGGCTCTCCCCCTTCGGTCGAGGACCGGCGGAGCGTAACGCGAAGCGTGGTAGCGTCGCGCGCGCCCTGGGCGCACTCGTGGTCATCTTCGCGGTCATCGCCGGCGTCGCGGGCTCGGTGCAGGTTGCGGTGATGGCGAAGCTCGGCGACCGCGTCGGCGTCTTCGGCGCCCTGGCCTGGGCCGCTGCAATCACTGCCCTGCTGGCCCTGGCGCTGCTCCTCGTCGCCAAGCAGAGCCTGAGTCCCTTCGTGGAGGCGGCCCGCCAGCCGGTCTGGCTCTGGAGCGGCGCAGTCATGAGCGTGATCATCGTGCTCGCGATCACCGTCGCCGGTCCGCGCATCGGCGTGATCGCCACCGTCTCGGTCCTGCTGGCCGGCCAGTTCGCCGCCGGAGCCGCGATCGACCACTACGGCCTGCTCGGTGTCGAGCGCGCGCCGATCAGCTGGGTCCGGATCTTCGGCATCGCGCTGCTCGCCGTCGGCGCCGTGCTCACACTCAAGCGGTAGGAACGGCGAGTGGGGCCACGCGCGTTATGACAAGCGTGAGCACGCGCGCAAAAGTCTGGATCGGCCTGTGGGTCGTCTACATCGTCTGGGGCTCGACCTACCTCGGGATCGAGCTCGCGGGCGAGACGATGCCGGGCCTCTTCGGGGCAGGGGTACGTTTCACGATCGCCGGCCTCCTGATGCTCGGGTTCATCGCCTGGCGGCGAGGCTCGGGGACGCTGATGGTGCGGCGAACCGAGCTCGCCTCGGCGGCTGTCGTCGGCCTCCTCTTGCCGGGCGCGAACTCGATCCTCTTCGTCACGGAGCAGAAGGTGCCGATCGGGCTCACCTCGCTCATCATCGCGGCGATCCCGCTCTGGGTGCTGCTGCTACGCCTAGCCGCGAGGGAGCGACCGGACCTCGTGTCGACCATCGGACTCGTGATCGGCTTCGGCGGCATCGTGCTGCTCGTCCATCCGGGCAGCGACACCGGCCCGCTGAGCTACCTGCTCCTGACCGTCGCCGGCTCGTTCATGTGGGCTCTCGGCTCGTTTCTCTCGCCCCGGATGCCGGTGCCCGGAGACGCGCTCGTCGCGACGGGCTACGAGATGCTCGCCGGGGGGCTCGTGCTGCTCGTGATCGGCCTCGTCGCCTACAGCCCTAGCGAGCTCGATCCCTCGCGCTGGTCGGGCCGCTCGATCTTCGGGCTCGTCTACCTGATCGTCTTCGGCTCGCTGCTCGGCTACAGCGCGTACGTGTGGCTGCTGGCGAACGCGCCCATCGCCAAGGTCTCGACCTATGCCTACGTGAACCCGGTGATCGCGATCGCGCTCGGGGTGATCGTTCTGCACGAGTCGATCACGCTTCGCATCGTCTTCGGTGCGCTGCTGATCCTGGCCGCGGTGGCGATCGTGCTGCAGCGCGAGAGCACGTCTACAACCCGGCCAGGTCGTCCGAGCGGACCGGGACCCGAGCCAGCTCGCGTCCACTGGCGGCGCGCAGGGCCGAGACGACCGCGGCGGTCGAGACCACAGTCGGCGGCTCGCCGACGCCCTTAGCGCCGTAGGGCGCGTCCGGGTCCGGTTCCTCGATCAGCTCCGAGTCGATCGGCGGCATGTCCAGCGTGGTCGGGATCAGGTAGTCGGTGAAACTGGCGTTGGTGATCAGCCCGTCGCGTGTCTGGATCTCCTCCATCAGCGCGAGACCGAGACCCTGGGCTGCGCCGCCCTCGATCTGGCCGAAGACGGCCTGCGGGTTGATCGCCTTGCCGACGTCCTGGGCCGCACCGATCCACACGACGCGGGTGAGTCCGAGCTCGACGTCCACCTCCGCGACCACGCGCATCGCCGCGCAGATGTACGCGACGTGCACGCCTTCCCCGGTCACCTGGCCGCTTTCGGGGTCGAGCGGAAAGGTGCGCGAGTGGTGGTAGGTGCGCTCGAGGTCGACCTCGCGGCCGGTGTCCTGGAACTCGGCCAGCGCGTCCCGGCAGGCGAGCCGCACTGCGCCGGCGGCCATCCAGGTCAGGCGCGAGGCCGAGGCCGATCCGGCCGAGCCGACGCCGTCGGTCGAGCCGGGCGCGAGCGCGACGTCCTCGGTGTCCAGCTCGGTGCGCGCGACCTGGAGGATCACATTCGTCACACCCTGCCCAACCTCTGCTGCGGCGCACTGCACCTCGGCGTTGAGCTCCTCGCCCGCGCCCGGCCGGAGCCGCACCCGCGCAGAACAGGCGTCGTCGAAGCCCTCCGAGTAGCAGACGTTCTTGAAGCCGACGGCGAAGCCGACTCCGCGCTGCACGCCTTCGCCCCGCGTTGTGTTGCCGGCGCCGCCCGGAAGACGGATCGGGTCGCGCGGCAGTTCCTCGGGCCCCGGCACGGGCAACGCCGCCGCACGCTTGATCACCTCGGCTACGGGCAGTGATCCCCTGATCTTCTGGCCCATCGGCATCGTGTCGCCGGTCTCGAGCGCGTTCAGCAGCCGCAGCTCGACCGGGTCGATCGCGAGCTCGGCTGCGAGCCTGTCCATCTGCGCCTCGTGTGCAAAGCAGCCCTGCACCGCGCCGAAGCCGCGCATCGCGCCACAGGGCGGGTTGTTCGAGTAGACGCAGGTGGATTCGATCAACGCGTTCTCGACCTTGTAGGGCCCGCAGGCAAAGGCGGCCGCATTCGACGTGACCGCCGCAGAGCTCGACGCGTAGGCACCGCCGTCCAGCAGGATCCGCGCGCGGACGCAGACAAGCTTCCCCTCGCGGCTGGCGCGGTGCTCCATCCAGATCTTCGCCGGGTGTCGGTGGACGTGGCCGACGAACGACTCCTCGCGGGTGTAGACCATCTTCACGGGCCGGTCGGTGTGGAGGGCGAGCATCGCGCCATGGATCTGCATCGAGAGGTCCTCGCGCCCGCCGAAGGCGCCTCCCACGCCGGCGAGGTGGATCCGCACCCGCTCCTTCTCGAGCCCGAGGCACGGGGCGACCTGATCGCGATCGACGTGCAGCCACTGGGTGGCGACGTACACGTCCACGCCGCCCTCGCCGTCGGGCACGGCCAGCCCCGACTCCGGCCCGAGGAACGCCTGGTCCTGGATGCCGATCTCGTAGACGCCGCTGACCGAGACGTCGCCGATCGCATCCGGGTCGCCGTGACGGACGACGATCGACCGCAGAACATTGGGGCGCGGGTCCTCGCGGAAGCCGTGGCCGGCGGTCGGGTTCTGGCCGTGGATCGGATCCTGCTCGGTCGCCCGCTCGGGATCGACGACTGGCTCGAGCGGCTCATAGGTGACGACGACCTTCTCGGCGGCCCGCCGCGCCTGCTCCGGATGCTCGGCCGCGACCAGCGCCACGGGCTCGCCGAAGTAGCGGACGCGGTCGATCCCCAGCACAGGCTGGTCGGCGAACTCGAGCCCGTAGGTCTTCGCGCCGGGCACGTCGGCGTGCGTGAGAACCGCATGCACCCCGGCCATCGTCAGCGCCTGCGAGATGTCGATCTCGACGATGCGCGCGTGCGAGTGCGGGCTACGGACGGTGTGGCCCCAGAGCATCCCAGCGGCGATCAGGTCGCTCGCATAAGCGAACTCGCCGGTGACCTTGGAGATCGCGTCCACCCGCTTGACGCTCTCGCCGACGCGGCCGAGCTCGAGCTTCTCCCGGACGGGCGCGCTCACCGGCCGGCCGCGAGCCTGACGGCGTCGAAGATCTTCGCGTAGCCGGTGCAGCGGCAGAGGTTGCCGGAGAGGGCCTCGCGGATCTCGTCCTCGCTCGGGTCGGGCTTGGCCTCGAGCAGGTCAGCGGTCGCGACGACCAGGCCGGGTGTGCAGAAGCCGCACTGGACGGCGCCGGTCTCGGCGAAGGCCTCCTGCACGCGGTGCAGCTGCCCGTCCTGAGCCAGGCCCTCGACGGTGACGACGTGGTGGCCGTCGGCCTGCGCCGCGAGCACGAGGCAGGCGCAGACCATCGTCCCGTCGAGTAGCACGGAGCACGATCCGCACTCGCCTTGCTCGCAGGCGTTCTTCGAGCCGGGCAGGCCGAGTCGCTCGCGCAGCGCGAAGAGCAGGCTCTCGCCCTCCCAGACCTCCGTCTCCTTGCGCTCGCCGTTGACGGTCAGCTGAACCCTCACGCGAGGCACCTCTCGAGCGCGCGGGAGGTGAGAACGCGCAGCGCGTGGCGACGGTAGGTCGCCGTGCCCCGCACGTCGTCGATCGGGCTGGCGGCCGCGGCCACGCGCTCGGGGAGCTCGTCACGCTCATCGAGCGACACGATCACGAGGCCCGGCACAGGCCCGGCGGAGCCGAATGCGGCACGCACCTCATCGCGTTCCTCGTCCACCACGACGGCGAGGGAGACGACCGCGATCACCATCGCGTTGCGCGGGCCGACCTTCATGAAGGTCTGGCGCGGCCCGCCGGCCTGCACCCGTACAACGACGATCAGCTCGTCCGGCTCGAGCGTGTTTTGCTTCGGGCCTACCAGGAACTCGGCGAGCGGCACGGTTCGTGAGCCCTTCGTGCTGGCGAGCTCTAGCTCGGCGCCGTAGACGAGGAGCGGCGGGAGCGCGTCACCCGCAGGCGAGGACGTGCCGAGATTTCCGCCGATCGTGCCGCGGTTGCGAATCTGCGGGCCTCCGACGGTGCGCGAGGCCTCGGCGAGAGCGAGGGCCGCCGGGGCGAGGGGCGTTTCCATCGCCCCGGTGTAGGTGAGCCCGGAGCCGATCCGCAGCGTCCCGTTCTCGGCCGACCAGCCTCGCAGCTCCGGCACCTCGTTCAGATTAAGCAACGCAGCCGGGCGGGCGCGGTCGAAGTTGAGCTCGACCATCACGTCGGTGCCACCCTGAATCGGCACCGCCTCGGGCCGCTCCGCTTTGAGCCGAAGAGCCTCGTCCAGAGACCGGGGAGTGAGGACGTCCACGCGCGGGCAAGGGTATCGTCGCGCGGATGCCCGACCTCTCCCGACGGCTGGCGGTGGCACGGGGGGACGAGCCCGCCGACCTCGTCGTCCGCGGCGGCCGCGTCTTCTCGGTGTTCACCCGCGAATGGCTCGAGGCCAACGTCGCGGTCGTGGACGGCTACGTCGCCGGCCTCGGCGACTACGAGGGCACCGAGACGCTGGACGCGTCCGGGTGCTTCGTCGTGCCCGGGTTCATCGACGCGCACATGCACCTCGAGACCACCAAGCTGCTCGTGGACGAGTTCACGCGGCTCGTGCTCCCGCTCGGAACGACCACCGTCGTCGTCGACCCGCACGAGATCGCGAACGTGCTCGGCACAGACGGCGTCCACTGGCTCCTCGACATCTGCGGAGCTCTCCCGCTCGACGTCTACTTCATGGCCTCGTCGTCGATCCCCGCGTCGCGCTTCGAGACCCCACGCCGGCCGCTCTCGCCCGGCGACCTCGAGGGGCTCTTGCGTCGACGGCGCGTGATCGGCCTCGCCGAGATGATGAACTTCCCCGGGGTCGTCTCCGGCGACCCGCACGAGCTCGCGAAGCTCGCGCTGCCGGGGGCCGAGCACGTGGACGGCCACGCGCCCGGGGTGAGGGGCAAGACGCTGAACGCCTACGCCTCGGCCGGGATCCGCTCCGACCACGAGGCGTTCACGATCGAGGAAGGCCGCGAGCGGCTGCGAGCCGGGATGTGGCTCCTGATCCGCGAGGCTTCGGCCGCACGCAACCTGCACGCCCTGCTCCCCCTCGCGCAGGAGTACGGCCCCCACCGGATCGCCTTTTGCACCGACGACCGCGAGCCGGAGCACATCGCCGAGGACGGCCACATCAACACGATGGTGCGCGACGCCGTCGCCGCCGGCATCCCTGCCGAGGACGCGCTCGTGATGTCCACGCTCAATCCGGCTACCTGGCACGGCTTGGCTCATCTGGGCGCGATCGCGCCCGGCTACCAGGCCGACTTGCTCCTGCTCTCCGAGCTAGAGAGCTTCGTGCCGGAGACGGTGCTCAAGCGGGGCAACCCGCTCGGCGAGATCGAGCGGGTGGAGGTGCCCGAGTGGGTGAAGCACACCGTGCGCGTGCGCCATGTCGCGGCCCGCGACTTCACCATTCCCTGGGAAGGCGGGCAGGCGCGGGTGATCGGCGTGATTCCCGACCAGATCCTCACCGAGTCGCTCGTCGACGAGCCGAAGGTCGAGGACGGCCAGGTCGTTGCCGACCCGGAGCGCGACCTCGCCAAGATGGCCGTCGTAGAGCGGCACCTCGGTACGGGCCGCATGGCCGTCGGTCTCGTCCGCGGGTTCGGCCTGCGCTCCGGCGCGCTCGCCTCGACCTTCTCGCACGACGCGCACAACATCGTCGTCGTGGGCACCGACGACGACGACATGGCACGCGCGATCGGTCGACTCACCGAGATCGGAGGCGGCGTGGTGGTCGTGGACGACCTCGGCGTTCGCGCCGAGCTTCCACTCCCGATCGCCGGGATCATCTCGAACGCGCCGCTGCAGGAGGTCGTCGAGGCCAGCCGCGGCTGCATCGAAGCCGCGGCGAAGCTCGGCTGCACCCTCTCCTCGCCGTTCCAGACGATGGCGTTCCTGGCGCTGTCGGTGATCCCGAGCCTCAAGCTGACCGATCAGGGCCTCGTAGACGTCGACCGCTTCGAGCTGGTGTCGCTACGAGTTTGAAGCGGCTCTTCGCCAACGCGTACGTCGTCGTGATGGACGAGGCGGGCACGGAGCACGAGTCCGGCTGGGTGCTGGTCGAGGACGGCGTGGTTCAAGAGGTCGCAGGCGGCGCCGAGCCCGAGGTGGACGAGCGGGAGGACCTTGGCGGCGCGTTGGTCACGCCCGGCCTGGTGAACACCCACCACCACCTCTACCAGACGCTCACACGCGCCCGCGCGCAGGAAGCCGACCTCTTCACCTGGCTGAAGACCCTCTATCCGGTGTGGGCGCGGATCGACGCCGAGTCCGAGCACGCCGCCGCGAAGAGCGGCCTTGCCGAGCTCGCGCTCTCCGGTTGCACGACGGTCTTCGACCACCACTACGTCTTCCCGGGCGGCGGCGGTGACCTCGTCGAGGCGGAGATGACCGCGGCCAGCGAGCTGGGCGTGCGCCTGATCCCCTCGCGAGGCTCGATGGATCTGGGGGCGTCCGACGGCGGCCTCCCGCCGGACGAGCTCGTCGAGGATCCGGACGAGGTGCTCGCCGAGACCGAGCGACTCGCGGCTCGCTACCCGGAGCTGGTGGTCGCGCCCTGCTCGCCGTTCTCCGTCTCCGGGCGTCTGATGCGTGAGTCGGCCGAGCTGGCACGGCGCCTGGGGCTGCAGCTCCACACGCACCTGGCCGAGACCGTCGAGGAGGAGGCGTACTGCCAGGAGCTGTACGGCTGCCGACCGGTCGAGTACCTCGAGCAGCTCGGCTGGCTCGACGGAGACGTCTGGTGCGCGCACTGCGTCCACCTCGACGACGGCGACATCGCGCGGTTCGCGGAATCGGGCACGGGCGTCGCGCACTGCCCCACCTCGAACCTGCGGCTCGGAGCCGGTGTTGCGCCGGTGCGCAGCCTGCTCGACGCGAGCGTTCGGGTGGGACTCGGCGTCGACGGCTCGGCCTCGAACGAGCGCGGCGACCTCTTCCTCGAGGTCAAGCAGGCGCTCCTCGTCGCACGCGGGCGCGGCGGCCCGAAGGCACTGACGGCGCGCGAGGCGTTGCGGCTCGGCACTCGCGGTGGCGCGGGGGTGCTCGCCCGTGAAGATCTCGGCTCGCTCGAGCCTGGCCGCAGCGCGGATCTCGCGGTCTGGCGGACCGACGGGCTCGAGCTCGGCGGCGCCGAAGACCCGGTCGCTGCTTTGGTACTCAGCGGGCCGCACCGCGTCTATCAGCTCGTGGTGGCCGGCGAGGACGTCGTACGCCAAGGGCGGCTGGTGAAGGCCGACGAGCGGCAGATCGCGCAGGAGCATCGCCGCCAGGCGGAGAAGTTCACGCGATGAGCGTCTCGCTCTCGACGCACGTGCTCGACACCGAGCATGGCCGCCCTGGAACCGGCGTTCGGGTCGAGCTCTATCGCGGGGATGAGGAAATCGCGGCAGGCGAGACGGACGGCGACGGGCGGATCGGCTCGCTCGCGGCCGAGCTCGACCCCGGTGCGTACCGTCTCGTGTTCCACCCGGCATCGCCGTACTTCAAGCGCCTCGAGCTGGAGCTCGAGCTCGCCGAAGGTCATCATCACGTCCCGCTTCTTGTTTCCTCCTACGCGTGCACGACGTACCGGGGAAGCTGAGTCTCGAAGAGCTCGCGGAGCTCTTCGAGGGCAGGACCCGCTTCGTCGACCTGCTCGCCGAGCGTGAGGACCCGCTCGAGGCCGCGCCGGAGGTAATCGCGGAGCTGAGCGAGGCCGAGAAGCTCGAGGCGCTGAACGCGCACCCGCCGATCGGGGCGAAGGGTCTCTCGGCGCGGTCGGCGCAGGAGCAAGGTCCCGACGCAGACCCGGTGGTGCAGACCGAGCTGGCCTACCTGAATCAGGTCTACGAGGAGAAGTTCGGCTTCCGTTTCGTCGTGTTCGTGAACCGGCGGTCGAAGGCGGAGATCCTCGAGGTGCTCGGCGAGCGCCTCGAGCGGACGCGCGAGGAGGAGCTGGAGACCGCACTGGACGAGCTGGTCGCGATCGCGCGCGATCGCCTGGAACGAGGCTGATGGACCCATACGCGAACGAGTGGCTGCAGTTCCTTGCACGCTGGCTGCACGTGGTCGCGGGGATCGTTTGGATCGGCGCCTCGTTTTACTTCATCGCCCTCGACAACCACTTGCGCCCGCCCGCCGACCCGAAGGACTCGGAGCGCGGGGTCGGCGGCGAGGCCTGGGAAATTCACGGGGGCGGCTTCTACCAGGTGCTGAAGTACCGTCTAGCGCCGCCGCGTTTGCCCGAGCCGCTGCACTGGTTCAAATGGGAGGCCTACACGACCTGGCTCTCGGGCTTCGCGCTGATGGTCTTCCTCTACTACTTCAACGCGGACACGTACCTGATCGACAGGAACGTGGCCGACCTCAGCGACCCGGCGGCGATCGGGATCAGCATCGGGCTGTTGGCCGTCGCGTGGATCGTTTACGACGTGCTCTGCCGTCTGCTGCGGAACGAGCTCGTGCTGGCCGCGGCGTTGCTCGGCCTCACGACCCTGGCGGCGTGGGGGGCGAGCGAGCTCTTCAGCGGGCGGGCGGCCTATGTCCAGGTCGGGGCGATGCTCGGCACGATGATGGTCGGCAACGTCTTCTTCGTCATCATTCCGGCGCACTGGGATCTCATCCGCGCCAAGGAGGCGGGGCGCGAGCCGGATCCCGCGCCGGCTCTGCGAGCCAAGCAGCGCTCGGTGCACAACAACTACCTGACGCTGCCGGTCGTCTTCGCGATGCTGAGCAACCACTTTCCGGCCACGTACGGGCACAGCTGGTCCTGGCTTGTCCTGGTTGTGCTGATGACGATCGGCGCCTGGATCCGGCACTTCTTCAACCTCCGCCACGCAGGGCGGACGGTCTGGTTGATTCCGATCACCGCCGCGCTCGGGATCGCGGCGGTGGCGGTGGCCGTTCGGCCGGACGACGGCTCGGGCTCCGCGCCGGCGGGGACTGCGGCGGTCCCGTTTGCCCGGGCGCAGGCGATCGTCCAGGCACGCTGCGTGCCATGCCACTCCGCCCAGCCGACCAAGGTGGACGCTGCGCCGCTCGGGATCGTGTTCGACAACCCCGAGCAGATCGAGGCACAGGCCAGCCTGATCGAGCGCGTGGCCGTGACCTCGAAGACCATGCCGCTCGGGAACTCGACCGGCATGACGCAGGCGGAACGCGACGAGCTCGGCGCCTGGATCCGGCAAGGCGCGGAGATCAAGTAGGTTCCGCCGATGCTCGAGATCTCCGCCGGCGAGTACCGGTTCGAGGCACGGCTTGAAGACGAGGCCGCGCCGGAGACCGTGGCCGCCTTCCGCACGCTACTGCCGCTGGAGAGCCGGATCATCCACGCGCGCTGGAGCGGCGAGGCCTGCTGGATCCCGTTCGGCGAGCTGGACGTCGGCCTGGGACCCGAGAACGCGGTGTGCTATCCGGCGCCGGGTCACCTTCTCTTCTACCCCGGCGGCCTCAGCGAGACGGAGATCCTCTTCCCGTACGGCTCGACCTCGTTCGCGAGCAAGGCAGGCCCGCTAGCGGGGAACCACTTCGCGACCGTGGTGGAAGGCGTCGAGCGACTCCCGGAGCTCGGTCGAACCGCCCTCTGGGAAGGCGCCCAGCCGATCCGCTTCGAAGAGGACTAGCCCGGAAAAACCCGCCACCCCACCCTTGGGTGGGGATGTGGAGTTCCACCCACCGCCCGCCGCGATCGTACCGCCGATTTGCGCTCCTGTCTGTGACCGGGGCCAGCCAAGACAGGAACTAGCCGTCCACAGACGAGGCCAGCCGAACCAGCGCGCCCTGCAGAGCGGTCACGGCCTGCGCGATGTCCTCCCCCGCCGAAAGCTCGTCTGGCGAGTGGCTGATTCCGCCGTTCAAGCTGCGGACGAAGAGCATGCCCGTCGCCACTCCTGCAGCTGCCAAGACGCCGGCGTCGTGACCGGCACCAGAGGCCAGCTCGATCACCGGCACCCCCAGGCCGACCAGCTGCTCCCGCAAGGCCTCCGTGGGCCAGGGTGCCATCTCGACCTCCGCCGTCCGGGAGAGCTCGGCCCGGACGGCGGCCAGCACCTCGTCAACCCGCTCGAGATCCGGCGCGCGCGCGTCGACGCTCACCCGAACCCGCGCTGGGATCACGTTGCTCGCGCCGGGCTCGACCTCGAGCCGACCCACCGTCGCGACCGCTCCCTCCACGGCAGCCGCCGCATCGCGTAACTCGAGCACGAACTCCGCGGCCGCGAGGAGAGCATCCGATCGGCCCGCCATCGGCGTCGTTCCCGCGTGCCCTTCCCGGCCCTCGAAGACGACCTCTCCTTTCGCCGTGGCGACGATCCCCGTGACAACGGCAAGCGGCACCCCGGCCTCCTGCAGCCGCGGCCCCTGCTCGACGTGGAGCTCGACGAACGCCGAGGGCCTGGAAGCCGACCAAGCCGCACAGAGCGCCCGCGAGCCGACGCAGCCCGGCCCGCTGCAACCCTCCTCGTCCCGAAATGCGACGACCGTGAGCGTCCGCTCCTGTTGCCCGGCCCGCTCGACTGCCTCGAGCCCGCCGACCACGCCGAGCGCACCGTCGAAGCGCCCGCCCGCCGGAACCGAGTCGAGATGGGAGCCGGTCCAGACCTCCGGCAGCTCCGGCTTGCGCCCGCGCAGGCGGCCGTAGAGGTTGCCCGCCTCGTCCCGCTCGACCTCGAGCCCAGCCTCGTGCATCCAGCCGGCGACGAGGTCGTGCGCCTCGTCCTCCTGCGGGCTCCCGCCGAGCCGGTTTGCTCCCGGCCCGCCGCCGATCGCGTAGAGCTGCTCCAGCCGCTCGAGAAGGCGCACCGGCGAACTCTAGGCTCGCTCAGTCCGGAGGGGACGGAGAAGCTGTACCCCGACGAGCGGGAACACCGCAGCGAGCGCGAAACCAACCCGCCACGAGGTGGCCGCGACGAGCGCGGCGAACGCAGGCGGAACGGCAGCGCCGGCCACCGACAGGGACGTCTGCTGCATCCCGATTGCCGCCCCGCTTCGGCCTCGGCCCGCGAGCTCGGCAGCGGCGGTGAATGAGAGCCCGTTCCACGACATCGCAAGTCCGCCGGCCAGGATGAACGCGACCACGAGGAGTCCCACGGGCGCATCGAGGACGGACGCAGCGACCGCCAGTGTGAGGCCGCTCGCCACGCCGAGGAGCCGGAGCGGACTGAGCCGCGAACCGATCACGTCCGACCAGCGGCCCGTCACGATCCGAAGAAGAGTCGCCAGCACCTGGATTCCGGCGAGCACACCCGCGGCCTCTCCGGCGGAGAAGCCGCGCTCGTCGTGCAGGAACAGCACGACGAAGCCCGTCACCGCGACCTGCGCAACGAGGTAGAGACTGCTGCCCCCGCACAGCCACCAGAGGCGAGTGTCACGCAGCGTCACCCGCAAACCGCGGGGCTCGAGTACGTCCTCGGCTGCCTCTCGCTCCCTGATCACCGCGGTCCCAAAAATCGCGCCGGCGAAGCAGAGAGCGGCCAGCAGGACGAAGGCCGAGCGCAGCCCGAGGGCCGGCAGCGACAGGGCCGAGATCAGCCCGCCGAGCGGGATCGCCGTCTGGCGTACGCCCAGTGCAAGCCCCCGCTGGGAGGCCGGGAACCAATGCATGACCGCTCGCCCGCTGGCCGAGTTGACGCTGGCTCCGGCAGCGCCCGCGAGCGCGAGCAGCAGGATGAGCTGCGTGAAGCTTCCCGCGTGAGCGGCGCCGACCAGCGCCGCGCCGCAGCCGCCGAGCCCGACCGCCAGCACGAGCCGCTCGCCGAGTCTGTCGGCCAGCAGCCCCCACGGCAGCAGCGTGACGATCGGCCCGATCCAGATGCTGTCTAGCACGATCCCGATCTGGAAGAGGCTCAGGTCGTAGGCATCGCGAAGCGCAGGCGCCAACACGGGCAATCCGATCAGGACTGCGGCGAACGAGGTCTGCGCGGCAGTGCCTGCCGCGAGCACGAGCCAGCGGTAGCGGCTCTCGTCTACAGGCCTAACGGGTTTGACGGCTCAGGGGTGAGGCGCACGGTGATGCACCACTGATTCAAGCCAATTTCCATGGCGACCGCGGCAGCTTATCTCGCTCCTTCGACGTTGGTGTCGGCCGTAGACGCGCGCCGCCAGTGACGCTTTGGGTCCCCTAGGTGTCTTGGGTCATAGCGGCTCGGAGCCGCTAGAGGCCGAACGGGTTGGACGGTTTCGGGCTGGTGGAGACGATCACGCTCTTCGTCTCGAGGTACGCGTCGAGTGTCTCGAGCCCGAGCTCGCGGCCGAACCCGGACTGCTTGTAACCGCCGAACGGAATCCCCGGGAACGCCGTGTACGGCATGTTGATCCCCACGGTGCCGGCCTTGATCTTCCGCGCCAGGCGGTGGCCGCGGGCCGGGTCACCCGTCCAAACGGTCGCCATCAGCCCGTAGCGAACGTCGTTCGCGATCCGCGCGGCATCCATTTCATCCTCGAAGGGGGTCACCGTCACGACCGGGCCGAAGATCTCCTCCTGAGCCACCTGCATCGAGTTGTCCACCTCTGCGAGCACCGTCGGCGGGTAGAACGCTCCCTTGCCGTCGCCGGCCTCGCCTCCGGTCACGACCTCGGCGCCCTCTGCGCGGCCTGCCTCGACGTAGCCGTGCACGCGGTCGCGATGCTCGGTCGAGATCAAGGAGCCCACCTGCGTCTCCGGGTCGAGCGGATCGCCGATCTTCAGCTTGTCTGCAGCCTCGCTGAAGCGCGCCACGAAGTCGTCGTAGGCCGGCCGCTCGACGAGCACGCGCGAACGCGCTTCGCAGCTCTGGCCCGCCGAGTAGTAGATCGCCCAGACCGAGCTCGGGATCGCGTCGTCTAGGTCAGCGTCGGCGAAGACGACATTCGGGCTCTTGCCACCAAGCTCGAGGATCAGACGCTTGATGCCGCCAGAGGCGAGCCGCATGATCTCCGACCCCGTCGCGGTCGAGCCGGTGAAGGCGATCTTCTCGACGCCCGGGTGCTGCACGAGGTGCGCGCCGACGACCGGGCCCGGCCCCGGAACGACGTTGATCGTGCCGGGTGGGAAGCCGACCTCGGTGGCGAGCTCGGCCATGCGGAGCGCGGAGAGCGGCGTCGCCGAGTCGGGCTTCAAAACGACGGTGCAGCCGGCCGCGAGCGCCGGCGCGAGCTTCCACGTCGTCATCATCAGCGGGTAGTTCCAGGGGACGATCTGGCCGCACACGCCGACCGGCTCCTTCAGCGAGTAGTAGAGGAGCGAGCCACCGATCGGGTTGGAGCGACCGCCGATCGAGGCGATCGCCGAGGCGTAAAAGCGAAAGTTCTCGACGGCTTGATGGAACTCGGCCTTGACGGAGGAGATCGCCTTTCCGACATTGCGCGCCTCGAGCTCGGCGAGCTCCTTGCGGTTGGCGACGAGGGCGTCGGCGAGCGCGTGCAGAAGCCGCGAGCGCTCGGTGGGCGGGGTCTTGGCCCAGTCGCCTGCGAGCGCAGCGCGAGCGGCGTCCACCGCGCGGTCGACGTCGGCCTCGTTGCCCATCGCCGCCCTGGCAAGCGGCTCACCGGTGGCGGGCTCTATGAGGTCCTGGAACTCGCCGGAGGCCGGGTCCGCCGACTGGCCGTTGATGAAAAGGCCGTACTCGCGCTCGGTTGCGACCGCCATCGGCCGGACGATAGCGAGTTTCCGCTCGGAGACGGCCGGGCAGAACACGGGCATGACGGAGACCGTTCAGGTCGAGGCGGCCCGTATTCCGGACCGCGACCGGCTGCTCGAGGAGCTGCGCGCGAGTGGGCTCGATGCGGGGCCCGTGGACGAGGTCGGGATCGAGGTCCCGGTCGAGAGCGAGGCCGACGAGGCCGCAGACGAGGTGCTCGCGCACGCTGAGAGCGTGATCATGAGCATCGGCGCGCCATTCGTGCCGATCAAGCACGAGGGCACGATCTACATCCGGCCGCCGCTGAGCTAGCGCTCGAAGAGCGCGGCCTGCCCTTGGCCTACGCCTACGCACAGGGTGGCAAGCCCGTAGCGCCCTCCTCTGCGGCGCAGCTCGTGCAGGAGCGAGACCACCAGGCGCGCGCCACTCATCCCCAGCGGGTGGCCCAGCGCGATCGCGCCGCCGTTTACGTTCACGCGCTCGGGATCGAGCCCGAGTTCGCGGATCACGACGAGGCTCTGCGAGGCGAACGCCTCGTTCAGCTCGACCAGGTCGAGCTCCTCGACGCCGATCCCGGCGCGCTCGAGCAGCTTGCTCACGGCCGGCACCGGGCCGATGCCCATCACCCGCGGGTCCACGCCTGCGACCGCGGAGCCGACGAACGCGCCGAGCGGCTCTGCCCCCAGCCCCCCCGCACGCTCCTCGCTTGCGATCACGAGCGCCGCCGCCCCGTCGTTGAGCCCGCTCGAATTGCCCGCGGTCACCGTGCCGCCCTCGCGAAACGCCGGCTTCAGCGCGGCCAGCTTCTCCTGGCTCGTATCGGGACGCGGATGCTCGTCGCGCGCCACCTCCCGTACCGGCACGAGCTCGTCTGCGAAGCGCCCTTCCGAGTCCGCCTCCGCCCAACGCCGCTGCGACTGGAGCGCGAACGCATCCTGCTCCTCGCGGGAGACGGCGTACCGCTCGGCCACGTTCTCGCCTGTCTCGCCCATCGATTCGAGCGGGAACTGCTCCTCCAGTCGCGGGTTCGGGAAGCGCCAGCCGAGAGTCGTGTCCCAGACAATCTGGTTCCCACGCGCGAAGGGCTGCTCGGGTTTGGCCATGACGAGCGGTGCGCGAGACATGGACTCGACCCCGCCCGCCACAAACAGGTCTCCGTCGCCGGCAGCCACCGCATGGCACGCCGAAACGACCGCGGAGAGACCCGATGCGCAGAGCCGGTTCAGCGTCACGCCTGCCACCGACTGCGGTAGTCCCGCGAGCAGCGACGCCATGCGCGCGACGTTGCGGTTGTCCTCGCCGGCCTGGTTGGCGGCGCCGAAGTAAACGTCCTCGATCGCGTCCGCCGGCACGCCGGCCCGCGAGACTGCCTCGCCGATCACGAGCGCGGCGAGATCGTCCGGACGCTCGCCCGCGAGCACACCGCCGTAGCGCCCGACTGGCGTGCGCACGGCGGAGAGAACAACGGCGCGGCTCACCGCGCCAACGCTAGCCGACGAACTCGACCTTGACGGGTTGCTCGTAGGTGCCGAGCGCCTCGGCGCGGCCGAGCAGTTCCCGGACGGCCTGCCGACCTTCATCGCCGTAGTCGCAGGTGAGCTCGTTCACGTACATCCCGACGAAGCGGTCGGCCAGCTCGGTGTCGAGGCCGCGGCCGAACTGGAGCGCGTACTCCATCGCCTCGTCGCGGTTGTCGAGCCCGGCCTGGATCGAGTCGCGCAGCACCTCGGAGAGCTCGAACAGGTTCCCAGCACCGACGTCTCGCCGGGCGACGTTCGCGCCAAGCGGCAGGGGCAGCCCGGTCTCCAGCAGCCACCACTCGCCGAGGTCGACGACCTTCTTCAGTCCATCCGCCTCGTAGGTCAGCTGCCCCTCGTGGATCAGCAGACCCGCATCGACGCGTCCGGAGTGCACCTCCTCGATGATCTGGTCGAAGGGGACCTCTCGGTAGCGGAAGCCGCCCAGACACATGCGCAAAACGAGAAAGGCGGTCGTCAGCTCACCGGGCACGGCGATCTCGACGTCCCGCAGGTCGGCAGTGGACATCTCCTCCCGCGCGACGACGATCGGCCCGTAGCCCGAGCCCATCGAGGCGCCGTGCGGGAGGAGCACGTAGCGCTCCTGTACAAGCGGGTAGGCGGCCAGCGAAATCGCGGTCACCTCGAGCTCACCCTTCAGCGCCCATTCGTTGAGCGTCTGGATATCGCGCAAGACGTGCTCGAACTCGAAGCGGCGCGGGTCGACCTCGCCCGAGGCGAGGCCCCAGAACATGAAAGCGTCGTCGGGATCGGGGCTGTGGCCCAGTCGGATCAGCATGAGGCGCCGAGGCTACCAGGGGTGCAGAGGCGTGACCGAGGCAACCGCGCCGTACACTTGGCCGGTGTCGAAGCCGCGTCTCAGCGAGGCGATCCAGGACTACCTGAAGGAGCTCTACCACCTCCAGTCCGAGGGCGGCCGCGTGTCCGTGACCGCGCTGGCGCGGGAGCAAAAGGTCTCGCCCGCCTCGGCGAGCGGGATGGTCAAGAAGCTCGCCGTCCTCAAGCTCGTCGAGCACGCGCCGTACCGCGGCGTGCGTCTGACCCCGGCCGGCGAGCGGGTCGCGCTCGAGGTGATCCGCCACCACAGGCTGCTCGAGCTCTACCTGGCCAGGACGCTCGGGCTGCACGTGGACGCGGTCCACGACGAGGCCGACCGGCTCGAGCACGTGCTCTCTGAAGAGCTCGAGGCCCGGATCGACAGCGCGCTCGGGTTCCCGACGCACGACCCGCACGGCGACCCGATCCCGAACGCCGACCTCGAGTGGCCGGCCGCCAAGCCCTAGCGGCCGAAGAACCAGCGCTCGAGCGGCTTCAAGAGCTCGTTGCGCTCGAACGGTTTCGCCTCCGCGACGCGGCCGTCCGCGGCCGAGACGCGAGCGTCGTCGCTGAGCGCGCCGTTCGCAGCCTCCAGCGCGTCGGAGAGCTCGTAGCCCTGGAAGACGTAGTCCTCGTTGCGCGGCTCGTCACTCGGCCGGTGCTGTGGGTTCACCGCCCGGCCCACGGCCCAGACCGCCCCGGGGAGCCGCTCGATCCAGATCACGATTCGCTCCGCCTCGCCCCGGTCGTCGACCCCGTGCACCTCGCGTTCGGCGAACCGGGGTGACGACGGCTTCTTCACGACCGGACCATAACCGCCGCTAGGATCGCAGCATGGCCAGGCTCTCCAGCTTTCTGCGGAACCCGTTCTCGTTCCTCTTCGCGCGCTCCTCGCAGGAGGAGCGGCTGTCGGCCTACGTGATCCGCGAGCACGAGCGCGGCCGGCCGCTCGCCGAGATCCTCCAGGATCCGTACATCCGCAACCGTGCGACGCCGCAGGAGCTCGCGCGCCTGCTCGACCGGCCCGAAGTGATCCGTGCGCTCGGCGCCGGCGTGGTCGCCTCGGAGCAGCAGAAGCTGTCTTAAAGAGCCGCCAAGCGACGCCTTAGGGCTAGACCTCGGTTCCGACGTCCCGCTCGCGGGCGCGGTCGAGCACGGCCGAACCGACGGCCACGTCCCAGGCAGCAAGGCCGTTCGACTTGAAGAGGACGATGTCGTCGTCGGCCTGCCGGCCCGGAAGCTCGCCGGTGACCACCTCCTGAAGCTCGTGCACCTCGAGCCAGTCGAGCACGCCCGCCTCGATCGGCTCGATCAGGTCGCCGGACTCGCGCTTCGCCTGCTCGAGTGAGTCGCAGGAGACGAAGGCGGCGCGTTCGAGTACGGGGTTGTCGAGCTCGCGCCGGCGAGGGTCGTTGGCACCGACCGCGCAGACGAGCGCGCCCGGCTGCAGCCATTCACCCCGCAGCACCGGGTCGCGGGAGGTGGTGATCGTCACGACGACGTCCTGCTCGGCCGGATCGCGATGGCTCTCCCCGGGCTCGGCGCCGGTCTCCTTGCAGAAATCGGCCAGCCGTTCCTCGTTCCGGCAGTAGGCGACGACCTTCTCGATCGAGGGCAGCGCGGCGCGCATGCAGGCGACCTGGCTGCGTGCCTGCCAGCCGCAGCCGATGATCCCGAGCGAAGCCGCCCCTTTCTTCGCCAGGTACTTCGCGGCCACGCCGCTCGCCGCGCCGGTGCGCAGCTGGCCCAGCTTGTCCGCCTCCATCACGGCGACGAGCCTGCTCGACTCGGTCTCGAACAACACGACCACGAAGGAGGCGCCCTCGTGCCCCGCCGAGTAGGACTTTAGGCCCGCGAGCTCGAGCTCGCGGTCGACCGCCCACATTACCGCTAGGTGCCCGTCCTCGAAGCGCGTGCGCTGGCGGGGGATGTTCTGGACCTCGCCCGCGGCCAGGCGGCGGAAGCAGGCCTCGACGGCTTCGAGCGCATCAGCCGGGCCGAGCAGCTCCGCAACCTCCGCTTCGGTCAGGTAGAGCGGCACCGGCCGGAGGCTACTGCTTCGGGATGAAGCTGATTCGGCCGCTCGTCTCGAGGACGGCCCAGCGAACCTTGTCGATCGAGTCGATTTGGTTCAAGCGCGCCTGCGCGGCGAGCTCCTCGGTCGTGAGGCGCTCCCGCCCGAGGTTCCGCTCGAGCAGGCGCCCGTCCTCGACGAGCACGATCGGCTCCCCGTCGAGCACCGGCCGCAGCCTGCGGAACCGAAAGCTCAGGTACGAAGCGGCGACCTGCATCAGCGCGAGCGTCCCGCCGGCGAGCAGCAGGCCCGTCACGGAGTAGTCGCTCTGCGTCACGCCCTGCTGGACGAGGTCGCCGAGTACGATCAGCATGATCAGGTCGAACGGCTCGAGCGAGCCGAGCTCCCGCCGGCCGACGATCCTCGTCAACAGGAGGATGAAGAGGAACGCGATCGCGGCGCGGAAGACGATGTCCATTAGGGATACACGCGCAGCTTCCGCTCGTGAACCAGGAGCCGCTCGTCGCCGTCGTAGAGCGCGACGGTCTGCGCGTGGCTGCCGACGGTGGTCGGGTTGACCTGGTACTGGATGTAGAGCACGTGCTTCTCGCCGGCCGGTATGTGCCCGAGCTCGAGCGAGAGGCGGCCGTCACGGCTGGCCTCGTTGAGGGGGCTCGGCTCGATCGTGTTCACGGTCAAGCCGTCCAACCACCCCCTGCCAAGCACCAGAGTCGCCGCCTTCAGGGCACGGCTTGCGCGTACGGTGTAGCGCGCCTGGAACAGGAGGCCGCCCCTAACCGCCGGAGGCGAGCGGATCTCGAGCGTCGCCGCGCTCACCGCAACCGTCGCGGTGGAAGGCCACTGGCCGAAGACGTTCAGCAGCGCGAGCAGCGAAACCGCCGCCACCAGACCGAGGAGGAACCGCCGGACCCAGGGGTGCCACCGGCGCCCTACGAGATCGCGGTGCCGACGAAGGACGATTCCGTCGGGTGTGTCCGCCACCCCGGCGGGTTCGTGAACGCGGCCTGGGTTCCTGCCGTTGCTAGCTGTGAGCCCACAGCACGAGCAGACCACCCGCGCCGAGCACGGAGCCCGCGATTGCCAGCGCGAGCACCAGCCCCCCATCGCTGGAGCCGGGCTCACGAGCGGGGGCCGCCCGGTGACGCGGCGCGGCCGCGGACTCGTAGACGTAGACGGTGCGGTTCGTGCCTTGGGGGTCGGGATTGGAGAGGAACGCCTGGTACTGATCCGAGCGAACGAGTTGCATCCGTGTGTCGACCAGCCGGCGCAGCAGCACCTCGGCCGGAATCGCCCGCCGGCGCACCGCGACGGCCCAGCTCGGTGCGTCCGGCGGGACGAGGGCGCGCACGAGGTTCGTCGGCCGCGCGACAACGTGAAGGCGCGGCGCTCCTCCTCCGCCACGCACGCCCACCCGGAGCGAGAGCGGGCTGTTGTCGCCGAGCACGGTCGAAAACGAGACGGTCTTTCCGCGCACGGTGCCGCCGCGCGCCGATTTCGGCGCGGCCGGGAAGCGCAGGGATCCCTGGATGCGCAGCGGTGCCGAGGTGCGGGCCGCGTCCTTGCGCACGCGCACGAGGCCGTCCACCGAGGCGTAAGCCGTCGAGAGCCGCCCTCCTGCGAGCGATTCGCGCCGGGTCTGGTCGAGCAGGCCGGCGAGCTGCCGCGGGAAGCCCTCTCCTGCGTACGCGATCTGAGACACGGTGGTCGCGTTGGTGATCGTGAGCGAGTAGCTGTTGCTCCCGCGAACCGGGTGCAGCCGCAGCGGAAGGAATGGCCCGGCCTCGCGCGGCCGCAGCTGCGCGTCTGCGGCCAGCACCTTCTTGCCGGCCGAGAAGCCCGACCAGAGGATCTGGTTCGTTCGTAACCCGGGCTGGGAGTCGGAGCCTGCACCCGCGCGCACGTCCTCAACCGGCCCTCCGATCACGATCAGGTAGTCGCCCTTGCCCCTGAGGACGAGCCGGTGCAGCACGCGCAGCGACACGAGCTTGCCGTTGGGCCCAACCGCGGCGACAACGCGCTCGAGAGCCCGCCCGCGGATCGCAAAGGACAGCGAGGCTGGAGCCGGCGCCCCTCCCGCGACGAGCGGGGGGCTCTGGGTCGGATACGGCGTCGGCCCGGGCAGTAGCACCTGCTGCACCGCGGCCCCGGCCGGGGCCGGGGCCGCGAGCACGGCGGCAGCGCCGGCCAGGCCCAGGCTCCGCCGAAGGCTCATCCGCCTGCGGTCTGCGGAATCGGCGGGAGCGTCGCCGACAGCGCATCGTCCGCCACCGGCCTGAAGACCATGTCCTCGAAGCGCGCGAAGTAGACGTCGTCGTCGACCACACCCTCGTGACTGTGCTCGTTGAAGCCCCGCTCGTCGCCGTTAGCGCCCTGGGTCGTGACCTCGTTCAGCGCGGCCAGCACCTTGTCCCGCTCGACGGACGCCGCGCGGCTCACCGCAGCGACGAGGACGTGCACGAAGTCGTAGGAGTACATCGCGAACTCCGGCGGCTGCGTGACGGGTTCGCCGGCCGCGGTCTTCACGCCGACTCTGTCGACCCCGTAGGTGGAGTCGTACTGGGACTGGAAGTTCAGGAAGGGCGCCGTCCCGACCTCGGCGGTCATGCGCCCGGAGGCAAACGTGAGCCCGTCTACCCAGCCCGGGTGGTCGGCGAGCTGCTGGCGAATGAACGGGTCGGCGCCGGTCGGGGGCGCGTAGACGGGGACGTCCCAGCCGATGCTGCGCGCCGCCGAGAGCACGGCCGCGATCGCCGGCGGTTGGGCCCAGACGAGCAGAGCGGTCGCGCCGGAGCGGCGGACCCGCAGGATCTGCGGCGAGAGGTCTGTCTCGCCCGCCGGCAGGGTCAGCTTCAGCGCGACGGCTTCCGGGTTCTCGGAGAAGGCCCGCGCCACGTCGGCTGCCCCCTGGCGCCCGTATGCGCTGTCGTCGCCGAGCAGCGCGATCTTCAGCTTCTTGGGGATCAGGTACTCGGCAAACCGGAACGCGATGCCGCGGTTCGTCGGAGCGATCCGGAAGACGTTCGGCCGCCCGGTCGCATCCACGAGCCCTGTGCCTCCGTCGTAGGCGATGCAGATCGCCACGCCGTCGCGGTTGGCGAGCTGCCACGTCGCCTCGATTCCCGTGCCGTCGGTGACCACGGCCACGGCGCCCGCGTCCAGGGCGCGGCGCGTGTTCTCGACCGCGCGGCGGGCCGAGAGATGGTTGTCGTAGAGCTTCACGACCAGCTTGTAGTTGCGCGAGCTGACGCGGATCCCGCCGCTGCCGTTGAGGTTTCCGACGGCGAGCTCGACCCCCTGCTTGATCGTCTGCGCCACGTACGGGCTGCCCGTCACGGGCACGTCCACGCCGATCACGATCCGGCCCGGCGAATCGGCGTCCGAGCTCTTGCCGCACCCGGCCGCGATCAGCGCGAGACCGGCGAGGAGGAAGGCGAGCCGGCGCACGGAGGCGAGCTTATAGACGCTGAGTGCCGAGATATGCCTGCTGGACGACGCCGCTGGCGGCGACCTCCGCAACCGACCCCTCGGCCAGGACGGTGCCCGCGGCGAGCACCACCACCCGGTCGGCTACCCGCCGCACGAGTCGGAGGTTGTGCTCGACGACCAGCACGGCGACTCCTCGCCGGCGGATCCGATCGACGACCTCGGCGAGGCCTTCGAGCTCCTCAGCGCCCGCGCCGGCGGCCAGCTCGTCCACGAGCAGCACGTCCGGCTCGGTCGCAAGCGCGGCGGCGAGGGCGACCAGCCGCCGCTGCGAGCTCGTCAGCTCGGGGGCCGGCGTGTCTGCCGCGTCCCCGAGCCCGACAAGCGCGAGCGCCTGCAGGGCCGCGGCCTCGGCGGCTTCGTCCTCGCGGCGGGCTCTGGGCGTCGCCAGCGCGGTCCGCACCAGACCCCCATTGCGCCGACGAACTCCGCGCCCAACCAGCACGTTTTCGAGCGCCGTCAGTTCGGTGAAGGCGGAGGTCGTCTGGAGCGTGCGGGCGATGCCGAGCCGCACCCGGTCGGCACTGCTCTCGCCGGTGACGTCTCTGCCGGTGAGCTCGATCGCTCCTGCGTCCGCTGGGGAAGCGCCGGAGATCAGCCGCAGCGCGGTCGTCTTGCCCGAGCCGTTGGGCCCGATCAGCGCCGTCGTCTGGCCGCGGGCCAACTCGAGAGAGAGGTCATCCACCGCGACGACGCCGCCGAACGCCTTCCTCAGACCGATGGCTCGAAGGATCGGCTCCGCCGGTACCGGCGGAGCCGGGGTCGCGGGCCTGGGCGGCTCGCGCCGAGGTGCAGTTCCACGCCGCGGGCGGGCGGCCAGCCACGGGACGATCCCCTCCCCACCGAGGGCGAGCACGAAGACGAGCAAAGTGGCGGCCACCGCGGTGTCGAAACGCTCGAGCGGCAGGTGCAGAAGGCGGGAAAGCGGCCCCGAGACGAGGCCGATCAGCCCGAGGAGCGCAACACCAGTGGCCGGGCCGAGCGTCGCCGCCGCGCCGCCCAGCAACACCGCGACCAGCAGCTTGAACGAGAGAAACGGGTCGTAGCCGGCCGGGTCGGCGACCGCCTGAAGGTGCACCGCGAGCGCTCCGGCAAGGCCGGCGAGAGCGGCCGTGGCCGAGAAGGCAGTTAGGCGGCGCCGTGCGAGCCCGACGCCGAGCGAGGTCGCGAGCGCCGGGGCCTGCCGCAGCGCCGAGAGCTCGAGGCCCGGGGCCCCGCGACGAGCCGTCGCGAGCGCCAGTGCCGTGAGCACGAGCAACGCCAGGGCCACCTCGAAGTGCACCGTCGGGGTCGGGTCGAGCCCGAGCAGGCTCTTCTGCGGCAGGATCAACCCCTGCGAACCTCCCGAGACGGACGGGAACGCCAGCAGGAAGAGCCACACCAGCCAGGCGAGCAGCCATGTGCTCACGGCGACGAACGCTCGCCGCAGGCGAACGACGCCGCCGAGCAGCAGGCCTGACACGAGCGCCGCCGCCGCGCCGGCGAGAGCGGCGGGCTCGACCGGCCAGCCCGAGCGAGCGACGAGCAGCGCGGAGGTGAACGCCCCGATGGCCATGAACGCGCCGGTTCCAAGCGACGGCAGGCCCGCGGAGCCCACGGTCAGCCCGAGCGCAGTTGCCGCCAGCGCAAGGTAAAGCGTGTCGGCCAGCGCGTCTACCCGTACGCCCGGCAACGAGAGGAACGGCACCGTCGCCGCCAGCGCGATCCCGCCTAGCGCCAGCCACCGGGTCAGGCTCCAGCCAGCCCGGGCCTCGGCGAACGCCGTGCGAAGCTCGAGCGCGGTCTGCGGAAGAGCGCTCACTCGCGCTCCTCGAGCGCCTCGCGCGACGGCCAGAGGGAGATCAGGAGCAGGACGAACGCAAACGGGAGCACCTCGCGGTACGAGGGCCCGAGCTGCCAGCCGCCGAGGTGGACGTTGGCGATCGCCGCCTCGACCACGCCGAGCAGCAGGCCCGCGGCGAAGGCGCGCAGCGGCGGCCCAAAGCGCACGGCGAGCGCGGCCACGAGCCCCTTGAGCCCAAGCAGCGTGCCGGTGTTCGCGTTGACAGCCTCACCCGGAGCGGCCGCGATCGCCGCGATCATCGCCAACGCGCCGACGAGCCCGAACGCGAGCGCGACCAGCAGCTCGACCGGCACGCCGACGAAGCGCGCTCCCTCGGCGTCGTCGGCCACCGCCCGCAGACCGCGTCCGTAGCGCGAGCGCTCGAGAAACCAGGCCGAGGAGAGCGCGAGGGCGACTGCGAGGCCGATGACGAAGAAGGCGCGGGCCTGCACCTGGGCGCCGCCGAAATGCACGAAGCCCGCGCGCCCGATGTCGTGGAAGGGAAGGGGATCGGGGAAGACGTAGCTCGAACGCTGAAAGGTCGCTCCGATCGCAGCGCGGATCGCGAAGGCGACGGCCACGGTCCCGGCGACCCAGCCGATCGTCGACCCGCGCGAGAGGTAGGGCTGCACGAGCCCGACGTAGGTTGCGACCCCGGCCGCGATGCAGAGCAGCAGCCCGACGATCAGCGCGAGCACGAAGCGCGGCTCGGTGGCCCCGGCCTGCGAGACCGGCGACGTCCCTGCAAGCACGAGCAGCGTGGCGAACACGCCGAGCCCGACGAGGTCGCCGAAGGCGAAGTGCACGATCCCGGTGAGCCGGTAAATCAGCGAGTGCCCGGCCGCGAAGAGCCCGTAGACCCCACCGGCGGCGAGCCCGCTAACGAGAACCTGAAGAGCGATCGTCATCTGGCGGGTCGGAGCCTCACATATCGCCGCCGCAGCCGACATGCGCGGCTACGGCGCACAGTCGCCTCTCCGAAGAACGGGTGCCGGCGAAAGTCAGACCGCCCAGATGTTTTCCCGCACCCACGACGCTTCGAGCATGCTGCTCATCGGCCTAGACAGCTCGCCCGCTGAGGCACGCCCTCTCATCGCCGTTCAGGGTCGGCACCAGGCGAGGTCGCGCCTTATCGTCTGTATTTATTGGTACGTCCCCTAGACCCGACCGGATGCGCCGGTTCATCTCGTCGCTTGCCACAGCCTCTCGATCGTAGCGGCGCCGGTCTTGACCCCAACGCGGGCGACGATCAGCCAGTTGGCCACCTCCTGAAGGGGGTGAGCCTTCAAGAGCGGGAGGCGGTGCAGCGGGTCATGTACCCCGTCGGCGGACATCATCCCGTCCGCATGATGGCGCCGCAGGTGGGCCTCTCCGTTCGATGAGGCTACGAGCGCGAAGCCTGCACACAGGTGCGGCACTGCTGGCGATCGGCGCGGCCCTGCTCGTTGCCGGCTGCGGGGACAGCGGCCAGCCGTCGGCGACGGAATGGGCGGACGGCCTTTGCTCCTCGCTCACGGAGTGGACGGACTCGGTGAGGCCGGTGGTCGAGTCGCTGCAGGAGGAGACCCTGTCGAAGCAGGCCGTCCAGGATGCCACCGACGAGGTGGACAACGCGACCACCAACCTCGCCGGCGAGCTGAGGGATCTGGGAGCGCCCGAGACGGAAGCCGGCGAGCAGCTGGAGGCGTCGGTCCAGCGGCTTTCCAGCCAGCTCGACGACGATGTCGAACAGATCGATAGCGCAGTGGACAACGCGACTGACCCGAGCGGCGTGCGCACGGCGGTCTCCGAGGCGAGCTCGGCCCTCGTGACGATGGGGAATCGGATCTCGTCCACGGTCTCGGAGCTCGATCAGATCGACGCCAAGGGCGAGCTCGAGGAGGCGTTCCAGGAATCGGACTCCTGTCAGAGCCTCTCGCAGCAGGGCTCCTGAGCTACTCCCTGGCGGCTGGCCCCCTCAGGCGGCCTCTCCCTACAGGTGCCGATCCTGGACGGCTGATCGCGCGGCGTCGCCGCCGTTCGTCGCCTTCGCGGTGATCCCGACCCTCGACTACAGCTGGTCGATCCCGACCAGTTGGCCGCTTCCCGGCTGGGTGGCGGAACTGATGACGCGCGCCCGCTCAATTCTCGTGCTACCCACGCAGCACTACGCGGTCATGTGCCATTTTAGGACGGAGGCAGCGGTAGTCCTGACAGCTGGACAAGCGACAGCACGAGCAGAGCGATTCCCAGACCGATCAGGCCGTAGCGGACGCCCCGGTACGGGAAGTGTGTCGAGATGCCCACTAGAAAGAGGATGCTGGCCAGGACGACAGTGAGCCGGATGTACTTGTCGGCGGTCGAGCCGTCTTTCTCGCCGTCGAGAAAGGCTGCTTTGGCTCGCTCATCGAGGGCCTGAGCCTCGGCTTCACCGGGCCGCTTGTACTGCGGCATAGACGTAGGCCCCCGCGGCGCTTCGGGGTTCGTCGCAGGCTTCGTCGCCCGCCAGGCGTCGAAAGCGACCTTGAACTCGGGCCGGAACCGGTGTTCCGCGATCCGCATGGCGGTCTTGTTGCCCGCGATGTAGGCCGCGAGCCAGGACTCGAAGGTGGACGAGTCGAAGTCGCGCAGCTCACCCGAGTCGGAATCCGCCCGGCTCGCGTCGATCCGCAGGCTCGACGCCGTGGCGAGCTCCACGCGGGACTCGGTCGACCACTTGGCGGCCGCGTACCCCGACCACGCCGCTAGCAGCGCCACGACCGAAAGCAGGACCGCCTCTGTGATCGAGATGAGCCGGTCGCGCCGCTCGTGCGAGCCGGCGTGCTTCGCGTGCTCGCTGATCTCTTTCCCGACCTCGCTCGCCGAAAGCCCCTCCGGCATGGAGGGAGCCTAACGCCATAGTCGGAGCGACCTCTCGCCCGGCCTCCTAGGCTGCGCCTCAATCCAACTCCGGCTCCAGGGTGTCCCGCTCGTCCAGCTCAGGTGCCACGCAGGGCGGCGGCCGCACCCCAGCGCTGCGGCCACCTCCGCGAGAGCGTCCAGGCCGTGATCAGCACAACCCGCTGGCCGCAAGCCCTGCCCTGGCGAGGAAGCCGTCGTCGGCGGGTGCCCGGCCCGGCCGATATCGGCGGGATCACGATCCAGCAGCAGCCGAAGGAAAGGCCGGGCGTTTGCAGGGAGGAAGTGGAATGCGCCCGGCAAGATTCGAACTTGCGACCTCTGCCTCCGCAGGGCAGCGCTCTATCCCCTGAGCTACGGGCGCGGGGGACGCAAGTGTAGCCGCGCCTCGGCGCCGCCGATTCGCAGCTCGGCGTCCTCCGGCACCTCGCGGCGCACATAGCCGAGCGCGCGTCCGGCCACAGCGCTGGTGACTCGGCCGACCGACTTCTCACCGTGCAGGATGTCGTCGCCCGGACTCGCAGACTCGACCTCGAGCACGCGGAGCCGCCGGTTCGGGTGGCCGCGGTAGTGCAGACGCGCGATCGGCTCCTGGCCTGGGTAGCAACCCTTCGCGAAGGAGATGTGCGTCTCGTCGAGCCCGGCTTCGGCGGGAAGGACGCTCTCGTCGAGCTCGCTGCCCCAGGCCGGGGTGGCCGCATCGATGCGGAGCGGCTCGAGCTCGTCGGCGGAAGCGGCCTCGCGCTCGTCCTCGTCCCAGCTCTCGTAGGCCTCGACGCCGTAGTCGTCGTTGCGGATCCCCTCGCCCCCACCGAGCCGAAGGTAGCCGCAGTAAGGCTTGACCTCGATCTCGCACTTCGCCGCGAAGCGCGCGCGCAGGAGCGTGGAGGCGAGGGTCTCTGCCAGCTCGGCCTCGGTGATCAGCAGGAAGGCGTCGGGCCCCTCGCGCACCGCGCGGAGCGGCGCGACGATCCTGCCCTTGGGCGTCAGCAACAGCGCACGCCTGGCCTCACCTGGCTCGAGCGAGGCGACCTCGTTGGAGACCATGCGCTCCAGGAAGTCGCCCGCCTCCGGCCCGGTCACGGCGACGTAGCCGCGCGAAAGGCGAACGAGCGTGGGAGCAACGGTTGCCATCACATTCAGTGTAGGCACCGAGGTTCACTCGAACGGGGGACTCAAGGCAACCCCAGGCAGGCCGATACACATCGCGACCCACCTCCCCATCCCCCTCGTACGAAACGGCCCTTGGGCCGTTTCGTCGTTGTAGGGGACATTTCCCGGATAAGCGCGAAGTGCCGCCGGAGCCGGGCTTGGCCCGGCGGGAGGCTCACAAACCTGTCCTTGAAGTGCGAAGGCCCCGGGCGGCTCCTGAAACGAAGTCCGACCGGGGCCCGCCCCGCAAGGAGGGGGCACTCGGGGGAACCAGGGGTTCCCCCGAGATCGCTTACATCATCCCGCCCATATCGGGCATGCCGGCGCCCGCGCCGACCGGGTTCTTCTCCGGCGGCTCGGCGACGATCGCCTCGGTGGTGAGGATGTTCTTGCCGATCGAGGCGGCGTTCTGCAGCGCAGAGCGCGTCACCATCGTCGGGTCGATGATCCCCGCCTTGACGAGGTCCTCGTAGTCGCCGGTCTCGACGTTGAGGCCCTGGCCCTTGGGGGCCTGGCGGACCTTGTCGATCACGACGGAGCCCTCGAGCCCCGCGTTGTCGGCGAGCTGGCGAAGCGGCTCCTCGAGAGCCCGCACGATGATCGCGGCGCCTGTGCGCTCGTCGCCTTCACCGTCGAGCTTGATCGAGTCGGCCGCGTTGACGAGCGCCACGCCGCCGCCCGGGACGATGCCCTCTTCGAGAGCGGCCCGGGTGGCCTGCAGAGCGTCCTCGACGCGGTGCTTCTTCTCCTTCATCTCCGTCTCCGTCGCGGCGCCGACCTTGACGACGGCCACGCCGCCCGCGAGCTTCGCCAGGCGCTCCTGGAGCTTCTCGCGGTCGAAGTCGGAATCGGTGTTCTCGATCTCGGACTTCAGCTGTTTGATCCGGGCCTTGATCCCCTCCGGATCGCCGGCCCCGTCGATGATCGTCGTGGTGTCCTTCGTGATGACGACCTTGCGGGCCTTCCCGAGCTGGCTGATCTTCGTGTTCTCGAGCTTGAGGCCCATCTCCTCGGTGATCACCTCGGCGCCCGTGAGGACGGCGATGTCCTCGAGCATGCGCTTTCGGCGGTCACCGAAGCCCGGGGCCTTGACGGCGACGGCGGTGAAGGTGCCTCGCAGCTTGTTGACGACGATCGTCGCGAGCGCTTCGCCCTCGACGTCCTCGGCAACGATCAGCAGCGGGCGACCGGCCTGGATGACCTGCTCGAGCACCGGCAGGAGGTCCTTGACCGCGCCGATCTTCTGGTTCGCGACCAGGATGTAGGGGTCCTCGAGGACTGCCTCCATCCGCTCGGCGTCGGTGATCATGTACGGCGAGAGGTAGCCCTTGTCGAACTGCATGCCCTCGGTGAACTCGAGGTCGAGCCCGAAGGTCTGGCCTTCCTCGACGTTCACGACGCCGTCCTTGCCGACCTTGTCGATCGCTTCCGCGATCACGTCGCCGATCTCGCGGTCACGAGAGGACACGGTCGCCACGCGGGCGATGTCTTCCTTGCCTGAGATCTCCTGCGACTGCTTCTTCAAGGCCTCGACGACCTGCTCGACCGCGGACTCGATGCCGCGCTTGAGGCCGAGCGGGTTCGCACCCGCAGCGACGTTCTTCAGGCCCTCGCGGACGATGGCCTGCGCCAGAACGGTCGCCGTCGTGGTGCCGTCGCCGGCCACGTCGTTGGTCGCGGTCGCGACCTCGCGGACGAGCTGGGCGCCCTGGTTCTCGAACACATCCTCGACCTCGATCTCACGGGCGATGGTGACGCCGTCGTTCGTGATCGTGGGCGCGCCGAACTTCTTGTCCAGCACGACGTAGCGGCCCTTGGGACCAAGCGTCACCTTGACCGCGTCGGCGAGGACGTTCACGCCACGTTCCAGCGCGCGCCGTGCGTCCTCGTTGAACTTCAACTCCTTGTGTGCCATTCAGTCTCCTCCGTTGAGTCCAGGGCGTCAGGCAGACGCGCCGGCCAGTTCCTTCTTCTTCGAACCCTTCGCGCCAGCGCCGACGACCTTCGCCAGGACGTCCGTCTCGCGCAGAACCAGCACCTCGTCGGTGCCGAGCTTGATCTCGGTGCCGCCGTACTTGGAGAAGATGATCTCGTCGCCCACGGCAACGTCCATCGGGACGATTTCGCCCTTGTCGTTGCGGCCGCCCGGGCCCACTGCGAGCACGCGGCCCCGCTGGGGCTTCTCCTTGGCGGTGTCCGGCAGGACGATCCCGCTCGCCGTCGTCTCCTCGTCTTCCAGAGCCTCGACGATCAGGCGGTCGCCCAGTGGCTGTAGATCCATCCAGCCCTCCTTCGTGTTTTTGGACTTTGTGACAGTGCTTGGCACTCTCTGGTGCCGAGTGCCAGGGGAGTTTAGCGCTTCTGCGCTGGCTCCGGCGAGAGAGCGTTCACCTGTGGCTGCCGTCTGTTACAAACAGGAGGATGAAACGGGAATTCTCCGCAGGAGGCGTCCTGGTGCGGCGGTTGCAGCAGCGCTGGGTCTTCGCGGCGATCCGGCCGTCCGGCAAGGAGCCGGGCCTGTGGGCGCTACCGAAAGGGCTGATCGGACGCGGCGAGACGCCGGGGGAAACGGCGGTCCGCGAGGTCGGCGAGGAAACGGGCGCACAGGGCCGCCTCGTAGGGAAGCTCGGCGACGTGCGCTACGTCTATACCTGGGGAGGCGAGCGCATCTTCAAGGTCGTGAGCTTCTACCTCCTGCGCTACTCCAGCGGCCGGCTCGGCGAGCTGCCTCCCGCAACGGCGCACGAGGTCGCCGAGGCCCGCTGGCTGCCGCTCGCGGAGGCGCCGAAGCTGCTCGCGTACAAGGGAGAGCGCGAGATGGCCGAGCGCGCGCTCGCTTCCGTGCGCGGCGGCGCACTATGATTCCGCCCGCCCCCGTGCCAGGAGACGACGACGCCGTGTATGCCCTGAACTTCTACTCGCCCATGGTCGCGGACCAGCTCCGCAGCGGCCGCAAGACCGCCACGATCCGTCTAGGAGACAAGTCGCGCAAGTACCGCAAGGGGATGATCGTCCAGGTCCTGGCCGGGACGCGCTTCAGCCCGCGGCAGCGCATCTTCGACGCCGTCATCGACAAGGTCGAGGTGAAGACGCTCGTGGAGCTCTCGCCACGCGAGATCGAGCACGACAACCCCGAGATCCGCCGGGTCGAGGACATCGCCGCCTTCCTCGGCCAGCTCTACAACCGTGAGGTCGGCCAGGACGACGTCGTCACGGTGATCCGCTTCTCCGAGATCAAGGGGTAGCCCTGCTCGTCCTGTCGCAGGAGGAGGTGCGCCGGCTCCTCGACGTCGGCCTGCTGCTCGACGCGCTCGAGCGCGCCTTCGTCGAGCTGAGCGCGGGCCGCGCCTCGGTCCCTCCGCGCACGGCTGCCTTCTCCGAGCACGGCCTCCTCGGCGCGATGCCGGGCTACGTGGACGGCGTGCTCGCGGCGAAGCTCGTCACGCTCTTCCCCGGGAACGAACCGTCGCATCAGGCACTGATCGCGGTCTTCGACGCCGAGACCGGGACGCCCGTGGCCGTGCTGGACGGCACGCACATCACTGCCGTGCGCACTGGGGCCAGCTCGGCGGTGGCCACGCGCGCGCTCGCGCGCGAAGACTCGCGGGTGCTCGCAATCCTCGGCGCGGGCGTTCAAGGACGCTCGCACCTCGACGCGGTGGGGCGCGTGCGCGACTTCTCCGAGATTCGCATCGCCAGCCGCAACCCCGAGCGCGCGCAGAGGCTCGCCCAGGAGACCGGTGCGACCCCGGTCGGCTCATTCGAGGAGGCCGTCAGCGGGGCCGACGTGGTGTGCGCTTGCACGAGCTCCGCCGAGCCCGTGCTCCGGCGCGAATGGCTCGCCTCCGGCACCCATGTCACCTCGGTCGGCTCCTCGATGGAAGGGCCCGAGCTCGACCGGGAGACCGTCACCGCCGGGCTGCTCGTGATCGAGTCGCGGGTCGCCTTCCAGCCACCCCCGGCGGGCTCGCACGAGCTGCAAGGGCTTGAGCCTTCCGAGGCGGTCGAGCTGGGCGAAGTACTGGCCGGAGACCACCCGGGCCGCACGTCGGCGGAGGAGATCACCGTCTACAAGTCGATGGGCCACGCCGTCGAGGACGCCGCCGCAGCCGCGTTGGTCTTGCGCCTCAACTCTTCCTGATCGGCACGCCGAACTGCTCGGGCGGCCGCAGCTCGCCGCCGCAGTCCTCGCACTTGACGGCGAATGCTGAGCTGAACCGCGCGCCGCAGGCAGGGCACTGCGAGCGGATCTCGCCGCCGCATTGCGGGCACTCGGCCGGCAGCTCGTCCACGAACTGCTCGAAGTAGCGCTGCACGAAGCCGCAGCCGAGGCAGAACGCGACCCAGTCGCCGAGCGTTTTGCGCCGCTCCTCCTGGATCCAGTTCCGTGCCTTGCTCATGCGACAAACAGTGACGAATCGCCGGCGAAGCCGGGCTTTGCCCGGCGGGAGCCTCGATGCCCTCGGGGGTTGCGCCGACGCTCACTCGAAAGGGCGGCTCCTGAAACGAGAGAGGCTAGTTTCCGAGGTGAAGGAGGGGGCTCGTGGGGGAACCAGGGGTTCCCCCACGCCCAGAACGCGACCCAGTCGCCGAGCGTCTTGCGCCGCTCCTCCTGAATCCAGTTCCGCGCCTTGCTCACCGGTTTTGAAGCGCGTCGAGCCCGATCGCGAGCGCGATTCCCATCCTTCGATCGACCCGCTTCTCGTGGTCGCCCGAGTCGAGCGTGTAGACGTCGCGCAGCGACATGAACTTGCGCGTGAAGTGCCCCAGCTCGCGCTCGCCGGCGTGGAGCAGGAAGTCGTACGGGATCGGCAGGAGCTCGCCGTAGGGCACGAAATCGACGACGCGCCGCAGGATCGCCAGCAGCTGGTTGCGCTCGTGTGCGACGGCGAGCTCCTCGTCCGCAGGAGAGAGGATCCGCCAGGTCGTGCGGAGGAGGGACTTGCCGAACTGATGCTCGAGGACGCCGATCGGCTGGCCGGCCGGGTCGTGGACGTCGTAGCGCCCGCCGATGTCGATCACGCGCCTCGCCTTGACCCGGAAGACCTCCTGCGTCTCGTCCTTGTCGGCGAAGAAGCGGATGTCCTCGCGGAAGGCCATCTTCTTCTGGCGCGCAAACGCAACGGCGGCCCCGCCAGCGTCTCGCCGGCTGCGAGGGGTGTGACGCGGTAGAGGTTCACGATCGGCCGCACGAGCTGCTCGACCAGGAAGCGGTCGGATTGATTCAGGTCGCTCTCGGGCACGGCAGGCAGTCTACGGTGCGGCCCGTGAGCCCCGAGCAGTCCGTGCCGCCGCCCGCTCCCGGCTCCAGGGGTGCGCCTCGCTCGCGACTGCGCGGGGCCATCACCGTTGGGATCGGGCTCGTCGCCGTTGCGGCCACCTTCCTGTTCGTTCTGCCGAAGATCGCCGACTACGGCGAGGTCTGGGATGCGGTCAAGGATCTCTCCGGTTCCCAGATCGGGGTGCTCGCGGGCGCAACGCTGTTGAACCTTGTGACCTTCGCGCCTCCCTGGCAGGCCGCCCTCCCGGGCCTCGGGTTCGCCCGCGCTTTCATCCTGACGCAGATGTCCACCGCGTCGACCTACCTCGCCCCCGGCGGCGCCGCCGTAGGGATTGCGACCTCGTACGCGATCCTGAGGTCGTGGGGATTTCATGGCTCACGGATCGCTCTCGCGGCAGCGGTGGTGGGCGTGTGGAACCAGTTCGTAATGCTGACTTTTCCAGTCGTCGGGCTTGCGCTGCTGACCCTCGCCCACGAGCGCAACCCCCTGCTCGAGACCGTGGCCGTGATCGGGTTGGCGGTGGTCGTTGTCGGCGTCGGCGCTTTTGCGGCCGGTCTCTGGACGAGCCGGCTTGCCCGTTGGATCGGCAACCTCCTTGCCCGCCTCGTCAACCGGGGCCTCCAGCTGCTGCGAAGAGGCCCGGTCCGCTGGAGCGGAGACACCGCAGTCTCCCTTCGCAACGAAGCTCTCAACCTCCTGAGACGACGGTGGCACGTCCTGACGCTCGCCGTCCTCGCCGGTCAACTGACGGTCTTCGTCCTGTTCCTGGCCTGCCTGCGGACACTCGGGGTCTCGGCGGGGGAGGTCGGCGCGATCGAGGCCTTCGCGGCGTGGTCACTCGTCCGCGTCCTCGGCTCGCTCCCGATCACGCCCGGTGGAGTCGGGATCGTCGAGATCGGGCTGACCGGAGCGCTCGTCGGCTTCGGCGGCGACAACGCCGAGGTCGTGGCCGCCGTGCTCGTCTACCGGTTCCTGACGGTGATTCCGACGCTCCTGCTCGGCCTCGCGGGGCTGATCGCGCGCCGCCGCTTCCGCGCTCCGGTCGATCCTGGCCAGTAGTTAGAGTTCAGCCGTTCGCTCCGTCCCACCGTCCCAGGGGAACCTGCATGGCAATCGCGCGTGAAGCCGAGCCCGTCGGCTCGCTCCAGGAGGTCAAGGAAGCCGGTCTCGACCGCGAGGACCTGCTCGCGGTCTACCGCGGCATGCTGATCACGCGCGGGATCGAGGAGCGCGGCCACATCCTCTACAAGCAGGGCAAGATCCCGGGCTCCTTCTACACGGGACGAGGGAACGAGGCGGCCGCAGTCGGCGTGGCCACCGCGATGGACTCCGTCGACGTGGGCACGCCGCTGCACCGCGACATGGGCGTGCATGTGACACGCGGGGTCGAGCCCTGGCGGATCTTCGCGCAGTACATGGGCCGTTCGGACGGGCCGACCAAGGGTAAGGACGGCAACGTGCACATGGCGGACTCGAGGCTCGGTCTGCTCGCCATGGTCAGTCACCTGCCGGCGATGCTTCCCGTCGCGGTCGGCTGCGCGCTCGCGTTCCGGATCCGGGAGGAGAAACGGGTCGCGGTCGGCTGGTTCGGCGAGGGCGCCTCCGCGCGAGGCGACACCCACGAGGCGATGAACCTCGCGGGCGTACGCAAGCTGCCGGTGGTCTTCGTCTGCGACAACAACCAATGGGCCTATTCGACGCCGACCTACCTCGAGTACGCGACCGAGCACGTGGCCGACCGCGCCGAGGCCTACGGCTTCGAGGGCGTGGTCGTAGACGGCAGCGACGTGCTCGCCGTCTACCGCGAGGCCAGGCGCGCGATCGAGAAGGCCCGCGGAGGCGGAGGCCCGACGCTGCTCGAATGCCTGACGTTGCGCATGGAGGGCCACGCGGTGCACGACGACGCGTTCTACGTCCCGAAGGACATGTTCGAGCGCTGGGCCGCCAACGATCCGATCGAGCGCTTCCGCACCTGGCTGCGCGAGCACGCCGAGCTGACCGACGAGCAGGAGGACGAGATCTCCGCCGGGGTCAAGAGGCTCCTGAACGAGGCGCTTCAGCGCGCGGACGAGTCGCCGCTGCCGGATCCCTCGACCCTCACGGACGGCGTCTTCGCGACGCCGGAGGACCTCGACACCCCTCACCACAAGTGATGGCCGAGAAGACCTATCTGCAGGCAATTTCGGACGGCCTCCGCCAGGAGATGCGGCGCGACAAGCGCGTGTTCGTGATCGGGGAGGACGTGGGGGTCTACGGCGGCGCCTTCAAGGTGACGCTCGGCTTCCAGGAAGAGTTCGGGCCCTGGCGCGTGATCGACGCCCCGCTCTCGGAGACGGCGATCGTCAGCGGCTGCACGGGCGCCGCGATCATGGGCATGCGCCCCGTCGCGGAGATGCAGTTCGCGGACTTCATCTCCTGCGCCTGGGACTCGCTCGTCACAGTCGCCGCCAAGCAGCGCTACCGCGCGGGAACGCCGGTGCCGATCGTCGTTCGCCTCCCGTCCGGGGGCGGCTTCTCGGGCGGACCGTTCCACTCGCAGAACCCGGAGAGCTCGTTCGCGCACATCCCAGGGCTCAAGATCGTCTGCCCGGCCACGCCGGAGGACGCGAAAGGCCTGCTCGTGACGGCGATCGAAGATCCCAACCCGGTGCTCTATTTCGAGCACAAGCACCTCTACCGGCGGCTCAAGGCCGAGGTGCCCGAGGAGCGCTACACGACCCCCTTCGGCAAGGCCCGCGTGCACCGCGAAGGCGACGACGTGTCGGTGATCACCTGGGGCGCGATGGTGCACACCGCAGACGAGGCGGCACAGCACCTGGAGGCCGACGGCATCTCGATCGAGATCCTCGACCTGCGCACGCTCGTCCCCTGGGACAAGCAAGCGGTTCTGGAGAGCGTCGCGAAGACCTCGAAGGCGCTCGTGCTGCACGAGGACACGCACACCGGGGGCTTCGGCGGTGAGATCGCGGCCACGATCGCCGAGGAGGCATTCGAGCAGCTCGACGCGCCGCTGCGGCGGATCACTGCTCCCGACACGCCGGTACCGTTCTCACCGCCGCTCGAGAAGGCGTTCATCCCGCAGGTCGAGGACGTTGCGGCGGGGATTCGGGAACTTGCGGAGTATTGATGCGACTGAGGCGCTTCCTGTGGCGATGCTGAAGACAACCCCAATCGACACGTCATCCAGGGACGCGTAGCGTTGGCCGCGACCTCCGCGATCGACGTCGTCATGCCCCAGATGGGCGTCTCGGTCTCCGAGGGGACGATCACGAAGTGGCTCAAGCAGGAGGGGGAGAAGATCGCCGCCGACGAATCGCTGCTCGAGATCTCGACCGACAAGGTCGACACCGAGGTGCCGAGCCCCGGCGAGGGGATCCTGCAGCAGATCCTCGTGCAGGAGGGCGAGACGGTCGAGGTTGGAACGAAGCTCGCGGTGATCGCGCCCGAGGGAGCGGAAACCGGGCCGAAGGCAGAGGCGGAGGCTCCGCCCGAGCCTGCGACCGCTCAGGCGGCAGCAGAGGCGGAGGCTCCGTCGAGTTCGGAGGGCGAGGCGCCGACGGCGGAGACCGTCCAAGAGGCTGCTCCGGCCCCTCCGGCTCCGGCTCCCGCGCAAACCGACGGCACGGGGGAGAAGACGTTCGTCTCGCCGGTGGTCGCCCGGATCGCCTCCGAGCACGGGGTGGACGTGAGCCAGGTCTCGGGCACGGGCCGCGGAGGACGCGTGACCAAGAAGGACATCCTCGCCTTCGTCGAGTCAGGCGCCCAGGCGCCTGCTCCGCCCGCACAGGAAGAGGCGGCGGCTCCCGCGCCTCCTGCTGAGCCTGCTCCGACCCCTGCGGCTGAGCCCGCTCCGGCCCCGGCGCCGGCGGTCGAGCCGGCCCCGGCCCCGGCTCCCGCGCCTCAGCCCACCCCGGTGGCCGAGGCCCGCCAGCCGGAGACCGGCGAGAGCTTCGAGCCGATGAACGCCATGCGGCGCGGAATCGCCGAGCACATGCGCCGCTCGCTCGACACCTCCGCACATGTCACGAGCGCGATCGAGGTGGACATGTCGAAGGTGGTCGCGATCCGGAAGAAGCTGAAGAAGGAGTACGAGCAGAGCTACGGGGTCAACCCGACCTACCTTGCCTTCGTCGCCCGCGCCGTTGTCGAGACACTGCGCGAGTACCCCTGGATCAATGGAGAGCTGCGCGGTGACCAGATCGTCACGCGGAACTACGTCAACCTTGGCTTCGCGGTCGAGCTGGCCGACGGCAAGGGGCTGATCGTCCCCGTGATCCGCCATACGGAAGGGCTCAACCTGCTCGGGATGGCCCGCGCGATCTCGGAGATCGCGGCGCGGGCGCGCGAGAAGAAGCTCCTCCCGGACGACGTCCAGGGCGGCACCTTCACGATCACCAACCCCGGTGGCTACGGCACGTTTCATGGGACGCCGGTGATCAGCCAGCCCCAGGCGGCGATCTTGGGCACCTACGCAGTCGTGAAGCGGCCCTGGGTCGTCCAGGACGAGCTGGGCGAGGACGTGATCGCGATCCGGCCGATGATGAATTTGACCCTCACGTACGACCACCGGCTCGTGGACGGCGCGCTCGCAGGCCGGTTCCTGCGCGACGTGCGAGAACGTCTCGAGAGCTGGGACGAGTCGAACTACTGAGCAGCGCCGCCTACCTCCTTGAGCCGGGCCTTGTCCCATACGGCGAGGCATGGGAGCTGCAGCGCTCGCTGGCGGGGGCGGTGTCGCAAGGTCGGCTACCGGACACGGTGGTGCTGCTCGAGCATCCGCCGGTGATCACGCTCGGTCGCCGTGCCGAGGAGAGCGAGGTGCACGTGCCCGACGGCGCGGAGGTCGAGGTGGTCGAGACGGACCGCGGCGGCAAGTCCACGTACCACGGCCCCGGGCAGCTCGTCTGCTACCCGATCCTCGACCTGACGCGCCACGGTCAGGACGTGAAGCGCTACTGCCGCGAGCTCGAGGAGGCGCTGATCAGAACGCTGGCGCCACTGGGAGTGGAGGCGACGCGAATCGCGGGGCTGACCGGGATCTGGGTCGACGGACCGCCCAGGAAGGTCGCCTCGATCGGCATCCACGTCTCGAAGTGGGTGACGACGCATGGGTATGCGCTCAACGTCGACCTCGATCCTGCTCCTTTCACCGAATGGATCACCGCGTGCGGGCTCGACGACGCCGCCTTCACGACGATCGCGCGCGAGCTCGGGCGACCTGTCGCGGTGGAGGACGTGCGGCCGCTTGCCGCGGCGGCGCTCGAAGAGGTGTTCGGGCTGGAGCTAGAGGAGCTGCCGGCGGAAGAGGCCCGCGGTCTCTGGCCGGAACCGGCCCACGGTCAGAGAGCCCGCGTCCGCTAGCCGTTTCGGCCAGCTCCGGGCACCCGCCAAGACCCATCGTCGCGGCGAGTTAGCTGCGTGCCGAGAGCTGTGGACGAGAAGTCACACCTTCGGAGCACTTCGGCCATGGCTCGGGCGAGCGATCGGCCCGGCCGGTTCGGTCTTCACACTCGGCCTAGATGACCACGTCTCGCCTCGAGACCTTCGCAGACGGCATCTTCGCGATCGCCGCGACGCTGCTGATCCTGAACGTGGACGCTCAGGTCTCCGAGGTCCCGGATCTCGGTGCGCGGCTGCTGCACATCTGGCCCTCGTACCTTGCCTATGCCGTCAGCTTCGTCACGATCGGGATCATGTGGGTGAACCACCACACCGTGATGTCGCAGATCGACCGGACCGACCGGCGCTTTCTCCTTGCCACGGTCGGCTTGCTCATGTGCATCGCCTTCGTCCCGTTCCCGACCCGTCTCGTCGCCGAGCACATCCGCGCCGAGGGCGCGCGCGACGCCGCTCTCGCCTACGGGTTCACGATGGTCGCGACCGCGATCATGTTCAGCGTCACCTGGTTCTACGCCGTTCGTGGCAAGCGGCTGCTCCGCGAGGACGCCGATCCCGCCCTGGTCGCCGGGCTCAGCCGCAGCTACCTGCCCGGGCCGTGGATCTACCTCGCCGGCACCCTGATGGCGTTCGCGAGCCCCACAGCGAGCGTCTGCGTGTTCATGGCGACCGCCCTCTTCTACGTGCTCGAGAGCTCGATCTTCGGCTCGAGCGGCTAGCTAAACGCTGAGCGGCTCGACACGCCGCTTCTCTAGACTCCGGCGCATGCAGCGCTCGTTGCCCGTCGCGGAGCGGCCACGCCGCCCCGAGTGGATGAAGGTTCGCGCGCCGAGCGCCGACTCCGCGTACTTCGACGTTCGCAAGCTCATCCACGGCGCCAGCCTGAACACGATCTGCGAGGAAGCGCGCTGCCCGAACATCTCCGAGTGCTGGGGCCGCGGCACGGCCACCTTCCAGATCCTCGGCGACACGTGCACCCGCGCCTGTCGCTACTGCTACGTCCACTCAGGCCGGCCCGAGCACCCGCCGGACCCGCTCGAGCCGCTCAGGCTCGCGGCCGCTGCGGCGAAGATGAACCTCAAGCACGTCGTCGTCACCTCGGTCGACCGCGACGACGTGGCCGACCGCGGCGCCGCCCACTACGCGGCGACGATCCGCGCGCTCAAGCACAAGGTGCCGGATGCGACGATCGAGATCCTCACGCCGGACTTCCTCGGCGTCGAGGAGCAGGCCCTCCGCACGATCCTCGCCGAGCGGCCCGATGTGTTCAATCACAACATCGAGACGGTTCGCCGGCTGCATGCGCGCATGCGCGGCGCAAAGGCCTCGTACGACAAGGCGCTCTGGCTGCTCGAACGCGCGAAGGAGCTCGCCGACTACCCCGTGCTGACGAAGTCCGGGATCATCGTCGGTCTCGGCGAGTCCAACCACGAGGTCGTCGAGACGCTGCGCGACCTGCGGGGCCATGGCGTCGATGTCGTCACGATCGGCCAGTACCTCCAGCCGAGCGCGAAGCACGCCAAGATCGACCGCTGGGTCCATCCCGACGAGTTCCGCTGGTTCCGGGAGCAAGGCGAGAAGCTCGGCTTCGGCTCCGTGTTCTCCGGGCCGCTTGTGCGCTCCAGCTACCGTGCAGACGAGCAACGCCACGCAGCCGCCACGGGCCGTGGGGCGGTGGCGTACTAGGGCACAGATACCAAGGGGGCCGCCCGAAGGCGGCCCCCTTTCGCTGCTACTGGCTGCTGGACCTAGTGACCGTGGCCCTTCAGCCTCATCCGCCAGATCCCCTGCGAGTGCGTTGCCGCGTAGAGCAACCGCGGGCAATGCTTGACCCCGACGCAGGTCGGGACGCGCGAGGACGGCTGGATCTCGAGGTGCATGACCTCGTACCGCGGCATGCCCTGCGTGACGTGCCAGCCTGAGTGTCCGTCGTTTCGGCCGATGAGCACGCCGAAGTCGGTGGACACGTACAGCGTGTGAGTGGCGTCGTCACGAACAACGTCACTCACGGGCAGATCACCGTCCGAGAACGGCGTCGGGAAGCTCGACGTGCCGCCGCTCTCGACGTTCAGGTTCGTGAACGTGCCCGAACCAGGAGCAACACCGTTCTCGCGGACCTCGAACACGTGGCCCGGAGTCGTCGGCGTCGCCGCGTTGTAACCGGAGTACGTCACCCATGCGTGACCGGTGTCGTTGGGATCGACGTAGATGCCGCTCGGGAACCGCGTCGGCGAGGTGGCATTGTCGATCCGATGCCAGGTGGTCGTGGCCGGATCCGCCGCATCGGCGTTGTGGGTCACGAAGATGCGGCCGGCGGAGGTCGCCGCCCACAACGTGCCGTGATCCTTGCCGTCGCGGGCCATGAACGACATCGAGCCGCCGGTGCGATCGTTGCCGTACACGGTCCCGGTCAGATCACCGGGTGCGTTGAGGCAAGCAGCAGCTCCGACGCACATCGGCCCGCCCAGCGGACGGTAGTCACCGCAGTGCGCGGCATTGCCCGGCGTCACGAACTCGGGACAATTCGCCTCGTAGAAGGCGATGTCCGGAGTCGTGCTCTGGGGAACGGCGCCCGGGGTACCGGCGCCGAAGGCCCAGGAGCGCCAGACGTGGCTTCCGCCGTTGTAGATCGGGTGCGTCCCCGGAGCGGGGTTCGGATCGCCGATCTGCGGCCAGTAGAAGGCGAACGGCTCTTCACTGTTGACGAGCGGCGCCGTGGTGATGACCCACCGCTCCGGATCGCCGTTGCGGAAGTTCGAGTCACCGAAGCCGCTGGTGAACTCGTTCGCCCGCCAGGTGGCGTTGGTCGCGTCGTACACGGCATTTCCGCCGTCGCCGTAGATCACCTGGTTGAACGTGTCGCGGCGACAGCCGTTGTTGTTCGACCAGGTGCCGTTGTCCTGGGTTCCACCCATGACCTCGCACGAGCTCGACGGGTTGATCGCCACGTTGATGAACTGGATCGTGCTGCCGATCCTCTTGCTGATGTGGTCGAGCGCCGTCGGAACCCGGGAAAGCAGACGCTTGCAGGTGAGGTAGCTTCCTCCTGTCGGCGGGCCTCCCGTGACACCGCTCCGCCATGGCTCGTCGCACTGTGCCGAGGCGTCGGCGAAGGAACCGCTTGTCCGGACGACGCCACCGTCACTTGCCTGGAAGGTCTGCGTCGGGTTTCCAGGATTAACGATGATCTCGTGCTGGTCGGGATGCATCCCGTTCTGTGAGTGGAGGCACGCCCCGAAGCCGTACGGCGCGAACGCGCACCACGGCGCCGGGGTATCCCGGTTGTCGTTCGTCGAGTCGGTGAACGTCCTGAGATCGGCACGAGTGCCGTCCGGGTCGCCCGCCGTGTGCGAGTAGAGCTGCGCACGGCCGTTCGAGCGGCCGTTGCCGCAGCCGATGCCCCTGTTGTTGCAGGGCAGCTCGCCGTACTGGAAGGCGCCGATCACGTACACCGTGTCCGGCAGACCGGCCGGGGTGTAGACGTCCTCGTCGTACCAGCACTGCGCCCAGCAGAAATCGTCTGTGGCGAAGAACGGGCTCGAGGTCGTCTTCGAGGTCAGCTTCTGCCAGCCGGTGTAGGTGGCGGGGAACACGTTCGCGGCATTCGGCTCAGCCGATCCCGGGCCCTGCGACGCGAGCAGCGCCGCTGCCGGCTGGTTTCCGAAGTCGGTGCGCCAGAAGTTCGACGCGAGCGGCCCGGCGATTCCGGCGCCGTTGGCCGTGCCGTCGGTCAAGTAGATTCGCGTCTTCCCGTTCTTCGCCGTCAGGGCGAACATCGTCCGGTCTTGCCCGACGCCTGCTGCGAACTGCGGGGCGAAGACCTGCGAGAACGCCGTTGCGGCGGCTCCAGCATCTCGCCGCCACGCGCCCGCGTCGAACGCGGCCGCGTACACGGTGTCGAGATTCAGCGGGTCGAGCCCGACGTCGGTAACACCGTAGGAGAAGCGGTCCGACGGGGCGCACGAGCCCCCGGGAGGAACCGCCACGAGGCAGTCGGGCTTGGCACCGTCCCAGACCTCGGTGAACGTCTTGCCGCCGTCGAACGACTCGTACAGACCCGGCTCGTTGGCGCCTGGCTCGAAACGAGTCCCGCCGCCGTTGCCGATCGTGTGCGAGAGGCCCCGGACCGCCAGCGTGGAGCCGACGAGGATGTGCTTGCCGTTCCGCGGGTCGATCACGAGCCCGTTGACCCCTCGGCCGAGGAACGCGTCCTTGCCGGGGTTCACACACGAATAGGTCGCGTTGCTGACGCAGGTGCCGTCGAGCTTCTTCCAGCTCTCGCCGCCGTTCTTCGACCTGTAGAGGCCGACCCCGGCCTCACAGCCCGACCCACAGCGGTTTCCCTCACCGGTGGCCAGGTAGAGCGTGTTGTGGTGGCGGTCGGTTGGATCGAGCACGAGCTGCCCGACCGAGTTCTGGTCAAGGTCCTTCGGACTCATTTGCTTCCACTCCGGCTCCGGAGCGAGGACATTGTCCGTTCGCCAGACGCCGCCGCCTGCGGTACCTGCCCAGAGACGGCAATGGCTCGCCGTGCAGTCCGGGTCGGCAACGAGCGCCACGGTGCGGCTGGCGGTGTTGTTCGTCGCTCCCGAGAAGGAGGTCACGCCTGGCTGGGTGGCGTACTTCTTCGGGCCGTACAGGCGCCACTTCGTGCCGGCGTCCTGGAAGCGACGGCCGCTCTTGGCAAGACGGGCGTCACGCCTCGCGATCCGGTTGAACGTGACCTCCGCGCGGGCGACGATCGCCTGTGGGATCACGTTCGCCGGGTACGTGCGCGCCGCCGAGCGGTAGGCCTCGTAACCGCCGACCCTGCCCTCTCCGAATTTGGCCTCCTTGCTCGTGACGCCGACGGCGCCGGTTCCGAGCTTGATGTTGAGCTGGTTTCCGCCGGACGAACGCCCGGTGAGCAGAATCAGCGTCAACGCGAGTGCCCCTGCGAGCAAGAAAAACGTCGCTCCCAGGACGCTCGTGCGAGTTCTTGTCATCGACTCTCCCCTTGGTTGTTTTCCCGACCCCGATGCGGAGCAGCCTTGTGGGCGCTTACACACGTTGGGTATCCCGCGCGTGCGTGTCCCCCTACGACCTCCCCACCGGACGAGGCGCTCCCCATGACCGCCTCGAAAGGTTGTGCAGAGTGGCTTATATGCCTCTCTAGATCAGCCGTCAAACAAGAAAGGTCGCTCTTTGCTCGGTTTCAGGCCTAGAGCGGCACCGGCAGGGGTGCCGTCGAGGGCCGAAGCCGTGCTGCCGGCGTTGTTCGGACCCACGAAGGGTTGCCGCGCACTCGTTTCGAGCCTGCGCTCGAGGGCCTCGGGCCGTCCGCGCATGTCGGCCCGGGCGCAAAGCACGAGGGCGGCAACGCCCGCCGCATTGGGCAAGGACCTCGCCCCTGCCCTCGATAACCCGGTCTGGAATGCGCGTCGATAAGGCTAAGCGCCGTGCGGCTTGGCCATCTTGCGATAGTCGAGGGCTTCGTCGAGGGTCGCCTCGTCGACTCCCGACTCGCGGGCGACTTCGCGCAGGGAGCGGCCCGAGCTCGCCGCCTCGTTGACGATCTCGGTCGCCTTGTCATAGCCGATGTACGGATTGAGCGCGGTCGCGGCCGAGAGCGTCAGCTCGGCGTAGCGCTCACACGTCTCGCGGTTGGCCTCGATCCCTTCGATGCATTTTTCGGCGAAGAGGCGTGACGCGCTCGCCAGCAGCTTGATCGAGTCGAGCAGGTTTCGGGCGAGCAGCGGCACGAAGACGTTCAGCTCGAAGTGCCCCTGCAGCCCGCCCACGGTGATCGCCTGGTCGTTGCCGATCACCTGCGCTCCGACCTGCGTGACGACCTCCGGGATCACCGGATTGACCTTGCCGGGCATGATCGAGCTTCCCTTCTGGAGCTCCGGCAGCGCGATCTCGGCCAGGCCGGCCCTCGGCCCCGAGCCCATGAAGCGGATGTCGTTCGCGATCTTGGTCAGTGAGACCGCGACGACCTTGAGCGCGCCGGAGACCTCGACGATCGCGTCGCGCGCGGCCTGCGACTCGAAGGGATCGGCCGGCGGAGAGATTTCGAGGCCCGTTTCCTCGTGGAGGCGCATGCGCACGCGCGAGGCGAACTCCGGGTGCGTGTTCAGACCCGTCCCCGTGGCGGTGCCGCCCAGCGGCACCTTGCCGAGCCGCGGCAACGTGTCGCGCACCCGCGCGATCCCCTCACGCACCTGGGCCGCGTAGCCGCCGAACTCCTGGCCGAGCGTGACCGGGACCGCATCCATCCAGTGGGTGCGCCCGGACTTCACCACGTCATCGAACTCCTCCGCCTTGGCCAATAGCGCGTCGGCCAGACGCTCGAGCGCGGGCAGCAGCTCGTTCCCGATCTCGTCGAGCGCGGCGAGGTGCACAGCGGTCGGGAAGACGTCGTTCGAGGACTGGCCCAGGTTGACGTCGTCGTTCGGGTGGACGCCCTCGCCCGCGAGCGAGGCGATCACCTCGTTGGCGTTCATGTTCGAGGAGGTGCCTGAGCCGGTCTGGAAGACGTCGATCGGGAACTGGTCGTCGAGCTCGCCCGCGGCTACCCGGTCGCCGGCGGCGGCAATCCGCCCCGCCTTGTCGGCATCGAGCAGACCGAGCTCGGCGTTCACGCGCGCGGCCGCGGCCTTGATCCGTCCGAGCCAGCGCGCGACCGGCGCGGGGATCGGCTCGCCGGAGACCGGGAAGTTCTCGACCGCTTTACGGGTCTCCACCCCCCAGAGCTCCTGCTTTTCCTCCGCCTGGGCCACGGGGTCGAGTCTACTCAGGCAGCACGGAGGCGGCGGCGCTCGAGCGGGCGCTCGCGCAGCAACCTGCGCGTGGTCTCATCCACCTCGGCGGAGGATGCCCAGCCGACGTAACCGCACCGCGGGCAGGCGCCGCCGCTGAGGCCATGGTGCGGCGAAGGGTCGAGCCTTCGAACCTCGCCGCAGTGGAGGCATTCGATCCTGAACGACGCCATCTCCGATGGCATCGGCCCTGTGGCACCCGATACGACACTCGATCGAGGGAGTCAGTCCGTCGAGTACTTGGGCTGGACCTTCTCGCCGCGGATCCTCGCGATCGCGTTGTTCGCGGCGATCGCTGCCTCGCCCATACCGATCGTGATCAGCGTGATCTTCCCCGGGTAGCCGGCGACGTCACCTGCGGCGTACACCCCCGGAAGCGTCGTCTCGCAGGTCGTCGGCTCGATCCGGATCTGGCGCTTTCCCTCGAGCTCGAGGCCCCAGTCGGCGATCGCGCCCAGATGCGAGTGGAAGCCGAGCAGCGTGATCAGCGCTTCGCAGTCGACCTGCTCGATGTCGCCAGTCTTAGTGTTCTCGATCGAGACCGCCTGAATGCTGCCGTCGCCGTGAATCTCGCGCACCTCGCAGGGCGTGAAGATCCGGATTCGGCCCTCGTCCGCGAGCTGGCGCGCCTCGCTCACCGACGACTCGAGGGCCCTGAAGTTGTCCCGGCGGTGGACGAGAGCGATCGGTGCCTTCGCCGTGTCCTGGAGGCCGAGAGTCCAGTCGAGCGCGGAATCGCCCCCGCCGACGATGACGCAGGTGCGGTCGCGGAAGACGTCCTTCTCGCGCACGAAGTAGTGGACGCCCTTGTCCTCCCAGTCCTCGATCCCCTCGATCCCGAGCTTGCGGGGCTCGAAAGCCCCGTGGCCGGCGGTGATGATCAGCGCGCGAGATAGGTAGGGCCCGCCCTTGTCGGTTCCGATCGCGAACAGGTCCTCCCCGTTCTGGCTCAGCCGCTCGAGCGTCTGCACCTCCTCGCCGAGCAGCACTTCCGGGCCGTACTGGAGGCCCTGCTCGGCGCACAGCTCGACCAGCTTCGTCCCCATGATCTTCGGGTGGCCGGCAACGTCGTAGACGTGCTTCTCGGGGTAGACCGCGGCCACTTGGCCGCCGAGCTGCTCGAGGCTCTCGATCATCCGCACCGAAGCGTCGCGATGGCCGGCGTAATAGGCAGCAGCAAGGCCCGCAGGCCCCGCCCCGAGGATCGTGATGTCGACGACGCCGTCAGCGCTCACAGGCGCGACATTGTGCCTAGTGCGAGCAGCCGGAGCCGCAGCCGCCCGCGTGGGCGGCGGAGGCGGACTCCTCATCGGCGTCGTCGCCCTCTTCCACCTGGAAGGAATGGCCACAGCCGCACGCGGCGGAGACGTTCGGGTTGTTGATCGCGAAGCCCGCCTGGAGACCCTCGACCCAGTCGATCTCGGTGCCCGACAGGTAGGGCGCGCTGAACGGGTCGACGACCACGGCGACGCCGTGGCTCTCGAGCTCGCTGTCGCCTTCCTGGGCACCGCGATCGAACCCAAGGGCGTACTGGAACCCCGAACAGCCGCCGCCCTGGACGGCGATGCGCAGGACCGCGGCCTCGCCTTCGGCCTCTTCGGCCATCAGGTCCCTGATCTTCGTTGCCGCGCTCTCGGTCAGCGACACGAGGGTGAGCGGTCTCTCGGTGGTCTCCATCGCGCCCATCGTAGCAGCGTGGTTCGGCTGTCCGAATCCCCCTCCGGGGCCCTTCTCCACCACGCAGCTTGTAACAGCTGCCTCACGCTTGGTTGAGCCGTTTTCCTCCTCGCTCGTAGCCTCTCGCGCTCTGCTAACTTCCGGCTCGCCCTACCCCGGGAGGAACGCGTGCTCGACAGCTGGTTGCCCTTCCTGATCTACGGGTTCTTCGCGCTCGCGATTCCGGTCTCGATGATGGTCATGTCCTTCGTGTTCGCTACGCGCCCGCATCGCCGCTACAAGGCGCGCGCGCTGGAGTTCGAGTCCGGGGTCTCCGAGGGCCCGCTGGAGCAGAGCCGCTTCACGATCAGCTTCTACCTGACGGCGATGCTCTTCATCGTCTTCGACATCGAGATCGTCTTCCTGTATCCGCTCGCCGTGATCCTGCACCAGCTCAAGTGGTTCGGGTTCGTCGAGTTCTCGTTCTTCCTACTGATCCTCGCGTTGGCCTACGTCTACATCTGGCGCAAGGGAGCCCTGGAATGGCGGTAGAGAGTCGACGCTTGCGGCATCTCGCTCAGGTCGGGCGCGCTTTGCGCGCGCGGCCGTCGGAAATGACCGGTCGATACGCCGTCATCGAGGCGGCTCCATGAGCACCAAGAAGCGGCTCGCCGACTACGGCGTCCACACCGAGCGGGTGCTGTGGCAGGGCAAGGGACCGAGCAAGTTCGAGGAGGAGCTCGGCGACGACCTCGAGCAGAAGCTGATGCTGACCACCGTCGACAAGGCGATCGCGTGGGCGCAGTCCAGCTCGATCTGGCCCGACACCTTCGGCCTCGCCTGCTGCGCGATCGAGATGATGTCCATCGTCTCAGCGCGCTACGACGTCGCGCGCTTCGGGGCCGAGGTCTTCCGATCCTCGCCGCGCCAAGCCGACCTTTTGATCGTCTCCGGCCGCGTCGCCCACAAGATGGCCGCGCCGCTGCGGCAGATCTACGACCAGATGCTCGAGCCGAAGTGGGTGATCGCGATGGGTGCCTGCGCCAGCTCGGGCGGGATGTTCAACAACTACGCGGTGCTCCAGGGCGTGGACAAGATCGTCGCCGTCGACGTGCACGTGCCCGGGTGCCCGCCCCGCCCCGAGGCGCTGCTCGAGGGCATCGTCCGGCTCCAAGAGAAGATCAAGGCGGGGGTACCGCCGGCCTACGAGATCCGGGGCGTGGCGAGCTGACCTACGAGGGCGTCCCCGGGCTGGTCGAGCAGCGGGAGGAGCTCGGCGAGACAACGCTCGTCGTCGATCCCGCGCGGGTCGAGGAGGCCTGCCTGCACCTGCGCGACGAGAAGGGCTTCAACATGCTCGCCGACGTGACGCCCACCGACTACCTCGGCTGGGGCTCGCGAGGCGTCGCCGGCTACATCGGCGACTCGTGGGGCCGTGACCTCAATTCTCCAGGCTCGCAGGGATTCGCGCGGCAGCCCGCGCTCAAGCCGAAGCGATTCGCGATGAACTACCACCTGCTCTCGATTCCGGCAGGCCGCCGCGTGCGTGTGCAGGCCTGGCTGGACGAGAACGAGACAGTCGCGAGCGTCGTCTCGGTCTGGCCGACCGCCGACTGGCACGAGCGGGAGGCCTGGGACATGATGGGCATCCGGATCGAAGGCCATCCGAACCTCTCCCGGATCCTGATGGAGGACGACTGGGAGGGGCATCCGCTGCGCAAGGACTACCCGATCGGCGGAGAGCCGGTGCGCTTCTCGGGCGAGGAGTAGGTGGCGGTCGCTCCGGAAAGGCCGAGGATCTACGAGGGCTCGCGCATTCCCGCGCCCGTCCCGACGATCCTCGCGATCCCACCCGAGCTCCGGGACTCCGAGGACGTCCTCGAGGTCAACTTCGGGCCGAACCACCCCTCCACGCACGGCGTCCTACGCCTCGTTGTCGAGCTGCACGGCGAGCGTGTGGTCGGCCTGCGTGCCGTGGTCGGCTACCTGCACACGGGCTTCGAGAAGAACATGGAGGCCAAGAGCTGGTGGAAGGCCATCACCTACTCGCCGCGGATCGACTACCTCTCCTTCCAGAACAACGAGCTCGTCTTCGTGCTCGGCGTCGAGAAGCTGCTCGGCCTCGAGGTGCCGACCAAGGCGACCTGGATGCGGATGTGCCTCGCCGAGTTGAACCGGATCCACTCGCACTTGGTCTGGCTCGCGACTGCGGCACTCGAGCTCGGGGCGATCTCGATGTTCTGGTACTGCTTTCGCGAGCGCGACCAGATCCTCGATCTCTTCGAGATGGTCACCGGGGAGCGCATGCACACGCGCTACTACCAGGTCGGTGGGCTTGCCGCCGACATCCCGTCCGGGTTCTTCCCCGAGGCGCGCAAGTTCGTCGACTGGATGCCGAAAGCGGTCAGCGAGTACGAGTCGCTCGTCGACCGGAACGCGATCTGGCTCGAGCGGACGAAGGGGCTAGGGCTGCTCTCGGCCGAAGACGCGATCGCCCTCGGCCAGACCGGTCCCGTGCTGCGCGGCTCCGCGGTGGACTGGGATCTCCGCAAGGCGCAGCCCTACCTCGCCTACGACGAGGTCGAGTTCGACGTGCCCGTCTACGAGAACGGAGACGTCTGGGACCGCTACAAGGTGCGCATGGACGAGATGCGGGAGTCGACCCGCATAGTCGCCCAGTGCCTAGACGGGCTCGAGGAGATGGAGGGCGAGCCGTGGATCGCGGACGACCGCAAGGTCGTGCTGCCTCCGCGCGAGGAGCTGCACACCTCGATGGAGTCTCTGATCCACCACTTCAAGATCGTCACCGAGGGCTTCCGCGTTCCTGAGGGCGAGGTCTACGTGGCCGTCGAGTCGCCGCGGGGAGAACTCGGCTGCTACCTCGTCTCCGAGGGCGGCCCGAAGCCGTGGCGCGTCAAGTTCCGCGCGCCCAGCTTCGTTGCGCTGGAGGCGACCGCAACCTGTATGAGCGACGCCCTCGTGGCGGACTTGATCGCGATCGTGGGGTCGCTCGACACGGTCATGGGCGAGGTCGATAGGTGACCGAACTCGTTCAGGAGATCCGCGAGATTGCGGGCCACTACCCGGACGCGCGCTCGGCGATCCTGCCGGCGCTGCACCTGGCCCAGAAGAGGAACGACGGATGGCTTCCGCCGCAAGCGCTGGAGGAGGTCGGCACGGCACTCGGGGTCACCCCGGCGTACGTCCAATCGGTCGCGTCGTTCTACGACATGCTGCATCTGGCGCCGGTGGGGCAGCACCTGGTCGAGGTCTGCACCAACGTCTCGTGCGCGCTCGTGGGGGCACAGCAGGTAGTCGAAACCTTCCAGCGCGAGCTGGGCGTCCGGCCGGGCGAGACGACCGAGGACGGCACGGTGACGCTGAAGACGATGGAGTGCGCCGGGGGCTGCGGCTGGGCTCCGGTCGTGGTCGTCGACCACCGCTACCGAGAGCCGGTTCGGGCAGAAGACGTGCCGGAGCTTGTCGGGGAGCTGCGCGGCGGTGGCTAGCCGCGAGCGCGTGACGGTCGTCCTCGCGGGGGCAGACGAGCGCGACCTGACGAAGTTGGTCGAGTACCGCAAGGCCGGCGGCTTCAAGTCGCTCGCAAAGGCCCGGAAGATGCAGCCGCCGGGAATCATCGACGAGTTGCTTACCTCGGGCCTGCGCGGGCGTGGCGGCGCTGGGTTCCCGATGGGCCGCAAGGCGAGCTTCCTCGCGAAGGACACCGGCAAGCCGGTCTACCTCGTCGTGAACGCGGACGAGTCGGAGCCGGGCGATTTCAAGGACCGCGAGATCATGTTCCGGGTGCCGCACCGGCTACTCGAGGGCTGTCTGATCACCGCGCACGCGATCGGATCCCAGAACGTCTTCATCTATCTGCGCGGTGAATACACCCACGAGTTCGACGTGCTGCGGGCGGCGCTCGACGAGCTGCGAGAGGCAAAGCTGCTCGGCGGCGTCACGGTCGTCATCCACCGTGGCGCCGGCGCGTACATCTGCGGTGAGGAGACCGCGCTGCTGGAGTCGCTCGAGGGCAAGCGCGGGCAGCCCCGCTCCAAGCCGCCGTTCCCGGCCGTTCAGGGGCTCTACGCGTCGCCGACGCTGATCAACAACGTCGAGACGATCGCCACGGTGCCGGCCATCGTGGAGCGCGGCGGCGCCTGGTACGCCTCGCTCGGGGTCGAGAACTCGGCGGGGACGCGGGTCTTCTCGCTCTCAGGCAACGTCGTCAACGGCGGGAACTACGAACTCGAGCTCGGTACCTCGCTCTACGAGCTGATCTACCGGATCGGCGGCGGTATCCCGGAGGGGCGAAAGCTGAAGGCGGTGATCCCGGGGGGCTCGTCGGTGCCGGTGCTGACCGCGGGCGAGATCCAGTATCCGCTCGACTTCGACTCGATGGCGGAGGCTGGAACGATGCTCGGCTCCGGCGCGGTGATCGTGATCGACGACCGCTGCTGCATGGTGCAGCTCGGACTGCGAGTCGCGCAGTTCTACCAGCACGAGTCGTGCGGCAAATGCACGCCGTGCCGCGAGGGGACGCGCTGGATGGTGCAGCTGCTGCGGGCGATCGAGGACGGGCGCGCCGAGCACTCGGAGCTCGACCTGCTGCTCGACGTCTGCGACCGGATCCTGGGCAAGTGCCTCTGCCCCCTCGGCGACGCGGCGGCGATGCCGGTGGCGAGCTACGTGACGAAGTTCGCCGAAGAGTACCGGCAGCACATCGACGAGGGCGGCTGCCCCTTCGGCGGCGAGTCGTCGCTCCAGGGCGTGATCGCGCCGATCGACCAGCACACCCTCACTCCCGTCGCGGTGATTCCGGCGTGAACACGCTACGCGTCCGGTTTGGTCCTGGCACGTCGTGGGGGACGAATCGGCGGCTCGGCCGTTCATGCAGGAGGCCGACAGGATGAGCGGCGAGCTCGTCACGGTCACGGTCGACGACCGCAAGGTTCAGGTACCGAAGGGTACGGGGATCGTCGAGGCGGCGATCCACGCAGGAATCGAGATCCCCGTCTTCTGCTACGAGCCCCGCCTGGGGCCGGCGGTCGGCGCGTGCCGCATGTGCCTCTGCGAGGTCGAGGGCATGCCCAAGCTCCAGGCCGTTTGCACCATGACCGCGCAGGACGGCATGGTCATCCGCACGGCTCAGACCTCCGCCAAGGCCGCCGAAGGTCAGAACGCCACTCTCGAGTTCATCCTCGTCAACCACCCGCTCGACTGCCCGGTCTGCGACAAGGGCGGCGAGTGCCCGCTGCAGGACCTCACATTCCGCTGGGGCCCCGGCAACACGCGCATGGAGTTCGAGAAGCGCACCCTCGAGAAGCCGATCCCGATCTCGCCGGCGATCGCCCTCGACCGCGAGCGCTGCATCCTCTGCTACCGCTGCACGCGCTTCTCCGAGGGCGTCGCCGAGGACGGCCAGCTGATCGCCCGCAACCGCGGCGCACTCTCGCTGATCGGCACGTTCGAGGACTTGCCGTACCGAGCGCCGTTCTCCGGCAACGTGATCGAGCTCTGCCCGGTCGGCGCGCTGACCTCGACCCAGTACCGCTTCACCGGCCGGCCCTGGGAAATCCAGAACGTGCCGACCATCTGCGGCCTGTGCCCGGTGGGCTGCAACGTCCACGCGACGATGCGCGAAGGGAAGGTCAGGCGGATGCTCTCTCGCAATCATCCCCAGGTGGACGAGGGCTGGCTCTGCGACAAGGGACGCTTCGCCTACACGCACCTCTACGCGCGCGACCGGATCTCCGATCCGCTGCGCCGCTCGCGGCGGCGCGGCTTCGAAGAGCTCTCCTGGGACGACGCGCTCGACGAGGCCGAGCGGCTGCTGCGCGAGGCCGAGGGCCGGATCGTGACCGCGCTCTCCGGCTCCGAGACCGTCGAGCAGGCCTACGCGCTCGGCAAGCTTCTGCGCAAGGGCCTCAGAGCGCACACGGCCTTCCTGCCGGAGGAGACCGGCAGCGCGCTCGACGCCTACCGCCTGCCGCTCTCGGCCATCCGTGACGCCGAGCTCGTGGTCGTGCTCGGGGACGAGCCGGTGGCCGAGCGGGCGCCGATCGTCGACCTCTGGCTCCGGGCCGCCCGTCGCGAGGGCGCGCACGTCGAGCACACCGGTGATGCGATCGAGAGTTGCCGCCGCCTCGCCGGTCGGGACGACCCGCTGGGCAAGCGCCTGCGCGAGAGCGAGCGGGCAATCCTGATCTGGTCGGCCGAGGAAGGCAGCGGCGGTGCGCACCTGGCGGCTCTGGCCGGCGAGCTCGGCTTCCGGTACAAGCCCGGTTCGGGCGCGTTCCACTTGCCCTGCACGCCGAACGGCCGCGGGGTGGCCGACGCCTGGGCCGCCTGCTCCGACGACGAGGCCGAGGCTCCCGAGAGCATCGGCCTCCTGGTCGTCTCCGGCGACGAAGCGGCCGCCGACCCGAACGTGCGCGCCCTCGCCGAGCGGGCCGAGCGCGTGATCGTCACTTCGATGTTCCAGGGCCTCGCAGTCGGCTGGGCCGATCTCGTCCTGCCGGGCACGAGCTACCTCGAGCGGGACGGCACCTACGTCAACCTCGAAGGCCGGCTCCAGCGGCTGCGGCGCGCCGCGATCCCACCCGCACCCGACGAGCTTGCCTGGATCTCGAAACTGGCGGAGCGCTTCGAGGTCGAACTGCCGCCCTACGCCTCCGCGGTCTTCGCCGAGCTCTCGGAGCTGATCTACGACGGCCTGCCCTTCGGCGAGGTCGGTGAGCAGGCCGAGCTGCGCACCCGAAGCGAGGCGCCGGCCGCCAAGCTGCCTGACGAAACGCCGAGCCCGAAGCCACGCAAGGGCGAGCTGAGGCTAGTCCGCTACCGCCCGCTCTTCTCGGGCCCGGCCGTCGAACGGGTTCCCGAGCTGCAGTTCCAGCGGCCGCCACCCGAGGTCGAGCTCTCGCCCGAAGACGCCGAGACCCGCAAGATCCTGAACGGCGAATCGGTAATGGTGAAGCACGTCGACGTCGCTCGCGAGCTTCGCGCTCGCATCAACCCCTCGCTGCAGCCCGGGATCGCGCGCGTCGCCAACGATCACGTGGGGGAGCTCGGCGGCTTCGTGGAGGTGAGCAAGCCATGAGCGAACCGTGGTGGATCTCCGCGATCAAGGCGTTCCTGATCATCAACCTGCTGCTCGGGATGTTCGCCTACATGACCTGGGTCGAGCGCAAGGTGCTCGGGCGGATGCAGCTCCGCTACGGCCCCAACCGCACGGGCCCGTTCGGCCTGCTCCAGCCCATCGCCGACCTCGTCAAGCTGATCCGCAAGGAGAGCTTCTTCCCGGCCTCCGCCGTGGACGTCCTTTACATCGCGGCGCCTGTGCTCTCGTCGTTCACCGCGCTCGCCGCGTTCAGCGTGATCCCGTTCGGCGCGGGCTGGCACATCTGGAAGTGGGACGTGGGCGGCGTGGTCATCGACGTACCGATCTCGCTGGTTTTGCTGTTCGCCCTCAGCTCGCTCGGCATCTACGGCTTCATCGTCGGCGGGTGGGCGTCGCACTCGAAGTACGCACTGCTCGGCTCGATGCGTACCTGCGCGCAGATGGTCTCGTACGAGGTCTCGCTCACCTTCGCCGTCCTCGGCGTCGTGATCATGGGTCACTCGCTCTCGCTCGTCGACATCGTCCGCACCCAACACGACACGATCTGGTTCATCGCGCCACAGTTCGTCGGGTTCCTCGTCTTCTTCATCGGCGGGATCGCCGAGACGAACCGCCCGCCGTTCGATCTGCCCGAGGCCGACACCGAGCTCGTCGCCGGCTACCACACCGAGTACAGCGGCATGCGCTTCGGCCTCTTTCAGATGGGCGAGTACGTGAACATGATCACGCTCTCGGCGCTGTCGGTGACCCTCTTCTTCGGGGGCTGGTACGGCCCGTGGGCACCGCTCGGGCCGCTGTGGTTCCTGATCAAGCTGCTGATCATCATCTTCGTCTTCATGTGGATCCGGGCGACCCTGCCGCGGCTCCGCTACGACCAGCTGATGCGCTTCGGCTGGAAGGTGCTGCTCCCCGTGGCGACGATCAACGCGCTCGTGACGGCGGCCTGCGTGGTGGCGTTCTGATGAACCGCGAACAATGCTGCGGATCTCTTGCGGGGCGGGCTTGTCCGCTCGCTTCGGTCGGGAGCTGGAAGGGGCACTCGTGAGTCCCCAGCCGTTGGAAAGCATTCGTGGATTTGGCGTCACCTTCAAGCAGATCTTCCACAAGCCGATCACGCAGCAGTACCCGGAGTACAAGCGGCCCGTCTACCCGCGCTTCCGCGGGCGGCACCGGCTCCACCGGCACGAGAACGGGCTCGAGAAGTGCGTCGGCTGCTCGCTCTGTGCGGCCGCCTGTCCCGCCGACTGCATCCGCGTCGTCGCCGAGGAGAACACACCCGGCAACCGGATCTCCCCGGGCGAGCGCTACGCGCGCATCTACGAGATCAACATGAGCCGCTGCATCTTTTGCGGCTACTGCGAGCTCGCGTGCCCGTTCGACGCGATCACGCTCGGCAACGAGTTCGAGCTCTCTGAGTACTCGCGCGACGACCTGATCTACACGAAGGACATGTTGCTCGCCGAGCCGATCAAGAAGGTGCCGGTCGCCGACCGCGACCTCTACGACACGCCGATCCCGTACTACAAGGAGCACTCGTAGATGGCCAACGTCCTGGTCTGGGCGGTCTGGGTCGTGGCCGCGTTCGCCTGCCTCGGTTCCGGGATCGCGGTCGTGACCTTCTCGAACCCCTTCTACTCGGCGCTCTCGCTGATCGGGAACCTCGCCTCTCTCGCGGTGCTGTACCTGCTGCTCTCAGCCGAGTTCGTTGCCGCGGCGCAAGTGCTCGTCTACGCGGGCGCGGTGATGGTGATGTTCCTGTTCGTGATCGGCTACCTCGGTTCACGCGCCGACGCGCCCTGGGCCGGCGGGCCGAGCTGGCAGACGGTCGGGGCCGTGCTGGCCTCGGCTGCGCTCTTCGTCGAGGTGATCGTCGTGATCGGCCTGAAGACGAGCGGGCGGCTTTCGCACCAGAAGCCGGTCGACCCCGTTTTCGGCGGGCCCTACGACATCGGGCGGCTTTTCCTGACCGACCACCTGCTGGCGTTCGAGATCACCTCGATCGTCCTGCTCGTGGCCGCGGTCGGCGGCGTCGTCCTCGGCAGCCACGCGCGGGAGACACCGCATTGAAGGGCCCGGACGTCGTCTGGTACCTCGCGCTCGCGGGCTTCCTCTTCTGCACCGGCGCGCTGGGCGTCCTGATCCGGCGGAGCCCGCTAATCGTGCTGCTCTCGCTCGAGATCATGCTCAACGGGGCGAACCTCGCCCTGATCGCCTTCTCGCGCCACTACGCGCAGGGCGACGGGCAGATCTTCGCGCTTACGGTGATGGCGGTCGCGGCCTCCGAGGTCGTGGTGGGGCTGGGGCTGATCGTGGCGATCGCGCGCAAGAACCTCGACCTCGACGTGGACAAGCTTTCCACGCTGCGCGGCTGAGGTGATCGCCGCCGCCTGGATCTGCCTGCTGACGCCGCTCGGTGCGACCCTCGCGATCACGCTCGCGGGCAGCCGCATCACGCGCCGCGGGGCGGGTTACCTCGCAACCGCCTCGGTCGCGGCCTCCTTCGTCTCGGCCGTGGTCGCGTTCGCGCTCCTGCTCGGCGATTCGCCGGAACACCGTTCGCACCCGTCCACGCTCTGGAGCTGGCTCACCGCGGGGCAACTCGACTTCGGCCTGCGGATCCTGGTCGACCCGCTTTCTGTCTTCATGATGTTGGTCGTGGCAGGGGTCGGCTCGCTGATCGTCGCCTACTCGATCGGTTACATGGACGGCGACGACGAGGAGCGCCGCTACTTCGCCTACATGGCGCTGTTCGTCTTCTCGATGCTGCTGCTCGTCCAGGGCGGGAATCTGCTGCTGTTGTTCGTCGGCTGGGGCCTCGTCGGCCTCTCCTCGTACCTGCTGATCGGCTTCTGGCACGACCGGCCGAGCGCGATCGCGGCGGCCAAGAAAGCCTTCGTGATGAACGCAATCGGCGACGCGACGATGGCGCTCGCGCTCTTCGTCGTGATCCAGCGCACCGGCTCGCTCGACTTCGAGACGGTCTTCACCCACACCGGCGCGCTCGGCGGCGGCTGGGCCGTGAACCTGGTCGCGCTCGGGCTGCTCGGCGGCGCAGTCGCCAAGTCGGCGCAACTGCCGCTCCACACCTGGCTTCCCGACGCGATGGAGGGCCCCACGCCGGTCAGCGCGCTGATCCACGCGGCGACGATGGTCACGGCCGGGGTCTACCTGATCGTTCGTACGAACCCGATCTTCGAGGCGGCGCCGCGGGTGCTCGAGCTTGCGGCAGGGCTCGGCGCGGCGACCCTCGTCCTCGCGGGCCTGATCGCCCTCGTGCAGACGGACATCAAGCGGGTGATCGCCTACTCGACGATGTCGCAGATCGGCTATATGTTCCTCGCCGTCGGCCTGGGTGCCTACGCCAACGGGATGTTCCACCTCATGACGCACGCCTTCTTCAAGGCGCTGCTCTTCATGGCCGCCGGCATCGCCATCCACGCGCTCGCCGGCGAGCAGGACATCCGCAAGATGGGCGGCCTGCGGCGGCTGATGCCGTTCACGTACATCGCCTTCCTGGTGGGCACGCTCTCGCTAACGGGGATCCCGCCCTTCTCCGGCTTCTTCTCGAAGGACTCGATCCTTGGCGCCGCCCTCGCCCAGGGCTGGTACGGCCAGGTTCTCTGGGGGGTCGGGATGATCGGCACGTTCCTGACTGGGCTCTACGCGTTCCGGCTCTTCTTCGTGGTCTTCTGGGGCGAGCCTTCGGGATTCGTGCGCGAGCACCTGATGACAGGGTCGCACGCGCAGGCACGGGAGGGGCACCTCTCGCACGACGGCCACGAGTCGCACATGCACGCAGGCGAGGGGCCGCTCTCGATGACCCTGACCGTCGGTGTGCTGACGGTGTTGGCGGCGACCGGCGGCTTGCTCCAGTTCGCCGGGGTCTGGACGCCGGTCTCGGACTGGCTGGAGCCGGTGGCGCGCCCGCTGGTCGAGGCGACCGGAGCCCAGGAGGCGGTCTCGAGCGTGCTTGCCGTCGGGCTCGGCCTGGCGGGAATCTGGGTCGCGTGGCTCATCTACGCGAAGCGGCGGGTACAGGCACCGCGGCTCGCAACGGTGCAGGCCCTGCTCGAGCACAAGTTCTACTTCGACGAGCTCTACGGCCTCGCCTTCTACCGGCCCGCCGTCCTGCTCGCCACCGGCCTCACCCGCTTCGTCGAGCAGCCGCTCGTGCTCGGCTCGGTCCGCGGCCTCGTTCGGGGCGTGCGTGAGCTCGGCCTCGGCACGGGCCGCATCCAGACGGGCTTGGTGCGCACCTACGCGCTCTCGATCGCGGCCAGCATCGCGGTAGTCACCGTCGTCTTCCTGGCGGTCAGATGACGAGCGGCTGGCTTACAACCGTGCTGATCCTGTTTCCGATTGCGGCCGGGCTGCTCGTATGGCTGCTGCCGCTGCGGCCCTTCGCGATCGGCTCGACCGCGCTGCTCTTCGCGCTGATCGAGGTCGGACTCTGGATCGACTCGGTCGCACGCTTCGACTTCTCCCGGCCCGGGCTCCAGCTCGACCAGCGCACGAGCTGGTTCAGCGACCTGCACGTCTCCTACCACGTCGGCTTCTACGGCTTCTCACTCTGGCTCGCCGGCTTGACCGTGGTGGTGCTGGCCGCCGCGATCGGCTATGCGTTCTGGGCAGGGCGGGATCGGCCTCGGGCCTACTACGGGTTGATGCTGATCCTGACCGGCGCGATCGTCGGGGTATTCGTCGCCCAGGACCTCCTCCTGTTCTACGTCTTCTGGGAGGCGATGCTGATCCCGCTCTACTTCCTGGTCGGGGTCTGGGGCGGCGCGGGGCGATTGCGAGCGACCTTGTTGTTCGTCATCTACACCATGGCCGGCTCGCTCCTGATGCTGGCTTCGATCATCGTGCTCGGGCTCTCGCAGGGAACGTTCGACCTCGTCGACTCGGGCACGAACGGGAGCGACTGGATCTTCCTCGGGTTCGTGGCGGCCTTCGCGGTGAAGGCGCCGCTCTTCCCGCTGCACGCGTGGCTGCCCGAGGCCTACCGGGAGTCGTCGCCCGAGGTGGCGGCGGTGCTCTCAGGCGTGGTCTCGAAGGCTGCGGCGTACGGCTTCCTGCGGATCGCGATCTCGAAGTTCCCGGAGCCGGTGGCCGACTTCCGCACGCCGATCCTCGTGCTGGCCGCCTGCGGGCTCGTCTACGGGTCACTGCTCGCCTTTCGCGCGCCCGACGTGCGTGGCGTGATCGCCTACTCGAGCCTCGCCCAGATGGGGCTGATCGTGCTCGGTCTCTTCGCGGTGAACGACCTCGGGCTCAACGGCGCGGTGCTGCAGATGGTCAACCACGGCCTCATCTCGGCCACGCTCTTCCTGCTCGCGGGCGGGATCGAGCGACGGACGTCGACCGGCGAGCTGGCGCTGCTGGGCGGGATGGCGCGGGGCAGGCCGGCGCTGGCGACGATGCTGATGACCGCGGGTGTGATTGCGCTGGCGGTGCCCGGCTCGGCGGCCTTCGCCGGTGAGTTCGCGATCCTGGCCGGGGTCTTCCAAACCGGCTGGGGCTGGGCCGTCGTCGGAGCGATCGCGATCGTGCTCGCGGCGATGTACATGCTGCGGCTGATCTCGGCGGTCCTGCACCAGGCGCCCGGGCCCGCGGTCTCGGAGGCGGCGCTCGACCTGCGCCCGGCTGAGCTCGGCGTGCTCGTGCCGCTCGTCGCGTTGCTGCTCGTGCTGTCGGCCTGGCCGGCGGCGATCACCGACCACTCATTCGGCGGCAGCGCGTCCCACGCCGTGAGTCAGGTGTTCAAGTGATCCTCGCGCTCGACACGCCGCACATCGACTGGCTGGCACTCTCGGCGCCGCTCGCGCTCCTGGGCGCCGGGGGGGTGAACCTCCTCGCGGCGGTGCTCGTGCCGCGGCGCGCCCGGCGGATCTTCGCTGCGCTCGTCTGCGCGCTCGGCTTCGCCGGGGCGATCGTCGCGGCAGCGATCCTCTTCGCCCACAGTGCCGAAGGGCACGGCGTGATCGCGGATGCGATTCAGCGCGACCGGCTCGCAGCGCTGACGGCCATCGTCGTCGCCGGCTCCGGCATCCTCGCCATCGGCACCTCGTACTCGGAGCCGATGGCCGACGACCACGTCGCCGAGTATTACGCGCTCCTGGCCTGGGCCGGCTCCGGCATGATCTTCCTGGCCAGCGCGAGCACGCTGTTGACGCTCTTCCTTGGCCTCGAGTGGTTCTCGATCAGCCTCTACATCCTCTGCGCGATCGACCGCGACCTGGTCGGCTCGCTCGAGGCCGGGCTGAAGTACCTGATCATCGGCGGCTTCGGCTCGGCGATGCTGCTCTTCGGCTCTGCGCTCGTCTACGGCGCGACCGGCACGCTCGAGTTCCACGAGATCGCGCGTGTGGTGCAGGCGCAGGGCCTTTCCGACGACGCGCTGCTCGTGGCCGGGCTCGCCCTTGTGATCGGCGGGCTCAGCTTCAAGGCCTCCGCGGCGCCGTTCCACATGTGGACGCCCGACGTCTACGAAGGTGCGCCTACGCCCGTGACCGCCTTCATGGCGGCTGCGACGAAGACTGTGGCGCTCGTCCTCACGCTGCGCGTGCTGGTGACCGCCTTCCCGCAGGAGGCGCGGCTCTGGACGATCACGGTCGCGGCGATCGCCTGCGCCTCGCTCGCGGTCGGGAACCTCGCCGCGCTCGTGCAGAAGGGCCTGAAGCGGATGCTCGCCTACTCGTCGGTCTCGCACGCGGGGTTCATGTTGATCGCGGTCGCCGCGAACAACGGCCTCGGAGGCCGCGCGCTCCTCTACTACCTGATCCCGTACTCGGCGATGTCGATCGGCGCCTTCGCGGTCGTCGCCGCCCGCGAGCGCGAGCTGAACCGGCCGGTCACGCTCGACAACCTGGCCGGGTTCGGCTGGGAACGACCGCTGCTCGGGATCTCGATGATGGTCTTCATGCTCGGCTTTGCGGGGTTACCGCTGACCGGCGGCTTCGTCGGCAAGTTCTACATCTTCGCCGCCGCTTACCGGCACGGCTGGACCTGGCTCGTGATCGTCGGCGTCGCCGCGACCGCGGTGAGCCTCTACTACTACCTCGGTGTGATCAGGGCGATGTACATGCGGCCCACCGAAGAGCTACAGCTGGCCCCCGTGGGCGGCTCACCGCCACGCGAGCTCGTGCTCCAGACGAGCGTGGCCGCGGCGCTCGTCGTCACCGTCGGGTCGTTCTTCATCGTGCAGCCGCTGATCGACGTCGCGAAGCACGCCGCAGGCTCGCTGCCCCTCTAGCGGCGCCGGAGCTCTGCCATCAGCGACGCGACTGCCTGCACGCAGAAGATCGCCAGGCACGCGAGCAGAGCCGAGCGGGCGAGCGCAGGCACGGCGCCCTCGGTGACAGCGGGCGCGCGCACGGCGGCGCCCGCGACGATCAGCGCAAGGACGAGCGTCCAGAGCGGCGCGTGCAGGTGGTTGTAAGCCCCGTCCAGCAGCTCGCCGAAGGAGTCCAGAGCGACTACCGCCGCTGCGGGCACCGCCAGAAGCAGCGCGTAGAAGGCAAGCTCGTGCGCACCCGCCCCGTCCGCCGCGGCGGCCGCGACCACCAACCCGACCGGAATCGCCCTGCGCCCCATGGCGGTGGGTTCTGCGTCCGGTGCTCGGCTCCTTCGTTACCCTCAGCGAAATCCGTGAGAAAGGAGCCCGAATGCCCGACGTGCCGGTGACCTGGCTGGGCCACGCGAGCTTCCGGCTGGATACCCCGGAGGGCAAGCGAATCTACGTCGATCCCTGGTTGACCAACCCGAAGTGCCCCGAGGTCGAGAAGGAGCCCGAGCGGATCGACGCGATCGCGATCACTCATGGCCACGACGACCACGTCGGCGAGTCCGTCGAGCTGGCGAAGAAGTTCAAGCCCGAAATCGTGGCGCTGCTTGAGCTCAAAGGTTGGCTCGGCTCCCAGGGCGTCGAGGTCGGCGAGACACCGGGGCCGAACAAGGGCGGCACCGTCGAGGCGGCAGGCGCGACGTTCACGCTCGTGAACGCCTTTCACTCGAGCTCCTCGGACGACGGCGACTACGTCGGCGAGGCCGCCGGGATCGTGGTCGGGCTAGAGAACGGCACGACGATCTACTTCGCCGGCGACACGTGCGTCTTCGGCGACATGCAGCTGATCGGCCGGATCTATTCGCCCGACGTGGCGGTGCTGCCGATCGGGGGACACTTCACGATGGATCCGCGCGAGGCGGGCGTGGCGCTCGAGCTGCTCGGAGTCAAACGCTGCATTCCGTGCCACTACGGCACATTCCCGCTGCTCAAGGGCACTCCCGACGAGCTCCGGGAGCGTGCGCCCGGGATGGATGTGATCGCGCTGGAGCCCGGGGAGACGACAACCGTTTGAGAGAGCGCTGGTTCGGCTCGACGGGGTGCCGGGTCCCCGAGATCTCGGTGGAGGGAGACCTCGAGCTCGACGACGCACTCGTGCTGGACAATGTCTCCGACGAGGCGGTGCTTAAGCAGGCGCACGAGGAAGGCCGGCCCGTGGTCGTGCGCGCGCAGAGCGCAGATGCGGTCAAGGCGGCGCTGGCGCGGCCCGAGGTCGCCTGCGTCGTCGTGCCGGAGACGAAGCGAGACCTGCTCGAGCTGGACCTAACCGAGCTCACGTATGGCTGAACTGGTTGCCACCTACTCGATCGCCGCCTGCGACCTCGAGGCGGGACAGTGGGGCGTAGCGACTCAGTCGAAGTTCCTCGGCGTCGGCTCGGTCGTCCCCTGGGCGGAGCCGGGCGTGGGGGCGATCGCCACGCAGGCCTACGCGAACCCGCGCTACGGTCCGGGCGGGCTGGCGCTCCTGCGCGAAGGCTTGAGCGCGGAGGAGGTGGTCGAGCGGCTGACCGCCGCAGACGAAGGACGCGACCACCGGCAGGTGGGGGTCGTGGACGGCCGGGGCCGAGGAGCGAGCTACACGGGGGGAGAGTGCATGGACTGGGCCGGCGGTCGAACCGGCGACTGCTACGCGGCGCAGGGGAACATCCTCGTCTCCGCGGAGACGGTGGACGGGATCGCCGAGACGTTCGAGCGCGTGCAGGGGACCCTCGCGGAGCGCCTGCTCGACTGCCTCGACGCCGCCCAGGCGGCCGGAGGTGACCGGCGCGGGCAGCAGTCGGCGGCGTTGGTCGTGGTGGAGCAAGACGGCGGCTACGCGGGCCTCTCGCACGAGGTCGTGGACCTCCGCGTGGACGAACACGAGCGGCCGCTCGAGGAGCTACGCCGGATCTACGTCATGCACCAGGCGATCTTCGGCAAGACCCCCGCCGACGAATGGCTCGACGTGGACGTGGAGCTCGCGGCGGAGCTGCGCGGCCGGCTCGCCCGCCTCGGGTACGAGGGCGAGCTCGGCGACGCCTTCGTCCGCTGGACCGGGAACGAAAACCTCGAGGAGCGCGTTGACGGAGTCGAACGGATTGATCCCGTCGTGTTGGAAGAGCTGAGGAGGCAGTCCTGAGCGGCTACGAAGTAGTGCACATCGACGAGCTCGAGTCGTTCCCGGTCGACGACGAGGGACTGACTTGGCGGCCGATCCGGCGTCGCTTCGACATCCGCGCGTTCGGGGTGAACGCGTACACGGCCGAACGCGAGGGCCAGCGCGTCGTCGAGGAGCACCGCGAGACGAACGGACACCAGGAGCTGTACGTGGTGATCGCCGGCCGGGCGACGTTCACACTCGACGGCGAGGATCACGACGCGCCGGCGGGCACGCTCATCCATTGCGCGCCCAACACACTCCGCAGCGCCTTCGCGGCCGAGCCCGGAACAACCGTGCTGGGCATCGGAGCGAAGCCCGGCGAGGTCTTCCAGCCGTCCGGCTGGGAGTGGAGCTTCGCCGCGTTCACGCTTTTGAAGCAGGGTCACGAACAGCGAGCCCGGGCCGAGCTCGACGCGGGAATCGCGGAGCGGCCGACGGACTGGCAAGGTCACTACAACTTCGCTTGTCTCGAAGCGCGCGCAGGAGACAAGGACGCCGCTCTACGGCACCTCGCGCGGGCGGCCGAGCTCGACCCGGACGAGGTGGCGAAACTCGCCGCGGACGACGAGGACTTCGTGGCGCTTCGCGAGGACGAGCAGTTCCTAGCGATCGCCGGGCAAGCGGATTCCTCCCGCGCGGGCGCGTAGCTTCGGCAACGGGTCGGCCTCCGGCCGGGCGACGAGCAGCACCGCGCCGTGGCCAGGCTCGCCGACCAGCGAGTCCACGAGGAGTTGCAGCCCGACCGCGAGCGCGAACGCCTTGTGCGCGTGCTCGCCGCCGAAGGGAACGAGCTCGTCCTCCGAGGCGTCGCCGGCCAGCACGTCGCCGTAGGTCACCCGGCCCATCGAGACGTCGCTCACGAGCGGGACGCCGTCCGAGCTGGGGATCGCGATTGCGAGCGGGTTCGTCCCGGTGAGCTTCGGGCCGCCGTCGGGATGTCCGAGCCTCGGCGGCGAGGTTGCGGTCAGCGCCGTGACGAGCCCACCCGCGGCGACCTTGCGCGCCCAGTAACCGAGCGCGCCGGTGGGGAAGCAGCGCTGCGCCACGACGATTCGCGCGTGCTCGGGCGGTGTCGCGAGCTGCGCCTCGACGACCGCAGCAAGCGTGAGGTAGCCGAGGGCGCCGTTGCCGTCCCAGCGCTCGAAACCCGGCTCGGCCAGGAGCCGCTTCGGCCGCGCCGCAGGGTCGACATCGACGGGCATCGTTGCGAGCCACTCGACCCGCGAGAGGCCGTGACCGCGCTTGCCGCGGGCCTCCGCGTCCAGAAAGTGCTCGGCGAGCGTGTTCGCGTCGGCCTCGCCGAAGCCGAGCGCTGTCAGCGTCGGGATCACATCCTCGGTCCGCATTCACGAAATCCTTACGAACTGGCACGGCCGTCGCGGGCTCCTCCACGTCTTAGTTCCTGGTTTCAGCGGGGGCGAGAGCCCCGGGGTCAGCTGGAACAGGCGGAGGGCGCTCTTCGGAGCGCCTTCCGGATTCTCCTCAAGACACGACCGGGAGCGCCTTGACGATCCCGACGCCTTGCTCGCGCTTCGACGCCGTGATCTCCTCCGCGACCTCGAAGATCGCGCGCGCCGGCTCGCAATCCGGATCAGTCTCGACTAGCGGAGTGCCCGCGTCGCCCGACTCGCGCAGGCGAGCGTCCAACGGCACGCGGCCGAGCACCGGCACGCCCAGCTGCTCGGCGAGGCGGTCGCCTCCGCCGAAGCCGAAGGTCTCGCCGCTCATGTTCTCGACCACGCCCAGCAGCCGCATGTTCGTCTTCTGCGCCATCAGCGCAGCGCGCGCGGCCACCTCCTGCGCGAGGGGCTGAGGCGTGGTCACGATCACGGCCTCGGCCCGCGGCAGCAATTGACCCAGCGAGATCGAGACGTCGCCGGTGCCGGGCGGCATGTCCACGACGAGCGTGTCGAGCTCGCCCCAGTGGACGTCGGTCAGGAACTGCTCAAGCGCACGGTGCAGCATCGGGCCCCGCCACATCACGGGCTCGTTGTCGTCGAGGAAGAAGCCGATCGACATCAGCTTCAGCTCGCCACGAACCGGCGGCACGATCATCCGATCGACGACGACCGGTTTCTGGCGAATCCCGAGCAGGTGCGGGATCGAATGCCCATAGACGTCCGCATCGAGGATGCCGGTGCGCTGGCCGAGCTCCGAGAAGGCGGCGGCCAGGTTGGCGGCGAGCGACGATTTTCCGACCCCGCCCTTTCCGCTGGCGACGGCGACCACGCGCGTTGCCCGGTCGAGCCGGATTCCCTTCGTCCGCTCGGTAACGGTGCCGCGGAGCCTCGCTGTCAGCGCCGAGCGCTCATCGGGTGTCATCACGCCGAACTCGAGCGCCACGCGCTCCACTCCAGCGACCGGAGCGAGAGCCGCTGCGACCTGTTCTTCGAAACTCGCGCGGAGGGGACAGCCGGCGATCGTGAGCGCGATCCCGATGGTCACGTCGCCGCCTTCGATGCGCACGTCGCGCACCATGTCGAGCTCGACCACGTTGCGCTTGAGCTCCGGGTCGATCACCTGCTCCAGAGCCTTCAGGATCTCTTCGCGCGAGGGGTCCATCTCGCCTTGGAGGCTACCTAGACGTCGAGCCGCCGGCGAAGCCACAGCCCGTTGCGCACGGCGTACCCGTTCCAGTCGTTGTTGAAGTACGCGTAGACGTCCACGCGGCGCGCCCAGCCCTCGATCCGCTGCGCCCAGGCCTCGAGCTCGCGTTCGGAGTAGTTGCCGTTTCGACCGTGGTGACCGTAGTGAAAGCGAATGAACGTCCAGTCGGCCGTGAGCTCATGCGCCTGGAAGGGGCGCTCGGGCGTGTCGCCGATCACCAGCGCGACCCCGTGGCGGCGCAGGAGTTCGTAGACGGGCTTTGCGAACCAGGTCTCGTGCCGGAACTCGAAACAGTGCCGGCCGCTCGGCAAGGCCTCGAGCGCCTGCGCGAGCCGCTCGTCGTCCCGGCGAAAGGTCGGCGGGAGCTGCCACAGCATCGGCCCGAGCTTCGGAGACTCGACGAGTGGCCGGATGCGCGAGTAGAAGAGCTCGATGCTCGGCGGAAGGTCCCGCAGCCGCTTGATATGCGTGACGTAGCGGCTCATCTTCACGGTGAAGAGGAAGTCCGGCGCAGTTGCGCCCACCCAGTTCGCAACCGCGGCCTCGCGCGGCAGGCGGTAGAAGGTCGAGTTGACCTCGACGGTGTCGAAGTGCCGCGCGTAGTAGTCGAGCCAGCGCCGGGGCGGCAGGCGCGGCGGGTAGAAGACGCCGTCGCGCCAATGCTTGTAGTTCCAGCCCGAGCAGCCGATCCTGACCGACTTCACCGCGACAGGGCGGCGAAGAGCTCGGCGCAGACCTCCGGCGTGGCTGCGGCGACGCAGCGGCTGCGGCCCTCGAGGTCGAGCGGCGCGGCGCCGAGGGGCGGCGCCTCGGGGAGCTCGATGGCGAGGCCACGCTCTCGGACCAGTAGCTGCGCGGCCGCGATGTCCACCGAGCGCGCCCCCTTGAGCGAGCACACGGCGTCGACCCTGCCAGCGGCCAGGTGGCAGAGCGAAAGCGCGAGCGAGCCCATGATCCGGAGGCGATAGGCCAGGTCCACGACGGCGGAGGCCTTCTCGGCCACGCTGGAGGTCAGGGTGGCCTCGAAGGAGAGGATCTCGATCCGCTCCTTCGGCAGCACGTCGCCAAGATCGGCGCCGTTCAGCAGAGCGCCCTTGCCTCGCTCGGCGGTCCACTCCTCGCCGGTGCCGAAGTCGTAGACGTAGCCGAAGAAGACGTCGTCCATCGTGTCGCCGTCAGCGACGGCGATCGAGACCGAGAAGAAGGGGATCCCGCGCTTGGCGTTCAGCGATCCGTCGATCGGATCGACGACGATGCGGAGAGGGCCGTCGCTCTCGAGGATGCCGACCTCCTCGGAGACGATCGTCGCGGCCTCGAAGTCGCGGAGCCGCTGGAGAATCACGCGCTCCGCGGCCGCGTCGATCGCGGTCGTCTCGTCGCCGCCCTCGCCGTCGCCGACGACGGACTCCCGCTCGACACGCGTCGGCAGCTCGACGAGGACGCCGCGAACGTCCTCGACCGCGCCTCGGCAAAGGGCGAGCCAGTCGGCCGCGGAATAACCCGAGGCGCCGCTTGCGGTGCCGACATCAGGACGCGCGGATCGTGCCCGGGCGTCAGCCTGAACCGACCGGTCGACGCGCCCGGAGTCCGTCACAGCGGCAAGAAGAAGAGGCCGGAGACGAGCTTCGGATAGAAGTAGGTGCTCTTCTGCGGCATCGTCTCGCCGCGCTGGGCGACCGCGAAGACGTCTTCGATTCGCGTCGGCCGCATCAGCACGGCTACCTCGGCCTCGCCTTCGTCCACCGCACGCACGGCTTCCTGCCAGTCCGGCGTGTAGCTGATGCCCTCGTGGCCAAGCCGGTCGACAAGGCCGACATCGAGCTCGCCTATCCCGTCCACGGTGAGCTCAGCGCGGCCACTCCGATACAGAACGGCAGCGGCCCGGTCCTGCGGGGTCGCGGCAAGCGCGGCGAGCGCGGCGGCAGGGTCGGGCATCTGCTCGTCGGCACGAAGCCGCTGCGACGGCTCGTACTCGAAGAGGCGATGAGTCGGGAAGATCATCAGGCCCGGATCCTTAAGGCTGACGAGCACGGCGAGGACATAGGCGCTTTCCGGTGTGCCCGCCTCCTGGTGGTAGGCGAGCGCGGTCTCGTAGCGGTGATGGCCGTCGGCGATCAGGAGCTGGCGGTCGGCGAAGGCCTCGGAGATGCCCCCGGCGGGAAGCCGCCAGAGGCGTGCCCCCTCAACCTCGAGATCCGGCTCTCGCTCGGGGCGGCTCGCGGGCGTGGAGCCCTCGTAGAGGAAGAAGAGTGGTTCGAGCTGAGCTCGAACCTCCCGCATGAGCCTCAGCCGGCCCTCTTTCGGCCCGCGATGGGTGCGCTCGTGTGGCAGCACGACCCGGTTCTTGTAGGGCTCGGCGCGCAGAGCCGCCACGACGCCCTCGCGCGTGCGGGCCACGCCGTCGGGGCCGACGTAGTCCTGCGAGAGCCACCAAAAGTTGGAATCGTCCTCCTCGACGAGGGCGCCGTCCGCGCGCCATTCATTCCAGAGCCGTCCCGCCTCGCGCTCGTCGATGGGCAGCGTGAGGTGCACGACGTTGTGCGGGTTTCGCTCCGCAAGCCGCTCACGCTCGGGGGGCGAGATCACGTCGTACGGAGGAGCGACGAGGGACTCCAGCGGGCCGGCACGCTCGCCGTAGCGGACGGCGCCAAACGGCTTCACCTCGGCCACGAGGCGGGAGCGTACCATCCGTGTTCGGACCTAGACTCGTGCCGTGAACGCCATTGCTTCCTTAGCCGAGGACCGCCTCGTCGAGGGCGTCTACGCGGTCGCGCGCAAGGAGCGGCGGCGTACGAAAGGCGGCTCTCCCTACCTCGCGCTCGAGCTCGTCGACCCGAGCGGCCGAATCGAGGCACGCGTCTGGTCAGACGTGGAGCTGCTGGACGGCCGCTTCGGGGAGGGGGACGCGGTTCGCGTCCTCGGGCGGGTCGAGCGCTTCCGCGACCGGCTTCAGCTGGAGGTTCGTTCGCTCGAAGCAGCCGAAGAGGAGGATCCCGCGGATTTCGCACCGGCTCTGCGCCGCGACGCGGCGGAGCTGGACGGGTTCCTGGAGTTCCTGGCCGCGGAGGTGGCCCATCCCGGGTTGCGGGCGACTGTTGCGAGGTTCGTCGACGACGAGGCGTTGCGGAAGGCGTTGCGCACATTGCCGGCGGCGGAGACGCACCACTCGTACGCGGGCGGCCTGCTCGAGCACACGGTTGGGGTAGCGACGCTGTGCCGCGAAGCCTCGCAGCTGCATCCGCGCCTGCGCGCCGATCTGGTGCTCGCCGCCGCACTGGTGCACGATGTCGGCCGGACGCTCGAGCTCGAGCGCGGGCCAACGTTTCGACCGACCGAGGAGGGCCGGCTGCTCGGCCACGTGCATTTGGGCCTGAGGCTGATCGAGGATCGCGCTGCGGTACTCGAGACAGCGGTTCGCGCCGAGCTGCTCCACGCGGTGGCCGTTCATCACGACGCCCGCGCCGCTCGAACCGCCGAGGCAGCGGTTCTGTACCACGCGAACCAGCTCGACGCGATCGCTGCCACGCGACCCGTCGACTAGCCGCGCGCCGTCAGCGGGTTTCCGAGGGGTGGCACACATCCGGCACAGTCGTGTCACACACGCGTGCGTCTTTCGCCACTACCTTCAAAGCGGGGGGCAAGGGCCAAAGGCCCCGGGGAAAGAATCTCGCGTGCGCCTGTGAACGGGAGCCTAGGAGCCCAGCTCTGCCACTCGGCGCTCGATCTCGTCCCGGATCACGCGGACTTCCTCGATCGACGCGCCGGCCGGGTCGGTCAGCTCCCAGTCGACGTAGCTCTTCCCCGGCAGCACCGGGCACGCGTCACCGCAGCCCATCGAAACGACGATCTCCGCCCATTCGACATCCTGCGGCGCGATCCCCTTCGGGCTCCGGCCGGTCAAATCCACGCCGATCTCGCTCATCGCCTCGACGACCTCGCGATGAAGCTCGCGCTCCGGCCTCGACCCGGCCGAGCGGGCCTCGCCGCCGCGCCTCTCGTAGAAGGCCTGC
>DATHAF010000047.1:0-62396 GCA_035296785.1 Gaiellaceae bacterium
CTTGCTATGTATCTGACCCACACTCGGGGTGTCCGCACCGGGCACATGAAGGCCCGCGTGCTTGCCGCGCTCTTCACGGCCGCCATCCTCATCCCTTCGGCGATGGCGACGGCATCCGGTCCAAGAAGTGGCGATCTCCACGCCACGAAGAACTGCCTGGGATTCACAGGCAGCGCCGGTTCGTACTGCTTGATCACCTCGTCGGATCTCCCTCAGATCGAGGTCGACTCGCGGATCGAGTATCTCCAGCCGGCGCTGCTCCTGACCCCTACTGGGAGCGACGTCGTCCTTGACCCTCCGGGGACTGGGAACAACGTGGCGTTCGGGAACTGCTCACTCGCGGTGGGACGATGCACCTTCTGGGGTGGGACGGGAAAGTTCACGCACTTCCATGCCGACATCGTCGTCTCGCACCTGAGCGGATTCGACTGGGCCTGGGACGGGACGTACAGCTTCAGTCCCAAGAGCTAAGCGAAGGGCTTACCGCCGGTCATGCCCCCGACAAGAATCGAACTTGTGCACGCGGTTTAGGAAACCGCTGCTCTTCCACTGAGCTACGGGGGCTCCAGCCCCAGTGTAGAACCAGCTAGGACGGACGGCTCGCCAGCGTGACCTGGGCGGTGACGGTCTCGTCGCCCCGCGTGATCTTCAGCGTCACGTTATCGCCGGGCTGGTGCGCGTCGATGGCCCGCGTCAGGGCTTCCGCCGAGCTCACGGTGGTGTTGCCTACGGCCGTGACCACGTCGCCTGTGCGCAGGTTCGCCTTCGCTGCTGGGGTACCCGCCCGCACGTCCTCCACGCGGGCCGACGCGGCACTCGAGTCCAGCGAGACGCCCAGGTAGGCGTGGACAGCTTTGCCGTTCGAGATCAGCTGGCCCGCGATCGAGGGCACGGTGTCCGAGGGGATCGCGAACCCGACGCCCGCGTTGTCGCCGGAGTCGCTTCGGATCTGCGCGTTGACGCCGATCACCTGTCCCTGCGCGTTCAGCAGCGGGCCGCCGGAGTTGCCATGGTTGATCGCGGCGTCGGTCTGGATCGTGTCGGAAATTGCGAAGTTGGCCGGCGAGTTGATCGAGCGGTGGAGCGCGCTGACGATCCCGCTCGTGACCGTCTCCTCGAGCCCGAACGGGCTCCCGATCGCCACTACCGGGTCACCGACGGCCAGCTTGCTCGAGCTGCCGAGCGTGAGCGGGTACAACTGCGAGGCCGGCGCATTCACCTTCACCAGGGCGAGATCCGTCGAGCTGTCACCGCCGACGAGCTGCGCGCTGTAGGTCTTGCCGTTCCAAAACTTGACCGAAAACGACTCGGCACCGTCGACGACGTGCTCGTTCGTAACGATGTGGCCACTCGAGTCGTAGACGAAGCCCGACCCCTCGGCGGAGCTCCCGCTCCCGCGGGCGGTGATCTCGACAACACCCCGATACGCCCGCCGGTAGATCGCGTTGATCGACATCGGTGAGTTGCTCGCGACAGCCTCGCCGTTCTGCACGGTGACCTGCCTGACGATGGTGCCGCCGCGGTCGGAGAGGACCGAGTAGGCGACTGCCCCGCCGCCCGCACCGATGCAGGCTGCTGCTAGGAGAGAGGCGAGGAGCGGCGTGCGCGGGCGGCGGGGCATGGGGAGGTCCTTTCGGTCGCTGGTGGTGACGCAGACCATGAGACCAGTCGCCTCTAAGACCCACGTGAGAGCTGGCTAAGAACTTCCTGAAAGTGTGCCTACGGAAAAACCCCGCCGCCCGCTGGCTGGTCATAGCGGACGGCGGGGCTCGTGTCGCACAAGGGTCTGGGGGATCCCTTATTCGATGACGGTCGAATCAGATCAAGAGCGCCTAAGAGCCTCGTGAGAAGCGCCTAAGAAATTTCTAAGAACTGCCTGCTCTCCCGGCTGATCTCACGAACTTCTCACCTCGAATGCGCACAATGCGCACGTGAAGATCCTGGTGGTGGACGACGAGCGCGCCGTGCGGGAATCGCTGCGGCGAGCGCTCGAGCTGGAGGGCTACGAGATCGAGCTCGCCGAAGACGGCCGCCAGGCTCTCGACCGGCTCGCGCGCGAGGACCAGCCCGACGCGGTCATCCTCGACGTGCTCATGCCCGGCGTGGACGGGCTCGAGGTCTGCCGCACGTTGCGTGCTGAAGGGAGTCGGCTGCCGGTGCTGATGCTGACCGCCCGTACGCAGGTCGAGGACCGAGTCGAAGGGCTCGACGCGGGCGCGGACGACTACCTGACCAAGCCGTTTGCCCTCGAGGAGCTCCTCGCGCGTGTGCGGGCGCTGCTACGCCGCTCCGGCGACGACGGCGCGAACGGCGACATGCTCAGCTTCGCCGACCTCGAGCTCGACCCCGGCACCCGCGAGGTCACACGCGGCGACGAGCGGATCGAGCTGACGCGCACCGAGTTCTCGCTGCTCGAGCTGTTCCTGCGCAACCCGCGCCAGGTGCTGACGCGCACGATCATCTTCGAGCGGGTCTGGGGTTATGACTTCGGCTTCGCCTCGAACTCGCTCGACGTCTACATCGGCTACCTGCGGCGCAAGACCGAAGCCGGCGGCAAGCCGCGACTGATCCAAACGGTGCGTGGCGTCGGCTATGCGCTGCGCGACACATGAGCTTTCGGACGAGGCTGGCGCTCGTCGCGGCGGCCGCGGTCGGGCTTGCCGTGGTCGCGGCCTCAGCGGTCGTGTTCGTCGTCGTCAGGGATCAACTACTCGGGGAGGTCGACCAGGCTCTTACCGACCGCGCCCGGGAGCTCTTGACTGGTCCGGGGCTTCACACCGACGAGAACGGCGACCTCGAGGTCCCCGGGCCGCGCTTCGGCACGCCCGACTTCATTCAGGCCGTTCCAGCTCAGGGCCCGGTCCTGCTGACGTACTACGAGAACAGGGGGCTGCCGGTCACGGACGATGCCAGGGAAGCGGCTCGCGGCGGGGGCGACCCTCGCTTCAGCAACGCGCATGTGGACGGCACCGACTTGCGCGTGCTCACGGTCCCAGGCTCGCCGTACGCATTACAGATCGCCCGGCCCATCACGGAGGTGAACAACACGCTCCATCGGATCACATTGTTCCTGATCATGATCGCGGCCGGCGGCGTCGCCATTGCCGCGGCGCTTGGACTGGCCGTCTCCCAGGCCGCGCTCAGGCCGGTACGCCGGCTGACCGAGACCACGGAGCGAGTCACGGCCACTGGCGACCTTTCGGAGCGGATCGAAGCCACGAGCGAGGACGAGCTCGGGCGTCTGGCCACGAGCTTCAACACGATGCTTGCCGGCCTCGAGGAGTCGAGCCGGGCCCAGCGGCAGCTCGTCGCCGATGCCTCGCACGAGCTGCGCACGCCGCTGACCAGCCTGCGCACGAACATCGAGGTCCTCGCGCGCGGGGACGAGCTCGCGAAGGGTGACCGCGAGCGGCTGCTCGAGGACGTCGTCGAGCAGATCGGCGAGATGACCTCCTTGATCGGCGAGCTGATCGAGCTCGCGCGCGGCGAGCGCGGCGAAGAGCCGGCGGAGGACGTGCGCCTCGATCTGATCGCCGCGGGTGCCGTCGAGCGCGCGCGCCGGAACCGGCCCAGCGTCGCCTTCACCACCGATTTCGAGGAGGCGACCGTCCACGGCGCGCCGTCCACGATCGAGCGTGCGGTCGCGAATCTCCTCGACAACGCTGCCAAGTGGAGCCCGCCAGGCGGCGAGGTCGAGGTCGGCGTCCGTGGCGGCGAGGTCTCCGTTCGCGACCACGGGCCCGGGATAGCGGAGGAGGACCTGCCCTACGTCTTCGACCGCTTCTACCGCGCCCGCACCGCCCGCGGCCTGCCGGGCTCCGGGCTCGGTCTGGCGATCGTGAAGCAGGTCGCCGACGCGCACGGCGGCCAGGTCCTGGCCGAGCGGGCAGAGGGCGGCGGCACGCGAATGCGACTTCGTTTCAACGGCCGCGACGGTTCTTAGGCACTTCTTAGCGCTCTTTCAGACCGTTCTCACGGCTCGATGGTTGGCTGGGACGACACAGCGACCGAGGTGAAAGGAGGACGACTAGATGAACGCTTCACTCAAGCGCAAGGCAATCGCCGGAACGGTGGCAGCCCTGGCAGTCGGAGGGACCGGCGCCGGAATCGCGGCGACCAAGATCGGCAGCGACCCGAGTACCGAGAGCAAGGCGGTCGTCAACGACGCCGCGAAGGAGCTCGGCGTTCAGCCGGGCGCGCTCAGCGGCGCGATCAAGAAGGCGCTCAGCGCTCGCGTCGACGCCGCGGTCGCCGCCGGGAGACTGACCAAGGAGCGGGGCGCGGAGCTGAAGACGCGGATCGCCTCGGACGACTTTCCGCTCTTCGGGCCCCCTGCCTTCGGCGGCGGCCACTTCGAACACCACGGCGGGCCCGGTCTGGAGGCCGCGGCCAAGTACCTCGGCCTGACGGAGACGAAGCTCCGCGAGCAGCTCGAGTCGGGCAAGACGCTCGCGCAGGTCGCGAAGGCCCAGGACAAGAGCGTGGGCGGTCTGATCGCGGCCCTCAAGGCCGACGTCAAGCAGCGGCTCGACGAGGCGGTCAAGGCCGGCCGGCTCACACAGGCGCAGGAGACGCGCATCCTGGCCGACCTGGATCAGCGGATCGACGACTTCGTCAACGGAAAGCTGATGCGGATGCGCCACGAGCGTTTCGGCTTCGGCGGCCCCGGCCGCCCGGGCCGTGACGGCGGGCCGCCGGCTGCCTTCCTGGGGCCCGCGGCGTGAACGAAGCTCCATCGAGGATCGAGAAGCCCGCCGGAGGGCGTCGACGGCCAAGCAGACCGCCGCCGCTCTCGCCGCGGCGGGCTTCCTCCTGGTGCTGGTTCTCGCCCGCGGCAGGCACGCGGGCGTGAACCAGGCCGGCACGACCTCCGGATCGGCCGCTGGCTCCTCGACCGGGACGACAGCGAGCTCAACCATGTCAATCGGGCGGAGTCGCGCGTCGTGGTCGTCTCGGCGTTGTTCGTGCGCGCCGTACGTACCGCGCTAGAGGTTGTGATCATCATCCTCGCGTTCGGGCCGCTGCGGCACCACGGCGCCTGAGCGATACCCTGCGCGCGTGGAAGAGCTCGCGCAAATCATCGAGCGCTGGCGTGCCCGGGGCGACCGGATCGCCCTGGCGACCGTGGTCGCGACGCGCCGCTCGGCCCCTCGGCCGGTGGGCGCGAAGCTCGCAGTATCCGAGCGCGGCGACCTCTTCGGCTCCGTCTCGGGCGGCTGCGTCGAGAGCGACGTCGCCGTGCAGGCGGCCGAGGTGATCGAGGACGGCAAGCCGCGCCTACTCACCTATGGGATCAGCGACGACCAGGCCTGGGAGGTTGGGCTGCCGTGCGGCGGCGAGATCGACGTCTTCGTCGAGCGCTTCGCGGGCGAGCTTGCCGAGTCGACTGAGCCCGCGATCGCGTTGACGGTTCTCGACGGCGAGCGGGCCGGCGAGAAGAGCCTGATCGGTCCGGACGAGGTCGAACCGGGGCCTAGCCGCGTGCTCGAGCTCGGCGGCGAGACCGTCTTCGCGGAGGTGCTCGGCCCGCCGCCGCGCTTGCTGGTCGTCGGCGCGATCGATACCGCCGAAGAGCTCTGCCGCGCTGCGAAGAGTCTCGGCTGGCGCACAGCCGTCGCCGACCCCCGGCCTGCGCTCGCCACCCGTGAACGGCTGCCGAGCCCCGACGAGCTCGTGGTCGCATGGCCGGACGAAGCGCTGGAGAAGCTTGCTCCGGACCGCGACACCGCCGTCGTCGTGCTCACGCATGAGGAGCGCCTCGACGTGCCCGCGCTGACGGCCGCGCTGCCGAGCGAGGCTTTCTACGTCGGCGCGATCGGCTCGCGGCGCACCCAGGAGAAGCGGCGCGAGCGGCTGCTCGAGGCGGGCCTGGGCGAGAGCGAGCTCGAGCGGCTCGCGGGCCCGGCCGGGCTCGACCTGGGCGCGCACACTCCCGCCGAGACCGCGGTCTCGATCCTGGCCGAGGTGCTGGCGGTCCGCGCCGGCCGCTCCGGCGGGCGGCTCGCCCAGCGCAGCGGGCCCATTCACAGCACGGCCTGAGTGCTCGCGGTCCTGCTGGCCTGCGCCTCGGCGGCGCTGTTCGGCGCGATGGCGGTCGCGGTTAGGTTCGCACTGCGACGCATCGACGACCCTGTGCTCGGGGCGTTCGCGACGGCGACGATCGCCCTCGCGGTCACGACCGCGATCGGCTCCACCGCCACTGCCGGCGAGAGCCTGCACGTCTCGGATCTCTGGCCGTTCGTCCTCGCCGGCGCGATCGCACCGGGGCTCTCGCAGGTGCTCTTCACGCTCGCCATCAGCACGGCAGGCGCCGCGCGGACTGCCGTACTGATGGGTACGGCCCCACTCGCCTCGGTCGCGATCGCGCTCGTTGCCTTGCACGAGCCCCTGCGCGTGCCGCTCCTCGTCGGGGCAGCCCTGATCGTGGCGGGCGGGGTCGCCCTCGCTGGGGAAAGGGTACGGCCGGCCGACTTCCGGCGCCTCGGGATGGTCTTCGCCGTGCTCGCGACCGTGATGTTCGCGACCCGCGACAACTTGCTTCGCTGGCTCGCCGGGCAGACGGAGGCGCACGCGCTTGTCACGGCGCCGGTGACGCTTCTCGCCGGCGCGGCTATGGTCGCCTTCTATCTCGTCGTCACGCGCGGCAGCTCCTGGGCCCGAGGCTACGGCCGCGCAGTTCGTGTCTTCCTCCCCGCAGGACTGCTCTTCGGCCTCTCCTATGCGGCGCTCTTCGAGGCCTATTACCGGGGGCGGGTGACGGTGGTTTCGCCGCTCGTGGCGACCGAGTCGCTCTGGGGCGTCCTCTTCTCCGTGTTGCTCCTGCGGAGAAGCGAGCTCGTCGGGCGGCGGCTGGTCATCGGAGCTGCGCTGATCGTCGCCGGCGGCGTCCTCATCGGCGCGTGGCGATAATTCCCCCGTGGGCTGGCTGAGCGAGCTCGTCGAGGACCGGGGCGCCGAGGCGCTCGACCTCCATGCGCAAACGATCAATCCACAGTTCGTGCGGCTGCTGCGGACGATCGGCTTCGACCGGCGTTGGGCCAGGGCCGAGGGCGCGTACCTCTGGGACTCCGACGGCAACCGCTACCTGGACATGCTCGGCGGCTTCGGGATGTTCAACGTCGGGCGCAACAACCCCCGCATCCGCGAGGCGCTCGTCGAGGCGCTCGAGCTGGAGCGGCCCGGATCGGTGCAGCTTGGCGTGGACGCGCTGCCCGCGCTCCTCGCGGAGGAACTCCTGCGCCGCGCGCCTGCGAGCCTGGCGCGGGCGCTCTTCACGAGCTCCGGTGCGGAGGCCGTCGAGGCGGCCCTGAAGCTCGGCCGCGCGGCGACCGGCCGGTCGCGAGTGCTCTCCGCCGAGCATGGGTTCCACGGGCTCACGCTCGGCGCGCTCTCGGCCAACGCGAGCCCGGAGTTCACCACGCGCTTCGGACCGCTGCTGCCGGACTTCGAGCGGGTGCCGTGGAACGACCTCGAGGCACTCGAGCGCGGGCTCGCGCGCGAGGACGTCGCAGTCTTCCTGGTCGAGCCGGTGCAGGGCAAGGGCGTCAACCTTCCCGGTGCGGGCTACCTCGAGGGAGCGCAGGAGGTCTGCCACCGATACGGCACGCTCTTCTGCGTGGACGAGGTGCAGACCGGCTTCGGGCGCACGGGCCGACTGCTGGCGCTCGAGCACTGGGGCCTGGAGCCGGACCTCGTCACCATCGCCAAGTCGCTCTCGGGTGGCTACGTCCCGGTCGGCGCCCTGCTGATGAGCGCCCCGGTTCACGATGCGGTCTTCGACTCGCTCCCGAACGCCGTCAGTCACGGCTCGACCTTCGCCCCGAACGACCTGGCGATGGTGGCCGGGCTCGCGACGCTGCGCGAGCTCGACGAGCAGGGCCTCGTGGAGCGCTCTGCCCGCCTGGGCGAGCGGCTGCTCGAGCGGACGCGGCCGCTGGTCGAGGGCTCAGAGGTGGTGCGCGATGTGCGCGGGCTCGGCCTCATGTGGGCGATCGAGTTCGAGGAGCCCCCGGGCGGCTCGCGCACCTGGAAGCTGCTCGAGCGGATCCAGCCGGGGCTCTTCTCGCAGCTCGTGGTGGTGCCACTCTTCCGCGACCACCGGATCCTGAGCCAAGTCGCGGGGCACGGGATGAATGTCGTCAAGGCGCTGCCGCCGCTCGTCGTGACCGAGGACGACCTCGACTGGTTCGCGTCGGCGCTGGAAGAAACCGTGAGCCGCGCGGAGCGGATGCCGCGCGCGCTCGTGCGCTTCGCCCTGGGGGCAGCCCGCGCCGGCGGCAGACCGCGGCGACGCTTGGCCCGCGCTTGAGCTAGGGCTCGGAGACGTCTGCGTGGCGCTCGGCGATGCACGCGCGCGCCCAGGCCTCGGAGGCCTCGACCAGGCGGCCGCACATCTGGTCGAGCTCGTGCTCGTCGTCGGGCAGCTGATCGGGTGCGACCTCGATCCGCACCTGGCTCAGCGAGGCCTCGCTCTCCCCACCGATCTCGTGACGTTCTTCCGCCACGATCGCCACCTCGCCCACCTTGGGCAGGAGTGCTTTGGCGAGCTCGTCGATCTCGGCAGGAGTGGCTCCGCGCCCTGCGAACACGCCGAAGTTCACACGAACTTCGACCCCCGGCGGCTCGACCTCTCGCACGCAGAACGCAATCTGCGGCTCGACCCTCATTGCGAGTCGTATTACCGCCTGCGCCCGAACCTAACCCTCCTTGGGCTCCCAGCGGAACGCCTTGACGGCGACGAGCACTCCGACCAGACCCCAGGCGGCGAGCACGGCAACGTCCGCCCCGTGCGACCAGATCTGGTCGTCGTGCAGCATGATCCCCCTGACCAGGCGGATGAAGTAGGTGAGGGGCAGCACGTCGGCGATCGCGCGCAGAAACGCCGGAAACGAGCCCGGCGCGAAGAACGACCCCGAGATGAACGCCATCGGCAGGTAGATTGCGTTCACGACGGCGGAGGCTCCCTCGGCGCTTTTGATCAGCGCCGTCAGCCCGATGCCCAAGCCGCAGAACGAGACGACGCCCAGTAGCAGGGCAAGGGTGAGCGATCCCAGGTTGTCCGGCACGCCGACGTCGAAGAGGAGCCGCCCGAGCAGGATCAGGCACGCGACCTCGACCGCGAACGCGATTACATACGAGGTGAGTACCGCCGCGATGTAGGCAGTTGCCGGAAGCGGGGTTCCGCGCAGGCGCTTCAGCACCCCTGACTCGCGCCTGATTACGAGCACGATCGCGAGCCCGGCGAAGGCGATCGAGATTGCCCCGTAGCCGATCATCCCAGCCTCCAGGTACTTCGACTGCTTCACGCCGGGGTCGTCCTTGACCGTGTCGTTTCCGTACACGGAGCCGAGGAGGACGAAGAGAATGATCGGCAGCAGGAAGGTGAAGAACGCGAGCTCGCGGCTGCGCATGTAGAGAAGGAGCTCCGTCCGCAGCTCGTGCCAGAAGAGCCTCACGAGGCCTCTTCGGTGAGCGAGAGGTAGACCTCTTCCAGCGAGGGCCGGCGTACGACGAGGCCCTCGAGCTCTCGGCCCTCGGCGAGCGCGACCGAGGTGAGCTCGTTGAGCACACGAGTCGGCTCGTCGGTATGGACGACGACCTCTCGGCCGTTCTCGCGGTAGCGGATCTCCGTCTGCAACGTGGAGCCGGTCAGCTCGGCCGGTGCTCCGACGGCGGCGATCTTGCCCTGGCGCAGCACGGCCACGCGGTCGGCGAGCTGCTCCGCCTCGTCCAGGTAGTGGGTGGTGAGGAGGATCGTCTTGCCGAGGCTCCGGAGCGAGCGGATCATCTCCCAGGCGCGGCGACGCGCGCCCGGGTCGAAGCCGGTGGTCGGCTCGTCGAGGAAGAGCAGCTCCGGGTCGCCCACGAGCGCGAGCCCGAGGTCGAGCCGGCGCCGCTGGCCGCCCGAGAGCAACCGAACCCGGTTGTTGCGCTTCTCCTGCAGGCCGATCAGCTCGACCACCTCGTCCACGGGCCGCGGCTCGCGGTAGTAGCCGGCGAAGATCTTCAGGCTCTCGGCGACGGTGACCGTCTCGTACATGGCGGACGACTGAAGCACCACGCCGATCCGCTCGCGCCAGTCGCCGCCCGCCTTGGCCGGATCGGTGCCGAGCACCTCCACCTCGCCCGCGTCGCGCTTGCGGTAGCCCTCGAGAATCTCGACCGTGGTCGTCTTGCCGGCGCCGTTCGGCCCGAGCAGGCCGAAGACCTCGCCTACCTGGACCTCGAAGCTGAGGCCGCGCACCGCTTCGAGCTCGCCGTAGGACTTGCGAAGGTCGCGGACGGCGATCGCCGTCATTCGGACAGGTCGAGTGCGACCATGCCGCCGGGGGGAAAGGCCGGCTCGGCGCCTCCGGTCAGCGCCGCGGCGATCTGGGAGCAGTCCGGCTGATGGCCGACGACTACCACCGTCTCTCCCCGTTCCTCGGCGGCGGCACGCACGGCCTCGGCGGTTGCGCCGGGGGCGAGCCGCTCGTCGGGCTCGGCCTCCAGGCCCGCGGGCCGCGCCAGCTCCCGGGCGGTCTCGCGGGCGCGCAGGAGCGGGCTGGTGAGCACCGCATCGGGCCGCACGCCGCCTTCGGCGAGCCGCTTGCCGAGAGCACGCGCGACCTTGCGACCCTCCGGGGTCAGCGGCCTCAGCTCGTCGGGTTCACCGTCGGCAGCCTCCGCGTGACGTACGAGGTAGAGCTGCACGCGGCGGAGCATAGTGACCTCGCCTCGGCGACCAATCTGCTTTCCGGCTAAGAAGTTGACCCCAGGGCCTCGGCGTCGCCACGCTGGTCGGCATGCAAGGTGTCCTCCGTACCGGGATCGTGATCATCTGTGCGCTCGTGCTCGTCCTGCCCGCCGCCGCCGGCAGGCAGGACGTGGCGGCGCTGACGGCGATCGTCGGCGCGAACGACGGCTTCACCATCACGCTGAACGACGCATCAGGCAAGCGGGTCAGCGAGATCGCGCCCGGGGCGTACACGGTTGTCGTTCAGGACCGCTCGGCGGTGCACAACTTCCACCTCGCCAGCAACGAGGACGCGACGGTCGATTTCCGCACCGACCTCGAGTTCGTCGGCGAGCAGTCGTTCACCGTCAGCTTCAGGGATCACACGCACTACGCCTACGCCTGCGAGCCGCACTGGCAGACGATGAACGGCGCCTTCCTCGCCACGAGCACGCCGGCGCCGCCGCCCCCACCGGTGCGGAAGCTGAGTGCGGTAGTCAAGCCGGGCGGCGGGATCCGGCTCAGCAGCGCGTCGGTTGCGGCCGGCCGATACCGGCTCACCGTGAACGACCAGGGCAAGCGCGACAACTTCCACCTTCGCGGCAAGGCCGTGAACAAGCGCACCGGCCTGGCCTTCAGGGGCCGCGTCGGCTGGGGGCTGACGTTGGCGCCCGGCGTGTATCGCTACGGGAGCGACCGCGCAGGGTTGAAGGGCAGGTTGCGCGTCCGTTAGCGCGGGAACTCGCGGCGTGACTCGCCGATGTACTCGGCGGAGGGGCGGATGATCTTGTTGTCGGCCTGCTGCTCCAGCACGTGGGCAGACCAGCCCGCGACGCGACTCGCCGCGAACAGCGGGGTGAACAGGTCGGTCGGCACCCCCAGGTAGCGATACACCGAGCCGGAGTAGAGATCCACGTTCGGATAGAGGCCTTTCTCCTCGACCACCGTTCGCTCGGTCGCCTCGGTGATCGCGTACCAGTTGGGCTCGCCCGCATCGCCCGAGAGCTCCCGCGAGACGCGCTTCAGGATCAGCGCGCGCGGGTCGTAGGCGCGGTAGAGCGGGTGACCGAAGCCGAAAAGCCTCTCCTTGCGCTCGAGGGCGGCTCGTACCTCGTCGGGTGCGCGGTCCGCCGAGCCGATCCGCTCGAAGAGCGCCATCGCGGCCTCGTTGGCGCCGCCGTGGAGCGGGCCGCTGAGCGCGCCGATCGCTGCGACCACGGCGGCAGTCAGGTCGGCGCCGGTGCCGGCGACCACGCGTGCCGTGAACGTCGAAGCGTTCATCTCGTGCTCGGCGTGCAGGATCATCGCGATGTCGAAGGCGCGCGCGTCGCGCTCGCTGGGCCGCTCGCCGTGCAGCATCGCGAGGAAGCTCTCGGCGTAAGCAAGCGAGGAGTCGGGCGCGACGGGCTCGAGACTCTGACGCCGCCGGTGGTAGCGCGCGATCATCGTCGGCAGCTGGGCGATCAGCCGGGTGGGCTTTGCGGCGGTCAGCGTCGAGACGCCGGTGCGGAGCACCTCCATCGGCGCGGCGGTCGCGGCCTGCCGGTCGATCGCCTCCGCGGTCTCGGCGCTCAGGTCGCGCTGGTCGGCGAGCTCGCCACGAAACGCCTCCAGGGCTGCGGGCGTCGGCGCGTCGCCGTCGAGCAACAGCAGCGCCGTCTCCTCATAGGTCGAGCGGTCGGCGAGGTCGCCGATGTCGTAGCCGCGGTACATGAGCACGCCCTCGTCGGGGTCGATCGAGGAGATCGCCGACTCGGCGACGGCGACTCCGGAGAGCTGGACTGACTTCTTCGGCACGCCCGCAAGGCTATCTTCGGGGTGTGCGCACGTTTCGTTACGTCGTCGCCGACGTTTTCACCGACAAGCCACTGGCCGGGAACCAGCTGGCTGTCTTCACCGACGCGCGCGAGTTGGAGGGAGAGGAGATGCAGGCCCTGGCGCGCGAGATGAACTACAGCGAGACCGTCTTCGTACTTCCGCCGGAGGGTGAGGGTCATGTGCGGATCAGGATCTTCACGCCGACCGACGAGATGCTCTTCGCGGGGCATCCGACGCTCGGGTCGGCCTTCGTGCTCGGTGGGCCGCTACAGGTGCAAGAGATCAGGCTCGAGACCGGCGCGGGGGTAGTCCCCGTGGCGCTCGAGCGCGAGGGCGACCGGATCGTCTTCGGGCGCATGCGCCAGCCGCTCCCGACCTGGAAGCCCTACGACGACGAGGCGGGCCTGTTGGCCGCACTCGGGATCGAGCGCTCGGAGCTGCCCGTCGAGCATTACGACAACGGCATGCACCACGTCTACGTGGCGCTCGGCTCGGAGGAGCAGGTGGCGGCGCTGAAGCCGGATTTCTCCGCGCTCGACGGCGTTCCGGCGCTGCTCGGTTTCAACTGCTTCGCCGGCTCCGGAGCGCGGTGGAAGACCCGCATGTTCGCTCCGGGCGGGAGCGTGCCGGAGGACCCGGCGACCGGCTCGGCCGCAGGTCCGCTGGCCGTTCATCTCGCGCGGCACGGGCGGATCGGCTTCGGCGAGGAGATCGAGATCTCGCAGGGTGCCGAGATCGGTCGACCCTCGACTCTCTACGCCCGCGCCGAGGGGTCGGGCGAGCAGCTCGAGGCGGTCGAGGTCGGCGGCTCCGCGCTCATCGTCGCGCGTGGCGAGTTCAGGCTTCCCTGAGCTCCAGAGCCTCGATTTCCGGGAGCTCGATCACCAAGGCGCGCCAGAAGAGGCCGCCGTCGGTGGAGAGGTACAGGCGGTTGCGGGCGGCGTAGAGGACGAGGTCGGGGTCGTCATCGCCGATCGCGACGGCACGGCCCGCCGGGAGGCCGCCGCCGGATTCGCGCCACGTGCGGCCCGCGTCGTTCGAGACCACGAGCGGGGGGCGGCGGTCGACCACGGCGACGACGGTGGATCCGTTTGCCGCGGCGGAGACGAGCAGCGGCAGCGACAGCTCGACCTGGGGCGGCTCCACTGCGACGTCGACCAGGCCCAGCACCAGCTCCTCGTCGAGGTCGACCTCGAAGACGCCGTCCACCGTGCGGACGAAAGCCCTCACCTCAGGCGCCTGCCGAGCAGCCCGGCAACGAGCGCGGTCGCGCGACGGGCCGATGCCGTTGGGGCGTGGCCTGTCGAGCGCGAGACGAGATACGCCGCCGCGAACGCGTCGCCCGCCCCGGTGGGATCGATCTCGCCGTCCAGGGCCGGCGTCGGAACCCGCTCCAGCTTCCCGTCCGCGAGCACGAGCGAGCTCCGCGGGCCCTGCGTGACCACGACCTCCGAGACCCCGAGCGAACGCAGCGCGTCCTCGTTCGGCTCACCGACGAGCGCGCGGGCTTCTTCCTCTGCGAGCTTGAGGATCGAGACGTGGCGAAGCACCTCCGGGTCGTAGTCGCCGTCGAGCTCCAGCGGCCCGGTTCGGGCGGGCCGCACGAGCCCTTGGCCGTCGAACGAGACGCGCCGGTCGCGGGCCAGCGCAGCCAATGTCCCCGCCGGGAAGTCCGACCGAGCAAGCGCCCCGACGTGCACCCAGTTGGCGCGCTCGAGCCCGTTCAGGTCAGCGATCGTCCACGGATCGCCGAGCGCGTCCACGATCATCACGCGCCGGTCGCCCTCGTAGTGGAACGAGAACGCCGCGGTCGAGGCGCCGCCGCGCCAGAGCACCGGCAGTCCGAGGCGCACGAGCGGGATCAGCAGCGAATCGCGGTCGCTCTCGGCGCACTTCACCCCGACGAGCGCGGGCGGGCCGAGCACACGCAGCGCCCGGGCAGCATGGAAGGGCGCTCCGCCGGCTCGCGGCGACCCCCCGTCAACGAGATCGCGTGAGAGGTTCCCGACGACTGCCAGCGGCCGCACGGCGCGAATCTATCCACGCCGCGAGCAGCGTCAGGCAGAAGGCGGCGGCGAAGCTCGGTAGCGAGGCCGTGAGGCGTGCGTGCCCAGGGTTCAGGTGCGCGATGAGGTCGGTCCACCAGCTCGGGCCCTGGGGCGAGAGCCACTGGTAGAGCGCGAAGCCGGCAACCCAGGCTGCGAGCCGCTCGACGCGCACGGCCGGGCCCTCGAAGATGTCCTGCTCCGTGTAGTGAGCGCCGCGAACGAGCCAGTCCGCCAGCAGCACCGCGAACAGTGGCACGAAGACCGAGCCGAGCAGGTAGAGGAAGGTGAGGTAGTTGCCCAGGTCGATCGCAATCGCGCCAACTGTCGCGGTCGCGGCGACGAGCACGATCAGCAGCCGCTGCGAGGCCCGGGGCAGGATGTTCTGCAGCGAAACCGCGGTCGAGTAGATGTCTGCGAACGCCTCGTCGCTCTCGTCCACCGTCAGCATCAGCAGCGCGATCACCGCGAGGACGCTCCCGGTGGCGACCACGTTGGGGATCTGCGCCGGCTCGCTCAGGTTGCGCGAGAGCACGAGTAGCGTGCCCAGGCCGAAGCACCAGAGCGTGGGCAGCAGGTAGCCGATCCCGGTGCCGAGGAACCCGCTGCGGCGATCGCGCGCGAAGCGCGTGTAGTCGGCCGCGAGCGGCGTCCACGAGATGATGCTCGCCATCACCAGGTCGATCCCCTGGCCGAGGGAGACGCCCCCTTCGCCGTCCCGGCGCCAGAGCTGGTGGAGATCCGCCTTGTCGAGCGCCCACCAGGTCAGGTAGACGATCGACGCTGCGACCGCCCACACCGCGAACTTACGCAGGTAGCGGCGGATGAACCCGATCGGCCCGAGCAACCCGAGCGCGAGCGAGATCGCGCCGAAGACGAGCGCCCAGAGCCAGCGCTCGCGGAAGCCGAAGACGCGGTCGGAGAGGGCAGCCGCAGCGCTCGAGATGATGATCAGCTCGAAGGTCGACCAGCCGAGATTCTGAGCGACGTTCAGCAGCGTCGGGGCGTACGAGCCGCGGCGGCCCAGGGGCGCCCGCAGCAGCACCATCCCCGGCACGCGGGCGTCGGCGCCGATAGCTCCGGCCAAGCCGAGCAGGAGGTTGCCGGCGAGCGCTCCGACCACGATCGCCACGAGCGCCTGCTCGAGCGAGAGCATCGGCACGAGCCCGGCCGCGGCGACGATCACGAGCAGGCTCACGGAAAGGTTTCCCCAGAGCAGGGTCAGGTCGAAGAGGCCGAGCACGCGCAGCCGCTCGGGCACGGGCGAGATCCCCCAGGAAGGCGTGCGCTCGTCCACCGGCGCCGCAGGCTAGCGCGCGCCGAGCACCCGCGCGCCGGTCGCCTTGAAGCTTGCGACCACGGGCTCGCCGATGCGCAGGCCGAGGCGCTCGGCCGACGCGGCGGTCACCTCGGCGGTGAGCGGGCCGACCCGCACGCGGACGCGATTGCCGAGGGGGACGAGCTCCTCGACGGTGCCGCGGACGTGGTTTCGGCTCGAGTCGTCGCCGGCCGCGCGCGCGAGCGTGATCTCCCACGGGTAGACGAGCAGCGCCACCTCGCCGCTCGCTTCGTCGGTCGAGAGGACGCGGGTGCCGTCTTCGAGCTCGATCTGGGTCAGGCCGTCCTCGCGACGCTCGGCCCGCCCGACGAGCAGGTTGCCTCCGACGAGGTCGGCCACGAACGGCGTCGCCGGCGCAGTCAGCAACTCCGTCGGCGTGCCGAGCTGGACGAGCCGGCCCCCGACGAGGACGCCGACGCGGCCGGCGAGTGCGACCGCATCCGCATAGTCGTGCGTCACGAGGAGCGTGGGCAGGCCGAGCTCGCCCAAGAGGCCGCGCAGGTACGACCGCACCCCCGTGCGCATCGGGGCGTCGAGAGCGGCGAGCGGCTCGTCTAGCAGGAGCACCTTCGGCTCACGCCCGAGCGCGCGGGCGAGCGCTACCCGCTGGCGCTCGCCGCCGGAGAGCTCTCCCGGGCGCGTCCCGGCGAGCGCATCGATCCCGAGCCGCTCGAGCGCGTCGTCGACAGCTCCTCGCGCCCCGAAGCGGACATTTTCCTCCACCGTGAGGTGGGGGAAGAGCGCGTAGTCCTGGAAGACCAGGCCCACCGAGCGCTCCTCCGGCGGGAGGTCGATCCCGGCCCCGGAGTCGAACCAGGTGTCGCCGCCGGCGGCGATGCGGCCGCGCGAGGGCCGGACGAGGCCCGCGATCGTGCGCAGCAGCGTCGTCTTTCCCGCTCCCGAGGGCCCGACGAGCGCGAGGGTCTCCGCGCCCGTCTCAAGGCTCAGCTCGAGCGCGAAGGAGCGAAGCGGAACGGTGAGATCGAGCTCCACGAGGGAAGCAGCTTGACGGCCGCGAGGATCGCGACGCTGACGAGGACGAGCAGGGCACCGATCGCGATCGCGGCGTCGAAGTCCTGGTCGAGCTCCGCGTAGATCGCAAGCGGCAGGGTCTGGGTGGATCCGCGCAGGCTCCCGGCGAACATGATCGTCGCGCCGAACTCACCCAGGCCGCGGGCGAAGGCGAGCGAGGAGCCGACGGCAAGGCCGGGTGCGGCGAGCGGTAGCGCCACTCGGCGGAAGGTGCGGAAGGGGCGGGCGCCGAGCGTGCGTGCCGCGGCGAGCAGGTCCGGGTCGACCGACTCGAAAGCTGAGACCGCCTGGCGCAGGTAGAAGGGGCTCGCGACGAAGATCACGGCCAGCACGACGGCGGCCTGAGTGAAGGCGATCGTGACGCCGAAGGCCGAGAGCGTCGCGCCCAGAAGGCCGCGGCTGCCGAACGCGGCGAGCAGCGCGATCCCTGCGACCGCGGGCGGAAGGACGAGCGGCAGGTCGATCGCTCCGATCAGCAGCGCACGTCCCCGAAAGCGCTGCGTCGCCAGCAGATAGGCAACCGGCGTGCCGACCCCGAGGATGAAAGCGTGCGCGATCGCGCTCGTCTCGAGGCTGACTATGAGCGCGTCCCGAACGACGCTGCTGCCGAGCTCGCTGACGAGCGTCGCCGGCGGCACGCGCAGGAAGAGCGCGAGCAGCGGCAAGAGCAGGAACCCGAGGGCGAGAGCCCCGGCCACAGCGAGCAGCACCTCGAACCTTCGTCTCACGGGAGCCCGAAGCCGTGTGCGCGGAGAGCGGCGCGGCCGCGCGGGCCGGTCACGAGGGTGAGGAACGCCTCCGCGGCGCCGCGGTGCTTCGCGTTGCGCAGGACGGCCAGCTCGTAGCGCACCGTCGGCTGGAAGAGCCGCCCGATCTCGAGCGAGCGCACCTTTCCTGCCACCGGCTTCAGGTCGGTCGCGTAGACGAGCCCGGCGTCGGCCTCGCCGAGCGCGATCTTGCTCACGACTCCCTTCACGTCTTGCTCCTCGCTGACGATGCGCGCCCGCGGGCAGTTGCCCCGCGGCGGCGGTGTGAGCGAGTCGCAGAAGCGGTCGAGGACCTTGTCCGCGTAGTCGCCGACCGGAACGCCCTTGGCGCCGAGAACGAGTTTCACATCGGGATTCATCAGCGACCCAAGGCCCGCCACGTGGGCCCGGTTGTCCTTCGGCACGATCAGGACGAGCGAGTTCGTCGCGAACACGCGGGGCCGCTCGACGAGCCTCTCCCGGAAGAGCCGGGCCGGGTACTTCGGGCTCGCCGAGGCGTAGACATCGGCCCTCGCGCCCTGCTCCAGCTGGAAGGCAAGCTCGTCCGAGCCCGCAAACGTCGCCTGGGCCCTCGGCTCGAGCTGCTGGAAGACCTCGGTGAGCGAGGAGGCCGCGAACAGCCGGAGGGCGCCGTTACCGCCGCCGCCGCAGCCGGCGAGCAGCAGCGCTCCCACGGCCAGCGTTGCAAGCCGGGTCACCGCTCGATCAGCACCGAGGTCGCTTTGACGATCGCGGTTGCGGGCTCGCCGGGCCGGAGCTGCAGCGCCTCCGCCGCCTCACGGGTGATCACCGCCACCACGCGGAACGGGCCTGCCTCGAGCTCGACCTGGGCGAGTAGGCCTTCGACCTTCAGCTCGCGCACGACTCCCCGGAGGCGGTTGCGTGCCGAGAGGCCGTGCTCGCCGCGAAGCGCGCGCAGTCGCTCGACCTCCGAGTCCGGGACGAGCCGCCGGTTGGCCTGGTCGCGGCGGGTTCGGATCCTCCCGTGCCGGTCCCAGCGGCGCAGCGTGTCGATGCTCACGCCGAGCAGTCGGGAGGCCTCCCCGATGCTGTGGTCTTGCATAGGCATCGCATAGGCACGTTAGCGCGGGCGAGCTGGTCGTGCGAGGAGCTGGCGCTGCGCACGCCGGGGCGACAGGCGAACCGAGCGGCGGCTTCGAGCTGACGGCTGAGGTGCGACCACGACTGAGACAACGTGCTGTTTCGATCGGCGCCGTTCGCCGCCGCAACACGCACCGAGTCAGAGCTTCGGGATGATTTCCTCCGCGTAGAAGCGCAGGAAGCTCTCCTGGTCGCGCCCGACCTGGTGCACGTAGACGTGGTCGTAGCCGGCCTGCTCGTACTCGCGGATCGCCTCGAGGTGGGGTTCCGGGTCGGGGCCGCAGATTACGGTCTCGGCGACGTCGTCCTCGCTGAGGAGCTTGACCGCGGCTTCGTAGTGCTCCGGGATAGCGAGCTCCTGGCTGAGCGGGCCTTCGAGACCGGCGTTGGGCCAGATCTCGAACGCCGTCTTGCGAGCCTGCTCCTCGGTCTCGGCGTAGCAGACCGTGACCTGCCCGTAGCGAGGCTTGCCCTTTCCGCCGGACTGCTCGAACTCCCGGACGAGCTCGGCTTCCGGGCCGACGCCGACGAAGGCATCGCCGAGCCGCCCCGCGAGCTCCGCCGCCTTCGGCTGGGCCGCTGCGACCGCAATCGGCGGCGGCTCATCGGGAAGCGTGTAGATCCGCGCCTGCTCGACGGTGTAGTGCTTCCCGGTGTGGCTTTGATAGCCGCCTTGCCAGAGCAGCCGCATCACCTCGATCGCCTCCTCGAGCATCTCGAGGCGCACCGGCGGCGCCGGCCAGCGATCACCGAGGACGTGCTCGTTCAGCTCCTCGCCCGTGCCGACGCCGAGGAAGAAGCGGCCATCCAGCATGACCGCCGACGTGGCGGCAGCCTGCGCGATGATCGCTGGGTGAATCCGAATCGTCGGGCACGTCACGCCCGTCCCGAGCCGAAGCCGATCGGTCGCTTGCGCGATTCCGCCAATCACGCTCCAGACGAACGGGCTCTGGCCCTGCGCGTCCACCCAGGGGTGGTAGTGGTCGGAGATCAGGGCGAAGGTGAAACCCGCCTCCTCGGCAGCCTTGGCGTTGCGGACGAGATCGTTCGGGCCGTGCTCCTCGGAGGAGAGTGCGTAGCCGATTTCCATGCGGAGGTGCTACCGGGCTGCGGCTGGCGCCAAACCTAGGACTGCTTCACGGGAGCCGAGAACGCGGCCACCGCGCCCAGGCCGACGAACACCGAGCCGGAGACGTAGCGCTGAACCTGCGGAAAGCGTCGGCTCCGGCGCAGGCGCTCACCGAGCGTCCCTGCCACGAGCGCCCAGGCGCCGTCGCTGAGGAAGCCGAGTCCGGCGAAGAGCAACCCCAGGACGAGGATCTGCGCCCAGGCCGCGCCGCGCGTCGAGTCGACGAATTGGGGCAGGAACGCCAGGAAGAAGAGCGCCGTCTTCGGGTTCAGCACGTTGACGACGATCCCCTGCCGGTAGAGGCGGCTGAGGCTGCGCGCGCTCGCCGCCGGTCCCTCATCCAGGTGTTCGAGCCCGGCCAGCCGCCGGAGGCCGACCGCGATCAGATACGTCGCACCCAGGTACTTGACCACGTCGAAGGCGAGGGCGGAGGAGGCGAGGAGCGCCGAGAGGCCGATCGTTGCTGCCGCGATGTGCACGAGCGTCCCGGTCGTGATCCCGGCGACGGAGGCCAGGCCGGCACGGCGCCCGTGCGAGACGCTCTGCATGACCACGTAGAGGACGGCCGGCCCCGGCACTACCAGCAGCAGGAGCGCCGCCCCGACGAAGAGCACGAGGCGGGACGGATCGGGCATCCCATGACGATACCCCGATCAGGCGCCGCGTCGGGGGAGTCGAGGTATACGCGCAGGGGTGGATCATCCGGGAGCTACGTCGACGAGCAAATCGGCAGCGAGATCAAAAGAAGCCCGGCACACTTTGCTCGGTGTCTGACACCTTCCTGAGGCGGACGATCGTGGGGATTGGCGGGCTGAGCTCGGAGGACGCCGAGCTTCGCCTCCTCGAGGATTACGTGCTCGGCCTGACGAGTCGCGAGCGCCCGCGGGTGTTGTTCGTGCCGACCGCCGTCGCCGATGACGCCGACGAGACGCTCTGGGCGTACTCACGGCTCGGCGGCCGCGCGGAGGTCTCGCACATGACCTTCTTCCCCTGGCCGCCGTCCGGCCTACGCGAGCTAGCCCTGCAGCAGGACGCGATCTACGTCTCGGGCGGCAACACTGCGAACGCGCTCGCGATCTGGCGTACGCACGGCTTCGACGAGATCCTGCGTGAGGCGTGGGAGAGCGGCGTCGTTCTCGCGGGCTGGAGCGCCGGAATGCTCTGCTGGTTCGAGGCCGCGGTGACCGACTCCTTCGGGCCGCAACTCCAGGGAATGCGCGACGGGCTCGGCTTCCTCGCCGGGAGCGCCTGTCCGCACTACGACGGCGAGAGCGAGCGACGGCCCGCCTACTCGAAGCTCGTTGCCGAGGGCTTCCCGCCGGGGCTCGCTGCCGACGACGGCGTTGCCCTCCGGTTCGACGGCACCGAGCTTGCAGAGGTCGTGACCGCGCGCGCCGGCGGCGGGGCGTACCGCGTCTCGCCCGAAGGAGAGGAGGCGATCGAGGCGCGCCCACTGCTCAGCGGGCCTTGAACCGCGTCGCCTCCTCGGAGCCGCTCGTCGCGTCGCCTGCGCTATAGGAGTGCGCGCCGGCACCGGCAAGCCGACCCGCGTCGACGATCAGGTACTCCTCTCGGATCGGCCGCCCGTCGAACCAGCACTCGAGAATTTCGCGCACCCCGGCCGCATAGCGGGCCTGGGCCGAGAGGCTCGAGCCGGAGATGTGCGGCGTCATGCCGTGGTGAGGCATTGTCCGCCAGGCGTGATCGGCCGGCGCCGGCTGGGGAAACCAGACGTCACCGGCGTACGCGGCAAGGTGGCCGGACTCGCACGCGGCCGCAACCGCCTCGCGATCGCAGATCTTGCCGCGAGCCGTGTTAACGAGATAGGCGCCGCGCTTCATCCGGCCGATCAGTTCGGCATCGAAGAGATGCTCCGTCTCCGGGTGCAGGGGCGCGTTGATCGTGACCACGTCGCACACCTCTACGAGCGACTCGACGGCCGGGTGGTGGGTAAGGCCCAGCTCCTCCTCTACCTCTTTCGGGAGGCGGTGCCGGTCGGTGTAGTGCAGGCCGACCTCGAACGGCTTCAGCCGGCGCATGACCGCCGAGCCGATCCGGCCGGCTCCCACAGTTCCCACCTGCATGCCCTCCAGGTCGTAGGAGCGCGAGACGCAATCGGCAATGTTCCAGCCACCGTCGACGACCCACTGGTAGGACGGGATGTAATTCCGCACTAGGGCGAGGATGGCCATCACTACGTGCTCCGAGACGCTGATGCTGTTGCAGTAGGTCACCTCGGCGACGGTGATGCCGCCCTCGATCGCGGCCTGGAGATCGACGTGGTCCGAACCGACTCCCGCGGTGACCGCCAGTTTGAGGCCCGGCGCCTTCGCGATCCGCTCAGCGGTCAGGTACGCGGGCCAGAACGGCTGCGAGATCACGATCTCTGCAGCCGGCAGCTCCTGCTCGAAGGCCGAGTCAGGCCCGTCCTTGTCGGCCGTGACGATCAAGTGGTGCCCGCGTTCCTCGAGGAAGCTCCGGAGCCCCAATTCGCCCGACACGCTGCCGAGTAGCTCACCCGCCGTGAAGTCGAACCCATCGGGTGACGGCGTGGTCTGGCCGTCGTGGTAGCCCTCGATCTTCGGGATCTCGTCTCGGGCGTACTCCGGCGGATACCCGCTCACCGGATCGTCGTAGAGCACGCAGAGGATGTTCGTCATCGGGTTCTATCCCTCCCTCACGGTGGGTTTTGTCCTTTCGAGGCGGAGAACGTCGGGACGGTGGTAGTGCCCCACCGGGTCGAAGCGCTGACGCTCCTCGTCGAGCCGCTGCGGATCGAGCTCCGCGTAAAGGATTCCCTCGTCGTCCCAGAGGGGGCCGGCGAGGTAGCTGCCGTCCGGCCCCAGGATCGCCGAGCCACCGCGGCCGATCACGTCGAGCCCCTCGAGCAGGCGCTGGAGGGGGAAGTCGTCCGGATAGCCCGCGGCCTTCTGGAAGTGCGAAGGCGAGATCACGAAGGCGCGCGACTCGCGTGCGATGTGCGCAAGCGTGGACTGCCATCCCTCGCTGTCGTCGGCTGTAGAGGCGACGTACAGCTCGACCCCGGACTCGTAGAGCGCGAAACGGGCGAGCGGCATGTAGTTCTCCCAGCAGATCAGCCCGCCGATCCGGCCGATCGGCGTCTCGAGGGCTTCGAGCCCGCCGCCGTCGCGGGGCCCCAGATCAGGCGCTCGTGATTGGTGGGGACGAGCTTGCGGTGCTTCAGCGCCAGCTCACCATCGGGACCGTGGTAGAGAAGGGTGTTGTAGAGCGTCCCCGGCCGGCCGGGATCACGCTCGGTCACGCCGGTGATGAGCCAGAGCTCGTGCTCGCGGGCGATCTCGCCGAGGCGCCGCTCCGCGGGGCCGGGAATCTCGACCGACTCGCGTGCCAGCAGCGCGAAGGCTTCCTTGGCGCCCTCCTCGGCCCAGCCCGCGAGTGCCTTGGCCCAGGTTGAGGAGGGGTAGGCCGGGATGAACGCCTCGGGGAAGACGGCGAGTCGGGCACCCTTGGTGGCGATCTCGGCTGCGCCGGAGGCGAGCTTCTCGATTGTTGCGTCGCGATCGAAGATGACCGGCTCGAGCTGGGCGCACGCGACGGTGACGGGCTCGCGCATGGGCCGATTGTGTCGTGCTCAGCGTCGGACGCGCAACACGCTCTGTATGCGAGGGTCCGGTGGTCTGCGACCGGCATCAGAGCCGATAGCGGCCGGGAACGAGTCGAGCTAGGCGAGCTCGCGCTGCAGCACCGATGCAACTGCGGTCAGCGCCAGTTGCGTCTCCTCGTCCGTGGGCTCGCGTGTCGTGAGCCGCTGGAGCGCGAGCCCAGGGATGAGGAAGATCCTCGCGATCGGGGCGCGCGAGGTTTGAACGAGCTGCCAGAGCTCCATCGTCAGCGCCAGCGAGACCAGCGTGACGGCGAACGGCGTGTAGAGCGTGGCCGGGAGCGGCCAGAGGCGGTCGGCTGCGATCGAAACAGGGACGACGAGCGCCGCGAAATTCGTGCCGCAGCGGGGTGCGAAGCGCGAGGGCTTCGCTTCGGTGCGCCAGGTCGCGACCAGTTGCCGCTCCTCGGCCGCGGCGATCGCTCGGTGCTCCGCGCCGTGCAGGAAGAGGGTGCGGCCGCGCAGCATCCACGCGAGCAAAACCACGCCGGTTCCGACTCCGAGCGGAAGCGATGCGGACTGCGGCAGGAAGATCAGCGAGAGCGGTGCGAACAGCGCCGTCAGGAGCAGGAGGCGCTCACCGCGTCCCGCCACGCCCGCGCCACGAAAGAGCGGCGCCAGCGCAGAGAAGAGGCGGACGAGCCCGCGCACGAGCGGCACGCGACGGACCAGGCTCGAGGGGGCCGGCATCCCGCCCTCACGCAGGGAGCCGTCCCGCCCGGCAAACGCCCAGTAGTGCTCGCTGGCGATGACGATTCCGTCGGCCCGGGCCATTCCGCCGAGGCGCGGCAGCTTTGCCGTGGCGTCAGCCCGCGCGAGTACTCCGGAGACGAGAGCGCGATCCATTCGGACAGGATCGCCGCAAAAGGGCCGCCCGGCAAGTGCCGGGCGGCCTAGTAGCGCTCGAAGTAGGACCTACCAGCGGCCGCGCGAGAAGAAACCCAGCAACAGGAGGACCAGCACGATGATCAGGATGATGTAGAGAAGCGACACGGGGAGCCCCCCTTCTTTGATGTCGGTGTCTGAGGAACAACGGCTCGAGCCCGCTGACGGTTACGCCTCGACGCCGGCCCAACCGCATGGGATCAGGGGCTCGGCTGAGCGCTCTGCGCCGGGGAAAGCGCAGAAAGCTGTTCTCAAAGCCCAGGCTGAACCTCGACCTGGCTGTTCGAGAGATCGATGTTCGACCGGCCTCCGCGATCCCACTCGACAGTGATGGTGGTTCCGTCCTCGTTGAGGCTTTTGACCTCGCCCGCTTCTCCGACCCGGGTAAGAAGACCTTGCTCGTGCGTCGAGAGGAGCGTGACCCTGGCCCCTACCTTGCCGCCCAGGGCAAGCCTGACCTGCAGAACTCGTGCGCCTCGAGAGTCCACGCACTCACTGTAGTTGGGCTCGGCCTGGCCTGGCCCTCGCCCGCCCGGCGAGCCCGGTAGCTCGCAGAACTCTGTAAAGACTTCGTGAGGGCGCAGCGAGCTCCGTCGTCGGTCGGCATCTATGTAAGAAGCGGCCAAGGCGTGTGCGCGGGCGGCGGTGGAACAACGGGCGCACCGGACGCCTCGCTTGGGGGAGAGAGGGGCGATGCGTCCCGCCTTGGCCGCAGAAGTGGAGAGGGTAGCTGCCGCGTACCGTCCGGGCTGCTCCTGCCCGTTGTCTCTTGAAGGGTTGGACGCCGATCACGCATGGCGGGCAGGGGCGGCCCGGCGTCCTTTCGCCTGCTCAGCAGTCGTTCCTCCCGGTTTCAATGCTTCGCGTGCGGGAATGGGGGTCTCAACCGAGGAAGAGGAGGGATGAGGAATGGCCAGTGTCCAAAGATTTTCAGAGCAGGTGATCGACTTTGCGGAACGGCTAGCGGCTGTCGCCGACGCTGCGAACGGGAAAAGCATTCGCAAGGGCGGAGTGAGCCGATGGTTGATTCTCCCGGCAGCCGGAGCGGGACTCTATGCATTGGCGACCAATGGATCGTTCACACGCCAGGCCAAGGGGGTCGTAAACGAGGCGAAGTCGCGCGCGGCCGACTTGCCGGATGAACTGGTAGGCCTCGTGCGGCAGGGTTCCGCTTCGTCTTCCAGTCGGAGTGCGCCATCGCAGAGCTCAGGCAACGGGAGCAAGCGGCGTCGCACGAAGTCCGCTTCACGCAAGACCAGTTCCGCCCGCTGAAAAGCGCATCGGGCGGCGCGGACAGGCCCGGCCTCTAGGGGTACCACCTGGGCACGAGCGCTCCGTTCGACGCCCTTTGCCCGCTTGGGTGCCGCTTCCGCTGAATGTCGACTTAACGCAGGCTTAACGCCGCGCAACCAAGCCTGAACATGCCGGCGCTATAACCACAGCCGTGGCTGGACGCTTGCGCCTGGAGAACGCCGCCGGGCTCGTGGTCGCTGCCGTACTCGGCGGTGGCCTCGCGCTCGGCGGCGCGGCGCTTCTCGGCGGCTTTGACGGCTCGACGACGACGATCAACCGGGTCGTCGGAGTTCCGCCGAGCAGCATTCCCGTGCTCTCGCAGGCGGGCAAGGCGCTCACGATCAACCAGATCTATCGCCGCGCGGCCCCCGGGGTCGTCCAGGTGACCGCCACGCAGGTGGCGAGTACGCCCGCGATCGATCCGTTCTTCGGCTCTCCGTTTCCGCAGGCCCAGGAGACGAGGGCGCTCGGTTCCGGCTTCGTGATCGACAAGGCCGGTCACGTGGTGACCAACTACCACGTCGTTGCCGGCGCGAGGGCCGTCGAGGTCAGCTTCTCCAACAACGAGAGCCTGAAGGCCCGCATCGTCGGCACCGACCCTTCGACCGATGTCGCCGTCCTCCAGGTGGACGCACACTCACGCGCCCTTCAGCCGCTCAACCTCGGCAACTCCGACAGCGTCCACGTCGGTGACTCCGTGGTCGCGATCGGCAACCCGTTTGGCCTCGAGCGCACCGTCACGACCGGAATCGTCAGCGCGCTCCAGCGTGTCATCCCGTCCCCGAGGCGCAACTACTCGATCGACCACGTGATCCAGACTGACGCGGCGCTGAACAAGGGCAACTCGGGCGGCCCGTTGCTGGACGCGCGCGGCGACGTGATCGGAGTCAACTCACAGATTCAGACCGGTAATCCGGGCGCCCAGGGAAACGTGGGCGTCGGTTTCGCGGTCCCGATCAACACCGTCAAGACCGTCGCCGCGCAGATCATCAGGACCGGCCATGCGGAACACGCCTTCCTCGGGATCACCGCGCAGCCCGTGACCGACTCCGCCGCCAAGCTCTTCCGCTTCCCCTCGAGCCACGGCCTGCTCGTCGAGACGGTGCAGCCCGGTAGTGCGGCCGCCAAGGCGGGACTGCGCGCGGGCACTCAGAGCGCGACCCTCGCGGGCGTCACCTATCCGCTCGGCGGTGACCTGATCGACACCGTCCAGGGCGATCCGCTCCACTCGATCGAGCAGCTCCGCGACGCAATCGGCGACAAGAAGCCCGGTGACGAGGTGAAGCTCGGCGTCTACCGCGGCGACAAGCATCGAACCGTGACCGTCAAGTTGGGACGGCAGCCATCGAGCTGACCGTCCAATCCGGCCCCTACCCCCTGGGGCCCGGTTCCCGGCAGAGGCCGTACGCCAGCATGGCCGGCTGGGATCACGCGAGAGGGGCCGGTAGCCTGCCCCGGCCTCTCTCGTTTCTTTGGTGTCGTTAAGCGGCGCGTTCCGCCGCGGCCTTGACGCCTTCGCCGAAGGTAGGAAACACGTGGTGCATCGCGGCGAGCTCGTCCACGGTGGTGCCGAGCCGCAGGCCGATCGAGAGGCACTGGACGATGTCGCCCGCGTTGCGCGAGACCACGTGCAGGCCGAGCACGCGGCGGCTCGAGCGGTCGAACACGATCTTGAAGAGCCCGTGCTCGGCATCGATGAACGAGAACCGCCGCACGTGGTCGTGGCTCGCGGTCCCGAACTCGAGGCCCTGCTCCCGCGCCTGCTCCTCGGTCAAGCCGACCCCTCCGAGCTCCGGATCGGTGAAGATCGCGCTCGGCAGCACCGAGTAGTCGGCGCTCGGCCCGTCCTCGCCGAACATGTCCGCGATGGCGATCCGGGACTGGTATTGAGCGACCGGAGTCAGCTGCGCGACCGCGGTGACGTCGCCGGCGGCCCAGATCCCCGGTACAGAGGTGCGCAGGCGCTCGTCCACCGCGATCCCCGCCTTCGTCGTCTCGACACCGAGCGCCTCGACATTCAGGCCCTCCAGGTTGGGCACCCGCCCCGAGGCAACCAGGATCTGCGCGGCCCCCACCTCGTAGGAGTCCGTGTCGTCGCGGGGCGCGATCACGGCAACGAGCCCATCGCCTTCGGGGCGCACGCTCTTGACGAAGACCGAGGTGGCGATCGTGAGCCCCTCGTCGACGAGCGAGGCCGCCAACGTCGCCGAGGCCTCTGCGTCCGAGGTGGGCGCAATCCGGTCGGCCGCGTCCACGATCGTCACCTGCGAGCCGAAACGCGCGAACATCTGGCCGAACTCGAGTCCGACCGCCCCCGCGCCGACGACGAGCAGCGACTCGGGGAGCTCCGTCAGCTCGAGCGCCGAGACGTGGTCGATCCAGCCGACCTGATCGAGCCCCTCGATCGGCGGGGCCGCCGTGCGCGAGCCTGAGGCGATCAGGATGTGGTCGGTCTCGAGCACCTCCTCACCGACCTGCACCGTGCGGGCGTCCAGGAGCCTCGCCTCGCCCGCGAAGGTTGCGTAGCCCTTGCTCTGGAGCTCCTCGACCCACTGCGCCTGCCGCTTCTTCAGCGACTCCTTCCAGGCGTAGACGCGCGCGAAGTCGACCGAGGCGCCCCCGCCCCCGAGGCCAAGTTTGGGGGCGAGCGCGTTCATGTCGTATGCCAGCTCGGCGGCGACCAGATAGGCCTTCGTGGGCTGACAGGCGACGTTCGGGCAGCTCCCGCCCCAGCGCTCCTTCTCGATCAGCGCAACCCGAGCCGCGTGCTTGCGCGCCGCCGTATTGGCCGCCTCCCGCGCCGCGGAGCCTGCTCCGATCACGATCAGGTCGAATCGCTCGCTCATAGGCGTCCTCCTTCGTCGGGCTGATTGTGTCGTCTCGAGCTCCTTCGTTACAGTCGCGGAGTGGCCGTGGCCGGGTCAGCCGAGGCGCAGCTCGTCGAAGCGCTGCGCGCCGGGGACGAAGCCGCCTTCGCGCAGCTCGTGCGGGAGTACCAGCCGGCGCTCGTGCGGGTGGCGCGAATCTATGTCCCGACGCAGTCCGCAGCCGAGGAGGTGGCGGCGGAGACCTGGCTGGCCGTGCTCAACGGGCTCGACCGCTTCGAAGGCCGCTCCTCGCTGCGAACCTGGATTTTCCGGATCCTGACCAACATCGCCAAGACCCGAGTGCAGCGCGACAGGCGCACGCTTCCGTTCTCGGCGCTCCAGGACCCGGGGCGCGTGCCCGAGGCCGCCCTCGACGCCGACCGCTTTCTCGATCCCGAGCACCCGCGCTGGCCGGGCCACTGGGCCGTACGGCCAGAGCCCTGGCCGGAGGACGCTCTGGTCGCCGCCGAGACGCAAGCATTCGTGGCCGAGGCGATCGAGGCCCTGCCGCCGGCCCAGCGCGCGGTTATCACCTTGCGCGACGTCGAGGGCTGGAGCAGCGAAGAGGTCCGTAACGCTCTCGAGCTCAGCGAGACCAATCAACGGGTATTGCTCCATCGCGCCCGCTCGAAGGTGCGGCGCGCGCTCGAGTCCTATCTGGATGAAGACGAATGAGCCAAGCCACCGCACAGCTGAGTTGCCAGGAGCTCGTCGAGCTCGTGACAGACTATTTCGAGGGCGCGCTGTCCCCCGACGAGCACTCGCGCTTCGAGGCCCACGCCGAGCGTTGCCAAGGCTGCGGCGTCTACCTCGATCAGATGCGCGTGACGATCGCGCTGCTCGGCCACCTTCGGGCAGACCGGCTTCCGGACGGTGCCGAGCAGGAGCTGCTCGAGGCTTTCCGCGGCTGGCGCTCCACCTGAGTAGCGTTACGCGCTCTGATCGAGCAGAAATTCGGAGAAAGCGGCGCCTGGTCGCTGGGGCTCGAGGAGGAGTTGTTGATCCTCGACGCCGAGAGCTACGCCCTCGCGCCCGAGGTGAAGGCCGTTGTCGACTGGGCCGAGGGCCCCTCGCTCCCTGGCGTTCTCAAGATGGAGCTGCTCGCGTCGATGGTCGAGCTCGCGACCGGCGTCTGCGACTCGCCGCAGGAGGCCCTGGGCGCGCTCGCCGAGCTTCGGGCCACCGCCGGGAAGGCTGCGGCCGCGAACGGCCTCATGGTGGCCGCCTCGGGCACGCATCCGTTCAGCGTCCCAGAGCAGCAGGACATCGCGCCCGATCCCCGCTACAAGGAGTTCGTCGCCTACGCCGGCATCTCGGCCCGGCGGCAGGCGGTCTGCGGGCTGCACGTCCACGTCGGCATGCCCGGCCCGGAAGAGTGCATGCGCGCGCTCGAGGGCGTGCTGCCCTGGCTGCCGCTCGTGCTCTCGCTCTCGGCGAACTCGCCCTACCTCGCCGGCGAGGAGACGGGCCTCGCGTCCACGCGGGCCGAGGTGCTGGCGCTGCTACCGCGCGCCTCCGCGCCGCCGGTGTTCACCTCCTATGCCGAGTGGGAGGCGTTCGTCGAGCGTTACGTGCGCCTCGGCCTAGCCGATGGGTACACCCGCTTTTGGTGGGACGCACGGCCGCACCCGAGCCTCGGGACGCTCGAGATCCGCAGTGCCGACCAGCCCACCGCGCCCGAGCTGAGCACGGCCTTTGCGGCCCTGCTCCAAGCGCTCTGCGCGACCGCGGTCGAGGGCCCGCCCCCCGCGGCCGCCAATCGGGGCGATTACGCGCAGAACCGCTGGGCGGCACTGCGGTTCGGCCCACGAGCAGAGCTCGTCCACCCGAAGGGCGACCGGCTCGCAAAGGTGCCGGAGCTGCTGACCGAGCTCCTCGAGCTGGTCGGGCCGGCGGTCAGTGAGCTCGGCACCGAGGAGCTGCTGTCCGCGCTCAATCCCGCGCGCTGCGAGGGCGACCGGCAGCTCGAGATCGGGCGCGAGCGGGGCCTCGAAGCGGTTGCCGCGGACCTCGCCGAGCGGACGGTACGATCGAGCTAGATGGCGACTCGATCCGAAACCATCCAGGTCAGCGGCATCCGCTGCGAGCGCTGCGTCGGTCGGCTTGCCGGCGCCCTGCGCGGTCACGACGGCCTCGAGTTCGCGAACGCGAACTTGATGGGCCAGGTCCAGCTCGAATGGAACGACGAGCGCACCGACCGGGAAGCGATCCTCGCCGCGATGGCGAAGGCAGGCTTCCGCCTGCTCGAGCCGGTCTGAGGACGGCTTGACGAAACCAGGCTGAGTCCTCGGGCCGCGCTCGCCCCGAGGACGAGCGCAGGTACCGCCCAGCCCTTCTAGTTCTCTTTGTGCGGGTCGGAGGGAATGATCTGCCGGCCGCGCGGGCCGGGCTCCTCATCGCCCCGGTGAATCCTGGCGATCCGTTCGGCCTCGGGCTCTATACCTAGCCGCTGCTCCTCCTGCTCGGTGCTCAAGGCGGGGTCGTCGGGCAGCAACTCGCCCTCGCCGAGCGTCTCTGGGTCGACGACGCCCTCCGCGAGGCCGTAGTGCTCGGCGACCGCCTTGCGGTCGAACTCCCCGTCCTTGACCTCGGGCTGATCCTCGACCAGGTTCTTCGAGACCGAGAGGCGGACCACCTGGTCCGCGTCCTGGGCGTGTGCGAAGGCGAGCGGGATCGCGTAGTGCCTCTCCTTCAGCAGGTGCTTGTGCTCGACGATCAGAAATCCGTTCTCGACACGAACGACCTGGCCGAGCTTCTGGTCGTCGCTGGTGATGACCTCGTATCCGTCCATCTCTCCCCTCTACCCGTCGTGTCGGTTGAAGTAAACGGGAATGGAGAGCCGCTTGCGCTCGTTTCAGCCCGCAAAACCGGCAATGCTAGGGTGGCCGCCATGAGCGAGACCACTCCCGAAGCGGAACCGAGGAAGCTGGCGGAAGAGGCCCGCGACCGCGTCCGTTTCGAAGAGGAGGCGCTCGAGCTGGCAGACCAGGTCTATCGAGTCGCGAGGCGGCTCGTGTCCACCCGAGAAGAGGCGGAGGACTTGATGCAGGAGACCTATTCGCGTGCCTTTCGGGCCTGGCGCTCCTTTCAGCCGGGGACGAACCTGCGCGCGTGGCTGCTGCGCATCCTCACCAACCTGAACATCGACCGCGGCCGCCGCCAGCAACGCTCGCCGGACATGCAACCGCTCGAGGAAGGCGACTACTTCCTCTACAACAAGCTCGAGGAGGCCGGCCGGGAGCCGAACCTTGAGCAGGAGCGCGTGGACGAGCGGCTTTCGCAGGACGACGTCGTCTCGGCGCTCTCGGCGGTGCCGCACGATTTCCGCGACGTGATCGTGCTCGTGGACATCGGCGACTTCAGCTATGCCGACGCCGCGCAGATCCTGGAGATCCCGATCGGCACCGTGATGTCGCGTCTGCACCGCGGGCGGCGCATTCTGAAGAGCCAGCTCGCGGAGCAAGCGGTGAGCGCGTGATGAACCTCGGCTTCGAGGTGGATCCCTGCGTGAAGTGCGAAGAGCAGCTTCAGCCCTACCTCGACCGGGAGCTCACCGACGCCGAGCGTGCAGAGGCCGAGGAGCATCTCGACCAGTGCAGCTACTGCCGCAAGCGCTACCGCTTCGAGGAGGAGCTACGGCGCTTTGTTCGCCAGGCGGCCGTCGAGGAGATGCCGCCGGCCCTAAAGCAGAAGCTCGCCGACCTCCGCACGCCCCTGTTTTGACGAGGGCCTGCCTCCTCAGTCGCACCCCTAGCCTCCTACGAGCACTCCCTGCCTCCTTGCCTCGGCATGATCAACCCACCCCGAAGACGAGCGAAGGTTCCGCCGGGCCCTCCTGCTGACGGAAACGCATCGGGTTCACGGGCACGCCGTGTAGGCGCAGCTCGAAGTGCAGGTGCGGTCCCGTGCACGAGCCCGTGCAGCCGGCCGTTCCGATTCGCTGGCCTGCCTCGATTCGGTCGCCGACGCGGACGCGCCAGCCGGCCAGGTGAGCGTACAGCGCCGTGTAGCCCCGGCCGAGGGAAACCTGGACGACGTTGCCGTAGCCCTCGAAACCGCGGCGCTTCCCGACTGCGATCACCCGGCCGGGCTCGGCCGCCCGCACCGCGAGTGAGCGGAGGATGCCGATGTCGATTCCATGATGCCAGCGCCCGGCGTCCTTCCCATAGGGCGAGGTCACCGTCCCGGCCGCAGGCAATGCAGACCAGGCGGGACCGGCCGGCTGTGCCACCAGAGGCGTGCGGACGAGCGCGATGGCGAGGAGAAGTGCGAGCACGAGGGCGGAAGTCTGTCAGCAGGTGGCGCGGGGCGGGCCTACGATCACCACGAGCCGGCGCGGATTGTCGCCGGCGGGGAGAGGGCTCGTCGTGCCACAGCCTAGCTGCGTTGCGAGCCGCTGGGCGAACGCGCCGCCGCCGGGCTCGAAGTACACCGCCGTCTGCTTGTAATCGAAGCGGTTCGCCTTGGTGACGTGCTCGATGCGGTAGCCGAACGAGCCGATCCGGCTCGCGATGCGACGCGTGTAGTTGATGTCGCCTCCGCCGTTGAGCACGTCGACTGCGACCTTCCAGGGCGGAGCCAGGCCCGCCGCGCGCCTCTCGGCGGCCGAGTTGCCGTCGCGTCCAAGTGTCAATACCAGGGCCAGAGCGACCACGGAGACGACCGCCGCCGCCGCGCCGACGGCGATCCAGCGTCCAAGGGCCGAAGGGCCCGGAGGCTCGACGGGCATTCCGGAGAGCCTGCGTGCCTCGCGATGGTCGATCCCCAAAGCGGTTGCGTATCGGAGCAGCGCGATCACCGCTGCCTCGTAGCCCGGGAAGCGGTAGAGGCGTCCCTCCTCGAGCCACTCGACCTGCTCGGGCCAGAGCGCAGCCTTCCTCGCCGCTTCCTCGACGGTCAGCTTGCGCTGTAATCGCATCGAGGTCAGCGCCGGGCTCTTCTCGGCCGGGGCGGCTTCTAGGGGTCTGGCGAGCTCCACGGTTTCAGCCTCTCTGGAACGTCATCGGTGAAATCGACGTCTCCTGGAGGTCCCAGATCGTCGCAGGGAACGAGGACGGCGTCGAGGGCCTTCGCCCCTTCGTCGGGAACTAGACCCCACGCCTCTCGAGCCAAGAGCACCGGATGGAGGCGGATTCCCGCGTAGGTGGCGGCGACGACGGGCCCCTCGCCGGAGCGCCAGGTGTCGATAACGCGGTCGATCGCCCCGGGCGCCAGCTCCGGCCCGTCGGCGAGCACCACGACCACGGCCTCGGTCTCGGGCGGGAGCGCGTTCAGCCCGCAGCGCACCGAGGCGCCCGGGCCGAACTCCCAGTCGGGGCAGTGAACGGCCCGGGCGCTCGTGTGGAGCTGGTGTGCGCCGAGGACGACGATCACCTCGTCGACGGAGCTGCGGCGGACGCGCTCGAGCACCGGCTCGAGCAGGACCTGCTGCTTCGGCGAGCCGAAGCGCGTCGAGGCCCCCGCCGCGAGGACGACGCAGGCGACCATCGCCTACGTGCCAAGGGCTTCGAGCGCCCGGCGGATCAGCGGGCGGGCCAGTTCGACCTTGAACGCGGTCCCGGGGAGGGGCGTCGCCCGCTCCAGGTCGTCGGGACTGTCCAGCCGCCAGGGGATCGGCGCCACGCCTGCGAGCGCCAGTCGCATCCCGTCGGGAAGGCGCGCGGCCCCGACGCCGACGAGCGCGAACGAGAACTTCGTGCGGTCCATCGCCTTGAGGTAGGTGCTGGCCTCCGGGCGCGGAACGTCGAGCTCGAGGATCAGCTCGCCGGGCTCGAGCGCCGTCACGTTGCGGTCGTCCTCGGTCGGCAGTCGGTAGAGCTCATCCAGCGGCAGCTCGCGCCGGTCGGTTCGCAGCGTCGTGCCGAGAGCGAGGAGGGCTGCCGCCGGGTCCGACGGATGCGCCGACGCGCAGCGTTCGTTGCCGAAGATCGCATGCTCCCGGTTGACCCCTTGGCGCGCGTGGCAGCGGTCGCCGCCGTGCAGGAAGCACGGGAACTTCAGGCGCCAGTACCAGCAGCGCGTCGCCTGGAGCAGGTTTCCGCCGATCGTGCCCATCGAGCGAAGCTGCGGCGAGGCGGCCAGCGAGCAGGCCTCGCGGAGCGCCTGTGGGATCTCCGGGTCGGCTTCGAGCTCGGCCAGCGTCGTACCCGCGCCGATGCGGTTGCCGCCGGTGTGGACGCCGCGCGGCACGACGCCGCGGATGTCGACCAACGTCTCCGCCTCGACGATCCGATCGCGCACGAGCGGGACGAGGTCGGTGCCGCCGGCCAGGGCGACGGAGCCGTTGCCGAGCTCCGCGGCCGCCGCTTCGACCGACTCAGGCTGGTGCAGGCGCACGCTTCTCGCGTTCTCGCGCCTCGGCCAGCGCGCGCAGCATCTCTTCGCGGCTCACCGGCAGCGAGCGGACGTCGGCGCCGGTTGCGTCCCGGATCGCGTTCACGATCGCGGCCGCGGTCGGCACGATCGGCGGCTCGCCGAGCCCTTTGGAGCCCAGGTTAGTCAGGTGCTCGTCCGGGATGTCGGGGAAGTCGACCACGATCTCGGGTACGTCGGCGATGGTCGGCATCTTGTAGGCGTCGAGCGTCTGCGTGAGGATCGTGCCGCTGGCCGGGTCGACCAGGCGCTCCTCGGAGAGCGTGTGGCCGATGCCCTGGATGATCCCGCCCTCCACCTGGCTCCTGGCGCCCAGCGGGTTGATCACGCGCCCGATGTCATGGATCGCCGCGATCCGCTCGACCGTCACCTCGCCCGTCTCGACGTCGACGGCCACGTCCGCGACCTGGACGCCGAAGGTGAGCACGCGCATCCCGGTCGGGTTCGGCCCGCGCGAGCCTCTGCCGGTGATCTGCGCGTCCTCGAGCAGGCCAGTGATCTCCTCGAGCGGCCAGGACCCGCCGTCGGCCGAGACAACCCGGCCGTCGCGGAGCGACACCACGCGCTGCTCGAGGTCAAACTTCTGCGCTGCGATCTCGAGGATCTGCCGCGCGGCGTCGGCCGCGGCCGCGCGTACCGCCGGGCCCATCGACGGCGTCGTCGAGGAGCCGGCGGAGACGGAGGCATACGTCCCTCGGGCCGAGTCGCCGAGCGAGACGCGTACGCGTTCGACCGGCAGCCCGAGCTCCTCCGCGGCGATCTGCGCCATCGCGGTGCGCGTGCCCGTGCCGATGTCCTGCATTGCCGTGAGGACCGTCGCCGAGCCGTCGGAGCTCACCCGGACGCCCGCATACGACGGGGGCCCACCGCCGCCGTACCAGATCTGGCTCGCGAGCCCCGTGCCGCGGCGGACGGAGCCATTCGAGCGCGCCCGCACCTCCTCGCGCCGCGCCCAGTGCTCCTCGGCTCGGTCGTAGCACTCGAGCAGCTTCTTCGACGAGAACGGCCGGCCGTCCTCGAGGTCCTGGTCGGCGTGGTTTCGCCGCCGTAGCTCGAGTGGGTCGAGCTCGAGCCGCGCCGCGAGCTCGTCGAGCAGGCACTCGAGGCCGTAGGTCCCCTCGACGAAGCCGGGTGCCCGGAAGGCGGCGTTCGGCGGCAGGTTGAGCTTCGCGCCGTAGGTGAGCGTGCGGACGTTGTCGCAGGCGTAGAGCATCTCGAGCGGCCCGTAGGTCGGTCCCGACCAGCCAGTCCACCCGACGGCGTTCACGTACTCGGCGTCGAGGGCGACGAGCGTGCCGTCGGAGCGCGCGCCGGCTCGCAGCCGCTGGATGGTCGCGTTGCGGTTGCCGGTCGCGAGGTTTTCCTCGCGGCGCGTGAGTGCGCAGCGCACCGGGCGGCCCGTCTTGCCGGCGAGCGCGATTGCGATGTAGGTGTAGTCGCCGGGGTTGTTCTTCGAGCCGAACCCGCCGCCCATGTACTCGCAGACGACCCGAACGCGATCGGCGGGCAGCTCGAGCTGCTCGGCGATCGACGCGCGCACGCCCCAGATGAACTGCGTCGAGATGTAGATCTCGAGGGTGTCGCCCTCCCAGCGACAGACCGACTGGTGGGTCTCCATCGAGTTGTGCAGGACGGTCTGCGTCCGGTACTCGGCTTCGACGATCGCGTCCGCCTGGGCGAAGCCGGCCTCGACGTCACCGCGGTCGTAGCGCCGCGGGTCGGAGACGAACGACTCACGCCGGACCGCCTCCTCGGGATCGAGCAGCGGCTCGAGCTCCTCCCACTCGACCTCGATCGCAGCTAGCGCCTCCCTCGCCCGCGCGAAGCTGTCGGCCGCGACGGCGGCGACCGGCGCCCCGTGGTAGCCGGGCTCGCTTTGGAGGACGTGGCAGTCTTCGGGGCCGATCGCGCCGAGGACGCCGGAAAGCTCGAGCGCCGGGCTCAGATCGAGCTTCTTCGCGCGCGCGCGCGCGTGATGCGAGCGCAGCACGGCCGCGTGCAGCATCCCGGGAAGCTGGAGGTCGGCCGTGTAGATCGCCTGCCCGCGGGCGCGCTGCGGCCCGTCCTGCCGTGTCGCGGGCTTCCCAACGACCGTTCCCGGCCCCTGCGGCCACTGGTCGAGCGCGTCGTCGTCGCCTTCGACCACGACCCACTGCTCGCTGTAGCGACCTTCGACTTCCTTCTCGGTCTTGATCAGTCGCGCCACGCTACGCGTCCTGGGGTCGCCGAAGTGGGCGAGAGGAGCGCACAGTCTGCGCGCCGCTCGCGCTATCTGATGGTGGGCTCATGTAAGTCAGCACAGCCTCCTCGATTCGTGGGTATGCGCCGCAGCGGCAGAGGTTTCCGGCCATCGCGTGCCGAACACGCTCCGCGGTGGGCTCAGGGTCGGCCTCGACGAGCGCCGCCGCGGAGACGATCTGGCCCGGCGTGCAGAAGCCGCATTGGAGCGCGTCGGCGCGTACGAAGGCGTCTACGAGTGGATGCTCACGCAGGCCCTCGATCGTCGTCACCTCGCGCTCGCCGACCGTGTGCACGAGCGTGATGCACGAGAGCACGGGCACGCCGTCGAGCTGCACCGTGCACGCGCCGCAGTGGCCCTCGCCGCAGGCGATCTTCGTGCCGATCAGGCCGAAATCCTCGCGCAGGGTCTCGGCCAGGGTGCGGCCGACCGGTGGGTCGACCTGGTGCACCGCGCCGTTGATCTTCAAGCTAAGCACGCTACGCGTCCGGTTTCGCCGACGGGAGCGTTGCCATTGGCAGATCATGCCGCCTCACGCGCTGTGTATCGATTGGTCTAGCACCAGAGGTCACCGCTAGGATGTCAGCGAGGTGCACCAGTCGAAACGTCGTTCGGCTGACCACGCGCTGCTCGCCCTCGTCCTCTACCTCCGGAATCGTCCGCCAGAGATCGCGCGCGGCCGCGACCAGCTCGCGGATCTGCTCGCGCTCCTCCCGGTGCCCGTCACGGTCGGCGCAGGCGTTCAACGCGAGTCCGAGCACCCCGATCGTGTCCGCCTGTCGCGTCCAGAGGAGCGGTGTCGCCATCGAGAGGTACTGGTGGATCCGGGCGAACGCCATCGGCTGCGAGAAGGTCTCGCTGCCACGCGGGCTGCTCGGCTCGAGCGGCGGCTCGCCTTCGGCGATCCGGTTCGCGTTGCCGGCGAGCATCCCGCGCAGCTGCTCGACGTCGAAACCCGCCAGCCGCGCCGTCCGCAACGCGATCAGGAGCGAGCTCGGCTGCTGCCCGTACGGGTAGTCGGAGGCATAGACGATCTGCTCCGGCGAGACCAAGTGGTAGAGGCTGAGCAGGTCGATCGGGCTCCAGACCGAGGTGTCGAAGAAGACGCCGGCCTTGCCGCCGAACCGGTCCGCCAGCTCTGCGAGATCTGCAATCCCCGCGTGCGCGATGATCAGCTGCGCCTCCGGATAGGTCTGGACGAGCCGCGCGAGGTTGTCCGCGATCGGCGGCAGTCCACGGCCTCCGTGAATCAGGATCGGGACGCGCCGATCGGCGGCCAGGGCGAAAACCGGCGCGAGCCGCTCGTCGTTCAGCAGGAAACGCTGCGCCCGCGGATGCAGCTTGATCCCGCGCGCGCCGGCGTCGAGGACGCGCGTCGCCTCCTCGATCGGCTCCTCTGCGAGATCGAGCCGCACGAACGGGATCAAGCGTCCCCCGCTTCGCTCCGCGAAGGCGAGGGTGCGGTTGTTCGCCGCCCGGAAGGCGGGGTGCCGGTCGGTCTCGTCCATGCAGAACATGAACGCGCGGGAGATCCCGTAGCGGTCGTTGATCGCCTCCAGGCCCTCGTAGACGCCGCTGAAGCCGTCGATGTCGTTTCCGAGGTGAACGTGAGCATCGAAAACCTCCGCGCCCTCGGGTAGCTCGCGCGCAAGCTCTTCGTCGTAGCCGGCGATCAGCGCCTGGGCTCGTTCCAGCACGTCTTCCACCGCCTCCGAGTCTAGATGTACGATCGAGCCCTCCGTGACCGACGTCCTGATCTACGCCGATTCGCTCCGCTCGCCGGACATGCGGCACGAGGTGCCGATTGCGATCCCCGACCCGTTCCTCTACGCGGAGCGGAACGGCGAGCGCCACGCGGTCGCGAGCTCCTTCGAGCTCGACCGGATCGCCGAGGCAGCGCCCGACCTGCAGATCATGCCGCTGGAGGAGTTCGGGCTCGATGAGCTCTATGCGCAGGGCCTCACCCGCGACGAGATCGAGCTCGAGGTCGTGCTGCGGGCCGCGCGCAGGTTCGGGATCGAGCGGGCCGCGGTGCCCGCGACGTTCCCGCTGGAGCTGGGCGATCACCTACGCGCCAACGGCATAGAGGTCTCTGCCGACCGCGAGCAATTCGTCTCTCGGCGGCGCGTGAAGACCGAGGCGGAGCTCGCCGGGATCCGTCGCGCCCAGCGGGCCGCCGAGGCAGGAATGACCGCAGCCCGAGACCTGTTGCGCCGGGCCGAGCGCGATAACGGCAGCCTCGTGCTCGACGGTGAGACGCTGACGTGCGAGCGCGTCAAGCTCGCGGTGGAGCAGGCGTTCATGGCCAACGGTGCCTTCGCCGACGAGTTCATCGTCTCGCACGGCGCCCAGACCGCGGTCGGCCACGACATGGGCTCGGGCGCGATCTCGCCCGACGAGCCCGTCTGCCTCGACCTTTTCCCGCGCGATCGCGACTCAGGCTGCTTCGCCGACATGACCCGCACGTTCGTCGTCGGCGAGCCCTCGGAGGAGCTGCGCGAGTTCCACACGCTTTGCCGCGAGGCGCTCGACCGCTCGGTCGCCGCCGTCGAGCCCGGCATCGCAGGCAGCGAGCTGAATCGCATCTGCTGCGAGGTCTTCGAGGAACACGGTTTCCCGACGCTGCTCTCGAAGCAGCCGGGCGAGGTGCTCAAGGACGGCTTCTACCACTCGCTCGGCCATGGAGTGGGGCTCGAGGTCCACGAGCAGCCGACTCTCGGCCGCGGCCCCGGCGAGCTCGTTGCAGGCGACGTGATCGCTGTCGAGCCTGGGCTCTACCGCAACGGCTACGGCGGCTGCCGGCTGGAGGACATCGTGCTCGTGACGGAGAACGGCGCCGAGGTGCTCACCGAGTACCCATACGACCTCAAGCCCTAATGAACGGCTCCATCGAGACGATCCTGCTCGAGGAGCGTCGGTATCCACCTCCGCCCGAGTTCGCCGCCCAGGCCAACGCGCAGCCGGAGATCTACGAGCGCGACTTCGAGGAGTTCTGGGAGACCGAAGGTCGCGAGCGGGTCACCTGGTTCGAGGACTTCGACACCCTGTGCGACTGGGAGGCGCCCTACGCGAAGTGGTACGTGGGCGGGAAGCTGAACGTCGCGTACAACTGCGTCGACCGGCACGTCGAGGCCGGGAACGGCGGCAAGGTCGCCTACCACTGGGAGGGCGAGCCGGAGGACGAGCGCCGGACGATCACCTTCGGCGATCTCCAAGCCGAGGTCGTCCGTCTGGCGAACGCGCTCAAGCGGCTCGGCGTGCAGAAGGGCACGCCGGTCGGGATCTACATGGGGATGGTGCCGGAGCTGCCGATCGCGATGCTGGCCTGTGCTCGGCTGGGAGCGCCGCACACGGTCGTCTTCGGCGGCTTCTCGGCCGACGCGCTCTCGAACCGCCTGAACGACATGGGCTGCGAGCTCCTGATCACCCAAGACGAAGGCCTGCGGAACGGCAATCCGGTGCCGCTGAAGGCAAACGCCGACGCCGCCCTTGCCGACGCGCCGGGCGTCAAGAGCTCGATCGTCTTTCGCCGCACCGGCGGCGACGTCGGCTGGACTGCAGGCCGCGATCTCTGGTGGCACGAGCTCGTGGCCGAACAGGGGTCAGACCCCGCGACGTGTCCCTGCGAGCCGATGGACTCCGAGGATCTGCTCTACCTGCTCTACACGAGCGGCACGACCGCGAAGCCGAAGGGAATCGCGCACACGACCGCCGGCTACCTGGTGGGGACGGCGACGACCCACTACTACATCTTCGATGTGAAGCCCGACTCGGTCTACTGGTGCGCCGCCGACATCGGCTGGGTCACCGGCCACAGCTACATCGTCTACGGCGCCTTGTGCAACGGCACCACCGGCGTGCTCTACGAGGGCGTGCCCAACTACCCAGACAAGAACCGTTGGTGGGCGATCGTCGATCGCTACAAGGTGGACATCCTCTATACGGCGCCGACGGCGATCCGGACGCACATGAAGTGGGGCCCCGAGCACGCGGCCAAGCACGATCTCTCCTCGCTGCGCCTGCTCGGCTCGGTCGGCGAGCCGATCAACCCGGAGGCCTGGATCTGGTACCGCCAGCACATCGGCGGCGACCGTACGCCGGTGGTGGACACGTGGTGGCAGACCGAAACGGGCATGATCATGATCACGCCGCTGCCGGGAATCACGACACTGAAGCCCGGCTCCGCAACGCGGCCTTTCCCCGGCGTGGACGCCGCGGTCTACGACGAGCAGGGCAACGAGGTCGGCCCAGGCGGAGGCGGCTACCTCGTCCTGCGCCGACCGTGGCCGGCGATGCTCCGCGGGATCTACAAAGACGACGAGCGCTACCGGGAGACCTACTGGTCGAAGTACCCCGGCGTCTACTTCGCCGGCGACGGTGCCCGGGTCGACGAGGACGGCGACTTCTGGCTGCTAGGCCGGGTGGACGACGTGATGAACGTCTCCGGCCACCGCATCTCGACGATCGAAGTCGAGAGCGCGCTCGTCGACCATCCCGAGGTGGCCGAGGCAGCTGTCTGCGGGCGGAAGGACGAGCGCACCGGACAAGCGATCGTCGCCTACGTGACACTGAAGGGCGGCGAAAACGGCTCGGTCGAGAAGCTCGAGGAGCTGCGCAATCACGTCGCAGCGAAGATCGGGCCGATCGCCAAGCCGGCGAACATCGTCTTCACGCCGGAGCTTCCGAAGACACGGAGCGGCAAGATCATGCGCCGGCTGCTGCGCGACGTGGCGGAGAACCGCACGCTCGGCGACACGACGACGCTCGCCGATCCGACCGTCGTCGAGGAGATCAAAGATCGCGCGGTCGCCGAGACGAGCGACGACTAGCCGACCAGGCTAAGGCTGGGAGAGGAGCGCCGCGAAGCGATCCTCGTCCTCGAACGGGCCGATCAGCGCGAGGTTGATGCGGTTCGAGCCGATCACGTCCTGCGCCACTCGTCGAACGTCCTCGGCCGTGATCGCGTCGAGGCCGTCGAGGACCTCCTGCGGCTCGACCGCACGGCCTTCGAGCACCTCGCGGCTGAGGCCGAACATGGTCATGCCCTGCGGGTTTTCGAGCCGAAGGACGAAGCGGCCCTTCGCGAGGGCGCGCGCCTTCTCGAGCTCGTCCGCCGGAACCGTCTCGCCCGCGATCCGGTGAAACTCGTGGGCGATCGTCTCGACGGCCTCGTCGCAGCGGGCGATGTCAACGCCCGCCTGCGAGTAGAGCGAGCCGGCATCGGTGTAGCTCTGGTTGGCGGCGAAGACGTAGTACGCCAGTCCGCGCCGCTCCCGAACCTCGCTGAAGAGGCGTGAGGACATGCCGGTCCCGAGGATCGTGGCGAGCAGCTGGAGGGCGTAGCGATCGGGGTGGACGAACGGATAGCTGCGCACGCCCAGGCAGAGGTGCGCCTGGTCGGAGTCCTTGTGGTGGATGGTGACGCGCGGGCCTTCGTCGCCGTTCAGGCGCACCGGCTCGGGCGCGGGCGTGTCGTCGGGCTCGAGGTCGCCGAGCAGGCGCTCAGCCGTGCCAAGTGCGTCGCCGTTGAGCCGGCCGCCGAGGCCGACGACCATGCGCACCGGCTTGTACCAGCGCCCGATGTAGTCGAGGAAGGTCTCGCGCGTGGCGGCCCGGACGGTCTCCTTGCGGCCGATGATGTCCCACCCGAGCGGCTGGTCGCCGTAGAGCAGGTGGTCGTACACGCCGCCGATGAAGTCACGCGGTGTGTCGTAGTACATGTTCATCTCCTCGACGATCACGCCCTTCTCGCGCTCGATCTCCTCGGACTCGAACTTGGAGTTGCGGATCATGTCCACGAGGACGTCGAGCGCCGGGTCGCGGTAGTCCGCCGCGCACTTGACGTAGTAGCCCGTGTACTCCTTGCTCGTGAAGGCGTTGAACTCGGCGCCGAGCGAGTCGACCTCCATCCCGATCTCGCGGGCGCTCGGGCGGCGCTCGGTCCCCTTGAAGAACATGTGCTCGGCGAAGTGCGCGATCCCATTCGTGTCCGGGGTCTCGTAGCGCGAGCCAGCGGCGAGCATGATCATGCAGGTCACCGACTGCACCTGCGGCATGTCGGCGGTGACCACGCGCAGGCCGTTTGAGAGCTGGTGTCGCTCGAAAACGCTCATGCGGCCAGCTTCTCTCGCCACTCGTCGGGGATCGCCATGGACTCGCGCTTGTTGTAGTCGTAGCCGACCAGGACGCTCTTGGCCTCTGCGACCACCTGGCCCTCGACGCGGAGCACGTGCTCGAGGTCGAAGCTCTTGTTCCCGAAGCGGCTCGCGCGAACGGCGATCTCCACCTCGTCGCCGAGACGCACTGGGGCCCTGAAGTCGATCTCGATGCGGGCGACGATGATGGACATGTCTTCGAGGCTCGTGGCTGCGCCCGAGTCGAACAGAAACGCAACGCGGGCCGACTCAATGTAGGTCAAAAACACCGCATTGTTAACGTGGCCGAGCGCATCGAGGTCACCGAAGCGGACGCGCTCGCGATGGATGAATTCGGGAGCCGGCACGCCGGCGATGCTATCGGCGCGCCGACCCTCCCGATGCGGGATGCTCTGCAGATGGCCGGAGAAGAGACGCGCACGGCGATCTTCGCTCAGCCGGAATGGCTGGGTGCGGTGCCGACCCACCTGCGCCTGCCGGAGGGGCGTACGCTGTACACCGGCTGCGGTACCTCGTTCCACGCCGCGCAGACGGGAGGCCCGGCTCTGCAGGCGCTGGAGCTCGTTCTCGCGCCCGAGCAGGAGGCCGACCTCCTCGTGGCCGTCAGCCACGAAGGCGATACGCCGCTGACGGTGGAGGCGGCACGCGCGTTCGGTGGCCCGGTCTGGCTCGTGACGGCCAAGCCGGAGAGCCCCCTCGGGGAGCTGGCCGACGAGGTTCTCGTAGCAACGCCGGAGGTGGAGCGCAGCTGGTGCCACACGGTGAGCTACACGTGCGCGGTCGCCACGCTGGCAGCACTGCGCGGCGAAGACGTGAGCGGGCTGCCGGCCGCCGTCACGAGCCAGCTCGAGCAGCGCGAGCCCGTGAGCGCGCACCAACGCTTCCTGATCGCCGGCGCAGGGCGGGACTGGCCGACCGCTCAGGAAGCCGCTCTGAAGCTGCGCGAGGGAGCGTTCGTGGCCGCGGAGGCGCACGAGACCGAGCAGCTGCTCCACGGGCATCTGGCCGCGGTGGACGAATCGGTGCGCGCAATCGTCCTCGAGGGGGAAGGGCGAGCCGCCGAGCGCGCTGCGGGCGCCGTGCGGGCTCTGCGCGAGCTCGGCTGTGAGACCACACTCGTCCCGAGCGTCCATCCGGTTGTCGACATCGTCCGCTTTCAGCTCCTGACCGTCGATCTCGCGGAGGCCCGGGGAGTCGATCCCGACAAGATCCGCCGAGACGACGAGCGCTGGAACCGAGCCCGCGAAGCCTACGAGTGAGGCGGCAGGCTGCGGCGCGACCAGGCCTCGAGCAGCTCTGCTTCGCGTTGTGGGTCGAGCCCTGCGGAGCCGATCTGGCCTGGCGTGACGAGGCCTGCGCCGGTCTGCCGAGCCCAAGCGAGGGTGTCTCGCACAGTCTCCTCGACCGGCCGGAACCGCAGCTCGGCGGCGACTGCGCGGGAGACGTCAGCCTGGAGGAACCACGTGTCGGCTTCGCTCACCCAAAGCGGGAGCTCCATCCATGCGCCCACCTCCTGCTCGAGCAGGAAGCGCTCGTCGACCCAGACCAGCCGCGCTTCTGCGCCTCCGATCTCGTTACAGGTCTCGAGGAGTCCGCCCATCGTCACCGGAGGCTCGGGGCCGGTCGCGTTAAAGGTGCCGGACGACTGCTTCTCTGCCACCAGGACGATCCAGTTGGCCAGGTCGCGAACGTCGATGAACTGCACCCGGCGGGCCGGGTCGCCCGGTGCGAGCACGTCGCCGCCGCCTGCCAGTCGAAGCGGCCAGTAGGTGAAGCGGCCGGTCGGGTCGTGGGGGCCCACGATCAGGCCGGGGCGCACGTTCGCGTAGGCATCGGGAAAAGCCTCCCGCACGACCTCCTCGCAGAGTGCCTTCAGCCCTCCGTAGGTATTGACCTGGCCGATCGTAAGGTAGTCCTCGGTGGTGGGATCCTCGAGAGTGACGGTGCGTCCGCTCTCGTCGAACCCAGGTGTGCCAAGCTCGTCGTACACCGAGATCGAGGAGACGAAGATGTACTGCCCGACCGAGCCGCGGAGAAGCTCAGCCGTGGCGCCGACCAGGCGCGGCACGTAGCCCGAGGAATCCAGCACCGCGTCCCACTCGCGCCCCTCGAGCGCTGAGAGGTCGCCGTCGCGGTCGCCATGGAGCTTCTCGGCCTCGGGGAAGAGCTCGGGGTTGGTCTCGCCGCGGTTGAACAGCGTGACCTCGTGGCCCCGCTCGAGTGCCGCCTCGACGGCGGCGCGGCCGAGGAACTTCGTCCCGCCGAGGATCAGGAGCCTCACAGCGCGCGAAGCTCCGCGAGCAGTGCGTCGACCTCCTCGTCGGTGTTGTAGTGGACGATCCCCGCGCGGACGCCGCCCTCGGGAAGGCCGAGCCGTTCCATCACCTCGACCGCGTAGTAGTTCCCGCGCCAGACGGCGAATCCTCGCTCGCCGAGCCGCGTCGCGACCTCGAGTGGCGTCAGGCCCTCGACGGTGAAGCAGAAGGTCGGCACACGCCCCTCCATCGTCGGTAGCCCATGGAGGCGGCACGACTCGGGCAGGCCCGACAGGAAGCGAGCGCCCAGCTCGCGCTCGTAGCCCACGATCGCGTCCATCCCGATCGAGCTCACGTACTCGCACGCCGCGACGAAACCGGCGAGGAGCTCGTGCGGCAAGGTGCCGGTCTCGAAGCGGTGGCCGAGCGGCTCGTCGGCTGCGGGGCGGACCTTGTACGGGCGCCAGCGTTCCAGCAGCTCCGACCGGGCGAAGGCGACCCCGAGATGAGGGCCGAAGAACTTGTACGGGGAGCAGATCAGCACGTCCACGCCGATCGCCTCGACATCGATCGGCCCGTGCGGGGCAAAGTGCACCGCATCAACCCAGGCGAGCGCGCCTGCCTCGTGCGCAAGCTCGGTCACTCGCGCCACGTCCACGAGCGTGCCGACCGCGTTCGAGGCCCAGGGATACGCGACCACGCGTGTGCGGTCCGACAGGTGCGTGGCCAGGTCGTCGAGATCGAGCGTCGTGTCGTCTCGAATGTCCGCGAACCGGACGACGAGATCGAGATCGCGAGCGAGCTCGAGCCAGGGCGAGACGTTCGCGTCGTGGTCGAGCCGGGTGACCACGATCTCGTCGCCGGCCGACAGCTCTCGGCCGATCGTCCGCGTGAGCGCGAAGTTGAGTGTCGTCATGTTGGCGCCGAACACGACCTGGTCCGGCCGGCAGCCGAGGAAGCCCCCGGCGGCGCCTCGCGCTTCGTCGACGAGCAGCTCGGTCCGCCGGCTGGTCTCGTACGGGCCGCTGACGTTCGCGTTCGACTGGCGCAGGTAGCCGGCGATCGCTTCGATGACCTCGTCCGGCACCTGTGTCCCGCCGGGCCCGTCGAAGAAGGCGAGCGGCCGGTCGAGCGCCGAGAAGCGGCGGCGGACGGCCGATACGTCGAGGGCGACTGCGCTCATGATTCAGACGGTATCGAATGAACGTTTGAGGTCCCGCGCGATCGGTGCAACACTGCCGACAGGACTGGGGGTCGACTGAGAGGGAGGGACATGGAAGCCGCCGCAGTACCAGCCGTCGACGTCGCCGACAGGGCACCGGCCGCCGTCGTGGCAGCCAAAGACCTGACCCGCCGGTACGGCGAGGGCGACACCGCCGTGGACGCCTTGCGCGGAGTCGATCTCGAGGTGGAGCAGGGCAAGCTGACCGCCGTCATGGGTCCCTCGGGCTCCGGCAAGTCGACTCTGATGCACATCCTCGCAGCGCTCGACAAGCCGACCTCCGGGACGGTCTGGATCGCCGGAACCGACCTCGGCGAGCTGAACGACACCGAGACCACGAAGTTGCGTCGTCGGCACATCGGGTTCGTCTTCCAGTTTTTCAACCTGCTCCCCATGCTGAGCGCCGAGGAGAACATCGTCCTCCCGATGACGATCGCCGGCGAGAAGCCGGATAAGGGGTGGCGCGAGGACTTGCTCGAGAAGGTCGGGCTCGATGACCGTCGCAACCACCGTCCTGCCGAGCTTTCAGGCGGCCAGCAGCAGCGCGTGGCGATCGCTCGCGCGCTCGTCTCGAGGCCGACCGTCGTGTTCGCCGACGAGCCCACGGGCAACCTCGACTCGAAGACGAGCGGCGAGATCCTCGACCTGATGCGCGACTCGGTCGACTCGCTCGGTCAGACGACCGTGATGGTCACGCACGATCCGCGTGCGGCGGCGATCGCCGATCGGATCCTGTTTCTCGCCGACGGCCTGATCGTCCGCGACATGCCGCGCTCGGAGCCGGGCGACGTGATCGCGGCCATGGACGAGCTGAACCAAGACCAGTGATCTCCGTCGCGCTGAAGGGGATCGCGGGTCGGAAGATCCGCGCCTCGTTGACCGCGATAGCGATCGTGCTCGGGGTGGCGATGATCAGCGGCACCTACATCCTCACGGACACGATCAACAACGGGTTCAACTCGATCGTCGTCAACTCGTACAAGAACGCGGACGTGATCATCAGTGGCAAGGCCGCGTTCAAGAACACGGAGGGGAACAATCCCGCCGAGACGCCGACCTTCCCGGCATCAGTGCTGGCGAAGGTGAAGGCGCTGCCGGACGTTGCCGCGGCCGCCGGCTCGGTGACCGCCGACAACGTGAAGCTGATCGGGAAGGACGGGAAGGTCGTCGACACGGGTGGCGCTCCGGCCCTCGGGTTCTCGGTCGACCCGCGAGAGCAGCAGTTCAACCCGACGAGGCTGACCGCCGGGTCGTGGCCGAGCGGCGATGGGCAGGTCGTGATCGACAAGGCGACGGCCGCCCGCGAGCAGTTCGGCGTCGGGGACTCGATCAGCCTCCAGGCGGTGGGGCCGCAACGCCGTTTCCGCATCGCCGGCATCGCCGAACTCACGGGCGTGGGCTCGATCGGCGGCGCGACCTTCGCCCTCTTCGACCTTGCGACCGCGCAGAGCGTTTTCGCCAAGCCAGGCCAGCTCGACGTCATCCGTCTTCAGTCGAAGAGCGGTGTGAGCAAGTCGAAGCTCGTCTCGCAGATCCGCCCGCTCCTCCCGGCAACTGCGACGGTTCGCGACACTCAGGCCCAGGTGAAGGAGGACAAGAAGGACTTCGGCTTCGTGTCGTTCCTGCAGTACATCCTCCTCGCCTTCGCCGGCATCGCGCTCTTTGTGGGCGCATTCGTGATCGCGAACACCCTGTCGATCACGATCGCGCAGCGGATGCGGGAGTTCGCCACGCTACGCACACTCGGTGCCTCGCGGCGGCAGGTGCTCTGGGCCGTTGTCATCGAGGCCCTCGTGATCGGCCTGCTCGGATCAGTCGTGGGCCTCTTCCTCGGCCTCGCGCTGGCAAAGCTGCTGAACAAGCTGTTCGTGACCTTCGGGATCGATCTTCCGCAGGGCGAGACGATCTTCGCGACCCGAACGATCATCGTTTCGCTCCTCGTCGGCACCGTGATCACCCTCATTGCCAGCATCCGCCCGGCGCGACGCGCGACGCGCGTGCCGCCGATCGCGGCCGTGCGCGAGGGATCCGTGCTGCCGGTCTCGCGGTTCGCCAAGTACGGGCCGGTGACGGCGTTCTTCATTCTCGCCGCAGCGATCGCGCTGGTGGCGGTGGGCTCGCTCGGGACCGGCATCGCCACCGCCCCGCGCCTGCTCATGCTCGGCATCGGCGTGCTGCTGCTCTTCTTCGGCGTCTCGATGAACGCGGCGAGGGTCGTGCGCCCCCTCGCGGCGGTTCTCGGCGCCCCGACGAAGACGATCGGCGGCGCGCCCGGGATCCTTGCGCGGGACAACGCGACGCGGAACCCGGCGCGTACGGCCTCGACGGCCTCCGCGCTGATGATCGGCCTCGCGCTCGTCACCTTCGTGGCGATCTTCGGCCAGGGCGTTCGCAAGTCGTTCGAGGACGCGGTCAACGAGCTCTTCGTCGCCGACTACGCAATCACCGCGACGAACACCTTCACGCCGATCGACGTCGCCGCCGGCAAGGCGCTGGTCGGGAAGCCCGGGGTCAGCGACGTGACCGCCATCCGGGCCGGCTCGGGCCGCTACCTCGGGAGCGACAACGACTTGACCGCGGTCCAGCCGAACCTGAACACCGGGGTAGCGATGGACTGGATCGAGGGCAGCAACGGCGTTCCCGGCCGGCTCGGCTCGGACGGGTTCTTCACCAGCAAGGACTACGCGAAGGATCACCACCTCAAGATCGGCTCGGCGATGAAACTGGAGTTCCCGAGCGGCAAGACGGTGGAGGTGCGGCTCAAGGGCATCTGGGACGAGCCGAACGGCGGCTCCCCCTTCGCCGACGCCACGATCTCGAGCACCCTGTTCGACAAGTTCGTCCCGCGGCCGCGGGACGAGATGGTGCTGATCAACACTCCGGACGGCGTCAGCGACGCCAACACGGCGACGCTCGAGGACGATGTCGCGGGCTTCGCGGACGCGAAGGTGCAGACGCGCGACGAGTTCAAGGCGAACTTCATCAAGCCCTTCACGAGGATCCTCAACCTGCTCTACGCCTTGCTCGCGCTCTCGGTGATCGTGAGCCTGGTAGGAATCATCAACACGCTCGTGCTGACCGTCTACGAGCGCACTCGCGAGATCGGCATGTTGCGCGCGGTCGGGATGACGCGGCGGCAGGTGCGGATGATGATTCGCTACGAGAGCATCGTCACGTCGCTGATGGGGGCCGCGCTCGGGATCGTGGTCGGCGTCTTCCTCGCAGCGCTCGTCACGCACGCGCTCTCGAGCGAGGGGATCGTGTTCGCCTTCCCGATCGTCCAGCTCGTCTACTTCGTGCTCGCGGCGATCGTCGTAGGCATCCTCGCGGCGGTGATCCCCGCCCGGCGAGGCGCGCGCCTGAACGTGCTCAAGGCGCTCCAGTACGAGTAACGGCGCCGTGGCGGTTCCGTCCGGGGCTGCGCATAGGCTCCGCTCGTGCGACGCCTACGACCGCTGAGCGAGGAGGAGTGCTACCTGCGCTGCTACGGCTCCGGCGAGGGAATGGTTCGGATCGTCGAGATCGAGGCGCGACGGCCCCTGGCCCTTGCCCGGATCACCGGTGAGGAGCTGCGCCGGCTCTTCGAGGTTCGCCTGGACTCGCGCGAGGCGGGGCTCGCCGCGTGAGGACGTGCACCCGCTGGAGCCGCTCCGGCACTCGCGGCCCGTGGCGCTCGTGGGCGCGACACCGGCGGCCCAAGCCCCTGGGTCATGAGCGGCCGTGCGCGCCGCGGCCGCGAGGCCGCCACCGCTGCTCGTAAGGCGGACGAACCGGCAAAGCCTGTACAGCTTTCAAGCGGCATCGCAAGCGAAGCCTCAGCGGTTCCCGACGTCCTCGGGCCTGGGCTTCGCGTCGTCTTCTGCGGAATCAACCCGGGCTTCGTCTCTGCCGCAGCGGCCGCGCATTTCGCCAACCCCCGCAACGATTTCTGGCGGCTCCTCTACGAAGCAGGCTTCACGCCCCGGCTGATGCAACCCGACGAGCAGTTCGAAGTATTGGCTTACGGAATCGGTCTCACCAATGCGGCTGCCCGCACCACGCGCGGCTCTGGCGACCTCCGCCACGCCGACTTCGCAGGGGCCGCCGACCGGCTGAGCCGCCTGGCCTTGGAGCTGAGGCCGCATACGATCGCTTTTGTCGGCAAGGAGGCCTACCGGGGTACGTTCGGGGAGCGCCCAACCCTAGGACTTCAAGAGCGGCAGCTCGGCGAGACCAAGCTCTTCGTCCTGCCCTCCACCTCGCCGGCGAACGCGGCTGTGCCGCGGGTGGAGCGCCTGCGCTGGTTTCGGGAGCTCAGCCGCGCCATTGGTTCGTGATCGGCGTGCGCCGGTCGCGACCGAAGGCCTTTGGAGTCAATCGCACGCCCGGCGGCGCCTGGCGGCGCTTGTACTCGGCCCGGTCGATCAGCGCCAGCGCGCGGTCGACGACGTCCCGGTCGAATCCGTCCGCGGAGAGCTCCTCGCGGGAGCGGTCCTGCTCGACGTAGGCCTCGAGGACGAGGTCGAGAGCGGGATAGGGCGGCAGGGAATCCTCGTCGAGCTGGTTGTCGCGCAGCTCGGCGCTCGGGGCACGCTCGATGATCGAGACGGGAATCAGCTCGCCGCCGGCCCGCTCGTTCAGGTGCCTCGCAAGCCGGAACACGTCGGTCTTGAAGACATCCTTGAGCAGTGCGAAGCCCCCCGCCATGTCGCCGTAGAGGGTCGCGTAGCCGACGGAGAGCTCTGACTTGTTTCCGGTCGCGACCACGAGCCAGCCGAACTTGTTCGAGAGCGCCATCAGGAGCACACCCCTGACTCGCGCCTGCAGGTTCTCCTCCGCGAGATCAGGCTGCCGGCCGGCGAAACTCTCGGCGAGGGTGCCTTCCAAGGCCTGCACGATCTCGTCGATCGGCAGCTCGCGGAAGTCGGTGCCCAGTCTCTCGGAGAGCAGGCGTGCGTCGCCTCGGGTGTCATCGGAGGAGTAGCGAGACGGCATCGAGATGCAATGCACGCGCTCGGCGCCCAGCGCTTCGACAGCCAGGGCGGCGGTCACGGCCGAGTCGATCCCGCCCGAGACGCCGACGACGACGTCGCGGAAGCCGTTCTTCTCGACGTAGTCACGCAGGCCCAGCTCGAGCGCGAGCCGCATCTGCTCAAGCTCCTCGAGCGGCGTCGCGAGAGGCGGCCGTACCGCATCGCCGTGGCTCTTGGAGACGCCGATGTGCACGACCGGAGCTTCGGGGACCGCCTCGCGCTCGCGCACGAGGGCGCGGCGACGTACGTCGCGAAGCCGCCGGCCCACCGCGTCGGCCGGGTCGATGTCCACCACGAGCAGCGCCTCCTCGAAGCCGGAGGCCCGCGCGAGCACGTGCCCCTCCTCGTCGAGCACGAGCGAATGTCCGTCGAAGATCAGCTCGTCCTGGCCGCCGACGCAGTTGCAGAAGGCGACGAAGCACGAGTTGTCCCGAGCGCGCGTGGCGAACATCTCCTCCCGCTCCCGGTCGCGCCCGACGTGGAACGGCGACGCTGAGATGTTCGTCAGGAGCTGGGCTCCTGCAAGGGCCAGGTCGGTCGCGGGCGCGCCCGGCTGCCACATGTCCTCGCAGATCGTCGGGCCGATGAGCGTGCCGCCGTGCTCGAGCAGAAGCAGATCCCGGGCCGGTGCGAAATAGCGGTCCTCGTCGAACACGCCGTAGTTCGGTAGGAAGCGCTTGCGGTAGATCGCCTTGACCTCGCCGGCCGTGCATACGGCACACGCGTTGTAGAGGTCGCGGTCGAAGTGGGGGAAGCCAACGAGCGCGACGATCCCATGCGTGGCGCGCGCGATCTCGGCGAGGGATTCCTCCGCGGCGCGCACGAAGCCCGGCCGAAGAAGCAGGTCTTCGGGCGGGTAGCCGGTCACCGCGAGCTCGGGGAAGAGGACGAGGTCCGCTCCGGTGGCTCTGGCTTCCTCGAGCCGGCCGAGGATGCGCGCGCGGTTCCGGTCGAGAGCGCCGACGGTGGTGTTGATCTGCGCGAGCGCGAGTCTCATTTGCAGGTTTTAGCCTATCAGTCGAAAACCATGATGCGCCGGGTTACGATGCCGATCCGGGAGACCGTGCTGGCTTCGCCGTGCGGCCGTTTCAACGACGAAGACGAATCGAGTTGAGGTCGCTGCGCTGGATCTCGTCTGCCCGGCCGATCAGGTCCTCGATGTCGTCGTGCTCCGCGTGCAGGTAGCGGCCGGCGAGCTCGTCCGCGCGTCCAGAGGCGAGCACGTGGACGAGGTGCGGCGCCAGTTCGGGCGGTGTCCAGGGCGCATCGTCGGACAAGTCGCCCGTCATCTCCGTCTGCACGAGGCCGGGACTGAACACGAACACGCGCACCGGCGTCTGCCGGAGCGACTCGGCCAGTGTTTCGCCGAGCCGGTTGACCGCAGCCTTGCTCGCCGAGTAGGCGGTGTTGGTCGAGCCCGGGAGATAGCCGCCGCCGCTACCGGTGATCACGATCCGGCCGCTCCCACGCTCGAGCATTCTCGGCAGGACCGCACGGCAGCAGAGGTAGACGCCCAGCACGTTGACCTCGAACACGTGCCACCACTCGTGCGGGTCGCTCTCCCAGAGTGAGCCCGACACGCTGCCGACGCCGGCGTTGGCAGCGAGGAGGTCGATGGGGCCGAGCTCCCGCTCGACCTCGGTCACCATCCGCTCGACCGCCTCGCGGTCGGTCACGTCCACCTCGACCGCGAGGCCGTCGATCTGCCGCGCGACCTCCTCGACCTGCTCGCGCGTCCGCGCGGCAACGGCAACGCTGGCGCCCGCAGCGGCCAGCTCACGCGCAATGCTCGCGCCGATCCCGCGCCCACCGCCGGTTATCAGGGCGACCTGGCCCGGGAGGTCATTCGTCGACATGGCATGAGGATAGTCGTGCTCTCAGCTCCGCGAGCCGGCCCAGGGCCAGTCGGACGCCTCGTCGCACAACCCGGCCCGGGCAGGGTTCTGGCGCCCAGGCCGGAGGCGCGACGGACTATGTGCCCCTTGCGGCCTTGGTGATCTCCTCGAGAGTCTCCGGGTTCTCGACCGACGAGAGATCTCCCGGATCGGTCCCGAGCGCCTTTGCGCGCACGGCGCGCCGCACGATCTTTGCGCTGCGAGTCTTGGGGAGCGCCGAGACGAAGAGCACGCGCTCCGGCGCGAAGGCCCTGCCCAGGTCGCTCGCCGCCAACCCGCGCAGCTCAGCCGCCAGCTCCTTGCTCGGCTCGACACCCGACACGAGTGCGCAGACGACCCAGGCGACCTCGCCCTTCACGTCGTGCGGCACCCCGATCGCCGCCGCCTCGGCGACCGCGGGATGACCGACGACCGCAGATTCGAGCTCGGCGGGGCCGACACGCTTGCCCGCGATGTTCAGCGTGTCGTCGGAGCGGCCGTGCAGGAACCAGTAGCCGTCTTCGTCCACCGAGGCCCAGTCGCCGTGCACCCAGATCCCCGGCAGCCGCCGCCAGTAGCTCTCGAGGTACCGCTCCCGGTCGCGCCAGAAGCCGCGCGTCATCCCCGGGAACGGGCGCCGGCAGACGAGCTCGCCGACCTCGCCCCGCACCGAACGGCCCTCGGAGTCGACTACGTCCATCGCCATGCCGAGGGCGGGCCCGCCGAGGGAGCACGACTTGATCGGCGCCGCAGGGGTCGGCGAGAGAAAGCACGCCCCCACCTCGGTGCCCCCCGAGCAGTTGATGATGGGACAGCGCCCACCGCCCACGTGCTCGAACAACCACCGGTACGGCTCCGGGTTCCACGGCTCGCCGGTCGTGACGAGCACGCGCAGGGAAGAGAGGTCGTGTTGCTCGACGAGCTCGGCGCCGTGGGGAATGAGCGCGCGCGTGAGCGTGGGCGAGAGGCCGAGGATCGAGACGCGCTCGCTCTCGACCAGGCCCCAGAGCCGGTCCGGTTGCGGCCAGTCCGGCGCTCCCTCCGCGAAGACGACCGTGCAGCCGAGCGCCATCCCTCCGACCACCTCCCACGGGCCCATGATCCAGCCCATGTCGGTGACGAAATGGATCACGTCACCCGGGCGCGCGTCAGCCTGGTAGGCGACCTCGCGCGTGATCGAGACGAGGAACCCTCCCTGAACGTGCAAGACGCCCTTCGGCGGGCCGGTCGTGCCCGACGTATAGGTCAGGAGGTACGGGTGCTCGGAATCGACGGCGAGCGGCGCGAGCTCGCCGGGAGTGTCGGCGACTGCCTCGTCCCAGAACACGTCGCGTCCGGCCTGCATCGGAACGTCGTGGCGCCCGAGCCGCCGCCAGACGACGACGTGTTCGACCGAGGGCGAGTCCGCCAGCGCCTCGTCGACGAGCGCCTTCATCGGCACCTCGCGGCCGCGGCGCAGCGAGCCGTCGGCAGTGACGACCACCTTCGCCTCGGCGTGCTGGAGCCGCCCGGCGATCGCGGGCGCGGCGAAGCCGGAAAAGATTGGTACCTGGATCGCGCCCAGGTGCGCGCACGCATGTGAGGCAAGCGCGACCTCCGGCGACATCGGCAGGAAGAGCGCGACCCGGTCGCCAGGCCCGACGCCGAGTGCCGCCAACGCCTCAGCGAAGCGGGTGACCTCCTGCGAGAGCTCGCGGTAGGTCAGCGCACGGCGCTCCCCGTCCTCGCTCTGCCACACCGCCGCCTCCTCGTCGGCGCGGGCGCCAACGGCCCAGCGGTGGACGCAGTTCCAGGCGACGTTCAGCTTGCCGCCGACGAACCAGCTCGCCCACTCGGGCCCGCTCGACTCGTCGACGACCGACTCGAACGGCTGCGAGAATTCGAGGTCCAGGTCCTCGATCGCGGCCCGCCAGAAGCGGTCCGGCTCCTCTTGCGAGAAACGCACGAGCGCCGCGTAGTCGTCGAAACCGAGCTTGCGCGCCAAACGGAGCGCGTTCGAGCGTTCGCGCACCTCGTCCGTGGGGGTCCAGATCGGTTCCACGCGGCGCTCAGCCTAACGAGCCTTGACCCCCTAGCTAGCCATGGCTAACCTAGTGAGGACTAACTTGCGGGAGAAAGGGGCGGCGCGTGCGAGCACGGATCTTTGCAGAGGAGAACAAGAAGTGGTGGACACTTGGGGCGGTCTCGTTCGGCCTCTTCATGATCATGCTGGACAACACGATCGTGAACGTCGCGCTGCCGTCGATCCAAAACGACCTGCAGATAGGAATCTCCGAGCTCGAGTGGGTCGTCAACGGCTACGCCCTGACCTTTGCGGTACTGATGCTCACCGGCGGGAAGCTGGCCGATCTCTTCGGGCGGCGCGCGATCTTCATCGTCGGCCTTGCGATCTTCACCGGGGCGTCGCTCGCCTGCGGACTCGCGCCCGATGCGAACTGGCTGATCGGCGCGCGTGTGGTCCAGGGTGTCGGCTCGGCCCTGATGAACCCTGCCACGCTCTCGATCATCACCGCCACGTTCCCACCGCGGCAGCGCGGGATGGCAATCGGCGTCTGGGCAGGGGTCTCGGCGCTCGCGCTCGCGATCGGGCCGCTCGTCGGAGGCGTGATCACGCAGCACATCAGCTGGAACTGGATCTTCTTCATCAACATCCCGGTCGGGATCCTCGCGATCGTCGTTGCCCGGGTTGTGATCAGGGAGACGCGCGACACCTCCGCCGAGCAGCGGCTCGACCTTCCGGGGCTGCTCACCTCCGGGATCGGGCTGTTCGCGCTGATCTACGCGCTCATCGAGGCCAACACCTACGGCTGGACCTCCGGCCGGATTTTGGTGTGCTTCGCGATCGCGGTGATCGGGCTCGCCGCGTTCGTCCTGCTCGAGCTGCGCCAGCGCGTCCCGATGCTCGACCTCTCCCTCTTTCGCAACCCCACGTTCGCCGGCGCCAACACGATCATGCTGCTCGTCGCGCTCGCGATGTTCGGCGTCTTCTTCTACGTCTCGTTGTACGTCCAGAACATCCTGCACTACTCGCCCACCCAGGCCGGGGCGACCTTCCTGCCGATGACACTCTGCATCGTCTTCCTCGCGCCGATCGCCGGGAGGGTCAGCGACCGCTTCGGGCCGCGTTGGCTGATTGCCTCCGGCATGACGCTCGTCGCCGGCTCGCTCGTGCTCTTCGGTCGGCTCGATTTGACCTCGAACTTCTGGGACATCTTTCCGGCGCTCCTCATCGGCGGAGCCGGGATGGCCATGTCCATGGCGCCCACCACGGCGACGGCGATGCACGCGGTGCCGGTGGACAAGGCCGGCGTCGGGTCCGCCGTGCTGAACAGCATGCGCCAGGTCGGCGGCTCACTAGGGATCGCGGTAATGGGGGCGATCGTCGCCTCATACGTCAAGAGCCCGCTCACCGACCCGCGCGCGCCCGCCGAGTTCGTGCAGGGCTTCCAGCGCGCGCTGCTCGTCGCCGCCGCGATCGCGTTCGCCGCGGCCGTTGTCGCCGTCGTCGCCCTCCGCAAGCCGGAGCACGCGGACGAGCCCGTTCGAGTCTCCGAGGTCGCTGCGTGAACGAGCCGCGCATCCGGCTCCCGGCCAAGGAGCGGCGCACCGCCGTCGTGGAGACCGCCTGCCGCGTCTTCGCGAAGAGCAGCTACCGCGGGTCGACCACCGCACAGATCGCGCGAGAAACCGGGGTCACCGAGCCAGTGCTCTACCGGCATTTCTCCTCGAAGCGCGAGCTTTACCTCGCTTGCCTTAGCGCCGCGTGGGAGCGCCTGCGGCTTCTCTGGGACAAGGCCCTCGAGCGCGAGGAGGACCCCGGGATGTGGTTGGCGACGCTCGGGCAGACCTATCTCCAGGGCCGAGCTGCCGATCGGATCATCCTCATCGATCTCTGGATCCAGGCGCTGACAGAGGCCGCCGACGATCTCGAGATCCGCCGCGGCTTGCGGGAGCAGGTGCGGGAGGTGCACAGCTTCGTGGCGGACGTGATCCGGCGGGCCCAGAAGGCCGGCGGCATCGTCCGGGAACGGGACGCCGACGCAGAGGCGTGGATCTTCATCTCGCTCGGCCTGCTCTCGACGATCGACCGCCGCCTGACCGGCCTCGTGGGCGACGAGTTCGACCGCATCATCGCCTCGCGCCGCACCTGGATGACCGGGCGCTAGCGCGCTTCTAGCGACTTGGGCAAAAAGAAAGCCCCCGGCTGCGGCTCCGGGGGCTTCACTATTTTGTGCTCGCCTTTGTTGAAAAGGCGACGACCCGGAGGCCTTGGCTCTGCGGCCCAGCCACAACCTCCGGGGCTTTCGTCGCCTTACTCTGACGCGCCCCTTGCAACCATTAAGCCTGGCGTCCGGCTGGCTGCAAGGTGGACGGACTATAGACCCGCCCCTACGAAGAGTCAAGTAGCTAAATCAAGTGATTTTGAGATGCGCAAGTTCACCGCGTTTCTTCGACGGCTATGCCCTTTTTGGGGGATATTGAACAAGAGTCACTTGCGCAGGAGTCAAGTATGCGTTTCACTGCGCCTGTAGGCCTCATGCCGCGTGTATCCCTCAGCGACCGAACTCGCACGTCCTCACCGGGCGGCTCCCGCCTGGGTGAGCGCGTGCGGCAGCTGCGCGTAGCGGCAGGCCTGACCCAGACCGACCTGGCCGGCGAGCGCTTCTCCAAGGAGTACGTCAGCCAGATCGAACGGGGCAAGACCCGTCCCACGCGCGAGACGATCGAGTGGCTCGCCGCCAAGCTCGGCGCCGACGCCGGCTTCCTCGAGCGCGGGGTCTCCACCGACGAGCGGAGCCGAGTCGAGGGCATGCTGGCACGGGCCGAAGCGCTCGCGAACGCCCACCGTTACGACGAGGCGGTCGAGGAGCTCGAGAATTCCCGCACCGCCGTCATGGCCACCGGGGCGGTCGAGCTCGAGGCTCGCGCGCTCTCGACGGAGGCCTGGGCGCGGATGGAGCGCGGCGAGGTCAAGCTGGCTCTCCAATTGCTGGAGCGCTGCCGGGCGATCAACGACGGCCCCGGCTTCTCGGATGTCGACCGGGCGCAAGTGTTGTTCCGGATGGCCGTCTGCCGCTACCACCTTTCGAGCATCGCCTCGGCAGTTGCGCTCTTCAGCGAGGCGCTGAAGCTCGCGGAGGGCTCCGGCCTTCCGTGCGACCTGCTGCGCTCCGAGATCCTCGGCTGGCGCTCGCGCTGCTACCGCCGTCAGCGCGACCTCGAGGCCGCGCGCGAGGACGTCGAGCGCGCGCTCGAGCTTGCGCAGTCGCTGGACGACCATCGCACGATGGCCAACGTCTACTTCCAGGCCTCGCTCGTCTCCGAGCGCATGGGTCACTGGGTGCTCGCCCGCAGCTACGCAGAGCGGGCGAAGGCCTACTACGAGCAGCTCAACGACGAGCGCAACGTCGGCCGGCTCCTCAACAACCTCGGCGGGCTCAACTTCCAACTCGGCAAGCCCGAGCGGGCCGTCGAGGACCTGAAGAGCGCCTACACCGTCCTGCTCGACAAGGGCAGCGACGCCGAGGCGGCGAACGTCGTCTCGTCGCTCGCGCACGTGCACCTGATGACCGGCCAGGTGGACTCGGCCGAAAAGGAGGCCCGGCACGCGCTGGAGCTTCTGGAGGGCCGCGAAGATTTCCTCCTGGACATCGCACCGACCCAGCTCGTGCTCGGCCGCTCGCTCATGGAGCAGGGCCGGCTCGACGAGGCGCACGAGATGCTGCGCACCGCCGAGGCGAGCGCCGAACAGCTCGAATCGATCAGCCACCGTGCCGCCGCGTGGATGGCACAAGGCGATCTCGCTGCGCGCCAGGGCGAGGACGCAACGGCCGCACGGCTGTACCGCAAGGCCGCCGAGGCCCTTCAGGATGTCCGCTTCTAAGCCGAGAAAGGAGGTGACGATGAACAAAGCACGCCTTATCTCCCTCATGGTCTCCCTGTCGCTCCTCGCGTTCTCCTTCGAGGGCTACATTCGAGGCCTCCGCTTCCTCGGTGTCCCGGGTAGCTGGTTCGACGGTCACTAAACGACCGGTAGTCGTGCGCACAGGTACTCGGTGCGCACGACTGATCGCGGTGCGGCCGCGCTCCTGCTCAGCGGCAGCAAGCGTTTCGCCCAGCGGCGTACGGGTGTTCTCAGGTAGCTAGACTCGGCGTGTGGGTCGCCTCACCGCTGTGGTCGTCCTCGCAGCGGCTTTCTCTGCCGGCTGTGGCGGCTCCGGCTCTCATTCGTCCCGTACGCTCGACGGGTTCCTGAAGCGCCCCGGGCCCGACGTTTCGATCACGGCCGGCGCCTCCGAGTTCGTGCGGGGCTCCATCCGCTACCCGTTCCTGGTGATCCGGAACGACGCGCGGCCGGTGGAACGGAGCACCGCCAGTGTCTGGGTCGCTGGCGGCCGAGACCGGGCGCCGTTCACTCGCGTGACGGCGCAACTCGAGCCGATCGGGATCGCCGGCCGCTCCGCCCGGGCCTTCGGCGAGGTGAGTCGGATCTACGTCGCGCATTTCCGAGTCCCGCGCGCAGGCCGTTACTGGCTCGTCGCGGAGCCGGCCGGGGCGAAGATTCAGGCGATCGGCTCCCTGGAGGTCACTGCCCGCTCGCCCAGCCCGGCGGTCGGCGCCCAGGCTCCGCGTTCCGCGACGCCCACTCTCGCCGACGCGAGCGTCGCGCGCCTGACGACGAGGCGGCCGCCGGACCTCGCCCTTCTGCGCTACTCCGTCGCGGGCACCCTCTCCGCCCACCGGCCGTTCGTGGTCACGTTCGCCACACCGAAGTTCTGCACCAGCCGCATCTGCGGGCCGGTCGTCGACGTCGTGGACGCAGTTCGAGAGAGCTTTGCCTCGAGCCCGGTCAGGTTCATCCACGTCGAGGTCTTTCGGGACAACGACCCCGCGAAGGGCTACAACCGCTGGATGCGCCGGTGGCATCTCCGCAGCGAGCCGTGGACCTTCCTCGTCGGGCGCGAAGGGCGGGTGAAGGCCAAGTTCGAGGGCTCAGTCTCGGCGGCCGAGCTGACCGCCGCGATCCGGAAACGGTTGCTGTAGCGCTCTGCCCGCAGCGAGCATGCTGCGCTCGGTGGCAACCGCATCGGAGGCGCGATGATCGTCGCCGGCTGCTCCTCTCTGGGCGCTGACGGCGCGGGTCGACCACACGGTCTCGCTGGTTGGGTTCCTGCTCTCCGACGGCCTCGCCCTCTGTATCTTCCGGCACATCTTCAGGAGCCCGGCGATCTCTAGCATTGAGCGGGATGGCCGAGAACGACTACGCGAAAGCGGTACTCGTGACCACGGAGTGGCTCGCGGAGCACCTGACCGACGACGGGATCGTCGTGGCCGAGGTCGACGAGAACCCGGATCTTTACGATGAAGGCCACATCCCTGGCGCGATCAAGCTCCACTGGCGCGAGGATTTGCAGGACCCGATCGAGCGCGACCTCGTAGAGAAGGAGGTCTTGGAGCGCCTGCTCGGCGAGCGGGGGGTCTCGAACGACAGCGCGGTCGTCCTCTACGGCGACAAGAACAACTGGTTCGCGGCCTACGCTTACTGGTACCTGAAGATCTACGGGCACGAAAACGTGCGCATCCTCGACGGCGGCCGCCAGAAATGGATCGACGAGGGCCGCGAGCTGACGAGCGACGCGCCCGCTCCTGAGCAGCGGCAGTACAAGGCGAAGGAGAGGGACGAGACGATCCGGGTCTTCCGCGACGCCGTCCTCGAGAGCATCACCGCGGGCGATGAGGCTCTGGTGGACGTCCGCAGCCCGCAGGAGTTCTCGGGGGAGCTGGTCTCGCCTCCCGGCTACGAGCTGGAGGGTGCCCAACGGGCGGGGCACATCCCGACCGCGCAGTCAATCCCGTGGGCCCAGGCCGTGCGGGACGACGGCACCTTCAAGTCGCCAGCGGAGCTGCGCGAGCTCTACGCAGCGAAGGGCGTGACGCCGGACAAGAAGGTCACGGCGTACTGCCGGATCGGGGAGCGCAGCGCCCACACCTGGTTCGTCCTGCGCGAGCTGCTCGGCTACGAGAACGTCAAGAACTACGACGGTTCCTGGACGGAGTGGGGGAATCTCGTGGACGTCCCGATCGAACGAGGCGCCTAAAGGAGTCGCGCCGATCGGCACGAACTGCGGGGAGCACCCAAAGCTCCTCCTCTCCCCCGACAACGGCGGCGTCTCGCCGCCGTTGTCCTTGTCGGGAATACGGCCAGGCTGCCGAACGTAGATGGACGAAAGTCGAATCGATCCCTACAGTTCCCGCAACCGATTCAGGGAGAAGGCGCCGTGAACCTGAACACCGGCACTGTGAAGCTCACCGATCTCGCTTCGTGCGGCGGCTGCGCCGCGAAGTACTCGGCAGCCCGGCTCGAGCAACTGCTGGCCGGCTTCGTTCCCGCCGAGGCAGAAGACCTGCTCGTCGGGCTCGCGCCCGCCGACGATGCGGCCGTCTACCGGCTCGACGACGAGCGGGCGCTGATCTTCACACTCGACTTCTTCCCGCCGGTTGTGGACGACCCGGGCGACTACGGCGCGATCGCGGCCACGAACGCGCTCAACGACGTCTTCGCGATGGGCGGCAGGCCGCTCCTTGCGCTCTCGATCGCCGCCTTTCCCGAGTCCCTTCCGACCGAGATGCTCG
>DATHAF010000048.1:0-22970 GCA_035296785.1 Gaiellaceae bacterium
CAGCTCAATCCCGCACGACGATCTCCGAGCCCACCCGGACGACCCGCTTCCAGGGGATCGCCGGGTGCCCGTGCACCTTGGCCTGGCTCGGCCCGCCGGTCCCGCCGGTGCCGAGGCCGTAGCGCTCGAGCAGGCCGAGGCTGCCGGACGCGAGCCCGGTCACCCGCAGCCGGTCGCCCTCGAGCTCACCGCGGATGTCGTGCACCTTGCCGTGGCTCAGCCCGGACTCGCTGACCACCTTCCGGCTCAGGAGCTCGGTGAGGCGCATCAGGAGCCCGGCACCTTTCCGACGAGGCGCGCCCAGCGCGCATCACCCCGGTTCAGGCGCAGCTCGGAGGCTGGACGCTTGAGCTTCACGACCGACGAGACCGACTCGACCTCCGACCACGGCACGTGCACGGCATCGCCGGCGAAGCGTGCCGCCAGCCGCCCCAGCAGGCCCCGGGAGCGCCACGCGTTGCCTCCGACCAGGATCTCGACCACCTCCGGCGAGTCACCGTCGAGCCCGGTCAGCTCGAGGTCGTCCACCTTGCCGCAGTTCACGCCGTCGGAGTCCACGAGCTGGTGGTCGAGGATGCCGAGCGCGATGTCGACTTCGGCGCGCTTGCTCATCCCTGCCCACCGTGCGTGATCAGCATCAGCGGGATGGCCGCGACGGCGATCGCCAGGATCACGACGAAGTAGAGGACCCCGAGCACGTTCGCCAGCTTGCCGTTCACCTTCGAGCCCATGTAGCTGCGGTCGTTCGCGATCAGCAGGATCGGCAGGTAGGTCAACGGCAGCGCCACCACTGAGAAGATGACCGAGTACTCCGTCAGCTTCACTGGGTCGTAGCCCGACATGACGACCAGGAACGCGAGCGTGAAGATCACGACCCAGGCGAGCGTAAAGCGCGCGGCCCCGGCGGGCCGCTCCTTCTTGCCCCAGTGCCAGCCGAAGAACTGCGCCGTGTTGTAGGCGCCCGAGAAGCACGTCTCGATCGCCGCGCCGCCGACCGCGAAGAGGATCCCGACGAGCGCGAGCAGCAGGCCGACCTGACCCAACGCCTCCTCCGCCCCGAGCGCAGGCGTGCCCAGGAACTGCGGCTCGATGCCGAGCGGCAGGAAGAGCGTCCCGGCGACGATCATCAGCGCGAACGAGAGGAAGCCGCCCAGGCCGTAGCCGATCATCGCGGTCACCTTGTTCAGGCCGAGCTCCTTCAGGCCCCAACCGTCCTCGACGGCGCCCGACGAGTAGAAGTAGACCTCGTACGGCGTCATCGCCGCCCCCAGCAGGCCGACGACGAAGTAGAGGTACACGGAGAGGCTGCCGCCCGTGTGCGAGCCGGGAACGAAGCCGTGGGCGACCCTCCCCCAGTCCGGGTGCAGCTTGATCGCCGCGACCGCGAAGACGAGCAGGCAGAGGCCGAGGTAGCCGAAGACCCGCTCGATCCATTCGAACGGGAGCAGCCAGGAGGCGACCGCCAGTCCGACCACGGCCAGCGGGATCAGCACCCGGTACGGCAGGCCCGAGAGGAGCTGGAGGCAGATCGCCACCCCGCCGATCTCGGCCGCGCAGGTCATCAGGTTGACCACCTGGGAGGCCGCAAGGGTCGCGAGCCCCGCGCTGAAGCCGGTCCTCTCGCGGACGAGGTCGAAGACCGGGCGCTTGGCGACCGCGGCCACCCGCCCGCACATCTCCGAGTAGACGACGATCCCGGCGACGCCGATCACGACCACCCACAGGAGCTGGTAGCCGAACGTCGCGCCCGCCTCGACGTTGAAGACGAGGTCGCCGATGTCGACGAAGCCGCCGATCGCCGAGAGGATCCCGAGCGCGACCGCGAGCACGTTCTTGAGGCTCACTTGAGCTCCTCGGCAGCCGCCTCGAGCTCCCGCGCGAGCCGGGGCTGCTCGGCCTTCGACGCGTGCCCGACTCGCTTCAGGTCGGCGCTGATCTTGCCGGCGAGGGAGGCCACGCGCCGGAGCTTGGGCTCGAGCGCCGGTTCGGTCTTGGCCGTCCGCAACGACGACGCCGCCTGCGACGCGGCCTCGTAGAGGTACTCGGAGTGAACGCGCGTGAAGATCCGGGTCGTCTTGCCGCCGCCCGCGTGCCTGGCCAGGAGCGCGCCCTCGGCCGCCAGCGACTCCAGCGAGGTCGACTGCTGGGTCAGCGCCTTGGCGCTCAAGGTGCCGCCACCCCCGCAACCCGAGGCCAGCAAGGCCACAAAGACAATGAGCGCAAGGGCGCCGCTACGCTGGTTTGGTGCCAACACAGCCAAAACTCTCTGCCCGGCGGGACGATCTTCGGAACGTCGCCATCGTCGCGCACGTCGACCACGGCAAGACGACGCTCGTGGACGCTCTCCTGTGGCAGTCCGGCTCGTTCCGGGCCAATCAGGACGTCGCCGAGCGAGTGCTGGACTCGATGGACCTCGAGCGCGAGAAGGGCATCACGATCCTCGCCAAGAACACGGCCGTCCAGATCGGCGAGACGAAGATCAACATCGTCGACACGCCGGGCCACGCCGACTTCGGCGGCGAGGTCGAGCGCGGGCTGACGATGGTCGACGGCGTGCTCCTGCTGGTCGACGCGAGCGAGGGGCCGCTGCCGCAGACGCGCTTCGTCCTGCGCAAGGCACTCGAGGCGCGCCTGCCCGTTGTGCTCGTCGTGAACAAGGTCGACCGCTCGGACGCCCGCACCGAGGCGGTGGTGAACGAGGTCTACGAGCTCTTCCTCGACCTCGACGCCGACGAGTCGCAGATCGAGTTCCCGATCGTCTATTGCAACGCGCGCACGGGCCGGGCGGGCTTCGCTCCCGACGAGCTCGCCGAGGATCTCGGCCCACTCGTTCAGACACTGCTGGCGACCGTGCCGCCACCCGCCTATGACCCCGACCACCCGTTGCAGGCACTCGTTACGAACCTGGACGCTTCTCCCTACGTGGGCAGGCTCGCCCTCCTGCGCGTCCAGCACGGGACGATCCGCAAGGGCGAGCTCGTCGCCTGGTGCCGCGCCGACGGGACGATCGAGAACGCGCGCGTGACCGAGCTCTACGTAACCGAGGCGCTCGACCGCGTCCCGGCCGACCAGGCAGGCCCCGGCGAGATCGTCGCGCTGGCCGGCCTGCCGGAGGTGACGATCGGCGAGACGATCGCCGAGCCCGAGGATCCGCGCCCACTCCCGGTGAGCGTGGTCGACGAGCCCTCGCTCGCGATGACGCTCGGGATCAACACCTCACCGCTCTCCGGCACCGAGGGCGACAAGGTCACCGCCGGCGCGCTGATCGCCCGGCTCGAGCAAGAGCTCGTCGGCAACGTCTCTTTGCGCGTCCAGCCGACGGCCAAGCCGGAGGTCTGGGAAGTGCAAGGCCGCGGCGAGCTCCAGCTCGCGGTGCTCGTCGAGATCATGCGCCGTGAAGGCTTCGAGCTCACGGTCGGGAAGCCGGAGGTGCTCACGCGCGAGATCGACGGCAAGAAGCACGAGCCGGTCGAGCGCGTGGCGATCGACGTGCCCGAGGAGTACATCGGGGTCGTCACTCAGCTGCTCTCGCTGCGCAAGGGCAAGCTGCAGGAGATGGTCAACCACGGCACCGGCTGGGCCCGGATGGAGTACCTCGCCCCCGCCCGCGGCCTGATCGGCTTCCGGACCGAGTTCCTGACCGAGACGCGCGGGACGGGGATCATGCACCACGTCTTCGACCGCTGGGAATCGTGGCACGGCGACCTGCGCACCCGCCCCACCGGCAGCCTCGTGGCCGACCGGCGCGGCCAGGCCACGGCCTTCGCGATCGCCGCCCTCCAGGAGCGCGGCTCGCTCTTCGTCGGCCCGCGCACGGAGCTCTACGAGGGGATGATCGTCGGCGAGAACTCCCGCGACAACGACCTCGACGTGAACGCAAGCAAGGAGAAGAAGCTGACGAACATGCGCTCGGCGACCGCAGACGAGCTGGTGCGGCTGATTCCGCCCCGGCCGCTGTCGCTGGAGCAGGCGCTCGAGTTCATCCGCGAGGACGAGTGCGCCGAGGTCACGCCGAAGAGCATTCGCCTGCGCAAAGTCGAGCTCTCGGCGGGGAAGCGGCAAACGCTCTCGTCGCGCGCAAAGCGCGAGCGCGATGCCGCCCCGGCCTAGTTGAGCTCGGCCGCGTAGAGGTCGTACGGCAGGCGCTCGAGCACCCGCTGGCGTGGATCCGGAACGTCGAAGAAGCGGGAAAGCGCCTTGTCGGCAAGCCAGCCGAGCTGCGGGCTTGCCTTGAGCACCTCGTCCACCGCCTTGCGATCTCCGCCCAGAGCGACGAACTCGACCCGGCCGCGCCAGGGCTCGAGCACGCGCGCCGCGACCTCCGCCGCCTCCTCGATCAGCACCCGCGCCTGCTCCTCGCGGCGCCGCCGGAAGCGGCCCTGCGAGGAGCCGCCCTTCTTGTGCCGGCCCTTGACGAAGCGCGAGCCGACCTTCGAGGCGACGAGGCGCTCACCCTCGAACACGCCGACCGCGTAACCACCGAGCCGCACGAGCAGTGCGGCAACCCGGTGATCCTCGTCCAGCACCTCGAACAGCGGCGCCAGCTCCACCCGCTCGTACTCGCGCGCGTGCGCGAGCCCAAACGGCGGCCTGACCGTGATCGTCTCACCGGCAGCCTCGATCCGCACCGCACCCTCCGCATAGACGGTGCGGCCGGGCTCGCCTTCCAGCGCGCCCAGCCGCTTCCGTACGTTCCTGCGACCGACGAAGCGGGTCAGCTCATGGCGGCCATCGCCGCCTTGCCGCGCTCCGCGATCTCCTCTTCGGTGAGGTCTTCCTTGCGCGTCGCGATCTGCCAGCCGTGCCCGAACGGATCGGTCACCTGGCCGAAGCGGTCGCCCCAGAACATGTCCTCGACGGGCATCGTCAGCGTCGCTCCGGCCTCGGTCGCCTTCGTGACCACCGCGTCGACGTCCTCGACGTAGAGCAGGAGGCCGGCGCTCGTCCCGCCGAGCTCCTTCGGGGGCGTGTAGCTCGACTGCGGGTTGGTGTCGGCGAGCATCAGCACGGAGTCGCCGATCTGCAGCTCCGCGTGGCCGATCTTGCCATCGGGCCCGTCCATGCGGAGGCGCTCCTTCGCGCCGAAGACCTCGGTGTAGTACTCGATCGCCGCGGCGGCATCGTCGACGGCGAGGTAGGCGTTGAGGCTGTGGTAGCCCTCGGGAATCGGGTTGACGGCCATCTAGCCCCTCCCATCAGGTCGTGAAACGGCGGAACCCCGATCCTAGCTAGCAGCGGCCCAGCGGTTGACTTCCAAGGCCTCGCCTGGGCGCAATTTGCGATGTGAATCGTCCGCGCCAGGCAGTTTCCGCCCTCGGCGCCGTCATGGGCAGCACGAACCTGCGGCGCGTCGAGCTCGCCTGGGGCGCCTCGATCGCGGCGGAGTGGATGCACTTCGTGGCGCTCGGGATCTTCGCTTACGACGTAGGGGGCACCTCCGGGGTCGGGATCGCCGGGCTCATTCGCATGCTCCCGGCCGCGGTCGTCGCCCCGCTCGCGAGCGCCCTGGGCGACCGCTTTCGTCGTGAGCGCTTCCTCGTCGCGATCGCCCTGGTCGGAGCCGCGGCGCTGGCCGCCTCGGCAGCCGCCTTCTACAACGGGCGCAACGAGATCGCGATCTATCTGCTCGCAGGCGTTGTGGGGGTCACGACGACGCTCTTCCGGCCCGCGCTGCAGGCGATCCTCCCTTCGCTCGCGCGAACGCCCGAGGAGCTGATCGCGTCGAACGGTGCAACCTCCACGATCGAGAGCCTCGGCACGCTCGGCGGCCCGCTCCTGGCCGGTGTGCTCATCTCCGTGGGAAGCCCGGGTCTCGTCTTCGCCGTCGCTGCCGGAGCCTCGCTCGTGGCGGCAATGCTCCTCGCACCGGTGAGCGTCGAGGGTCGGATCCAGCTGACGGCGGCAGCCCGTGGCGAGGGCACGCGCGAGCTCCTGCTCGGCGGCTTCCGCGCGGTCAGCCCGCCTAAGCCTCGACTGATCGTTGGGCTCCTGGTCGGCCAGGCATTCGTCCGTGGCTGCCTGAACGTACTGATCGTCGTCTTCGTTTTCCGCGTCCTCGACACGGGGGACGGAACGGTCGGCTACCTGGTGGCCGCTCTCGGCGTGGGCGGCCTGATCGGTGCATTCGGGGCGCTCACGCTCGAGGGGAGGCGACTTGCCGTGCCGCTGGGCGTGGCGCTCGCCTTCTGGGGCATTCCGATCGCGCTCCTCGCTCCCCGGCCGTACCTTCCCGCGGCCGTGCTTCTCCTGGCCGTGGTCGGAGCTGCGAACAGCGTCGAGGATGTCGCCGCCTTCACCCTCCTCCAGCGGATCGTCCCCGACGACGTTCTCACGCGGGCGCTCGGCGTCACCTGGGGAGTCGTGATGGGGGCAGTCGGACTGGGGTCGATTGCCGCGCCGGTGATCGTCAGCGCGGTCGGCCCCCGCGCGGCCTTCGGCATCGTGGGCGCGATCCTCCCGGTGCTGACGCTCTTGACCTGGGGACAGCTGAGGAGGATCGACCGGGAGGTGGCCGCGCCCACGGCCGAGCTCGAGCTCGTCGACGGCGTGCCGATGTTCGCACCCCTGTCAGTAGCCGCAAAGGAGCACGTCGCGGCCAGGCTGACGAAGGTCGCGGTGGCTCCCGGCGAGGTCGTCGTCCAAGCGGGCGACTCCGGCGACCGGTTCTACGTCGTCGCCGACGGAGAACTGGAGATCACCAACGGCGTGCAGGGCAAGGCGGGGGCCGGGGACTTCTTCGGGGAGATCGCGCTGCTGCGGGACGTGCCGCGCACCGCGACGGTCAGGGCGACCGCGCCGACGCACCTTTACGCGCTCGAGCGCGAGGATTTCCTTGCCGCCGTGACCGGGCACTCCGCGGTGCGCGCCGCTGGTGAGGCGGTTGCGGAAGAACGGCTGAGCCGGGCAATCCAGCCGGACTAGGCTCCCGCCGATGACCACGGCGACCGCTACCGTCGAGCTCGCCGGGCAGCACCGGCGCGGGCGCCTCTACGTGGCGCTCGCCGCGGTGGCCTGGTCGACCGCGGGGCTCTTTCAGCGCGAGCTCTCGGCCGGAGTCGGCACGCAGCTCGCCGGACGCGCGGCATTCGCGGTGCTCGGGTTGCTCACCTTCGTCGCGATCGCCGAGCGCGGAACGGTACTGCGTTCCTTCCGCGCGATCGGCCGCAGCGGACTGGTCGTTGCTGCGCTGCTTGCCTTCTCCTCCGGAGCCTTCATCGTCGCGCTCAACCACACGACGGTTGCGAACGTCCTCTTCATGCAGGCGCTGGCGCCGGTGCTGGCAGCCGTGCTCGGCACCCTCGTCGGCGAGCCGGTCTCACGGCGCACCTGGCTCGCGATGACGGTTGCGCTCGTCGGCGTCGGTCTGATGGTCGGCGGCCCCGACCGCCCGAGCACCTTCGGCGCAGGGATCTCGTTCCTGATGTCCGTCTCGTTCGCCGGAGTGATCGTCGTCACGCGCCATCGGCGCGAGGTCTCGATGGCACCCGCGACCTGCCTCTCCCAGCTGCTCGTGCTGCTCTTCGCCGCGCCGTTCGCGCACCCGAGCGAGGTCGGCGACCGCGACCTGGCATTGCTGGCCGGGCTCGGAATCACGCAGATCGGCCTCGGCCTGATCTTCCTCTCGCTGGGCGCGCGCCTGATTCCCGCCGCGGAGGTGGCGCTGATCACCCTACTCGAGATCGTGCTCGGCCCGCTCTGGGTCTGGATCGCGCTCTCGGAGCAGCCGGGTGCGGCGACACTGACCGGCGGCGCGATCGTGCTCGCCGCCGTCCTGATCGAGGTGCGCGGGGCGCCGGCAGCGCCCGCGGTGCCGCCGCCCTAGCTCTTAGCCGGTAAAGGTGCTGCCGCGCTTCTTGGCGCGCTTCTCGCTGCGCTTCTCTTTCAGCGACTTCTGCGCGACCTTCTTGGCGAGCTTCTTCGGCTTCTCTTGGCCCTTCATGCCCCCATCCTACGCGGAAGGCCCGGCGGGCAAAAAGAGGCGGCCTGCAGGCCGCCTCTTCTGTGCGCTTTCCGTACGTCTCTGCGGCCCAGGCGTCCGGTCAAGCGCAGTCGCATAGTGAGCCGACCGGGCCGTTCCGCCCACCCCCTGAAGGGGGTTATCTCCAGGCAACATCAAAGCGGGGCCGCCGCCCGGCCCCGCTTTGAGTCTCCCGTGAGAGATCCGCAGATAAACCCGTCAGGCCTCGCCGCATGGAGGCCCTTCGTATGAGGCTTCCGAGGCGCCCCCGCCGCATCGGGGCGCTGTCTCGGTTGCAAGCCCAGTATCGGACAGGGTGGGTCACTTGATCCATCACCCTTCTACGGTTGACTGCACTGGTTCACTTCACCGCCTTCCGCGAACCGGCAGCGTTGCCCCTGCCCGGCTGCGTACCCTGATCGTCGTTGGGCATGTTTTTTCACTCCCCGAAGGTTCCGCCGGAGCGTCCGGCCGACCCGGCCGTGCGCCGGGCGAATCTGCGCCGCATCGGCCCCCTGTTCGCGCCGTACAAGCGCCGGCTAGGCGGGGTGCTGCTGCTGATCGTCGTTTCGGCGGGATTGGGTGTCGTCCCCGCGTTCTTGCTCCAGCGCGCGCTCGAGGCCATCCAGCAGAACGACACGAGGTCGCTCTCGCTCAGCGCCGCAGGGATGATCGCGATCGCAGTCGTGACCGGGGTGCTCGGTGTGATCCAGACGCTCTTGTCGAACCAGGTTGGCCAACGGGTGATGCACGACTTGCGCGCGGCGGTTTTCCGGCACCTGCAGCGCCTGTCGCTTGCCTTCTTCACCCGCACGCGCACGGGAGAGGTGCAATCGAGGATCTCGAACGACATTGGCGGCGTCCAGAGCGTCGTCACGAACACGGCGACCTCGATCGCGTCGAATGTGACGACCGTCGCCGCAACGATGGTCGGCATGCTGGTGTTGAACTGGAAGCTCGCGCTGTTCGCGTTCGCGCTGATTCCGATCTTCGTGCTGCTGACGCGCCGCGTCGGTAACGAGCGCCGCCGAATCGCGAAGACGACGCAGGAGACGCTTGCCGACATCTCGAGCCTCGTGCAGGAGTCCCTCTCGGTTTCCGGAATCCTGCTCGGGAAGACGATGGGTCGCGGGAACGAGCTCGCCGACCGCTTCGAAGCCGACTCGCTGCGTCTGGCCGACCTCGAGGTGCGCCAGCGGATGGCGGGTCGCTGGGTGATGGCCTCGATCCAGACGAGCTTCGCGATCATGCCCGCCGCGGTCTACTGGTTCGGCGGGCTGGCGCTGGCGTCCGGGTCGCAGGCGGTCTCCATCCCCATGCTCGTGGCCTTCACGACGCTCCAGACCCGGCTCTTCTTCCCCGTCGGCTCGCTCCTCGGCGTCGGCCTCGACGTGCAGACGTCGCTCGCGCTCTTCGACCGCATCTTCGAATACCTCGACCAGCCGATCGACATCGAGGAGCGGCCCGACGCGATCGCCGTCGGGCAAACCGGAGACGTCGTCTTCGACCACGTCTCGTTCCGCTACGGGGAGGACTGGACGCTCCAGGACGTCTCCTTCACCGTCCAGGCGGGCACGACGACCGCGCTCGTCGGGGAGACCGGGTCCGGCAAAACGACTCTCGGCTACCTCGCGGCCCGGCTCTACGACGTCACCCAAGGGAAGATCACGATCGGCGGCCTCGACATCCGCGACCTGAGGTTCGAGGCCCTGACCGACCTCGTCGGGGTCGTCTCACAGGAGACTTATCTCTTTCACGCGTCGGTGCGCGAGAACCTGCGCTTCGCGAAGCCCGACGCAACCGACGAGGAGATCGAGCTGGCCGCCGAAGCCGCACGTGTCCACCACGTGATCGCGACCCTGCCCGACGGGTACGACACCGTCGTCGGCGAGCGCGGCTACCGGTTCTCCGGCGGCGAGAAGCAACGGCTCGCGATCGCGCGGACGATCCTGCGCAACCCGCCGATCCTCGTCCTCGACGAAGCGACGAGCTCGCTCGACGCCGAGACCGAGCGGCTCGTGCAGGAAGCGCTCGACCGGCTCTCCGAGGGACGAACCACGATCGCGATCGCGCACCGGCTCTCGACCGTGCGCGATGCCGATCAGATCATCGTGCTCGACCACGGCCGCCTCGTCGAGTCCGGCCGGCACGACGTCCTGATCGTCGCAGGCGGCCGCTACACGGCGCTCGCCGCGCGCGACGCCGAGCTCATCGACGCGGCTCCCGCTCCTTACGGGGTTCCCGCGCTCGCGCCCGAGTGACGGACCACGAACGAGAGCCGCTGGCCGGGCCGCAGCTGCCCGGCGAGCGGAAGGTCGTCCGCATGCACGACGCCGAGTACGGGGTAGCCCCCGGTCGTGGGGTGGTCGTTGAGCAGGATGATCGGCTGTCCTGAGCGTGGCACCTGCAACGCTCCCGTTAGCACGCCTTCCGAGAGAAGCTCCTCGTGCCGAACGCGCTCGATTGGCGGGCCTTCGAGACGGACGCCCACCCGGTTCGACGACGAGCTGACGCGCCACGTGCCGGCAAGGGCGTTTGGGGCGAACCAGTCGTCGCGCGGGCCCGGGAGCAGCCTGAGGGTTGGCTCGACAGGCAAGGGCGCTGGTGGCTCGACGTCCTGCGGGCTAATGGTGGGCTCGCGGCCGATCGGCAGCACGTCCCCTTCCCTCAGCTGCGGCGGGCCGAGCCCGCTCAGAAGGTCGGTCGAGCGGCTGCCCAGCACCGGCTCGACGTCGATGCCACCGCGCACGCTCACGTAGGCGCGAACGCCGTTCAAGAAGCGGCCGAGTTCGAGCACCTCCCCCGCGCTGATCTCGAACGGGCGGTTGGGCTCGATCGAGGCCTCGGTCTCCGCACCGGTGAGCGCGACGAGGGCGACAGCGCGAAAGCGCAGGCGCGGCCCGGAGAGCGTGGCCTCGAGCCCCGCCGCGCCGGTGTCGTTGCCGACGAGTCGGTTGCCGAGCGCCAGAGCCTGCGGATCGGCGGCCCCCGACGGCGGCACGCCGAGATGAGCCCAGCCCGGTCGTCCCCGGTCCTGCACCGTCGTCAGAGGCCCGGCGGCGAGCACCTCGATCATGCGGACACGAAGCGAACGCGGTCACCGGGCGAGAGCAACGCCGGCGGATCACGCGTGGCGTCGAAGAGGACGGTCGAAGTGCTGCCGATCAGCTGCCAGCCCCCGGGCGACTCGCGCGGGTAGATCCCGGAATACGGGCCAGCGAGGGCGACGCTACCCGCAGGCACGAGCGCGCGCGGCTCCGCGCGGCGCTCCACTTGCAGGCGCTCGTCGCCGCCGAGCAGATAGGCAAAACCCGGCGCGAAGCCGAGGAAGCCGACGGCGTACTCGGCTGCCATGTGCCGCGCTGCCACTTCCTCGGGCGAGAGGCGCGTCGATGCCGCGACCTCCTTCAGATCCGGCCCGTCGTAGCGCACGGGGATCTCGACGGAGGATCCCTTAGCGGCAGCCTGGTCGTCCCGCAGCGCAGCCTCAGCGAGCTCGATCAGCTCCGGCGGCTCGTCGTCCCACGTCACGAGCACGGTGCGGTGACCCGGCACGACGTCGATGAGTCCGGCCTGCGAGGCGAGCTCACGCGCGACGCGCACAGCCGCAGCGTTGTCGGGCAGCTCGAAGAGCACGCCGTGCTCGCCCGCGTCCCGAACCTCGATCGAACTCACGCGAACGACCGTAGCTCGACTCCGGCCGCCTCGAGCTCGGCGACGACGCGCCGAGCGAGCTCGAGCGCTCCCGGCGTGTCGCCGTGCAGGCAGAGCGAACGCACGTCGACCCGCTCGCGGGCGATCGCGAGAGCCTGGCGCACCGCGTCCTCCATCCCAAGCACGGCGCCTGGACTCCCGCGCGGCACGAGCGACCCGTCGGGCGCGTACGCGCGGTCCACGAATCCTTCCGGGATGGCTGCGAGACCTGCGGCGCTCGCCTGGGCGAGCAGCGCCGAGCCGGGTGCGCCAAGCACCGCGAGGCCTGCGGCAGCCGAGACGATGGCCGTTGCGCACTCCTCGTCAGCGCTTGCCCGGTGGTAGAGCGCGCCGTGTGGCTTGACGTACGCAACAGAGCCATGCGACTGCAGCGCGCGAATCTGCTCGACGGTCTCCGCCTCGACCGTCGCCGCCGGCACGTCCAACTCACGACGGCCGAACCCCTCGCGGTCGCGGTAGCCGACGTGCGCGCCGATCACCACACCGCGCTCGACGGCCTCAGCGCAGACGGCACGCATCGTCGCCGCGTCACCGGCGTGGAACCCGCAGGCCACGTTCGCGCTCGTCACGAACGCGAGCAGGTCGACGTCGCCGTCCACGCCCTCGCCGACGTCCGCGTTCAGGTCGATCACCCGCGCCATGCCGCCACAATGCCTGTTGTGTCCGTGCTTCGAGCGACTCTCAGGCGCTGGCTGATCAGGGCCATGAGCAAGACCCACCTACTCGTCCATCGCCTGAGCCGAGGCCGACTCCTCGGCCGGGTCGCCGGAATGCCCGTGCTCCTGCTCACAACAACGGGCCGCCGCTCGGGCAAGCCGCGCACCACGCCGCTCACGTTCTTCCGCGACGGAGCCGACCTGATCGTGATCGCATCGAACGGCGGCGCAGATCGACCTCCCGACTGGTCACTCAACCTGCAGCAAAACCCGCTCGCCGTCGTGAAGATCGGCAAAAAGAAGCTGACCGTCCAGGCCAGACTTGGATCAGCCGAGGAGCGGGCGCGCCTTTGGCCCGGGATTACAGCTACCTACTCAGGCTACGCTCGGTACGAGAAGAAGACGGCGCGCCAGATTCCGATGCTGATCCTCACACCCGACCGCGAGGCCGACGGTCCATGAAGGCACGTTCTGTGTCAACGGAGCCTCGTACATTAGAAGGAATCGAACCCTGCGCGCTCGTAGCAGCGACCGTTAAGGCGGCTGGGAGATCACAAGTACGATCGGCCGATGAGGTCGTCGCCCGAGCGCCTTGTGCGGCTTCCCGAGCAGTACTTCGGAGCGTTGCTCACTCGCGTGTCGGTTGCTGTCGCCGACAAGGGTGAGCCGCTCATCGATCTCGGGCGGGGCAACCCCGAGACCGGGCCGCCGGACCACGTCATCGAGGCGCTGGCCCAGGATGCCCGGAAGGAGACGGCGCACGGCTACACGCCGTTCCGGGGGTTGCCCGAGCTGCGGCAGGCGCTTGCGGAGCGCTACCGGACGCACTACGGCGTCGGGCTCCACCCCGATTCCGAGGTGGCCGTGCTACCCGGAACCAAGACTGCGATCGTCGAGCTCTCGCTCGCTCTCGCGGAGGCAGGGCAAACCGTCGTCCTCCCCGATCCCCACTACCCGGACTACCCGTCCGGGCCGGCGCTGGCCGATGGGCTCGCGGGCTATGTTCCTCTACAGTCGGAACGAGCCTGGACGCCGGATTTCGCGGCGGCGCCACGGCAAAACGTAGCGGCTGCTTACCTGAACTACCCTTCTAACCCTTGCGCGGTAACTGTCCCTGACGGTGCGTTCGAGGCGGCCATCGAGTACGCGCACGAGACCGGGGCTGCCGTCGTGCACGACTTTGCTTACGGCGACCTCGTCTTCGACGGGCGCGGGCCCAAAAGCTTTCTCGCCACGCCTGGGGCCATGGAGGTCGGCGTCGAGATGTTCTCGATGTCCAAGTCCTACGGCATGGCCGGCTGGCGGGTTGGGTTCGTGGTCGGCAACGCGGAGATCGTCGAGCGGATCAACTTACTCAACGACCACTGCCGTGTCGGGATCTTCCGGCCGATTCAGGAGGCTTGCATCGCGGCGCTCACCGGGCCGCAGGACTCAGTCGCCGAGCGGCGCGACACCTACCAGCGGCGAAGAGACCGCGTGCTCGAGGTGCTCGGGCCCATCCCCTGCGAAGGCACCTTCTACCTCTGGTGGAAGCTCCCGCCGCACCTCAGCGCGGAGCGGCTCCTGACGGAGTATCGGCTCGTCGTCGCGCCCGGCGAGGGCTTCGGGCCGAGTGGCGCCGGCTGGGCTCGGCTCTCACTCGCGGTCACGGACGAGACACTCGAGCTCGGGCTCGAGCGCCTCGCCCAAGCGCTCGCCGCCGGCTAGGCGCGCGCCGCGCGGCTCGCTTCGTCCAGGAGCTCAGCCTGCATGGAAGACCTGTCGACTCCGCCGCGGGCCATCGTTTCCTGCAGGTCGGAGCGATCCATGAACTGCTTCGCTGCCTCGCGCGAGTCGAACTCGTGCTCCACGACGACCATGTTCGGGTCGTCTGCGGAGCGCCAGACGCGATGCGAGCGGACGCCGCCGTCGCGCTGCATGTCCTCGACGCTGTCGTACACCTCTTTCCAGGCCTCGTAGTCGGCGACGCGGTGGTGGATGAGCAGGGTGGTCATGCGCTTCTCCTCTCGTAAATTCAGACGCGAGCACCCTCGAGCTCGACTACTGGGGCTTCGTAGAGATCCTGCGACTCGACGGTCAGCCCGATTCCGCCGGCCAGCTGCTTGCGGCGCTCCACGAGCGTCTTCTCGGCTTCCTCGGCTGCCTCTTCGGTCTCCCAGAGCAGCACAGCCTTCGCGCGCCGGTTGTCTGCGTCGTACATCGCGACGTAGCCCGCGAACCCGTCGTACTCGCGCAGCATCGGGATCACGGTTCCGCGAACGATGTCGATCATCTTGTCGCGCTTGTCGGGCGCGGCACCCGAAAACTCGATCAGCCTTGCGTACATCGTGCCCTCCTTGGCATGGGGTCAGCGCGAGCCTACGCCCCTCGGCTCCCTCGGTTCAAGAGCCGGTCTTGACCATCCTTGTGGGGAATGCGACGATCGGCCTCCACCCGGGGGGAGAGGGAGGTTCAAGATGCGCAGGCTGTTCATCCTGGTCGGCCTCTGCGGAGCCTTGCTGACCGCGCTGGTCCTGCCTGCAAGCGGAGTGGCAGCGAAGATCGTCGCCCATTTCCACGAGTCGTTTACGGAGGTCGTGCCCAACGACGAGATCTGCGGGATCTCAGGCACGAGCGTGCTGCGCGGGATGGACAACGTCCAGGTCTTCGCGGACGGCACCTTCAAGGACGAGTCGACGTTCCGGGCGATCTTCACTGCCGACGAGAGCGAGAAGTCGGTCGAGCTCTTCGTAGCGAACCAGGTCTCCGGCACCGAGGAGCCGATCGACAACGGTGACGGAACGGTCACGTTCGTTGCAACGGTGAAAGGGCTGCCCGAGAAGCTCAAGATCCCGCACGGACCGACGCTCTCGCGCGACGCGGGAATCGTCACTCAAACAACCACGTTCCTGGTCAACCCGGACGGAAGCCTGACGTTCGTCTCGAGCTCGTTCTCCAACGAGAAGGGGCCGCATCCCGACCTCGAGAGCGACTTCGAGCTCTTTTGCCAGGTGGTCGTCCCAGCGCTGACCTAAACGAACGAACGAGCGAGCGACGGCCGCCCGCTGGAAGCGGGCGGCCGTCCTGTACTTCAGTGGCTCAGCCGACTGGCAGCGTCAGCGACTGGCCGTAGATGTTCTGGTCGAGCCCGTGCGCGTTCGGGCACCTGTCGGGCTCGGGTGCCGCAACGGTTCGGCACTGGTGCACGTCGAAGCCGTCGACGTAGTCGGTCTCGCGGATGTCCGTGCCCGCGAGGACGTCCCGGTTGTCCGTCCAGCCCATGTAGCCGAACAGGTTCCCCGTGGTGCCGTCGAAGGCGAGGGCGATCCAGTTGTAGTCGCCCTGGAACGGGATCTGGCGGTTGCCGAACATCTCGTACGACGGCTGGTGCGTCGCCGAGGACATGTCACCCAACGGCGTGAACGTGGTGCCGTTGTCGGAGACCGAGGCGTACGTGCCGACCACGTCCGTGCCGGACGAGATGGGCCTGCCCGATCCGTCTAGGGTGTTCCCGATCGGGAGCTGGACGCTGTACGCATCGTCGGTGCGGTTGTCCTGCCAGATCGCGACGAGCTTGCCACCCAGCGCATCCACGTCGGAGAAGTACTGGTGGCCGACGCCGCCGTTGGGGTCTACCGGAACCGGATCGTCCCAGTTCGCGCCGTCGTCCACGGAGCGGATCACGTAGACGACCGAGCGCCCGACGCGGCCGGAGTTCGCGCCGGCCGAGCTGTACGTCGAGGTGCTCGGCACCACGGTGGCCGGGTCGACTGCGTTGTAGGTCGCATAGACGCCAGGCAGCTGACCGCTCTGATCGGCCGTCACCCGCGGCTCGAGCGGTGCTCGGAAGAACACGAACTCGCTCGGGCAGATGAAGGCGCCGTCCCCACACTCCCGCGCGCCGTCCGAGGGGAAGTACCGGGTGAAGGTCGCGATCTGGTGGGCCGGCTGGAAGCTCGCGCCGCCGTTGACGGAGCGGGCGATCGCCAGACCCTGCGCGTCGATCGCAGACGGGGTGTTCCGCGTTCCCCACGTCACGTAGACGTCGCCGTCGTGCTCGATCGCGATGTCGCAGCCCTGCACGTCCCTGCCGAAGGACAGCTGGATCGGCTTCGAGAAGGTCTGCCCCGAGTCGGTCGAGCGGGCGAAGGAGATCTTCGTCCGGCCGGCGAGGCCGACGAAGCGCGACCAGCAGATGTAGACGTTGCCGTCGAACTGCCCGCCGGTCCGGTCGACCTCAAGCGAGGGCTTGTCCTCGAAGATGCCGTTCAGGGCCGGCGTTCCTTGGCCCACGATCACGGTCCGCAGGTAGTCCTTCGGGTAGCCACTTGGGTGCGGCGTGCTCGCGTAGCTCGCGACCCACACGTCGCCGTTCTGCGGGTTGACTCGGTTGAAGGCGATGCCGCCGGCGAAGAGCCTGCCGTCGTTGTCGAAGGCGAGCAGCGGGTCGCCCGCCTCGGCGTGGTCGCCATGGAGCGGCGAGGCCATGCCCTCGGTCGAGGTATCGCTCGGGTAGCCGGGAATCTTGGAAGGCGTCCAGTTCTCGCCGCGGTTGCTCGAGTACGCGAGTCCTTGCCAGCCGCCGCCGAGATCGGAGTCGCAATAGTCGTTCCAGCTGGCGAAGACGAGGTTCGGGTTGGTCGGGTCGATCGCTACCGAGGGCTCGTTGCCCTGTCGGAAAGCGCCGCCGTCATTCGAGTCGGAGTCACCATCGCCCGGAGTGTCGGGCGCGGTGCTCGTCGAGGTGTCCGAGCAGTGCTGGATCGCACGGTCGGTGCCCCCGTCGTGCCGTACGTAAGTGGTCGGCGGCGTCACCAGGTCGTCTGCCTCGGGCGCCGCGATCGAGGATTGTGCCGCTAAGACGAGACCGGCTACACACAGCCCCGCTACGGCAAGCAACGTGAATCGTTGCATGCTTCTCTCCCCCTCCAGTTGGTGGAGCGGGCCATTGTTACAAATGCCATCGTCTTAGGCCTGTTCGCGCTGGTGAGACGCTGCAAGCTCCTCAATCGCGGACTCCTCGATCGCCTCCGGCGGGATCACCGCCACCCGCGCCTTCGTGGTCGCCCACACCGAGGCCGTCCGCGTCCCGCCCTCGAGCAGGGCGCGCTCGCCCAGGATCGCGCCCGGGCCGATCTCGGCCACCTCGTCGCCGTCCACCTCGACGTCGAGCAGGCCGTCGAGGAGCAGGAAGAGCTCGCGGCCCTCCTCGCCCTGCTCGACCAGCGCCTCGCCGACGTCGAGCTCCCGGCGCTCGAGCTTGGCGCCGCTGCGCATGACCGAGGCCGAGAGCTCGCGCTCGAGCTCGGACTCGACTGCCATCACGAGCGTGGGCGAGTCCTCTCCGCCCCACGGCGTGTTGCCCCCGTGCGACTCGCGGTACCACTTGGCGAAGTCGACCGTGCCGGACTTCTCGACGAGCTGGCCGTCCTTGTCGTAGATCCAGTGGCGCGGGAACGGGCTCGCGCCGATCAACGAGTGCTTCGACGAGCCGTCGGCGTAGATGATCAGCTGCAGCGTCGTCCATGCGGAGGCGGACTTGATGCGCATGAAGGGCTTGCCTCTCACCCGGCGCGGCGCCGGTAGGCCCATGTGGCCCCCGGCCGACTGGACGAACTTGACCCAGCCGTCGCCGACCTCCGGCTCGGCCTGGAGCAGCGGGTACTGCACCGCGGCGAAGGCGAGCTCCCGCCGGCCCAGCTTGATCCGGGTGACGCCGATGCGCCCCTGGCCGGCGTAGCCCTGGTCGACGATGTCGCCGTCGTCGTCGACCTCGATCCACGCCTTGAGCTCGTTCGCCTCGCGGAAGAGGTCGTTCTCGTGCAGCGCCTCGAGGTCGTCGATGCGGTCGGGCGGCGGCTCGTCGTAGTGCGCGATGCCCATCTCGAATGGCATCTTGGGCATGCCCGAGATTGCCTCGGACGGAATCCAGGTGATGGACGTGACGGACGATTCGACGCGCATGGGGACCTCCCGGTCGACGGATAGCGGCAACGCTAAACCGAGGTGCCGCCGCGGTCTAGCGCCAACCATAGAGCGCTTCCGCGGCCGGCCGCCTGAAGTACGTCTGAGTACGACTCGTGAACCGTACGGACTCAGGTTGCGAATTACCGCCGCTCCGGCTGGAGACCGCCCTTGCTGGCCCAAGCAGCCGGTCGCCCTTTCCTGCACCAACCGGATCGGGCCAAGGAGCGGACCAGCCAATTGGCGGCCAGTGTGGCCATCGCCCGGACACCATGCGGCGTCCCGGTCGCCTCAGCTTGGAGGGCTCTTCCGCCTGCGCCAGAAGGTCAGCGCGCCGACGATGCCGGCAATCCCGACTGCGAGGAGCGACTTATTTGGCCGGCCGCCTTCCACGGACGGCGTCGCGCTCTTCGCCTTGCGGCTCGCCAAACGCTTGGTGACCTGCCAAATGCCCCAGCCGAGGACGGCGTTTCGTCGATTGAGGATTCCCACAGCCCGGTGTTCTAGCAGCCAGAAGGACTCGACGCGACTGAGACGCCGCTTCGATGCGAGTAGCGCGCCTACGGCACAGCTACGTTCCCCTAGCCTCTTAGGGCTTGGGCTTGCCGCGATCCACCGCAGGCACCGGCGGAGGAGGCGGCGGAGGCGGCACTGGGCGGCTGGACTTGTCGCGCGGAGGTTTCTTCGCCGGTGGCGCCGGTGGCGGCGGCTTGACGTGGGTCTTTGCGTGGATGGGGGATTGCCGCTTGCTTCCCGCCGGCGGCGTGACTGGCCGGTGCACGACGCCACGGGCGCGGGTCGGCGGCAGCGAGCTCACCTCGCGGTGTGCCGGCTTGAGGCGCGCCTCGTGCTTGGCGACCTTGCGCCTGCCCACGGCGCGGCTCGGGCGCGCTTTGACCGTGGCCGGGGTGAAGACGAGGGTCTTGTCGCTCGGCACCCCGGAGTCGGGGGCGAACCGGGACGCCTCGCTCACTACTGCTTTGACCGGGGCTGCGTCACTCTCGTCCTTCTTGGGCGCCGCGACTCCCAAGAGCCCGGGGGGATGCCAGATGCCGTGCTTGACGCCCTCGTAGCCGACCCCGGTCGCGACCACGGCGCTGGCACCGAGAGCCGCGGCCTTGACCGCGAGCCCGCCGCCGATGGCCGCCCCTCCCCCGCCCCCTCCGAAGAGACCGGAGAGCGACTGCGGGAGCGGAATGAGGGCAAGCGACTTCAGCGAGCCGCGCTGGGCCCGCTGGCTCCGGGCGAAGCCGGCGCATTCCTCGCACTCGCGCAGGTGAGCCCGCAGCGCGCCACGCTCCTGGCGGGAGAGGCGTCCGTCGAGCTGCTTCGAGATCGCGAACTCGGCCTCGTGACAGGTGATCCCGTCCTCGAGCTGCTCGCGCAGTGCGCGGCGGGCGCGGAAGATGAGGGTCTCGACTGCGCTCACGGAGAGCTCGAGGATCTCCGCGATCTCCTGGTAGCTGCGTCCTTCGAGCTCGCGCATGACCAGCGCGGCTCGCTGGTTGAAGGCGAGGTGGCCGAGGGCGCGGCGGATGTCCTCGGCGGAGACGGCGTCGTCCTCGACGGCCGCTGCCTCGGCGAGCTCCTCCTCGAAGACGACCTCGTTCGGCCGACGCTGCGACTGGCGGAAGCGCTGCCGGCAGACGTTGTGCGCGATCGCGATCAGCCAGTTCTGCGGCGCGCGTGGACGCTCGCCGCGCTCAAAGGCCTTGTAGGCGTTGAGGAAGGTCGTCTGGGTGACATCCTCGGCGTCTGCCTCATTGCGCAGGACAACGAGCGCGTAGCGATAGACGTCGCCAGCGTGCTTGCGATAGAGGCGCTCAAAGGCGCGGTCCGTGCCGAGGCGCTGCGCGAGAATCGGTGTCACACCCAAAAGATGCCCTATTTACAGCGATCTTGCACCCCGCTGACGGGTTATTTGAGCGGCGGAGGCGGCAGAATCGCGATGGTTACGGTGATTGGGAGCGGAGGCGGCGGTGGCAGCGGCGGGGGCGGTGGCACCGTTACCGGTGCCGGGGGCACCGTCACCGGGGGCGGCGGGAGCACTGGCGGTGGCGGAACGGGCACGGCGACTGTGACCCCGATGGGTGCTAGCGCCGCGGTCGAGGCGATCGGCGGCGGGGGCGGCGAGGCCTCCTGGGTTGCCGACGAGGGGTTGCTCGGTGCGCTCGGCTGGACGCTTGCGCGGGTGACGGGAGTTGAGCGCCGACGCTCATCGTCCCGCACGTTGACGGTCTTCCGACCCTCCTCGGCCTGGCCGGCGAGAGCGCTCTTCTGCCCGGCTCGGGCAAGCAGCACTTTCGACTGAGCCGCTGATAGCGGAGCGGGAGCCGTGATGGCCTCGACGCTCTTGAAGCCGACGCCCGCGGTCACGGCGCCTGCGACGACGACCGCCGCCGCCTTGAGCACGACGTTGGCGCCGATCGCCGCGCCGCCGGCCGTGGCGGCACCTCCTCCGGCCCCGATGAATGACGTGAGCGAGCCCGGCAGCGGTGCCGTGGCTGAGGACGCCAACGGCACCGCGCTGGAGTTGGAGCCGGCGGCGCGCTCGGAAGAGGAGCGCCTCCACCGCGCCGTTCGAGACCTCGAGGACCTCGGCGATCTCCTGATAGCTGCGCCCTTCCAGCTCGCGCATGACGAGCGCGGCGCGCTGGTTGAACGAGAGCCCGGCGAGCGCGTTCAGCAGCGCATCGAGGTCCGGCCGTTCGTGGTCGAGAGCGACCGGCTCAGGGGCCTCCTCGAGCGCGACCTCGCGTGGCCGGCTGTCGGCCTGGCGCCAGCGCATCCGGCAGACGTTGTGCGTGATCGTGATCAACCAGTTGTGCGGCTTGTGCGGCCGCTCGCCGCGCTGGAAGGCGCGGTAGGCATTGAGGAAGGCCGTCTGCGTGGCGTCCTCCGCGTCGGCCGGGTTCGTCAGCAGGGCGAGTGCGTACTGATAGACCTCGCGCGCGTGTTGGCGGTAGAGCCGCTCGAACGCCGGGTCGGCCGTGCGCTTCAGTAGGCGAAGAGACTTCCGGGGTCGCGACGGACGACCCGCGCGGGATGCCTCCATGTTGCTCAAACGGCGAGCACCGCCACGCGGATACGGCTCTCTAGGCCTTAGCCGCGGCGCGCTTCTTGATCGGAATGTGGATGGGGCGGCCGAGCGCGACGAGCCCGGCTTCCTTGATCGCCTCGGAGAGGGTCGGATGGGCTGCCATCCCGTCGGCGACCGTCTCGACGGTGGCCTCGGCGTCGAGGGCGATCGTGCCCGCCTCGATCAGGTCGGTCACGTGCGGGCCGACCATGATCAACCCGAGCAGCTCGCCGTAGTGGGTCTCGTGGATCGACTTGACCCAGCCGACGGTCTCGTTCTGCATCACGGCGCGAGCGTTCGCGACCCAGGGGAACACGCCGACGGCGACATCGTCACCGTATTGCTCGCGCGCCTCGGCCTCGGTCAGGCCGACGCCGGCGATCTCCGGGTCGGTGTAGATCGGGCGCGGGACGCCGCGGTTGTCGACGATCGCCTCGTGCCCCATGGCGTTCTCGGCCGCGACCTCGCCCTCGCGGAAGGCGGTGTGGGCGAGCTGCCAGTAGCCGGCGCAGTCGCCGACGGCGTAGATGTGCTGCTGCGTCGTCCGGCGATGCTCGTCGGCGGCGATGCCCTTGCGCTTGTCGAACTCGACCTGGATCTCCTCGAGCCCGAGGTTCTCGACGCTGGGACCGCGCCCCGTGGCGACGAGCATCAGGTCGGCCTCGATGGATTCGCCGCCGAAGTGGATGCGCAGGCCGCTGCCGGTGTCCTCAACGTTGTCGCAGGTGGTCTCGAGGTGGACGGTGATGCCGCGCTTGCCGAACTGCTTGGCGAGCTCCTTGGCCGCGTCGGCGTCCTCCTGCGGGATCAGGCCTGGAAGCATCTCGATGATCGTCACCTCGGAGCCGAAGCGCCGGAAGATCGAGGCGAACTCGCACCCGATGATCCCGCCGCCGAGGACGACGAGGCGCTTCGGGACTTCGGTCTGGGCGAGGAGGCCGGTCGAGTCGACGCAGCGAGGGGAGTCGAGGCCGTCGATCGGCGGGCGCAACGGGAATGAGCCGGTGGCGATCACGGCCTGCTTGAAGGTGACGTCCTCGCCGCCTTCGACCGTGATCGTGTGCGCGTCCTTGAAGCGGCCTGTTCCTTTGACCCATTCGACCCCGTTGGCCTTGAACAGGATCGCGACCCCGCCCGTCATCTGCTTGACGACGCCGTCTTTCCACTGGTTGGCGGTGGCGAAGTCGAGGGTCGGCGCGCTCGTCTGGACGCCGAGCTTGGCGAAGGTCTCCTCGGCCTCCTTCAGCGCGAAGGCGGTCTGCACCCAGGCCTTGGTCGGGATGCAACCGACGCGCAGGCACGTGCCGCCGAGCTCGGGCTCCTTCTCGATGCAGACGGTCTTGGCGCCGAGCTGCGCGGCGCGGATCGCGGCTGTGTAGCCGCCCGGGCCGCCCCCGAGGACGGCAACGTCACATTCCATCTGTGTGGGCTCCTCGCATGGGCTCGGGCGCGATCCTAGCGGCGGTGGGTCGGGTGGGGTCGCCGGCTAGCGCACTCGCTCGCCGGCGACCAGGAGCGGCTCGGCGAGGTGCCGCGGTGCTGAACGATCCTCATCAAGGATCGGCTCAGGCGAGTACTGCGCGAGGTAGATGCGCCGCATGCGGTCCGTCGTGTTGGGGCC
>DATHAF010000049.1:0-2149 GCA_035296785.1 Gaiellaceae bacterium
GACGAGGGCGCAGCCGGCGAGGCCTGCCTCGAGCGCCGCGAGCCCGAAAGGCTCGTAACGTGCCGGCTCAGCGAAGATTGAAGCCCGACCGAAGAGATCGGCGAGCTGCGGGCCCGACACGGAGCCGAGGCGGCGGGAGGCGCCGGGCACTCCGGGTCCCGCCAGCACCACCGGCCAGGGAAGGCGGGGCGCGATCCGGTCGAGCGCCGCGATGTTCTTCGCCTCGTCCCAGAGGCGGCCGGCGGAGAAGACGAACGGCTCCTTTTCGAGCGGTACGAACAATTTGGGATCCCGCGCGTTGGGGATCGCACGCCGCTCGCAGGGAAAGCGGTAGTTGCGCTCGAGGTCGCGCAGCATCGCCTCGGTGGGGGCCACGACCGCATCCGCACCGAGTAGACCGCCGCTCACGGCCTCGCGATACTCGTCCCACTCGGCCCCGGCAGGCTTGCTCCGCACGGCCTCGTGCCAGGTGAGCACGTCGGAGTGCGCGCCGACCACCACCGGCACCGGCCAGGGCAGCCCGCCGTGCGCGAACGTGTTCAGGTGGACGAGGTTGGCGTCCGTCTCGGCCGCAACCTCGAGCAGCCATTCGCCCGATCGCTCCACGTCGCCCCACGGGTGCTCCATCCATTCGAGCTCGCACTCGAAGGCGTAGACGCGTGCCGCCGACGACTCGAGCGCGGCGCGCCGCTGCTCGGGGTTCAGCGGGTTGCCGAGCCCGGCAAGCACGACCTCGATCCCGTGGCGAGCGAGTGCCCGCGTCAGCTCGAGGCCGTAGGTCCAGACACCGCCGATCGTGTCTATCGCGAGCAGGACCCTCACGGAGCCCTCCCGTAGATCGCGTCCAGCACCTCCGCCACCCGCACGTGCTGCGCCGCCCGTGGGTCGAAGCGTCCGTCCACGGCCAGATGCTGGGCCCATTCGACGAGCGCCCGGCCTCCCCAATCGTCGGGCGGCTCGGCCAGGCTCGTGCGCGTGCCGTCGCGCGCGACCTCCGCGCGGAACGCGTAGAACGACCCATCGACGTTCCGGGCCGACGCCGAGCCTTCGGTCCCGTAAAACGACGCCTCGAAGACGCAGTCCTGGCCCGCCTGCAGGTTCCACGAGCAGGCGACACGAACGACGGCGCCTCCCAGGAGGTCCAGCTGGGCGACCGCGAACTGCTCCACCGGCTCTCCGCGTAGCCGGCTCGAGACGTGCGTCACCTCGTCACCGAGCGCCCACAGCGCGACGTCGACCAGATGGAGGCCGAGGTCGATCACACAGCCACCGCCGGAGAGCTCCCGATCGTAGAACCAGTCCTTGTCGGGCCCGTAGGCATTGTGGAAGACGAGGTCGCCGGCGAAGACCTCGCCGAGCTGTCCGGAGCGGACTGCTTCCACCACAGCCCGCACAGCCTGAACGTGACGGTACGAGAGGTCGACTGCGAGAAGCCGATCCGCGCGTCGTGCCACCTCGACCACTCGCTTCACCTCGGCGGCGCTCCGTCCGAGCGGCTTCTGGCAGAAGACGGCGAGCCCGCGCTCGAGAGCCGCCTCGGCCTGGGCGGCGTGGAGCGCGCTCGGCGTCGCGATCACGATCCCGTCGAGCTCCTCTTGCAGCAACTCGTCGAGCCGGTCGAGCGCCTCCGGCAGCGCCGGGTCGGCGACCGCGCCGATCTCCGCCACTCCGCTTCGCTCCAGCGCCTCGAGACGGTTACGCCCGATCCAGCCGAGGCCGAGGAAGCCGATCCGGGGCCGGGTCGCGACGGCGGTCACGGCGCCACCCAGGCCTTGACGAAACCATCACGCCGGGTTCGCGCCGCCTCGAAGGCTTCGCCCAGCCGCTCGAGGGGGAAGCGGTGGGTGGCAAGCGCAGCCAGGTCGAGGATTCCCGCCGCGGCCAGGCGCGCCGCCTCCTCGATCGCGGCGACGACAGCCAGCGGATCGCGCTCGTGCGCGTTGACCACGTCGAGGCCGCGCCAGTTCCACGACTGGAGGTCGACCGTGCGCGGGCCGTCCTGGTGGTACCCCGCGATGATCAGCCGACCGCGAGGGGCGACGAGGCGCGAGGCGATGTCGAGCGCCTCCTGTGTGCCCGCGCACTCGATCACCCGCTCGAACTCTCCGTCCGGCTCGTCGCCCCGGCGTATCTCGACGAGGTTCGCGCC